>DAIRGM010000089.1:0-4364 GCA_036794525.1 Methanoculleus sp.
GTCCATGTGATAACCCAGACCCAACATTCAGCATGTACTTTTACTTCCACTGTATAGGGGGAAGCTGAAGGCGCCACAGCTATGTTGTCCGTACCGGACTGTATGCAGTAATCGGTATAGAGAGGTTTCACGATCTCACTCGAACCACTAGGCCAACTCACTTTGATCGTTGTACTGAGTTCGCAGCTCGTGAACGTGAACTGTCGACTATAATCGAAACATCCACTTACATACCAGTCTATTACAACATAGCGGGTACCGTTATCCCTCTGGTACAATTCTGCAGAATTAATCTTTGCCGACGCGTTCAATTTAACGTCCTGAACAGGACCACAAGAACCAATTGACATCACATCACTATCCTATTTGGCACATTCCCTTCCCATTGCAATACTATGTCACTCGAAATTCCGTAACAGTGCTTGGAGGAACACGGAACCGCAACGGCTATCCCCCGGCACCCAGCAGCCCTATTGCCCTCCGGGCACGCTTTTGGGGGCCGGGATACGACGGCAATCGGGGTTCCCGGCCCCCGCGGGATACCGTACACAGTGTCACCGTTCAAGGCGTCAACGTTCCCCCATATACCTTTTCTGTGACAAGCATCGAACTGTCGTGGCTGTACCCGGGCCGTCGCATTCTCCTGACATGCCCTCGTTGTGCCATCTCCCGGCAGCACGGCCGATCTCCAGTGGAAATGTACCTCGGTCCCCGGATCGCGGGTATGAGTGCATACCCCGGTAAGAATCCTGCATACCTTCCCCGAATATCGAAACCCGGCGGAATAATCGGCTTGCCTCCGATGCAGCCCTTCCCGGGGAGCGAAAGTGCGCGCCCGTCTATCATCGGATATCCGTCCGCATGAACCGCGTGTATGCGACGGCAAAGACGACGACGGGCTAGAGGATCAGCGCCACCACGCTCGACCATATCCCGCCGAGTGTATCTTCAAGGGTTGCCCCGGGGAGGCGTGCATCCTCAGGATCAGGATGCCCCTCAGGGAGCGTCCTTCGAGCATCGTCAGGTGCACGTTCGGTGAACCGTCGTGCCCGGGAGTTGTGTTCGTCGGGAGCAGGCGCGGAAGAGGTTCAAGAGATCTGGTTTTCTTGTATCGGTTGGTTCCCGGGGCACTGTCCGGCATGCCGGGGAGCCGGGGTCGGTCGGACGGCAAAAGACCGGGACGGTGACGCCGTCCGGGATATTTATGCTACAAATGATTTAAATTGTAGTACTTAATATTAAAATTATCAAAATATATGGTACTCGTCATGATATCTCTACCTGGTGGGCGGTGGCGGAACCTCCTGTTCCTCGGCCCGGGCCGCGGAAGGGTGTGGCCACCTCACCGGGCTTTCGGGGTCATCGCCGCCGCCTGCCGAATCGCCCTGCACGGCCAGCGGGGCAGAGGTGACTGACCATGAAGAAATGTATTCAATCCGAGAAAGGTGAGATCCTCCTCGACACCGACCGTGACGTCTGGCTCTACCTCGCACCACGGGGCGGCAACGCAGGCAGGGCATTCGGGCGCGGAAGCGATCTCTACCTGCACGAAGAAGAGGGGCTGCCGGACATCTACTACATCCATACTTGGTCGACTACTACATCCATACCTGGTCGATGGTGCCCGGCGAAGACGAACAGATCCAGCCCATCTCCATCGTCTCCGCCGAAGGAGTTTCTGGAGTCGCGGGGGCTCGTGCTTGCCGCATACCCGAAGCAGCGGGGGAGCGAGGTACTGCGGTCATACGGTTACGGCATCGCGGAAAAGTTCTGAACATGCCGGCAGGGCACTACTTGATCGCCGACCTTTCGGGCTCCTGCGGGAGATCGTGGCGGCCGAACGGGATGCGATGGTGCATCCCGTCTGAATCGCCACCACCCTCTTTCTCCGGCGGGGGGCCGCGCTCTGTTCTGATCCGACTCCCGTCTCGTTATTCTATTTTGAGCAAGGGGTCGGCCGGTATCGGCTGTTCGTTTGGATATGCCTGCGAAACATCGATACGTATCTTAGTTTCATCCCCTTTATTTGCAGAACGCGAATAGATAGATAGACCGGTGAATACCCCCATGCACGAATCAGCACTTGTCCGGTTCAGAAGCGAGATCCGGCACTTCTATGTTGTTACCATCGCGAACGTCGCCTTTGCCGCAGTTGTGATGGCGCTCGGCATCAGCGTGCTCGTCGGAGAGGCGGTCTCTATGTACGAGACCTTCTCCACCGCACTGTACGTGATCTATTCCCCTGTCGTCCTGTTCGTCGCACTTGTCGCCACCCTTATGGGCCTTCGCTGGATTCTCACCAGCATCAGGATATTCGAAGGGACCGAGGCGATCAAAGATGATCTGGATGAGAAGGGAAGCGAGGTCTCGGACGAGGCTCTCACCCGCCTCATCGTAAGCATGCTCTCGCATTACCGCGACAACCGGGCAACCATCCGCACCATGATCCTGGTCTGCACGCTCGGCGGCGTCTGCTCGTTTCTCCTCGGGATCTTCGGCAGCCTGGAACATCTCGCCATCTCAGCGGACGGCATCTCCTTCACCCTCAACAACTACCGGGTCATCCCGTTCATGCTCCTCACGCTCGGAATTGCCCTCACCAGTCTCGCCTCCTCGTACTACTTCTCCCGGTTCGCAAAAGTCTGGGACGAGCGCCTCGACGAGATCGAGGAGTCCGAGGCTCTCCTGAAAGAAACGCTGGAGCTGGATCGGCGATGAGCGGGCGCAGGACGGCGTTTGAGATCTACTGGGAGATCCTGATCTTCTGCAGAACGCCGCAGTCGTTTACCGGCATCATCAACCGATGCGACCTGAACTCAAAGACCGGGCAGGAGTATCTCCGGTTTCTCGTAGAAAAAGAGTATCTCGTTGAGATGGCCGAGGGGGACAAGACCCGGTACGTCGCCACCGAGAAGGCCGGGGAGTACACCGCGCTCTTTAGTTCGCTCTATCGCAAACTCTTCGATGCCCCTCCCCGGTTCAAACTGTGAGGGCAGCCCGAGATTACCGGCAGAGCGGCGTGAGTTTCTCGATCAACCGCTCCACCTGCCGGACGGCCGTCCCGATGTAGGCGTCCGGGTCGAGGAGGGCGTCGAGTTCCTCGCGGGTGACGAACTTCGTGACCTCGGCTCGCTCGCCGAGCACCTGGCTGAGGTCGCGGTCTTCGGCGAGGGCCTGCATGCTCGCCGTCCGCATCGCCTCGTGGGCCTCCTGCCGGTTCATGCCCCGCTTCGTGAGGTCGATCATCACCGACTCGGCGAGGTTCACGCCCCGGAGCATCATCAGGTTCTTCCGGATATTTGCCTTGTTGAACTCCAGGCCTTCCATCACGCCGATCATCACGTTCAGGATGTGGTCGGCGAGCACCGACGCCTCGGGGAAGAGCACCCGCTCGGGGGAGGAGTTCGTCAGGTCGCGCTCGTCCCAGAGGACGTTGTTCTGCAGGGCGGGTTCGACCGCGGAACGGACGATCCGGGCAAGGCCGCAGACCTGCTCGCTCTTGATCGGGTTTCTCTTGTGGGGCATCGTGCTCGAACCCACCTGCTTCTTCCCGAACGCCTCCGCAAGCTCCCCGATCTCGGAGCGCTGCATCAGCCGGAGTTCAAGGCCGATCTTGTCGAGCGTGGTCGCGACGTTTGCGAGGAGCATGAAGTACTCCGCGTAGCGGTCCCGCGCGATGATCTGGTTGGAGACGTCCACGGCCCCGATCCCGAGGAACTCCATCATCGTCTCCTGGACCTCGATGCCGGCATCCCCGAGGGCTGCCTGGGTGCCTACGGCACCGGTGAACTGCCCGACGACGACCCGCGGGCGCATCTGGCGGAGCCGCTCGATGTGGCGGGAGACCTCGCTCGCCCAGATCGCGAACCGGAGGCCGTAGGTCGTCGGGACCCCGATCTGCCCGTGGGTGCGGCCGGCGCAGACCAGGGTCTTCGTCTCGGCGCTCCGGGCGAGAAGCACGCCGAGGAGTTTACCGAGTTTCTCCTCGATGAGCGCCAGGCTCTCGCGGAGTTGCAGGGCCGTTGCCGTATCCAGGATGTCGTTTGAGGTTGCCCCGTAGTGGATCCATCTGCCTGCGTCCCCGCAGACCTCGGTGACGGCCTTGACGACCGCCATCATGTCGTGGTTGATCTCGGCCTCGATCTCCTTCGCCCGCTCGAGGCGGGCTTCCGGCGCGCATGCCGCGATCGTCTCCGCATCCTCGCGGGGGATCATCCCGTGCGCCGCCTCGGCCCGGGCCAGCGCCACTTCGGCCGTAACGATCGCCCGGAACCTGTTCTCTTCGCTCCAGACGGCGCGCATCTCCGGTGTGCCGTACCGGTAGTCGATGGGGTGAATTGCCATAGTGGAGATGTGTTGGCATT
>DAIRGM010000028.1:0-30129 GCA_036794525.1 Methanoculleus sp.
GCCGTCGCCGGTGCACGACTGCGGGGTGCCGGGAGGATATTCGCCGTCGGAACCCGGCCTGCTTCGGTGAAGGTCGCAAAGGAGTATGGTGCGACGAATATCGTCAACTACAAGGAGGGAGACACCGTCGAGCAGATCCGGAACGCGACCAACGGCGAGGGCGTCGATGCCGTGATCGTCGCCGGCGGCGGCCCTGATATCATGATGGACGCGATCAACGTGGCGAGACCCGGATCGGTCATCTCAAACATCAACTACTTCGGTTCGGGCCTGGGCGACCAGGACATCATACCCCTCCCCCGCATCGGCTGGGGGTTCGGGATGGCGGACAAGAACATCATGACCGGGCTCTGCCCCGGCGGGAGGGTGCGGATGGAGCGGCTGGCCGAAGTGGTGATGTGCGGGCGTATGGACCCATCGCTCATGGCGACGCACGTCTTCAAGGGGTTCGATAAACTCGAGGAGGCTCTCCTCCTGATGAAGGCCAAGCCGAAGGACCTGATCAAACCGGTCGTCATCGTAGAGCAGTAAGAACCCGAACGCCTTTTTTTTGGTTCGCCGAAGCGGTTTCGTTCCGCTGCGTATACGCTATTTCTCCGAGACCTTCGCAATCACGCTATCCAGGTGCTGCCGGTAGAGGTTCTGCGGGTCGAGTTCCCCGAGCCCTTCCGGTGTTCTGACGACCACCCTGCCGATGCCGGCGTTCACGAGCATCTTCGAGCACATCAGGCAGGGCGGGTCGTAAGATGGTGCTCCCGTCAGGCGCTCGAACCCGGCCAGGTACAGTGTGCAGCCGACCGCAGCCCGGCCCGCCTGCAGGAGCGCGTTCATCTCCGCGTGCACCGATCGGCAGAACTCGTAGCGCTCGCCTGAGGGGATGTTGTACTGCTTCCTTATGCAGGTGTTCAGCTCGTCGCAGTGGGCCTCACCGCGCGGAGCCCCGTTGTGCCCGGTAGAGACGATCTCCCCTGCCGAGTTCACCACAACCGCCCCGTAACACCGCCGGATACAGGTCGATCGCCGGGCGGTCTCGACCGCAATGGCCATATACCACTCCGTCCGCGAGGCCCGGGGCGGTACGGGAGACGCATCGGGCGAGGCGGGGGATTGATCTGTCATGGCCGTCCCTCCTCCCGCAGGCGGCGGCCGGCGGGAAGCGACCGTCTGCGCCCGCTCAGGGTTTTGCTCATGATAGATCTTCTGCCGTGCGGGTTAAAATAGGCGTTCTTGTGCTCGTGGGGTGATGCCCGGACCTCCCCGCTCTCCGGCTTCTCGAAGCAGAAGAAGCGATGCCTGCACCAGACGAGATCCCGGTCGGCCAGGACCTGCATCAGCCCTGTTGTCAGCCCCTCGGCCGCAAGGCTCACGGAGACGACCGACGGGGCCAGACGCGAGGGCAGGTCAGGGAGATTCCGGCGTCGTGCGGCGTCGCGGACCGCGACGAACGGCCAGTAGAGGGGCGATGCGCTCGAGACCGTGCTCTCCTTCAGCATCATGCCGCACCCCTCGAAGAGCGATCGGTAATCTCCCCCTCTCCGGTACACCGCCGCCCCGCTGAACTCACCCTCGTGCTCCTTGAACTCCAGCTCTCTCCTCGCGAGCATCTCGATGAAGGTGAGATGCCCCCCTGGCCGGGTCACGCGACAGAGTTCGCTGACGGTGCGGGCGAGCTCGTCTTCGTCGGTGACATACCGCAGGACCCAGACGGCGTTGACGAGATCGAACGCGCTGTCCTCAAACGGGAGCGGCATGCCGTCGATGACTGCATGTTCGGCGTTGCGGATGCCCGCCTCATCCGCCGCCTGCCGTGCTGCCTCGACCATCTTCGGCGAGAGGTCCACCCCGACGACGTGCTGCACCCGCCGGGCGAACCAGAGCGTCCACCGACCGACGCCGCACCCGTAATCGAGCACCGTAAAGTGCGGCTCCAGTCTGACTGCCCTTGAGACGAGACGTTTCTGGCTGCCGTCGATGTAGGCGTTGTTCAGGTCGTTGAGATCAACCACCGCCCTGAGCGGGTGCTGGGGGTGTTGTCCGGCCATCTCGTCCCAGGTCTCACGTTGATCGTGCGTATCCTCACCCCGTTCGGTCCTGGAATGAGGTGCCGATGAGTATTTAGCATTTTCCACGGCATGGTGCACGGGAATGAGACTCGTTGAGAATCAGTAAACCCCCTCGCCGGTCACGAGGATGCCCTTCACCGGGTAGGTGCCGTTGCACGGGCCCGTGAACTCATGACGCACACTCTCGCGGTACGAGTTAAACTGCCAGCCCATGACCCACCACTCGTTTCTTCCCTGAAAGTGGGCCGAGACGGTGAGGACGTTATCGTCTTCGGCGGCGTATGAGAGGATGAACGGCACCTCGACGACGTAGCCGGACGATCCCGGGCTCAGATAGCGATGATCGTTGTCGGAACCACTGATGTTGCCGACGATCCGGTAGGGCGCAGGCAGGGGCTCGGTCCCCATCGGCGTTCTGGTCTCGATCTCGCGGCCGGGATCGGCATCGTGCATGGAAAGTTCCATATCGACGAGCACCGGCGTCTCTTCCGAATACCGGTCTGAGTAAATATGGGTTGGTTTGGGAAGTTCCGACTCGTTCTGCCCCGGCATGATCGGAATCGGCGTGACGCGGCTTTTGTAGACGGGATCGATCCGGTCGGCCGAGATGTTCAGCATGGGTATCCCGTCAACGTCCTCGATCCCTATCGAGATTCCGCTCCTGTCGAAGTTGCTGAGACTCGCCCGGGAGAGATCGAAGGGGGTGACGTTCGTCCCGGTATCCTGGTTGTAATGGGAGGGAAGGGGGATGAGGAGAACAGCGTCTTCGATGGCCCCCGTCGTCGAGATCGTCAGCTCGTAGTGGTACGTCGACCTGAAACTCTCCGCCGAGGATTGGCCAAAAGGATTACTGCGGTCAGCGCTATGAATACGAGGACGATCACCGCGACGATGCCCGCCACGCCGAGTGCCGTCCTGAAAAGACCCGATCGGTTCCCCATTCTTGATCAGGCTTTGGACAGTTGCGGATATCAGGCTTTCTGTTCCCGGCAGACCGTTCCGTCATTCGTTCCGGGAACCGGACCGCAACATCTTATAGTATGATACGTCCCGGGACCCTTCAGACGAGGAGGTATTCCATGTCTTACATCACCGTCGGTAAAGAAAACTCGGGGACCATCGACCTCTATTACGAGGACCACGGCACGGGTAAGCCGGTCGTCCTGATCCACGGCTGGCCGCTTTCGAGCAAGTCTTGGGAGAAGCAGGTGCCGGTGCTGCTTGAATCGGGCTACCGTGTCATCACCTACGACCGCAGGGGGTTCGGCAACTCCGCGAAACCGACCTTCGGCTACGACTACGACACCCTGGCCGAAGACCTGCACAGGCTCATGACCGAGCTCGATCTGCGTGACGCCACACTGGTGGGGTTCTCGATGGGCGGCGGCGAGGTCGCCCGGTACCTCGGCACCTACGGGAGCGATCGCGTGGAGAAAGCCGTCTTCATATCCGCGATCCCCCCGTTCCTCTTGAAGACGTCCGACAACCCCGAAGGCGTCGAAGGAAGCGTCTTTGACGGGATCATCGAGAGCATCGCCGCCGACCGTCCGGCGTTCCTCTCCGGGTTCTTATTGAACTTCTACAACGTCGATGTCTTCGGGGGCGACCGGGTGAGCGACGAGGTTGTCCGCCTCAGCTGGAACGTCGCGGCCGCCGCGTCCCCTGTGGGCACGCTCGACTGCGTCTCCGCGTGGCTGACCGATTTCCGGGGCGACCTTGCGAGTATCGACGTGCCGGTTCTCGTCATTCACGGCGATGCCGACCGGATCGTCCCCTTCCCCGCCTCGGGAAAACGCATCCCGGAGTTTGTCAGGGACAGCCGTCTCGTGGCGATCGAAGGCGGGCCACACGGGATCACCTGGACCCATGCCGAGAGGGTCAACCGGGAACTGCTGGACTTCCTTGAAGAGCAGGCCGAGCCCCTGGAGCCGGTTGTCGGACTCTCATGAACCGCCTGCGGCATTCCCGCGTAATGGGGAGCCGACCTCCCGGAAAAGAGCGCGAGCGGCCGGCAATTCCGCCGCGTCTCCTCACTCCACCGGGATGAGCCCGGGGTTCGTCCCGGTGATGCACCGGCCGCCCCCGCGGGTGACCACGAAGGTGTTCTCGATCCCGACCATCCCGACACCCGCGATCCCCTTCTTGGGTTCGAGGGCGATCACCATCCCCTCTTCGAGCGGCTCGTCGAAACCCCGGGCGATGACCGGCACCTCGTCGACGGTGAGGCCGACGCTGTGACCCAGGAACTGCACCCGCCGGTCGCCGAACCCCATGAAGTTCTCGCGGAACCCGGGGTCCAGCCCGCTGAGTATCGTCTCATGGATCTCTGCCGGAACCATCCCCGGGCGCAGCATCGAGGCCGTCTCGTCCTGGACCTCCACGCACCGGTGATGCGCCTCGATCGCCCCCTCGGGGAGCGGTCGCCCGAACATATACGTCACCGTCTTGTCGGTGTGGTAGCCCTGCACCCCGCATCCGCAGTCGACGAAGACCAGATCCCCCGCCTTGAGCTTCCGGTCATGGCTACCGAGCACCGGTGCGCCGGGAGCCGCCCCCCGGCACCCGCCCGGCCCGTCGAAGCTGGTCGGGTAGAGGGAGTTCTCCCCGAAGCCGAGCTGTCCGAGCACCATCTCCGTCCCGAACATTCCGAACCGGGTTATCCCGTGGTGCCCCTCCCGGACCATGCGCGAGAAGACCTCGCCGCCGAGTTCGGCCTCGCTCATCCCTTCCCGGAGCAAACCGGGAACGCAGTCTTCGAGCACGTGGCGGTGAATCCTCCCCGCCCGCTCCATGATCGCGAGTTCGTAGGCGCTTTTGACCGATCTGACCTTCGCCGCCTGTGCGTCGAGCGATCCTGTCGCCGTGAAGGGGAAGTACTTCCGGAAGCGTTCGAGCAGCGCGAGGGGAACCACCTCGGTCTCCAGGTGGACCGTCTCCGGGCACGCCCCCATACCGGCGGCGGCGTCGCGGAAACTCTTCATCGGCCGGATATCGGGGAAGTGCGACTCGTCGAGCGCCCTCTCGTAACTCCGGCGCACCCAGAGCACGCCCTCGCCGTCGCGGGGGACCAGGAGAACAGCGTCCTGCATCGTCCCGGTGAAGTAGAACTGGTTTGTCCGCCCGAAGATCGCGGCAAACTCCCATGACGGGTTCTCCGCATGCATGCGGAGCCGGAACCGCTCCATCCGGTCGCGGAGTTCGGAGGCGGGGGTTCTCTGGTCCATACGCATGATTGGGCGGTGATGGTATTTGGCTCTGGCGGGATACGGGTTTTGGCAGTCGGGGCCGTCCCGTTCCTCTCCCGCCGACCCCCGGGTCCGGCACGGACGCATCCTCGCGTCGGCAGGAGACAATGCCGACCACATGGATTATAGAGCCGCATGGCGCACTACCCTCATGGGCACCCCTTTCGTTTTTACCCTGCACGAGAACCTGCCCCGCCAGGGGCCGGGGAGCAACGTATGCACCCGGAAGGCTTTTTCGATGCTTGCCGGTCTCCCTCCCCAACCTGAGATCCTGGATATCGGGTGCGGGGCCGGGATGCAGACGGTCGAACTGGCCCGGATCTGCCCGGGCTGCCGCATCACCGCCGTCGACGTTCACCGGCCGTTCCTCGACGACCTCGCCCGGAATGCGGCATCGGCCGGGGTGGGCGACCGGATCGTCCCCCTCAGAGCCTCGATGGACGACCTGCCGTTTCCCGACGCAACGTTCGACGTCCTCTGGGCGGAAGGATCGATCTTCATCGTGGGGTTCCGGGAAGGGCTCGTCTCGTGGAAGCGGCTCCTCCGTCCCGGCGGCTACCTCTGCCTCACCGAATCTGTCTGGTTCACCGAAACCCCCTCGCCGGAGGCGGCAGAGTTCTGGAACGAGTGCTATCCGGCGATAACGACGGTCGCGGCAAACCGCACGATCGCCGAGAGTGCCGGCTACGAGGTCGTCGCGACCTTTCCGCTCCCGAAGTCTGCGTGGTGGGAGAATTACTATGTGCCGGTCCTCAAGCGGATAGAAGACCTGCGGCCGAAAGTCGCCGGCAATCCCGGGGCGGAGGCACAGATTGAGTTCGCCGAGCGGGAGAGCGCCGTCTACCGGGAGCATGCCGACGAGTATGGCTACGAGTTCTTCGTCCTCCGGAAGAAGGAGTGATCCGGCCGGGAGGTTAACCACCAGCGGCCGTTACCTCCCCTTTGTCTTCGCGATATTCCTCTGGATCTTGCCGATCGCTTTCCAGCGTTTCTTCTCGAGCCTCACAAGCCCGATCTCCGCTTTATCCTCTTCGAATGCGAGTTCCTGCACGAGCCGCTGGAAACTCTCCAGCCGTGCCGCAGAGAGGGTCCCGGCCGCGACGGCCGCCCGGACCGCACAGCCCGGCTCCTCTTCGTGCCGGCAGTTCGAGAACCTGCAGCCCTCCGCGAGTTCGAGGATCTCGGGGAACGTATCAGCGATGCCGGCGGAGGCCGTACCGATGCCGACCTCCCGGATGCCGGGGTTGTCGATCATGAGCGCCCCGCCGGCGAGGACGAAGAGATGGCGGACGGTCGTGGTGTGCCGCCCTTTACCGTCGTAGTCCCGGGTATGCGCTGTCTCCTGCACCGGGCGGCCCATGAGCCGGTTGATCAGGGTGGACTTGCCGACACCCGACGAGCCGATGAGGGCGACCGTCGTTCGCGGCGCGAGGTACGGATCGAGCCGGTCTACGCCCTCCCCGCTCACGGCGCTGATCGGGATGACCGGTATGCCGGGAGAGGCCGAAGCAATCTCGTCGGCAAGGGTTGCGGGATTGTCCGCGAGGTGACTTGTTGATGACGATGACCGGCCGGGCGCCGGATGCGTAAGCGATCGCGAGATAGCGTTCGATCCGGCGGGCGTTGAGGTCGTGGCCGGCGGCGGTCACGATGAAGACCGTATCGATATTCGCCGCGATGACCTGATCGCCGCATTCGCGTCCGGGTGTTCCCCGCGCAAACCGGGTCTTCTGCGGGAGGATATCGACGATCATCGATGCTCCTGCCTCCGGCTGGTCGAGGAGTACGACAAAGTCCCCCACGGCAGGAAAGCGGCCGAGTCTCCGCAGGGCTCCGGAGATCCCGGCCGTGACCGATCCACTGTCGACGAGCACGTCCCACACGGTCTTCTGCCGGCAGACCACGCGGCCGGGGAAGTATGGGCCGGTGTACTTCGAGAAGGCTCTTTCGTGCTCTTCCGCCCAGCCGAGGTCTTCGAGGGTGTAGGGGTGCTCTTCTCCGCACCGGAAAGAGGGTTGGCTCATGGGAAATCTGAACTCCATACAAGAGTGCATACGGGATGGCAAGTGCTTTGCGGTAGCGTTTTTCTCGGAGTGAGGCGGCGCGAACCTCAGCGCCTGCATCCCCGGATCATTTACCCGTCGCCGGGCCGGAACCTGCCTCCTCAACCGGTCTCCATGCCCGGGGAGGGACGAGGAACTCGAATCTTGCTCCCCGGCCAGCCGTCCCGGTCTCGCGGATCTCGATCTCGGTTACGGAGAGGATGTCCCGGGCAAAAGCCAGCCCGAAACCGGTGTTCTTTCCGTACCCGTAGCGGAAGATCCTCTCCTTCTCGTCGTCCGGGATCCCTGCCCCGTCGTCCTCGAACGCCACGATAAGCGTCCCATCGTTCTGTTCGCCGGTCGTCACCAGAATCTGGGTGACCCCCCCGCCGTGCCGGAGGGCGTTCTCGATCAGGTTGTACGCGACTTTGGGCGAGAGCGGGTCGGCATACACCTCCACCGGGGCGACACGGGTGGAGATCTCGACTCCCGGGTGGCGGATGCCGGTGACGGCCCCGGCAATCATCGCCTCAAGCGGTTGCCAGACCGGCTGGTAGACGCCGAGCATCTGGTATTCACGGGAGAACTCGAGGTGCTTTTTGATCGTCTCCACGAGCTCGATCGAGTGGGAGAGGTACCTGTCGGCCTCGGGATGTGTCCGGTCTTCCTGGAAGAGGTTGAGGTACCAGGCAAGGCCCGTGATGTCGTTGCCGATATCGTGGCAGGTCACCCGGGAGAGGAGGGATAACTTCTGGTTGGCCGTCCGGAGGGCGGTCTCCGCTACTTTCCGGCCGCTGATATCCCTGAGGATCATGACGAACCCGGCAGGCTCTCCGTCCGGATTCCTGACGAGCGTTCCGGCAATGCTGATGACACTCTCTCTCCTGCCGTCGGGTTTCACCTCGATATCCGATACCCGCCCCTGTTCGAGGATGGCGGCCTGGATCGAGGCATACATCTCCTCGGGGATGAACCGTGCAACCGGCTGGCCGGGAAGATCGGCCCCGGTCACGCCGAAGATCTCCGCGGCCGACGCGTTCGTCGTGACGATCCGGCCCTCTGTATCAGTAAGGAGCAGGCCGTCGGGCATCGTCCGGATGATCTCCGGGACAGCCGTCTCGGGACTCAGGGTGAACAGCCCGTATCGGTGCATGGCATAGGTGATGAGGAGGCAGAACAGGACAATCCCGATGAAGACAAGGTTGACGGTATGGATCCCGAGAGCCGGAAGGATCAGCCCGGAGAGAGAGCCGAAGCCGACGACGGTTGCGATACCGATGCCGACAAGCCGGTTCTGGCGCCGTACCCTTCCCCGGGGCGCTCCCCGCCAGGACGAGATGCCGATGTATGTCGAGAGAAGTATCGCGAGGACGATATAGGCCCTCGCGGCCAGGGAGACGGGGTTTTCCGGCGCCGGCAGGTAGACATACCCCATCCCGGGCTGGAGCACTACCGTAAAGATCTGGTCGGTGAAGAGGCCGATCAGTGCAAGGAGAACGGCAGGCAGGTACAGGCCGATGAGGAGGATTCCGCGCTTCTCTCTCCGGGCAAGAGGGTGGCCGGTGAAGCTGAGCGTGAAGTGGACGGCGAGCGCGATGGTAAACGTCCACAGCGAGCTGGCCCGCAGCCAGAAGAGGTAGCCGTCATAGTCGGCCGACTGCCAGAGGAAGTACTCGCCGAGAGCCCAGTTGGTCGCACTGAGCGTCACCGCGAGGAAGAGGCGATTGACCGTCGAGGAAGGGTTTTTTGCAAAAACGTACATCCCGAGACCGTAGGTAGCGAACGCCGAGACGGCGCAGACACCGACCAGGATGGGAAAGAGAACCGTGATGAGATCCGACATGGTTGCCTAAGCCCTTGCACACTCCGTGTTTTCAGTGAGCTGCCCTGTCCTCGTCCCCGTGAGAACACAGCGCAGGCCCGTCGTTGAGTATTTACTATGTCTCCGCATAAAACCCTTCTCGTTCTATCGCGCGCTACCGGCATCCTGCGCCGGAATACGGCCAAATCCCGTATGGTTCTGTCGATCAGAGCCCGGAACTGTTGAATCATGTGCGGTCCCACCGCAGGAGAGGCGTGGTCGGCGGCCTGCACCGGCGGGCGATCGGGTGCCTCGTCGACCTCCAGCGGGAGATGGGCGGCAACGCCCTGATCGGGCGGGAACTCTACCCGCTCGTCGCCGGTGCCGGCTACCGCGACGTCCATGTCTCTCCGCGGATGGTCTACGCGGACGCCTCCCGGCCGGACCTCGCCCGCGGGTTCACGGAACTGACCTTCATCGCCATGGTCGAGGGCGTGGGCACTGTCCGGGGGGTGGTTGAGCCGGGAGAACCGGGAGCGGGGGATACGCGACCTCTACCGGACCGCAGGATCGGACGGGGTCTTCTGCTACACCTTCTTCAAGGCGACCGGGAGGAAGTAGCCGGTGCCATGAGGTACCCGCCGAATGCCGCGAGCCAGAAGAGCGCCGGGTAGACGATCATCCGCTCCGACCCACCGTGGCCGATGGGGCCGTAGAGGGCGAGGATACCGAAGTCGCTTGCGGCATGCGTCACCAGGAAGATGAGGCCCAGAATGCCGGCGATGGCCTCGAGGTTGAAGAAGATGAAGGCCGCGAGCGCAAAGAGGCCGTGGATGCCGGGGATATCCAGCGTGAAGACGGCGGCGCCCATCGCCCCGATGCCGGCGAGGGCGAAGACGGGAAGTATCCATCCCCTGCCGTAGGAGCGGTAGAGGAAGTAGCCGCCGATGATATTCAGGAGGCCGGCAAGGAAGAGGGAGCCGTTGAAGAGCCATGCCGTCGCGCCGATCACGCCGAGGTCGCTGATCGCGTTCGTATTGATGCTGTAGCCGGGCGCGATGGCCGCGCCGATCAAGAGAGCGATTATGAACTGGACCGGGAGGAGGAAGAGGAGCACCCTGCAACCGTCCGGTCGCTGTCTGCCGGATCCGTTCCATGCATACCGAGGAGATGGGGGCTCTTCCTTCATATCTCCTGCATATCCCACCGTTGCGTTAACGGTGTTAATGCGACACCTACTTCATGGCCATCGTCTGCAGGATCGCCATGATCCCCGGCTTTGCCTTCCCGCCGAACGGCGATCCGAACCCATCCATATCGTCATCACCTGAGCCGAACATCTCGTCGTTCAGCCGTTCGGTGATCTCGTCGAATATCCGTTTGTATGCGACGCAATGGGGATCGACCCCCTGGATCTTGCCGTTTGTGGGCGCAATCGCATTGTAGGGGCACCCGCCCCGGCAGTATTTGATATGGGAGCACTCTTTGCAGGCGCCGTCGACGTAGTCCTTGAATGCGTGCATGAGTTTCCAGGCGTCCGATTGGGCGAGATCGTCGCGGGTGGGCCGATCGTAGACGTTCCCCATCACGTACTCCGGCATCCCGACGAAGCGGTAGCAGGGATAGATGCTCCCGTCCGGCCCGAAGGCAAGGGTGCTTCCCATGCAGTCCACGAACGTGCAGACGGTGCCGTGCCGGGTGAAGATGCCCTTACAGAGGTCGTTGATGTTCATGATCTCGATCCGTCCGAGGTTCTCGAGGTAAGTGTTGAGGAGGTAGACCAGCAGCTCCCCGTACTCCTCCGGTTCGAGCGCCCACTCCTTCGGGTCGTCGCTCCGGAGCGACGGCAGTGCCGGGTGCAGTTTGAGGGGAAAACCGCTCATGAGGAAGAAGTCGACGATCTCCTCCTTGCGCCTGACCGACCGGTTGGTGAACGTGCAGATGAACCGGACATCAAGCCCGTTTGCCCGTGCAATCTCATAGCCCCGCATCGTCTTCTTGAAGTAGCCCATTCCGCGCTGCATGTCGGTGATCTCCTCGGGGCCGTCGATGCTCGAGCCGATCGGGATACGGTATTCCGCGAGGATCTTCGCCAGTTCCGGGGTGAGCAGCCAGAGGTTGCTCTGCATGGCGAACGTCGGTTCAAGGTGTGCGAGTTCCTCCGAGAGGATGGGGAGCGCCTGCCGGTAGAACTCCGCTCCGGCAAGGAGCGGCTCGCCCCCGTGGAAGGTGATCGTGACCTGGTCGGACCGGTAGTCCTTGAGCCACGCCGCGATCTCCCGGACGGTCTCGATGCTCATCCGCGGAGAACGTTCATCGGAACTCCAGCAGTAGTGGCATTTTGAGGGGCAACCGAGGGTGGGGATGATCATGACGTGAAACGGGCTCTTCATCGTACCGAGTTCTCTTTGAGGAGGTTAAAATCTATTCATCCGGATACCCGCAGCCCGGGTGGGCATCCGGCGTGCGGGCACGGGGCTCTTGAGAGCCGCCCGGTCTCCGCCATCAACCGGCATCCCCCCGGTTCCGGCCGCAGAACGGGGAGGCAGGCGCGGGCAGCCCGCTCAGCATCCCCGGAACAATTTTCTATCCCCTCTTCGTATCGGTATACGAGGAAGAACGATGGACTTTTCCGAGTGCGTGAAATTCGCGAACAAAAACCCCGTGACCTACATCGCGACGATGGACGGTGACCAGCCCCGGGTCCGGGCGTTTGCCATGTGGTTTGCCGATGCGACCGGGTTCTACTACCACACCGGGACGCCGAAGGCCGTCTGGCAGCAACTCATTAGAAACCCTAAGGTCGAGCTCTGCTTTTATGAGCCCGGCGATGCAGGAAGGATGATGCGGGTCGCAGGCGCGGTCGAGTTCCTCGACGACACGGCCTTGAAAGAGCGGCTTGTCGGGGACCGCCCGTGGCTCCTCCAGATCGGTCTCTCCGGCCCCGCCGACCCGAAACTCGCCGTCTTCCGCGTGGCCCACGGCGAGGCGTACTTCTGGACGATGGAGAACAACATGCGGGAAGCCGAGGCGCCGCGGGTCAGGTTCTGAGCCCCGTCGCCCCCTTCACCAATCTTTCTTCATCGCTTCCGCCTTCAGGTCTTTCGGCATCAACTCGATCGCGTACCGGAGCGCCGTCCGGGGCATATCCCTCTTGTTTCGCATGACGTAGCGGAATACCTCGTCCGTGTGCTTCCGGCTCGCCTCTTTGAGGAGCCACCCGTAGCCTTTCCGCACCAGGTCGTCCTTATCCGTGAGGAGAAGATCGGCGATCTCGAGGGCGTCGCTGAGGAACTCTCCGCGCCTCGCCGGCACGACCAGCGAGACCGCCGCCGCCCGCCGCATCCAGCGGTTCTCCGACTGCGTCCAGCCTTTCAGCTCCTCGATCCCTTCTGGGTAACGGACGATATAGTCCCCGACGGCGTGGTTGCAGAGGCCGTCGCAGGTGGCCCAGTTGGTGATGTAGGTCTCTATCCAGTGGCGGAAGATAGTGATATCGCCGGGCTCGTAGCGGTCGGCGAGCCGCGGGGCCCACTCGGAGACGACGAACGCCTCCTCCATCATCCCCGACGAGTAAAGTTCCTCGCAGAGGGAGAAGATCTCCTGCTTCTCGCGGGATTTGACCTCCTTCCAGTACTTCTTTGCGATCCCGATTCCAGTTGCCGTCTTCATCCCGTAGCACCGGACCTCCTCCTTGAAGAACCGCTGGCCTTTCTCCCGGATCTCTGGGTCTGCGTGCGCCGCAAACTCCTGCCGTATCGCTACAACGACCGGATCCATATGCAGGTGTACGGGGGGAAGGGGGATAAACAATACGGTACTCGCGTCCCTCTGCCGCTCAATCCGTGCGCAGAGCATGCTCGATGGCGGCATGTAACCCTCGGTCGGACTCTGCTCCAGCGGCCCTGCGGGCGAGCCGGCCATCCTCTTCTCCTCCCCGGTGGGAACACCGAGGAAGCGGATGCCCTGGACGGTCTCCGCCTTCCCTGATATCTCGTGGAGGAAGGGGCTCCCCTCCGCCGCCTCCCGGACGCGGCTGTAGGTGCCCATCGTGTCGTCGTTGTTCCCCTCGACGATGACGGCGTGCCTTCCCGCCGCTGCAATCTCGCTGAGGAGGCCGAGGAAGAGTTCCGTCTCGTCGAGCCCTGAGCGTGAGCACCGGTCGTAGGCGGCATCCCCGGCAAAAGCGACGATGTCGGGGTCGGTCTCCCCGGCCAGGTGGAGGAACGAGGCGGTATCGACCTTTTTCCCGCCGGATTCGCCCCGTTCCCTCGCTCCCCACGCGAGATCGCTGAACGCGAGGATCTTCACCATGGCCCGGGGTTGGACCCGGGGGTGATAGGCCTCTCGGTCGTCCAAAGGTTGATACCGACGGCGGCCAAGAAGGGGGCGCAATGCAGCGCACGACGAGCCCCGCCCTGATCTCATGGAACATCACCCTCCGCTGCCCGCTGAAATGCCCCCACTGCTACGCAGACGCCGGCGAGCACGAAGCGGAAGGGGTCCTCTCGACCGCCGAAGCGTTCTCGGTCATCGACCAGCTCGCGAGCATCGGAAAGCCCGTCGTCATCCTCTCCGGGGGAGAACCCCTGATGCGGGAGGATATCTTCGATATCGCCCGGTACGGGGCCGAACGGGGGCTCGTGATGGCGATGGGCACGAGCGGGTATCTCCTCGACAGAGCGACGGCAGAGCGGCTGGCTGCGGCGGGCGTCCGGTCTGTTGCGGTCAGCCTCGACTCCGCGGACCCGGATACCCACGACGCGTTCCGCGGCGTCCCCGGCGTATGGGTACGAGCGGTCGCGGCGATCAAGCACTGCCGCGATGCGGGGCTCGGCGTCCGGATCAACATGACGGTCATGCGCCCTGTCCTCGCCGACGTGGAGGGGGTGCTCACACTGGGCGAATCCCTCGGCGTCCGCGACTATCAGATCTTCTTCCCCGTGGAGACCGGGAGGGGACGCGAACCCGGGCAGGGCAATCCCCGCGAGTACGAGAACCTGATCCGGGAGGTCCTCCTGCGCTACCGGGAGAGCGATCTTCGGGTTCGGCCGACGTGCGCCCCCCAGTTCCGCCGAATCGCCGACGAGGCCGGGATCGAGAACCCGAGGTGGAGCCGGGGCTGCATGGCCGGTATCAGTTACTGCCGGATCTACGCGACCGGGGAGGTGACGCCCTGCCCCTACCTGCCGGTGAGCGCGGGCAACGCCCGCACCACGCCGTTCCCTGAGATCTGGCAGAACTCGGAACTCTTCGCAGCGCTTCGCGACCCCGACCGGCTCACCGGGAAGTGCGGGCGGTGCGGCCACAAAGGAGTCTGCGGGGGGTGCCGGGCGCGGGCCTACCGCGGGGCCGAGACTGTTCCTGCCCGGTGGTGCGACGGCCTCATGCGGCCGGGCGACCCCTGCGGGGAGGTCACCCGCGAAGACCCGTGGTGCCCCTACGAGCCCGGCGGCGCCGACCGGACCGACCTCGCGATCCTCGACGCTCTCCAGGACGATCTCCCTCTGGTGCCCCGCCCGTGGGCCGATATCGCGGCGAGGCTCGAGCTCGCGGAAGACGAAGTCCTTTCCAGGATGCAGCGGCTCGCTGCGGCGGGCATCCTCCGCAACGTCTCGCCGGTCTTTGAGTCCCGGCGGTTCGGGCTTGCCGCCGCGACCCTGGTCGCCCTCCGCGTCCCGGAAGGCCGGGTGCGCGAGGTGGCGGAGGTCGTCAGCACCTACCCGGAGGTCTCGCACAACTTCCGGCGGGACCATCCCTACAACCTCTGGTTCACTCTTGCCGCCCCGACAGAGGGGCGGCTCTCCGCGGTGCTCGCGGATATCCTGGCCCGGACTGGCATCCCGGAGGAGGACGGGCTTGACCTCCCCACCGTCCGGGCCTATAAGATCGATGTTCGCTTTCCCCTCTCCGGGGAGGAGGGGTTCCGTGGATCCCATTGACGTCCACCTGCTCGCAGAACTGGAGAAGGGGATCCCCGCGGTCACCGAGCCGTTTGCCGATATCGGGCGACGGCTCGGCATCCCGGAGGCAGAGGTGCTCCGTCGGGCGCAACGCCTCCGCGATGAGGGGGTTATCCGGAAGATTCGGGCGCGGATCAACCAGCGGCTCCTCGGTATCACGGCAAACGCCCTCGTCGCCTGGCGGCCGCCCGCGGGGTGGGACGAGGAGGACTTCTCCCGGTTCGCCTCCTCACCGGGGCTCTCCCACTGCTACCTGCGCCGCCCGGTGCCGGGGAGGTGGGAGTACACCCTGTATACCGTGCACCACGGGAGGAGTCGGGAGGAGGTGCTCGCTGCGGTCGAGGAGATGGCCCGGGCGGCGAAGTGTAGCGAGTATCTGGTGCTCTTCAGCACCGAGGAGTACAAGAGGGTGCCGAACGTGCGCATCAACGAGAACGGAGGCGGTCTACCATGAACAGGATTACCCAGTGCATGCATGGGCGGGGAACAGTCAGCGGCGTTATGCGCCACCAGAACAGGCCTCTTACCGAGGTTCCGGGGAAGTACCTCGCGTTCATGCAGGACTACCGGCCGGTCGTCTTCTGGAACCTCACCGACCGGTGCAACCTCGCCTGCGCCCACTGCTACAGCCGGTCCGGGCCGGACTCGGGGGCGGACGGGGAACTCTCGACCGAAGAAGCCCTCGCGCTCATCGAGGATCTCGCCGCGATGGGTGTCCCGCTCATCCTCTTCTCCGGCGGCGAACCCCTTCTCCGCGAGGACCTGCCGGAACTCGCGCGTGCGGCGGCGGAGCGCGGGATCAAGACCGCGCTCAGCACGAATGGCACCCTGATCACCCCCGGCGCCGCCCGGATGATCAAGGACTCGGGTATCGGCTACATCGGGATATCGCTCGACGGCGCGGGACCGGAGACCCACGACGCGTTCAGGGGAAGTGAGGGTGCGTTTGCGAGGGCTGTTGAAGGGTTTGCCCGGTGCCGCGAGGCCGGCATCCGAACCGGCCTCCGGGTCACCCTGACGAGGGAGAACCTGGGGGAACTCGAAGCCCTGGTCGACCTTGCGGGGACGCTTGGCGCCTCGCGGTTCTGCCTCTACTGGCTTGTGCCGAGCGGGCGGGGGAGCGAGGCCTACGACCGGCTCCAGGTGGGGCCGGAAGAGGTCGATGCAGCGCTCACCCTCCTCTACCGGAAGGCGCTCGAGACCGATCCCGGGTCCATGGAGTTCCTGACCGTCGATGCCCCGCAGGACTGCATCCACCTCCTCCGCGCTATGGAGCGGGACGTGTCGCCCGATGTAGCCGGGGCAGAAGCGCTGGTGCGATCTTTGAACGGCGGGTGCAGCGCGGGCAAGCGGGTGGCAAACATCGACCCGCAGGGGAACGTCTACCCCTGCCAGTTCGCCCGGTCGCCCGAGTTCCTCGTCGGCAACGTCCGGGAAGAGCCGTTCTCACGGCTCTGGCGGGACGCAGGAAGTCCGGTCCTCTCCCGCTTCAGGGCCGAGGCGCGGGACCTCTCGGGGAAGTGCGGGCGGTGCGGCTACCGCGACCTCTGCGGGGGAGGCTGCCGGGTGCGGGCGTATGCGGCCGGCAAAGACCTCGCTGCAGAAGACCCGTTCTGTTTTGTCAACGACACGGCCCGGTAAAAAAGAGGAAGACTTCTTCCCTCACGCGTCTTCGCCTCACGGAAGATACCCGACCACGTACTCGAGGAACCGTTCCACGGTCGCCGTCGAGTAGGGTCCTTCCTCGTAGGCTGTCGCGAGGGTCAGGCGGTCGCGGAAGGTGGAGGCGATCATCAGGAACCCGTACGGCCAGCAGGTGCAGGGGAGGTACTGGATATCCCGGATACCGAGCGCCGTATCGTCCTTCCCGGGGATTGGGAGGCAGTCGCCGGGGTAAAAGACCCCGAGGTTCGAGAAGACCGGGTTCTTCTGGCCGGACGTCTCATACCGCTCGATCATCCCGTCGAAGAACGTCCGCACCGCCGGCATCCCGCCCGCCATGATCTCCTCGTAGAAGAGGATGGCCGCGAGACCGAGGTTCCCTGCCTTCCGGCGGGCCGTTATCGCCGTCACCCGGCCGATTATATCCTCGAGTCGGTCCCCTTCCCCGGCGGAGAGGGTGACCTCGTAGGCGATGGAGAGGTTCGTGAGCGGGCAGTCGTCGTAGAGGCCGGGATACCTCCTCCGCAGATCGGCCGAGGTCAGGAGCGACCGGGGCGCTCCCCGGTCGGAGGGGTCGTCCCGGATCTTTGCAGAGGCAAGGAAGTACGCACCGATCAGGACGTCGTTCACCGTAGCCCCGTGCTCTCTCCCGAACGCCTTTATGCGCCCGAGCCGTTCCGGCGCGAGCGTCCGGCGGGCGATACGGGGCGTCCCCCTCCCGGTCTGCTCGATCGGAAAGCGCCACCGGTCGATGAACGGCTCCTCCTCCGCGAGCGCCTGCCGCCGCTCCTCCTCCGAGTAGAGCGTAAGGACTCTCTTCGTGCTCCGCTCGTAAGGAGCGCGGGACGGCGGTTGGAAGTCCGGGTCGTCCGCGATCCCCCGGTAGACGGCAAAGATCTCCCGGGCAAGGGTGAGGGCGCTGGCTGCGTCGCAGAAGCCGTGGTGACAGGTGACGGCCACGATATCCCCTCCCTCCCTCCGGTAGAGGTTGACCCGCACCTGCGGGCCGGAACGGACGTCGAGCGGCGGGGGAGGCGTCGTGAGAGGCTTGTCGTCGCCGGCTGGGGTGAGGACGAACGCTCTTTTCCACTCCTCCTCCGGAATCTCTTCCCAGACCGGCCGGCCGTCAACCTCCGCGTAGCGGGACCGGATGTAGGGATCGGAGGTGACCACTCTCATCGTCGCCTCCCGCAGGGCGCCGGCGTCGATCTCGCCGTCGAACGTGAATACGACGTGCATCGAGGGGTCGTAGACCCGCTCGAAGTAGACGTTGAAGACGTCGAACGCGGGTGCGGGATAGCGGGCCGGCGGGGGAGACATTACCATAACCATCGTTTTGTTCGGGGATAACTGCTTTCGTGCGATACCTAGTTAAGAAACGGCGCCAAGGATACTGAACGGAACCTTTACGGGGATGTCTGCCATGAAGCGGAAGATCATCGAGATCGACGAGGAGAAATGCACCGGGTGCGGGCTCTGCATACCGGACTGCCCCGAAGGAGCACTCCAGATCATCGACGGGAAGGCAAGGCTCGTGAGCGACCTCTTCTGCGACGGGCTCGGCGCCTGCATCGGGACATGCCCGGAGGGGGCGATCTCCGTCATCGAGCGGGAGGCCGAACCCTATAGCGAGGAGGCGGTGATGGAGAAGATTGTCCCGCAGGGGATGGGTGTCATCAAGGCGCATCTGGAGCATCTCCTCGGCCACGGGGAGGAGGCCCTCTACCACCGGGCGATCGATTACCTGAACGCCAACGAGATCCCGGTCCCCCCGCACGAGACCCCCGCCGCCCCGGCAGCATGCCCGGGCACCGTGGCAAGGAGCCTTCAGCGGGAAGAGGCCAGAAGTGCGGAACAGGCCGCACGGATCGAGTCGGAACTCCGGCAGTGGCCGGTCCAGTTGACGCTCGTCAACCCCGCTGCGTCCTACTTCGACGATGCGGATCTCCTCGTCTCCGGAGACTGTGTCCCCTTTGCCTACGGCGACTTTCACCGGGACTTCCTGCAGGGGAAGATCCTGCTCATCTTCTGCCCGAAACTGGATGCGGATATCGAGGGATACATCACGAAACTCGCCGAGATATTCTCGCGGCACACGATCCGGTCGATCACCGTCCTGCACATGGAGGTGCCCTGCTGCAGCGGGGTACGCTATGTCGTGGACGAGGCCCTGAAACGCGCGAAGAAAGAGATCCCGGTGGCCGAGAAGACGATAACGCTGCAGGGCGAGGCAGTGGAGGGGAGCATCGCCCGGCGCCGGGGCCCCGGCACGGGTCACCGCCGCGAGATGTAACGGCTCCCGTTGCGGTAAAACCGGAGGGGGAGGTCCGCCGCCTTCGTGATCCCGATCCGGGTCGTCTGCACGATCTCCCCGTCCGCTCCCTCCGGCCGGCGGTCGGGGAGGCTCTCGGGCGACCAGACCTGCAGGGGCCCCCCGGAGAGGGAGGTCCCGTCGAGATCCATCGTGATCCCGAGCGCCTGCGTCAGTTTGCCCGGTCCGCTCGCGAGCGAGAGGGGGTCGTCCGTCCCCCGCCGCGCCTGCATGAACTCGATCCCGCCGGCCGGCTCGAGCGCCCGGACGAGGACTGCCTCCCCCGTCCCCTCAGGGCCGGTCACGACGTTGACGCAGGTATGCAGGCCGTAGATCCGGTAGACGTAGGCGTGTCCCGCCGGCCCGAACATCGTCCGGTTCCGTGGCGTCTCTCCACGGTACGAGTGGGCCGCCGGATCGTCCCGGAGATATGCCTCGACCTCGACGATCCACCCCATCGCCGCTGTCTCGTTCCGGTGCACAAGCAGACACCCCAGCAGGTCTTTTGCGACGGCCACGGTATCGCGTTCGTAGAATGAAGGTGGAAGGATCATGGCGATCTCCGGTCGTATTCCCCTTGAAAGGTCTCCTCCACCTGCCCATCAAGGTTCCGGGCGGAGGCGAGCCGGCCTTCGCTTCGCACCTGCGGTGCTTTTGCGGCCGCATGGAGAGTCGGTAGTATGGAGGCAGGAGGTATGAACAACCATATATGGGCTGTTGTCGTGGTGCCGGTGCTCTCCCTCGTGGGAGCAGCCCGGGCCCGGATGGAGGAGATCGTCGCGCCGTCGATAAATCCGACTATGAGCCGGACTGTTATGGGTAATCCGCCACCGCGTCGCCACGATCACCCCAAGGGAGAATCCCGGGATCCGTGTTGTTGAATTATGCTTTGACCGCATAGGCGGCTCAAATTACCCAATGTAGCCATCACCGATTTTATTCAGTGTTCGAGAGACCTGAAACGGCCTAATGTTAAATACCAGTGGCGGCATAATGGAATATTATTACCACCCACAACAACAAACCTGCTTACATGGAGGTTCTGGATATGAAGAAAGGATTTGCAATCGATATCGAGACTGAAACCGTAAAGAACACCGAATTCCGCAGGGTTCTCTATACGAGCAAATTCAGCCAGCTCGTGCTGATGTGCCTGAAGCCCGGCGAGGAGATCGGCGAAGAGGTTCACGACGACGTCGACCAGTTCTTCCGGTTCGAAGAAGGGGAGGGGAAGGTCGTCATCGACAACACCGAGTACAAGGTGAAGGACGGCAGCGCCGTGGTCGTGCCGAACAGCGCGAACCACAACGTGATCAACACCTCAAAGACCGCCGACCTCAAACTCTACACGATCTACTCCCCGCCGGAGCACCGTGACAAGGTCGTGCACAAGACCCGCGAAGCGGCCATGGCGGACGACGAGCACTTCGACGGGAAGACGACAGAGTGATCCTTCGGGACTTGCTCTAAAACCGGATCTCTTTTTTTGTAGTTACGGTGAACTACCCCGCCCTGAAGGGCGGGGCTTCCTGCTTCACCCTCCCTCTATCGAGGTAAGTCCACAGGCTCTTCGGCGCGTTCCACGCCTGTTATACCACACCTACAAGATTCTGATCTTGTAGAGCAAATGTTTTGATATTGATTGCTGCGTTGATATCTCGATCGTGGACGATACCACAATCCGGGCACGTCCATTCGCGATCTGATAATTTCAGATCCCGATTACTATATCCACAGCGGTTACAAATTTTCGAGGACGGATCGAACTGCCCAATCGTAAGAAGTGTCTTTCCATACTTCCGGCATTTGTATTCCAACATCGTGAAGAACGCACTCCACGATACATCACTGATACTCTGTGCCAGGTTATGGTTTTTCTGCATCCCCGCGATGTTTAACGATTCAACTGCGATGGCTTGGTTCTCGCTCACAACTCGATAGGAAAGTTTGTGCAGGAAATCGTTCCGCTGATTTGCAACGTTATCATGACATCGGGCTAGTTTTTGAATTGCTTTCTGTCGATTCTTCGATCCTTTCACTTTTCTCGATATGCGTCGCTGTAACACTTTCAAACGCTGTAACGAGTTCTTCAAGTACCGGGGATTTGCAACTTTCTCGCCGGTCGAGATGGTTGCGAAATCCTTCAGACCAACATCAATCCCAATCGTAGTTTCCGATGAAAACGGTACCGGGTTCGGATCGGGTTGTTCATCGTCAACGAGAATGCTGATGAACCATTTCCCGGTCGAAGTTACCAAAACCGTCGCGTACTTCATCTTCCCGGTGAATACACGATGTAACTTCGTCTTAACGTCACCGATCTTCGGGAGTTTGACCCGATTAGACTCAAAATCCACACGGTAGTGTTGTGGCACTTGAAACGACTGTACCGGATTCTTCTTCGACTTGAACTTTGGAAACCCTTTCTTTTCACGGAAGAACCAGGTGAAAGCGTTGTCAAGATTCCGGTTCACATACTGGAGCGATTGTGAGTTAACTTCGGTCAACCACGGATGCTCCGCTTTGAGTGTGGGAAGATGGTTGTTTAAGTCAAAACACGACAATCGTTTCCCATTCTGCTCGTACGCCCGGATCTTTTGTTCTAATGAATGGTTGTACACAAACCTACAGGCATGGATGTGTCTCATGAGCAGAGGAATCTGCGCTTGAGTTGGATACAGCCGATACTTGTAGGCTTGTAACATTACAGGACAATATCATATTTACACTTTTAAATGAGTTTCTATAATCGTATGACGAAGGGGCTCCGCTTTCATCCCCGGCCTAAAGGCTGGGGTCTTCCCGCTCCGCCCCTTCAACCCCGCAAGATAAATTGCGGGGTCGCCCTCAGTCCCGCTCGATCTCGCCGCCTGCTTCCCTGATCGTCGTCTCGATCCGTTCCAGCAGGCCGGGGTCGTGGGTGGCGAAGTCTAGCATCGGAAATCCCGCCACGAGGGGGATGGGCTTGAAGATCGCAAGCGGCGCTGTTCCGTCTTTTTTTGGGCTCTCGCCCGGTGCTATGATGGAGGTCGTCCCATCCGCCCAGACGGCGAGGTTCCCGTAGCCCTGTGCGTCCCAGATCGCTTTGATGATTGCACGTGTGTGTAGCATGCTCACTCCTCAGGAGAGGAGGGCGCGAAGAGGGTATCAACCTTCCCCATGCCGGTTCACCTCACCGGTGGCGCGTCGGTTTCCCGTGTCTCCGCCGGGAGAGCCGGCTCTCCCGTAAAGAGGTGGTCGACGCCGAGGATCGTGTTCACCCAGGCCCAGTCGTCGCTCGACTGGGCGACCATCAGGATGATGAGGGTGAGCGGGACGGCGAAGATCATCCCGGCGACGCCGAGCGCCCATCCCCAGAAGATGACCGAGAGGACGACCACGAGGGCGGGGATGTCGAAGCGCCTCGATGCAAAGTGCGCGAAGATCGGGTTCTCCACGAGCGCGTTCAGGATCGCGACGACCGCAATCACCGCGATCGCGCCCCATATCCCGAACTGCAGCCAGGCAAAGAAGATCGCCGGGAGCGCCGCGATGACCAGCCCGATGTAGGGGATGTACGAGAGCAGGAACGTCAGCACCCCCCAGAGGACGGCCGCGTGCACCCCCATGACCCAGAGGAACGCGCCGAAGAGGAAGCCGTGGACGAGGTTTACCTCGGTCCTGACGATGACGAAGTTGACCAGGAACCTGCTCATGCGGGAGAACGACTCGACGGCCTCGTCGCTCTTCATCACCTTCCGCATCCGTTCGGGCATCCGCGGGGCCTCAAAAAGCATGAAGATCGTCGTCACCGCTATGAAGAAGAGGTAGAGCAGGAGATCCGCGATACTGATAGCCGATGAGGAGAGAAATCCCACGAATCCCTGCAGGTTTACCGAAGAGGGTGAGAGCGAACCCGTTTCAATCCCATATCTATCCAGAAGGGTGAGGATCTCCGATAGCCTGACGGTCAGCTCCCGCTGGTAGAGGGGAAGATCTGCGATCAATGTCTCGAACGAGAAGAAGACGAGATAGCAGATCAGCAGGACGGCAAAGCAGGCGACGGCGGCGACCACGCCGACGGCGATGCTCTCGGGCAATCCCCTCGATCGAAGGGCTTTCGTTGGGGGGTACACGATCATGGCGAGGATCGCCGATACGGCGATGATGGTGACGATGTAGCCGATCGCCTCGATCCCGATGATAAGGAACACCAGTGCCGTCAACAGGAGTATGGTGCTCACGCGCCTTGGGAAAATCGGGGTTTCTGTCATCCTGACTGAGATCTTCTTACGGATACTATATCAATCCCGCGATACACCGCGGAACCGACGAGACCGACGGATCAGATCGGCGCGCCAATCCTCCGGCGTCGCCCCGGAGCGCGAGTGCGCTTTGCCCGTGAACGCCGGCGCGCCCGGCCCCCTCGCTTGGTCGTCGACGGGCTTTGGGGTTGTGCCGGGTGCCGATGATCGCGAAACGGTCGGCGACGGGAAGGTATCCGCCCGAAGGACTATCCGATCGAAAGAGTGGGCAGGCAATTTTTAAGCACAGTACGCGCGAATAATACCCGTAAATGGTCCTCACCCTCGAACTCGTATTTATCGGGATAGCGGCGCTCTTTCTGATAAGCATCATCGCAAATAAGTTCTCGGAGAGGCTCGGCGTTCCTGCGCTCCTCATCTTCCTCGTCGTCGGGATGCTCGCAGGCTCGGAGGGGCCGGGCGGCATCCCGTTCGACGACCCCACGATTGCGCAGCTCATCGGGATTATAGCACTAGCATATATCCTCTTCTCAGGCGGTCTCGACACCCGGTGGGAAGAGATCCAGCCCATTCTCTGGCCGGGGATCGCCCTCTCGACGATCGGCGTCGTCCTGACCGCAGTCCTGCTCGGCGCATTCGCCGTCCTGGTCCTCGGGTTCTCTCCGCTCACGGGCCTTCTCCTCGGTGCGGTCGTCTCGTCCACCGATGCGGCGGCAGTCTTCTCGATCCTGCGAACGGCACGGGCCCGCCTGAAGGGAAACCTGCGACCGTTCCTCGAGTTCGAGTCGGGGAGCAACGATCCCATGGCGGTCCTGCTCACCACCGGCATCATCGGCCTGATCCTTACCCCGGGTTCGTCGATCTTCAGCCTCGTCCCGACGTTCGCGCAGCAGATGGCGGTCGGCGGCCTCATGGGTTACGGGCTCGGGAGGTTCACGGTCTGGTTCATCAACCGTATCAAACTGGAGACCGAGGGGCTGTACCCGGTGCTCACCCTCGCGATGGTGCTGCTGGTCTACGGGCTGACCACTATCATCGGCGGAAACGGGTTCATCGCGGTCTACCTCGCCGGCCTTATCATTGGTAACAGCGTCGTCGTTCACAAAAAGAGCCTGATCCGGTTCTACGACGGGATCGCGTGGTTGATGCAGATCGTGATGTTCCTTGCGCTCGGGCTGCTCGTCTTCCCCTCGCAGCTTGCATCGGCGTTCGTCCCCGGCCTTCTCGCCGCTCTCTTCCTGATCCTGATAGCACGGCCGATCGCCGTCCTGCTCACGCTGCTCCCCTGGAAGATGCCGATGAACGAGAAGGCCCTGGTGTCGTGGGTGGGGCTCCGGGGCGCCGTCCCGATCATCCTCGCGACCTATCCCCTCGTCGCAGGGGTGCCGAACGCAGACGTTATCTTTAATATCGTCTTCTTCATCGTCCTCGTCTCGGCGCTCGTGCACGGGACATCGATCCCCTCCGTCGCCCGCTGGCTCGGTCTCGCCGCCCCGCTCGAGGAGACGGGCAAACTCTCCCGTGAGTTCGATGTGGACCCCGATATCCCGAGCGAACTGCTCGAAGTGGTCATCCCCCCGGACGCCTCGGCGGTGGGCAAGCAGGTCGTCGACCTCGGGCTGCCGAAGGGCACACTCATCATCCTGATGCAGAAGGGAGACGAACGCTTCGTCCCGGTCGGCAGCACGGTCATCGGGGCCAAAGATACGCTCCTCCTCCTGACGACGGACGAGATGACGGAGTCCGTCCGCGTCTGTCTCCTCAACTGCGAAGAACCGTGCGATGTTGCCGGCCCGCCGGCTCTCCCGGAGAACTTCTCCTGTACGGCGATAGTCGAGAGAGACCCCGACCGTGCCGAACCGGATCAGCCGGTTGTCTTCGGGGGCTCGGCTGCGGTCTCCGGGGACTGCACCGCAACCGTCTCGGAGATGGCCTGGGACTTCGGCGACGGGACGACCGGCAAGGGCGAGACCGTCAGCCACGCCTACGCCGCGGCGGGAACCTACACGGTCACGCTGGCCGTGACGCTCAGCGACGGCATCGTCTGCCGGGCAACGACGGATGTTACGGTGGTCGATCCCCGGGAACCCGGCTCTTATCCGGCAGGCATCACGACGAGCGGGAACGTGTTCCCCGGCGGCGTCGATACTCTGGACGACTGATGCGTGATCGGCCGGGTCCGGGACTTCGGTGATGAGGAGAAGGGCGGACTACACTCCTTTTGGTCTCTTGACGTTCTTCATCTGTTCTCGTGCCCTCGTAAACTGCCGGCAGGAACCTTCAGGCCGGGAGCAGGCGCCGTGAGGGCGGTGCATGAATACCATTGAATTGAGATGAGTGTTTTTTCCCGGCGACGGCACCGGATACGGCGATAAAATCGCTATGTTTTTCAACCCGGGTTGCCTTTTTCCTTTATGCGAGAGCGTATCGGTACGACTCATCTTCTTCAAAATTGCCTCTGTCTGTTCGCCGTGCTTCTGCTGGTCTCGAATGCAGCGGCATGCACCGTCTTTGCGATAACGCCCGGCGCATCCGAGGACGGTTCGATGTACGTCGGGCATACGAACGACGGCGTCGGGAAAGACTGGAGGAACGTCGACGACATAAGTCTCCTCTACGTCCCTGCGGCCGACCATGCGCCCGGAGAGAAGAGAGCAATCGTCTTCGATCCCGACAGCGGTTCGGATGCGGCGGGAGGCGCGAGCGCCGGTGATTCGCGCCTGGTTCTCGGGTACATCGATCAGGTGCCGCACACCTACGCCTATTACACCGGGTCGTACGGCATGATAAACGAGCGCCAGCTCCTCTCCGCCGAGTGCACCGATTACGCGAAGGTCGAGCTCAATGCAGCCGAAGGAAAGCGGATCTTCTACTCCTCGGAGCTCTCGAACGTGGCGCTGGAGCGGTGCACGAAGGCACGGGAGGCGGTCGAGCTGGTCGGCGGCCTGATCGACGCCTACGGCTATTACGGAACCGGCGAGACGCTCGTCTTCGCCGACCCCGAGGAGGCATGGGTCATCGAGATCTGCTCGAGCCTCGATGAGGCGGACGGCGGGGGTCTCTGGGTTGCAGAGAAGATCCCCGACGGAGAGGTCTTCGTCGCGGCAAACGAGTTCAGGATCCGCGAGGTCGTTCCCGGAAACCCCGACCAGATCTACTCGAAGGATCTCTTCACTAAACTCGACGAGGGCGGCGTGTGGTCTCCTGCGGACGGCCCCCTTGACTGGCTCGAGGCCGTCAGCTACGGCGAGTATGCGCATCCCTACTACTCGCTGATGCGGGTCTGGCGCATCCAGGACCGGCTCGCCCCGTCGCTCAACCTGAGCCCGTACGTCGAGAGCTCGTACACGAAGGGGTATCCCTTCACCGTCACGCCCGACGAGAAGGTCAACCTGACCGGGGCGTTCTCGCTTTTCCGGGACCACTATGAGGGAACCGGGTTCGACCTCTCTACCGGTGGGGCCGCAGGGCCGTTCGGGAACCCCTACCGGTACTTAGGGCCTGCCGACGCCCACACCAATTTCCAGAACGAGTCGTACATGGAGGTCCGTCCCGGGGCGAACCCGCGGCCGGTCTCGGCGGTCTTCTGCAGTTACAGTTACGTCGCTCAGGCACGCTCGTCCCTCCCCGACCCGGTAGGAGGCGTGCTCTGGTTCGGTCCGGCGGTCGCGTACGAGACGGTCTATGCACCGATCTACGCGGGCTCGACGAACGTATCCGCCGCGTACGCGACCGGCGACCGGTCGACATACGATAGCAGTACCGCCTACTGGACGTTCGACCTCGTAACGAACTGGGCCATGCTTCGCTACGACGCGATGATCGAAGAGATCACCGAAAAGCAGGGCGAACTCGAGGCCGGGTCGATAGCGCTCGTGCAGGAGACCGACAGAAAGGCGGCCGACCTCATCGTCGCCGGCGACGATGAAGGGGCGGCACGTCTCCTCACGGACTTCACGGTCACGCGGGGAGACGAGATCATCGAGGAGTGGCACGGTCTCACGGGCACGCTGATCGTTACGTACTCGAACGGCCTCATAACCGACCCGGCGACGGAGGCGGTCGAGGAGCCCGGGTATCCGGCATGGTGGCTGAACGAGACCGGGTACCAGTACGGGCCGCGGGTCTACGAACTGGATGAACTCCGCGCGACCGGCGGGCTGAACTACACCGAGAGCAGCGTCTGGGTCCCGAAGAACGCAACGTTTGCGGATATCCGGGAACTCATCTGACCACTTTTTTTGCCGACCGGGCGTCACCGTTATATGACGTGAGCAGGATGAGGGTGCACCCTGGGACGGGGGGGTAAACCTATGAGATATGTGATCCTGCTTGCAGCGGTCGTATCCCTGCTCCTCCTCGTCGGCTGCGCCGGTGCCGCCGACGTGGGCACTGCCGGGATGCGAAACGGAACGACGGTGAATATCCAGAGCGGCGGCCAGAGTTATCCGGCCTACATCACGACCCCCGAGGACGGCGGGCCGTATCCGGCTGTGGTGCTGCTCCACTCCTTCAACGGCCTGGAGCCCGGCTACCGGGTCATGGCCGACCGCCTGGCGACGGAGGGGTTCGTCGTCATCGCCCCCGAGTGGCAGACCTACGGGGAGGCGCCGGAGGACAACGTGACGGAGGCGCTTGTCCGGGATACGGTCGCGTATCTCGCGACCCGGCCGGAGGTGAATGAGAGCAGCATCGGCCTGACGGGGTTCTGCGCGGGCGGGCGCTACACGATGCTCTTCCTGCCGCAGATAGAGGAGTTCAGTGCGGGTGTCGCCTGGTACGGCTTCCCCTACTCCGGCGGGCAGGGGAACGGGACTCCCCCGGCGGAGTTCATCGGCAACATCACCGACCCGATGCTGATCATCCACGGCACGGCGGACGAGGCGAGCCCGGTGGCCGATATCTACCGGTATGCGACCGAGCTCGATGCGGCCGGGAAGTACTTCGAGCTCAAGGTCTACCAGGGCGAGCCCCACGGGTTCATGATCGGCGAGGACGGGCAGCTTGCGGAGACGCCCGTCGCGGAGAGCGCATATCAGGAGATGGCGGGGTTTTTCAACCGGACACTCGGTTGACCCCTGCCCCCTTATTTTTGGGGTGAATGGAGTTTACTGCTCTGGTCTATCTTCTTCACCACCTTCTCCCACGAGCCCGTGATGAGGAAACTCTCCTCCATGAAGCCGACCACCTTCTCAAACTTCTTCATGGGAAAGGCCATTGTCAGGACGTCCAGCGGGACGCAGGGCCGTGCCGAGGGGTCGAACATTCCAAGCACCGCTCGCGGGTTCTCGCTCTGCTGTTCGAGCCACGGATAGTAAAAGACCGAGCTGCACCCGGCACCGAAGGGAGCGATGGCGCCGTATGGGTCTGACCGGTCGAAGTTTGCGAGCGTGAAGAGGCCGGAGAGCACCTCGGGCCGCGCGAAGAAGACGACGGCGTCCGGGTTGTCCGCGTCCGTGAGGTTGTCCCAGCGCTTGAAGACGATGTTCTTTTCCTTCGTCGGTATCCAGGCGGTCCCCCGGTCGAGTTCGTCGACGATCTCCGGCGTCTGCTTGTAGCGCTCCCCCTCCATCTCGTCGGGTTTCCCGGTGGAGAGGAAGTAGCGGAAGTCGGGGAACCGCTCGGCGTCGTAGCCGAGGTAGAACCTCCCCCCGCGGCACCCGATCGCGTCTTCGGAGAAGGCGAGGCTTTTGCCGTTTCGCACCTTCACGAGGTCGCAGACGAAGCACCTCCAGCCCTTCGGGGCGGGGGCCTCCTCCACCCCGTCGGTCGCACCCCCGACCTCGAAGGCGATCGGGAGGTCCGTCCCCGGGAAGTAGTTCTCGTGGAGTCGCGTGTAGGCGTCGCGCAGTGCTGTGTCCATATGGCCCTGTTCCGGGGCGGTGGGGATTAATATTCTGATCCGCTTTCCCGGTCGGTATCCCCGGCACCCTCTGCCGTGCCGGTTCAGGCTTTCCGTAGCGTGTTCCAGCGCATGAGCCTGAGGGCATACTCCGTCACGCTCCCGATGAACCGGGCGCCGACGGTCTCGTACTCCCTCGCGACCTCGCCGAGGTGCTCCGGGATGGGGAGATGCTGCGGGCATACCTTCACGCATCTGCCGCAGTTCCTGCATAACGACGCATACGCCGGTTCCGCTCCGTCCATCTTCCCTCCGATACGGAGTTGATACATCACCTTCGACGGGAGCGTTCCGCTCTCGGTGTTGTAGGCCTCGAAACATCCGGGGATGTTCACGCCCGCCGGACAGGGCATGCAGTACCGGCACCCGGTGCAGCCCACCCGGTTCAGGCTGCGGTAAGCCTCCGCCGCCCGGCCGACGATCTCAAGTTCCTTTTCGGTGAGAGAGTTCGGGCGGGCTTCGCCGGCGATCCGGATGTTCTCCTCGATATGCTGCTCGTCGTTCATCCCCGAGAGGACCACCGTGACCTCGGGGTGGTTCCAGATCCACCGGAGCCCCCATTCGGCCGGAGTCCTCTTCACGTCGGCCTCGTCCCAGACGGCCCGCACCTGCGCCGGCGGGTCCCTCGCGAGGTAGCCGCCCCGGAGCGGCTCCATGATGACGACGCCGAGCCCCTTTGAAGCCGCATACATGAGCCCCTCGGTCCCCGCCTGGTTCGTCTCGTCGAGGTAGTTATACTGGATCTGGCAGAAGTCCCAGTCGTAGCCGTCGACGATCTCCTTGAAGGCCTCGACGCCGCAGTGGGACGAGAAACCCGCGTTCACGATGCGGCCGTCCGCCTTTGCCGCATCGAGGAACCCGGCGACCCCGAGGTCGTTCATCTTCCTCCAGCCTTC
>DAIRGM010000090.1:0-4197 GCA_036794525.1 Methanoculleus sp.
AGCAGGCGCGAGAGTTCCCGGGCCTGGTAGGCCGCGAGGTCTTCCCGGCTCCACCCCCGGGACTCCCGGAGGAGGGCGTAGGTCTTTCTGAACGCAGAGTATGCGGGAAGGATGCGGAGCGCCCTCGCCGTTACAGAATTATCGAGCCGGAGAGCCCTCAATCCCCGACGATTCATCCGCACACCCATCGGGTTGCTCATGCCTATACTTGGCATTAAACATTTTGCTCCCGGCATGGCCGGCATGGTCGGGTGCGTTCAGAAGAAGTTCTCGGAGTAAGGTATCGCTATCAGATCCCGGCCGGATGCACGGGAAAAATGTTTCAGGAACTCAGGAAAGAGGCTGTTCTCCGGGATGAGCACCCAGACGTCGCCGTATGCATCGGAACCGTTGCCTTCCCACGTTCGGAACGAAACGTCGTCCACGGCGAGGAGGCGGAGTGCGACCATGCCCCTACCTCACGTGCTCCTGTATATATAGGTTTGTCAGCGGGACCGGGCACGGCCGCCCCGCTCGGACGGTGAGCCCGGCCCTGCGGCGGCCGGCTGTCCGAGACGGGGGAGCCAGGGATAGGTATATATGAATCCGGGAGATGATTAGAGGTCGCCGAGCCGCAGGCTGCATGAGAGCGCCGGAGTGACGGAAGGAATGACTGCGATCAGAGTCGAGGACAGAGATACCTGGGATACCTTCATCGACGAGAGCCCTTCGGGCCTCCTCTTTCACAAGTGGGACTACCTGCACCTGACGGCAAACCATACGAAGAGCACGCTTCTTCCATACGCGATCTATAACGGCGACGAGCCGCTCTGTCTCTTCCCCCTCTTCTGGAAGCGGATGCATGGCATCAGCGCCGTCTTCTCACCCCCACCCCTCACGGTGATCCCCCACCTCGGGTGCGTGATGAGCGGGAAGTTCGGTTCGCTCAAGCGGAGCAAGAAAGAATCCCTCCTCGCGTTGATCGCGGGAGATATTCGCCGGGAGCTCGACGAGATCTCGCCGAACTACCTCTCGGTCTCCTTTGTTCCGGGATTCGACGATATACGCCATTACCTCTGGGACCGGTGTGACGCCCGGGTCCGGTATACCTACACCATCGATCTTACACGGCCGACCGAAGAGATCTGGAACGATCTCCACTACAAACTCCGCAACAAACTGAAGAAGGAGGCGAAAGCGGGCCTTTGGCTGGAGAGATCCGGCGATATCTCCACGCTCCATGCGCTCGTCGCCGATCGGTACCGTGACCCGTCGCTCGACATTCCGCCGATCAAGCGCGACTATCTGGAGGATCTCGTGCGTGCCTACCCGGAGATCGGGGTCTACACCCTCTACGATGCAGAGGACGAGGTCGTGGCCGTGGTGGCCGCCCAGGAGTACAGGCGGTTCCTGCTCTGGATAGGAACGCCGAGGATCGAGAACGCCCACGCAGGGAACGAGTATCTCCAGTGGCTCCTGATCGAGCGTGCACGTGCCGAAGGCTACCGGACGTTCGAGAATATGGGCGCGAACAACCCCGATCTGGCTTTCTTCAAATCGAAGTTCAACCCCGATCTCACGATGTACTTTGAGGTCGAGAAGAAAGACGGCCTCGGCGCCTTCTCCGAGTGGGCATACCGTTCCTTCGTGAAACGGTTGATGATGGCGGCCGGAAGAGTTTAGGGTTCGCCGCCGTCTCTCTCCTCTCCGCCACTCCACTGCACAGGACAGTATATGGTATCCTGAAACCCGCGGTTCAGGGGGCCCTATGCCCGGAAAAGCCGGAATGAGTAGTGCGTTTGTGCGACCGGCCCTGTTCTACGCCCCGGCACGAATGGCCGGCCGCAGGAGGTAAGGCCTGCCGGTTTCTCCGGCAGAACGGAGGAAGAACCGTTTGCCGGTCGAGATCATCGCCGACAGAGATACGCGGGACGCATTTGTCGACGACAGCCCCTCGCGCCCCTCCTCTTTCATAAATGGGACTTCTTAACGATCACAGGGCAGCATACCGGGGCGAACGACCCGAACCTGATCAACAGGCCGCCGATCAAGAAGAGGTTTGTCCCCTGCATCGACCGAACCGGAGAGTGCCCTCCCGGGGCAGCAGAGCCCCCCGGCCGGTTAAAAACCGTTCGGGCCCCCGCTCCAGGCACTGTCCCGGGAAGATATAAATATACCCTTTGAGGTATCCTGTAGCGGGCGCGGTCTGGCATGACCGATCGCCGGAAGTCAGGCTCTATGGTGCTCGAGTTCATCAAGGACAGGGAATTGTGGGACTCTTTCGTAGATGCAAGCACGTACGGGTTGCTTTTCCACAAGTGGGACTACATAACGATCACCGCACAGCACGCAGGCTATCGGCTCCTCCCCTACGGGATTTACAAGGGGGAGGAACTGGTCTGCCTCGCTCCGCTCTACTTAAAGAGCACGCATGGGGTGAAGATACTCTTCTCGCCGCCGCCCATGCAGGCGGTCGTCCCCTACCAGGGATTCGTCCCGGGGAAGTCGTTTGATACGCTGAAGCTGGGCAAGAAGGAGGAGATCATGGATCTCGTTGCGGGGGATCTCTCCGCGGAGATCGATGCCATCTCACCGCATTACTTCTCCCTGACCCTCGTTCCCGGCCTCACCGATGTCAGGCAGTTTCTCTGGCGGGGATACGACCCGAAGGTTCACTACACCTACGTTGTCGACATCTCGCGACCGATCGAGAAGATCTGGAGTGATTTTCACTATAAACTTCGCAACAAGCTCCGGAAGGCCGAAAAGGCTGGTATGAACCTCGTGCGAAGCGCCGATATTTCAACGCTGTATACGTCGCTTGCCGAGCGGTTCAGCCAGCCGGAGATGAAGATCACGATGGTCAGCAGGCGCTACTTCGAGGAGCTCTTCCAGGCGTACCCGGACCATCTTGCGGCGTATTACCTCTACGACCGGGAAGGTGCCCTCACGGGAGCCGTCGCCACCCAGGAGTACAAACGGTTCCTGCTCTGGATAGGAACCCCGCGGATCGAGGGGGTTCATGCCGGGAACGAGTATCTCCAGTGGCTCCTGATCCAGCATGCAAAGGCCGAAGGCTACTCGTACCTGGAGAACATCGGAGCGAACACACCGGACCTGAACTTCTTCAAATCAAGGTTCTGTTCGAGTCTCGGCATATATATGGAGGTCCTTCGGAAGGATGCGGTCGGAACCCTGGCGGAATGGGCATACAGCAACGTCATCAATAAACCCTGGCTGAAACGCCGGTTTGTCCCCTACATCGACTGAACGGTCAGAGGTCGCCGATCGAGATGGGAAGTTTCTGGATGAGGTACCGGAACTTCCCGCCCTCGGTGCGGGGGATCTCATCGACGAAACGGACGTGGACGTTCACCCCGTCACCGAGCTGGCACCGGAGTTCGTCTGTCAACTGCCGGGTGTCCTTCTCGGTGTAAGCCGGTTTTCTGACGATCTTCATGATGAGCTCGCCCGCCTCCTCCTGGTACATCTGGAACTGCCGTATATTCTCGAACGCTTCGGATTCGTAGTTGATGGGGGTGACGGAGATCAGGTGCCCGCTCCGGGTTACGATGAACTCCTGGAGCCTCCCCTCGACCTTCTCGAGCAGGGGATACTCTCTCCCGCAGGAGCACCGCTTCTCCGTGGCGACCGCGATGTCCATGGTGCGGTAGCGGATGAGGGGGCAGGCGAAGTTGGTGAGGTTGGTCGCGACCACCTCGCCCATGGCGCCGGCCCCTTCGACGGGCTGTCCGTCCCGCCCGATCAGTTCGACGATGCCGTATTCGGGGAAGATGTGGTAGCGGGTGCTCTCCTCGCACTCGCCGGCAAGCACCGTCTGCTCGGAGTTGCCGTACCAGGAGAAGACCCGGCACCCGAAGACCTCGGTGAGGAGGTCGCGCTGCCAGGGGTAGAGGTTCTCCGACCCGCAGAGGATGGTCCTGACGGTCGAGAATGGTTCGATGTCGTGCTCCCGCATGTACCGCGCCAGGATCACGGCCGTGGAGGGATAGGCGTGGATGAACCGGGGTTTGAACCGCCGGATCCGGCCGATGTAGTCCGGCAGGGTCTCCTCGGTCATCTGGTGGGAGGACATGATCAGCCACCGGCCGAAGAGCGCACGCCTCCAGTAGGTGCCGCTCGCTGCCGCGTCCACGACGTGCCCCCGGAGGACGACGCAGCGGTCGGTGAACCGGTAGCCGACGCGGTCCCACTGGG
>DAIRGM010000091.1:0-4040 GCA_036794525.1 Methanoculleus sp.
GCACCGATGGGGGGGCCGACGACGTGCAGAAGACGTCGGCGCAGCAGCTCCCCGACATCAACGTATCAGAGATCCCTGTAGCAGCCCCGGAACAGATCAGGACGAACGGCTCATACATCGCCGGGATTGCGCTCGGGGACGAGCGGGCACGGGCCCTCGTCCGGCACGGCGGCAAACCCGAGTCGGTTGCCGTGCTCTTCCACTCGTGCCCGCAAAACGACCCGTACTGCAACCAGAACCCGAGCCTCGTCATCCGCTACGGGGAGATCCGGTTTGCCGTCACCGTCGACGAGACGGCCGGAACGGTGCTCGGGGGCTCTGCACTCGTGCCGAACACGCCCTCCCCTGCATATTACAAGACCCGCGACCTCTCGACCGGAACCGATACCGTCTACCTGGGGGACACCTCGATCATGACCTACAACGGGACGTCGCTCCTGTACCTGAACGATTCGTACGGTCGTTCTTCCGGGCCGGCAGAATCTTCCCCCGACCTTGACGGGATCGTGGCGCGGTACCGGGCGGCCCACCCGTCCGGGGATACCGGCACTGGCTCAACCCACGAACCCTGCGAGGCTTACTCGAAGACCGGGGAGTTCATCGAGGCCGTCGGCGGGCTCTTCGACCTCGTCCGGGAGGATCCCGCCGCCGGCCGGCTCCTCTCCGACGGAGGCGAGATCGCGGGCGTCGTTGTCGTCTGCCCGCCGTCCGCCGCGTCCGAACCGGGGGGCCCGGGATGCTACCCTGCGGTCCGCGTCAGGTACAGGGAGATGACGATCGACTACCTCGTCAACATCGACTGCATGTGCATCGAGAGGACCACCGTCGAGGTTCCGTCTGGATATCTCTCCCGTACGGTCGATAATGTGACCTATATCATTCACGACGGCGACGTGGTGCTCGCTCTCTGAGGACGGGCGCGCCCCCGGGTTCCGGCCATCGACGGCTTTTTTTGGGTTCAAAATCGATCAGGAAGGCCAGACGTGTAGACGATCGTGACAGAAATCGTTTATAGGAGAACGTTGACCTCTCCCGCATGGGTACTGATATCCCGGGGTGCGGGTCCGGTCGTGCGACACGCACCAAAGCCTGGCTGGCACCCCGGCGGATGGGGAATGGACGAAGATGCAGGTGTTCTTGAGGTGAGTCGATGACGCCGTCGAGTCATGAGAAGGGCACCCGGCTGAAGCGATACCTCATCGCGGTCGTGGTCTCCGGGCTCCTCCTGTTCGGCTGCTACGTTGCTGTCACCACCTACATCGCCGCGACCATCCCGCCCGACGAACTCCTGCTCTACGAAGTCACGGAGGAGAGGGCCCGGGAGGGTATCGTCATTCCCCTCGATGAGGAGATGTTCCGGAACCTGCCGGTTCTGGACGCGCTCCTCCGGGGTGAGGGGCATGAGGACGAAGGGGGCCCGTATATGCCCGGGGACATCCGGCTGGTGGGGAACGTTGAGTACCCGGAGAAGATCCACCAGGAGACGATCGATGCCTACATCTTCGATAGCGAGACCGGCAAGCGGAAATACTTCGAGTATGAGGGCCGGTACTACCGGATCGGGACGATTTACCGGGACTAAACCGTGAGGGATTGAGAATGAACGGAACGACCAGAACGTTAACCCTCTTCCTCGCGCTGCTGCTCGCGGCCGCCCCGGCGGCAGGCGCAGATCTCGGTCCCAATCAACACCTGATCCCGGAACTGAAAGTGAACGAGTCGATCGAGGCGATCGCCATCTCCGGCGAGTTGAACCTTCAGCCGGAGTGGGACGGGAGTGTGACCACCGGGATACCGTTCGGTTCGATCATGGTTCATACTGCCGACGCAAGAACACTGATCTTCGATAGCGACGGGAACCAACTGCTCTCCATCAGCGACGAACGCTCCGCGAAAGTCCCCACCCCTGCGGGTGTCGAGAAGCCCTGCACCTGGGTGCACCAGCTCCCGAACGACTCCCGGGTCTATCATCACGACAACGCGACCTTTATCTTCGGCAAGGCCGGGGAACTCATCCTCACCGTCATCAACGAGCATCCGCCGCCCGTCGAAGATCCGATCACCATCAACATCACCTCCCCGTGTGAGGGCGAGACCGTCTGGATCGATGTCGTCCCGCCCCATGTCGCCGTTGTCGGGGAGGTGCATGCCCCCGCAGGTCTGCACAGCGTGGTTGTGCGGAGCGGAACCGGAGAGGTCTCGTGCGGAAACCAGCCAGAGTTTGCCTGCTCAGTGCCGGTCTCCACGGGGGAGAACACGATCACCGTCGTGGCGGGCACCCATGGACGCCGGGTCGAGAAGACCGTGAACCTGACCGTCCGTATTGGTCTCCCTCCGCCGCCGGCGATCGCCGTCTCGGGCAGGGTGACGGACGCCGGCGGCAACCCGGTCCCCGGTGCATCGGTGCGGTTCGAATCGGTGTTTACGCTCGACGACGAACCCATTGCGGCAACGAACGTGACGGGAGAAGATGGCCGCTATCTGGTAGACACGCCCGGCTACCGGCAGACCGTCACGGTCGAGAAGGAGGGCTACGCCACTCTCCGGGAGGAGTTCATCTTTGAGAACCTGACGAACGATCTCGACCTGGAACTGGAGCCCCTGCCCCGGACGGCCCCGGGTTTTGGTCCCGCGGTCGGTATACTTGGCCTCCTCGGAGCACGGTGGCTCCTCCGGAACACGAAGAGGCGGTGAAACGATCCGGCAGCATGCCGGTGTGTCCTGAGAATAAGTTGTGTTCCACTGGGGATTCAGGCCCGGCGTCGGGCTAAATTCATGTGTGCAGGGGTCTAATGGTAGAGACCGCACGGTTTGCAATCTCCCCTTTAGTTTTCCGGGAGAAGGAGAGGCCATGAGTTATTCTGAACCGCCCACAGACACCATCCGTGGAATAAGGACGTATGGGACGGAGCGATTGCTGTTGAAAATTGCAATGCCCGACGATGTCGCTGCGATCGTCTCGTACCTTATCCGGAACCGCGATTTTCTCGTAGAGACGGAACCGTCCCGGGACGAGCGATACTATTCGTTTGAGTATCAGGCAGGCGAGATCCTGCACGAGCGAAGGATGATGGAAAATGGGCAATTACTCAAGTTCTGGATCGTGAAGAAGGAGGACCCTACCCGGATGATCGGCACCGTCAGCTTCAACACCATCATCAGAGGTCCGTTCCAGTCCTGCTTCCTCGGGTATCGTCTGGACTATGCCGAGGTACGCCGGGGATACATGACCGAGGCGTTGAGGGAGGCGATACGGGTCTTGTTCGGGGAGTGCCGCCTGCATAGAGTTGAAGCAAATATCCTCCCCGGCAACGGCCCATCTCTGCGGGTTGTAGAGAAACTCGGATTTCACTATGAGGGCCTCGCACACCGGTACCTTCTGGTGAACGGAAAGTGGGAGGACCATATCCGGATGGTGCTGTTAAACGACAGGTGGGCCGGAGACAGATGAGGTTCCGTTTGCCCGTCCCCGGCGGCATGGTTCGTCCTGTCGCCCCCTAAACTCTCCTCGCGATCGTCTCGATCGCCTCGATCAACGTCTGCTGCTGCGGTTTGATGATCGCGACCGGACAGTCGACGATCTTCTCCACGATCGACGCGAGGATCGGGGCGCAGACGATCCCGAGCGCCCCCTCCTTCTCCGCCCGTGCCGCGGCGGCGATGCACTCCTCGAGGGTGTTCGCCGGGTAGCCCCGGATGTGGTATTGCTTCTCGCCGATGGCGAGGTTGCGGTTGTCGATCTCATCGAGCAGGAACCGGGCCGCGATCACCGCGATGAAACTCTTCTCCCGGGGCTCGAGGACGTTGACGATCCGCCGGACGGTCGAGAGGCGCGGATCCGCCCTGCCCGACGTTAGTTTGTAGAGGGTTGCGGGCGGGATCCCGGCCCGTTCCGCGAGGTCGCGGATGCTCATATCCTGCCGGGCGAGTTCCTCCATGAGCGCGTCGGCAAACTCGGTCTCGAAGATCCTTCTCGAAAGCATTGCTCTACTATAGTATCATATTAAAGATAAGATTTTCCTATTATGGTTAGATATTCC
>DAIRGM010000029.1:0-22452 GCA_036794525.1 Methanoculleus sp.
GAGCCCCGCCGCCCGCCCGGCGGCGAGCACCTTCTCCGGCGTGGTGGGGTTCATGATCGCGAGCGTTCCCTGGGTTATGCTGACGAGTTCGTTGTTCTCCATCTCGGTGGTCCTCCGGGCCTGTCATACAGGTTACGCCTTTCCCGCATAAATCCCTGCACCCGATGGCTCCCGGCGGTCGCGGCTATTAAACGCCGCCAGGCGCCTGAAGGGTTCCGGTTCTCCAGGATGCGTGCCCGCTGCGACGGTCGCAAGGCATATATGCCATGCTGGTGGTCACTGCACCGTCAGGGTATGCAGCCGGAACGGGATATCCCCGGAAGGGTCCTCAGGACCCTCAAGTTCCGGCCGAAGGGCATGACGATCACCGAGATCGCGAAGGCCCTCGGGGCAAACCGGAACTCGGTCTCGAAGCACCTTGAGGTGCTGCAAGCGGAAGGCCATGTCGAGGCCCGGATCGTCGGCAACGCCAAGGTCTATTCCATCGCGCAACGCGTACCTCTCTCGGCGTTCCTCTGTTTTACAAAGAACCTGATCCTGGTCCTCGACGCCGACCTCACGATCATCCAGGCGAACGACCAGTGCCCGAGAAGGTTTGGGCGTGCAAAAGAGGAACTTGTGGGCCAGAACCTCCGGGAAGCGGCCCTTCCGGTTGTCTCCTCGCCGGAAGCGCTCGCCGTCGTCGAGGATCTCGAGCGGGAGCAGGTGATCACCGACATCTGCCACCGGCATGACACCGGCAGAGAGTCCTTCTATCGTATGCAGGCGATCCCGACGACGTTTGAGGGCGGGGAGAAAGGGTGCACGATCGTCCTCGAGGATATCACCGAGCAGAAACGATACCTCCAGAACATGGCGTTCCTCGCCCGGACCGCGATCGACCTCGTCGACCTCCAGCCGGTGGAGGATATCTACGGCTACATCCTCGACCGGCTGCGGGAACTCGTGCCGGGTGGATACGCCTATATCCTCTCCTACAGCGAGGCCGACCACCAGTTCGCCATCCGGGCGGTCGCGGGTGAAGGATTCCGGGAGGGGCTCACGGAACTCCTGGGAAGGGACCCCGTCAACCTGGCCTTCCCGGCCACCCGCGCCTTCGACGCCCCTTATCACCAGACTCCCCTCTCGCTGCGCGGTCTGGAGGAGTTCGTCCTCCGCCCCGAACCATCCTCGTGGTCGCTCTACGACCTCTGCTTTCGGGCGATCCCGGAAGAGGTCTGCGAGGCGATCCTGGAACGGTTCGATATTGTAAAGTTCTGCTTCATGGGACTGGTCTGGCAGGATCACCTCTTCGGCACGACAGGCATCTTCCTTCCTCCCGGAAGAGAGGTCGAGAGCCGGGAGACGGTTGAGTCGTTCGTCCGGCAGGCGTCCATCGCGCTTGCCCGGCGCGAGACCGCCGAGCAACTCCGGCTGAGCGAGGCCCGGTTCCGGAACATGGTCGATTCGTCCCCCTTCGGGGTCGCGCTCATCGACGATGAGAGACGGTTCGCCTACGTCAACCGGAGATTCGTGGAGATATTCGGCTACGGCCCGGACGAGGTGCCCACGGTCACAGAGTGGACCCGGCTGATCTTTCCGGATGAAGAGGCCCGGCAGGAGGCCCTCGGTGCCTGGCGATCGGATCTCGAGCGTTCGGTCCCGGGCCAGGTCAGGCCCCGGACGTTCACCGTCCGGGGCCGGGACGGGTCGAGGAAGACGGTTCTTTCCCGCTTCGTAACACTCTGCGACGGGACAGAGTACTCGACCTGTGAGGATATCACCGAAGAGACGCGGGCCTACCGTCTCCTCGTCGCGGACATCGCCGACCTACGGCAGCGTGAGCAGGAACTCCTTATCAAGGACCGGGCGATAGCCTCCACCCGGCAGGCGGTCGCCCTCCTCGACCCGGGCGGGGTGGTGACCTACGCGAACGCCGCATACCTCGATCTCTGGGGCTATCCGGCCGCAGATGAGGTGCAGGGCTCAGATTTCTCCCGGTTCTGGGAACGCCCCAATGATATGCGGGGGATCGTCCGGACCGTCCTCAACGGTGGAACCTGGCACGGTGAGCAGACCGCCCTCCGGAACGACGGCACGAGGTTCCCGGTGGACCTCCTCGGTACACCGATCGTGGCTGAAGGCGGCAGGGTGATCGGGATGATGGCGGCGGCGACCGCCTGCCAGCCCCGGTCGGATTTATAAACGTATGCCCGGCACTGCTGCTCTGCAGTACTGCCCGGCGATTCTGGCGCGTAAAGGCTTATTTTACCTCAGGAACATCCCGCGTCTGCCCAAGGAGGTGAAGAGATGCAGAAGACTATCGAGAGGAGAGAGGTATGGGAGGAGGGCAACGCGGAGACCCGGGAGTTGATGTACGCCATGCTCAACGGCGACACCTACACCAGCCTGCAGGCCATCAGTGCCCTCGGGGCCATGGGGGCTCCGGCGGTCGGGCCGCTGGTGCGGGCGCTGCTTGCCGTCGACAGCGACGCACGCTGGGTCGTGGCGATGGCGCTCGCCCGTGCCGGAACAGAAGCCGTGGAACCGCTCATCGGGGTCCTGCTCGTCGCGGACGACGGGATCAAGAACCCGGCGATCTGGGCGCTTGCCGAGATCGGCGACCAGAGAGCGGTCGACCCACTGGTCGGCACTCTCCGGACCAGCCGGTCCGAGTGCTGCCGCGCCCTGACCGCCGCGGCCCTGCTGAAACTCGGCGATCCGGCGGGGATTGCCGAGGTGGAGAAGGAGTTCGAGCGGTCGGGCGAGGCGTTCACGGGCCTTGCCATGGAGGCCTTCGAGGGGACGTGAGATTCCCCTCGAGGTACTTTTTTAGCCGTCTCTTCGAACGGCATTGATGGGTAACTTCTAATAGAGCCCGCAAACAAGAGATCACTATGCAGGGGCGCCAAATCCTCGTCCTGATCCTCCTTGCAGCAGCCGTCATAGCCGGAGGCTGCACGGCCGAAGAGGATACCGCAGATGCGCAACCGGTCTCCCAGACACCCGCGCCGACGGAGGTGCAGGCGGTGGGAGGGAGCCAGCCGGCCCCAACGCCGCACGTGCCGCCCCGCGGGAAGGATCAGCCGCAGAGCGTGGGGTTCGTCGACCCCGCGACCTACCACATCCCGACCCCGACGCCCACGACGACGATGATGAAACCGCCACAAGATGTTCGGATCTCCGGGAAGCTGGTAGACTACGCAGAGGTGACCTGCGAGTACCCCCCCCGCGTTCTCGCCACTGAGGTCTACCACATCCCCTTCCCCTACTGGGCCGTCAACGTGAGCGCAACGCCGATGAACGAGTACCCGTGGCTCGCGGTTGAGATCCGCGATCCCGACGACCCGAACCGGATCGTCAAGGAAATCAGGTACTCCCGGAACGATATCCTTGTTCCTGGAAAAGATTCGAACGGAAAAGAAGAACAATTCATCATCCAGGAAGGGTATGACGACTACTACTTCACCATCCGCTCGGAGTCGTTGAAGTCGCTCACCATCACCATCAGGGTTCCGGAGAAGTACCTCGTCTAGGCGGGAGGAACTTCCGCCCCCTCTTCTGCGGCGCGGAGTTCGCGGTCGTAATCGGCGATCGCGGCGCCGTACTCCCGCCACGCACTGTCTGCTTCTGCGAGGTTTCGGTCTGCCGCCCGGTAATCCCGCACCTCGTAGGCACCCGCGGCCGACGACCAGAGCGTGAACGCGCGGTTCAGGTTGTCGAGCGCCCGGGCGTAGGCCGACTGCGCCCCGGCGTAGGCCTCCGGGACGGCATCTGCCGCGACGATCTGGCGATGGTAGGCCGTAACATCCCTGCCGTACCTCGCGATTGCCGCAAACTCCCGGGCATGAGCATCGCATTCGGCAACCGAGAGGTCGTCTGTGGGAATGCGCATATGCGCGGAGATCTTATCGGAGACCCGGAAGAGATCGGCCTCCGATGCCGAGATGTGGCTTTCGAACGCAGCAACCTGCTGAGCCTCGTTGTAACTCATAGCGAGCAACCCCCCGACCAGCAGAACCGCGATCGCGGCAACCGCCGCCCCGGCGGCGGTGAGAGCCTTCCTCCGGTCGACGGCCAGTTTCGGGATCTTCAGGTCCGGGAGTTTGGGGATCTTCAGGCCGGACGCCTCAGGGGGACCGGGATCCATGCGGGTCACGCTCCACCCCCGGACAGACGGGCCGGGTGAATGTGATATTCTCCCGGCGTGGGGATGTAGCGGAGCGGGACGATCTCCGGTGTCTCCGACTGCACGCTCGGGATACCTGTGCCGGCGGCATCCCCGATGGGAAACGGTCTTCCCCGGATCGACGTGGAACCGACCGAGACGTTACTCCAGTAAAAATCCGTCCCCTCGATGAAATAGTAGTGCTGTCCCTCATGCGTGAAGTACCGCGGCGTGTACTTCGCGTAGTAGGGGTTGAACTCGTTCATCCGGATGCCGAGGGCCATGTGACCCTTGTATCCGAGCAGCACCGTATCGTAGCCGAGGGCGTCGAGGAGCCCCGCCATCAGGATGGCCGCATCCTCGCAGTCCCCCCTCCCGTCGACGAGCATCTCGACGGGGTATTTCGGATACTCGACGCCGTCCTCCCAGTACATAGCATAACGGGGGAGGACGCCCTCGGTGTAGGAGGTCGCGTTGTCGTCCATATCGTAGGGGATCTGCTGGACGAAGAAGACGAGGTTCATCAGCCGGAAGTACTCCTCATCGGGATTGGCGGTCGGAGGCGCGATCCGGCGGGCAAGGTCCACGAGAACCGGCCGGTCGACATCCGCGAGCGCATACCTCCCCCAGGAGGCAGACTTGCTGAGCCGCGGCGCCTCCCGGTGCTCACGGAAGAGCGCCTCCGGAACCGTGACCCGCGTCGTCTGGACGCCGCCGTCGATCGCCGTCCACCGGAAGTTCCGGGTGTAGGCCTCGCCGTCGTCGGGGAACGGCGTCGGCGCCGGTACCGGCGCGGGCGGGATGTATGCGGGCGACGCCGGGGTCGGCACCGGCCCGGGGGAGCCGAGACCGATCGGCTCCCCGAGGAGGGCGGGTTTCACTACGAGGGCGACGACCAGGATCACGAGCCCGCCCACGAGAACCGGGATAACGTCCTTCCACTCCATCTCCGGGGACCTACCGCGTATCGATAGTAGGATATGGGCGACCGCCCGCTAAAAACCTTGACTACGGCCGGTCCCGGGGGGCCGCTTCGGAAATACGTATGCAAGCGGTTTCATGGCACCCCCAGGCCAAAGAATGCGGCGATGAACCGTATTGCGGCGTAGAGGAAGTAGAGGCCGAAGACCCCGGTGGCGACGCCGACCGCGAGGAGGAGCACGGCAGGGAGGTCGAGCGCCGGGTAGTTCTCTCTCGCTTCAGGCCGAAACGCTACTGGAAGGGACGGCATACACCTCGCTATGTAGCCCCCGTTTCCCCAGGAACCCGCCGGAACCAGTCAACGGGGGAGGCAGGCCTCTTCCAGCCCGGCCACCTGCCTCCCCGGCTCGGCCGCATACCTGCAGACCGAAGGGTAGTACCGGGTGACGTACTCCTTGAGCATCCGCAGAGAGCAGTACTGCGGAGCGATGCTCTTTATCGACTCCCGCATCATCCGGACCCACTTCGGAGGGACGTCATTCATCGTCCGCGAGTAGTAGAGCGGCGCAACCTCGTTCTCGATGAGATCGTAGATCGTCTCCGCATCGGCCCGGTTATCACCAGGGGCGGTCGCGTGGCCCTCGAAACCCCAACCGTTCCTGCCGTTGTAGCCCTCGACCCACCAGCCGTCCAGAACCGAGAGGTTCAGCACCCCGTTCATCCCCGCCTTCATACCGCTCGTGCCACTCGCCTCCATCAGCGGGACGGGGGTGTTCATCCAGACATCGACGCCGTGAACCATGTAGCGCGCAAGCTGCTCGCTGTAGTCCTCGACAAACGCTATCCGGCCGCCGAACCGCGGATCCTGCGAGTACTGGTAGATCTTTTGCAGGATCTGCTTGCCCCGTTCGTCGGCCGGGTGGGCCTTCCCGGCGAAGATGAACTGCACCGGCCTCCAGCGGTTGTTCACGATCTTCTCCAGCCGGTCCAGGTCCTCGAAGATGAGATCCGCCCGCTTATACTCGGCAAACCGCCGGGCGAACCCGATCGTCAGCGCCGATGTGTCGAGCATCAGCCCTTCGGCAGCGAGGTTTGAAGGCTCATCCCGGTGTCTCGCCCATTTGCGGCGCTTTCTTTCCCGGATCCGGGCGAAGAGCTTCATCTTCAGCCACTGGTGCTCGCGCCAGAGGTCTTCGTCCGGGATCTCGTCGATCATCTCCCAGATGGCCGGGTTGTCGTAGTCTTCCCGCCAGTTCGGGTAGATCGTGTCGACATACCGGTCGAAGAGCGTCTCGATCCGGTGGTTCAGCCATGAAGGCATGTGGACACCGTTCGTGATAGCGTCGATCGGGATCTCTTCAACGGGCAGATCCGGCCAGAGGGGCCGCCACATCTCCCGGGCGACCTCGCCGTGCTTCCGGGAGACGCCGTTGTGGAACCGGGTCATCCGGAGCGCAAAAGCGGTCATGTTAAACCCGGCGCCCGGGCTATGCGGATCGTCACCGAGCGCCATGAACTCGTCCCAGGTAAGATCGAGCGACGAGGAGTAACTGCGGAAGTACTTCGCCATCAGGTCCTCAGGGAAGACGTCGTGAGCGGCCGCCACAGGGGTATGGGTGGTGAAGACCGAGGTGCCCCTGACCTGCTCGCGCGCCTCATCGGGGGGCATCCCGGCCACGAGCCGCTCGCGGAGCCTCTCAAGGAGGGCAAACGCCGAATGCCCTTCGTTCAGGTGCATCGCCGAGTAATCCACGCCGAGGGTATGGAGAACCTTCCTCCCGCCGATGCCGAGCACCAGCTCCTGCCGGAGCCGGCACTCGAGCTCTTTCAAATAAAGGCGGTGAGAGATGTTCCGGTTCTCGGGATGGTTCTCATCGATATGGGTATCGAGGAGGTAGAGGGGAACCCGTCCCACCTGCACCTTCCAGACCGCGACGTAGATCGGCGGGTCGATCAAGGGCACCTGCACCACGAGCTGCCTCCCGTCGTCGCCCGCCACCCGGAGAATCGGGGCGGCGTCGCGGTCCAGGATCTCCGCAACGTTCTTCTGCCACCCGTCCGCCTCGATGTGCTGGTGGAGATAGCCTTCGGCGTACATGAACCCGACTGCGGCCGTCGGCACGCCGAGATCGCTCGATGCCTTGACGTGGTCGCCCGCGAGGATCCCGAGTCCTCCCGCGTAGAGCGGGAGCGAGTGGTGCAGCCCGAACTCGCTCGAGAGGTAGGCGATCGTCAGTGGGGCCCGCTCGGGATAGTGTTGTGCAAACCAGCTCGTTCCCGGCGTCATGTACTCGTGGAACCGGTGCATGATGATGTCGTAGCGGCGGAGGTACTCCGGGTTCGCCGCCGCCCGCTCGAAGAACCGCGGCGGGGTATCGAGGAGCATCCGGACCGGGTTGTGGCCGCTCATCTTCCACTCCGCCCGGTTCAGCATCTTGAAGAGCGTGCTCGCCGAGGAGTGCCAGCTCCACCAGAGGTTGTACGCGAGGTCGACCAGCCCGAAGATCCGCTCCGGAACGTGGGCAAACCGGTCATAGGGTATCTCCGTCTTCATTGCGACGGGCATTACCCGCTCCACCTGATAAGTGCTTCTGTCGCCCTGCAGTCCGGGCAGGAACCGGCTCGTCGCCGCTCTTCGCGCTCCATGTACTCCCGGACCTTGCGCCCCTCCCATTCCCGGCCGAATATCCGGCCTTCGACGTAGACGTCGAGCCCATGGAACGCCAGCCCAATCCCCCCAGAAGAACGCCACCCGGTAGAACCAGAGCGAGTTGGGGCTGAAGAGCATGTTGATCCCGAAGAGGATGAGGTTGACGGCGATATAGAGCACGAGGTGTTCATAGAATCCCCGGATCTCCTCGATACGCCTCCTCGCACGCGCATACCGTTCCTGCTCGTCCATAGGCCCCGGTACCGATCGGGATACTTATGCCTATCCATACCCGGGTGCGGGAGGCGTCCGGAGGTGGATAGGCCGCCCGGGGCGGCGCCGGAAGAACGGCGTGGGCGGAATGCTCGTTTTTGTAGATACGACCTCACTGCGAAGAAAGAAGATTGAAAGGTATTATATGCGCCGTTTACCGATCTTCCATCAAGAAGGCCCGAAGGAGGGTGACTCGCGTGCGGCAGATGATCGAGGCAACCGAACTCACGAAGAACTACGGCAACGTCACCGCCGTGAACAGGGTATCGTTCTCTGTTGCGGAGGGAGAACTCTTCGGCCTGCTCGGGCCGAACGGTTCGGGGAAGACGACGATGATCCGGATGCTGACCGGACAGATCCCGCCGACGTCAGGCTCCGCCCGGGTGATGGGGCTCGATCCGGCGAATGACCCCATCGGAGTCCGGGGGCTCGTCGGGATCATCCCCGAGCAGGAGACGCCGCCGAGTTTCCTCACCGCGGAGGAGTACCTGCACTTCGTGGCCGGCATCCGCAACCTCGATTCGGTGGACGAGCGATGCGACCGCTGGTTCGACCTGCTGGAGTTTCGCGACAAGCGGGACGTCCTCTGCAAGGATCTCTCGCGGGGCACCCGGCAGAAACTGATGTTTGCGCAGGCGTTCCTCCACGAGCCCCGTCTCGCCCTCATCGATGAGCCGCTGATCAACCTGGATCCCATCATGCAGCGGACGGTCAAGGACTTTCTCGTGGATTACGTCCAGGGCGGCGGGACCATCTTCATTTCCACCCACATCCTCGAGATCGCCGAAGAGATCTGCGACCGTATCGGGATCATCCACAACGGCAGGATCCTTCACACCGGCCCGGTCGAGGATCTCGTCGCGACCGGGAGGCACCTCGAGTCCTTCTTCCTCGACCTGGTGCGGGGCGATGCCGGTGCCTGACCTCTTTTTCGCGATGATGAAGGAAGAGTGGCGGATGCACTCGACGGTCTTCGGGAGCCTCGGGTTCGCGCTCTTCCCGGTGATCATCGCGATATTCGCGTTCTTCGGGTCGCTCACCCTCCCGATCTTTGCAGACGTCTTCCCGTACGACGTGGTCGCGCTCCTTATCCACGCCCTCTTCCTGCTCATGGGCGTGATGGTGGGGTCGTTCGGCCTCATGGGCCGGGAGTTCATGAACCGGCGGTTCGGGCAGGCAAGCCTCATCGCCTACGCTTCCCGGAGCCTCCCGGTCTCGGAACGGCGGATCTTCGCCGCCTTCCTCGTAAAAGATACCGTCTACTACATCCTGCTCTACGTCCTTCCCTTTGCGGCCGGGTTCACCGTGGCGACGCCGTTCGTCGGCCTCGACCCGGGCCTGGGGCTCCTCGCGTTCGTCTCCCTCGCCCTCGCCTTTCTCCTCGGGCTCTCCGCCGTCTGCTTCCTCTCGACCCTCTACGCACGCTCCGTCGCGCTCCTCGCCGGAACGGCAGCGGTGCTCGCGGTTGCCGCGCTCGCGGCGTACGGCCTCGGGGCGATCACCGTCTCCTCTCTCCTCCCCCCGTACGCCTTCTTCCTCGACCCCGCGGTGGAACCGCTCGCACTCTCGCTCCTGCTCATCCTGGTGCCGGCAGCCGCATCCGTCCTTCTCGTCGCCGTCGATTACCCCGACCGGACGAAGCGGTTCAGAAATCGTCTCGATCCTCTCGCGGAGAGACTCCGCGGCCTCGGCGGCGCGCACTTCATCGCGAAAGACGCCCTCGACCTCCTCCGGAGCGAAGGCGGTGCCGGGAAGGTGATCTTCTCGTTCCTCCTCCCCCTCGCCCTCGTCTGGATCTGCCTTCAGGTCCTGATCCGGTTCATCCCGGGGATCGATCCGCTGGTGGTCTTCGCGGTTCTGCTCGGGGTGATATCGGCCACGATCTACAACTGGCTGACCGAGTTCGACTCCTTCACCTCCTACACCTTCCTGCCGGTGGAGGTCTCGAAGGTGATCGACGCGAAACTGAAGAGCTACGCTCTTTTGAACCTCCTCCCGGCGGCGGTGCTCGTGCTCGCGGCGGCGACCTCGGGCGGGGTGGGGACGTTCTTCCCGGCCCTCGCCGCGTTCGCCTCGGTCTCGGCCTACACCCTCGCGGTGACGGTCTACCTCACGGGGCTCCACCCGAACGTGATGCTCTACTCCGCCGGGGTCTTCCTCCGCTACCTGCTCGCGATAAGCCCGGCGCTCCTGCTCCTCATCTTCGCCTCGATCATCGACCCGGGATACGCGGCCTTGAGCCTCTTCCTCATCCTGCCGGCGGTGTTCCTCCTCGCCCGCGGGCGGACGAGGTGGCGGGCGTGGGAGATGCCGACGTACTGAACCCCGCACCTCTCACTTTCACCCCGCGCACGGCGTGGTTTTTAAACCCCTGCGGGCGACCCCGGGAGTATGCTAGAGAGAGCAGGCTACCTCCAGAACAGCAGGTGCGCCGCGGTCGACGAATGGGGAAGACCCTGCCGTATCGTCGAGATCGCCCTCGACGGCAGGCGGTTCGGGGCCAGGGTCGGCGAGCTCCAGCAGGCGCTCGGCGGCCGGCGCCCCGCCCGCATCGGGCTCCTTCACGACGACTGGGGCCCGGTTCTCGGGGATACGGTCGGCCGCGCGGAGCGGTCGCGGGCGGGGAAGGCGGTCGTCTTCGAGCTCGTCACCGGTGAGCGCTACACGGTGCCGGCCGCGGCGCTCCGGGCGGTCCTCGCCCGGACTGCCGCCTTTGCTTCCGTCTCGGCGATCCTCTCCGGGGATATCCGCGACGCCCGGCGCCGGGTTCCCATCAGCGGGTAGCCCCCGCCTCGCGGATCGCCGCCTCCCCGGCATCGCGGAACGCCCGCCCGACGTTGCCCGGGCCGAGGAGAACCCCCCCGAAGACCCGCGAGACCACCAGCGCGTGGCTCTCGAGGGCGTGCCTCCGGAGGAGGTCGAGGAGGATCCTCCCCGGCCGGCCGACCTCGCCGTCGTTCTTGAACTCCTCGAGTGAGCCGCACCGGAAGGCGGCGCAGTGGTGGGCGGCCTCCCGGTGGCCGGCGAGAACCGCTGCCACGTCGTCGGGTTCTTCGATCCGGTAGAGGTGCGCGTAGAACCGCGACCGCGGTCACGCCGCCACCCGGCTCCTCGCGTACTCGTCCCAGTGCGCGGCGAGAAAACCCCGTATCCCCCGCCCGGGTTTATAGGGCGGGTAGATTCTGCGGTAGGCCTCCTCGGCCTCGGCAAACCCCTCCGTCGGCAGGACGTCGGTGTAGGCCGCGAGATAGAGGAGCCCGATCGCCGCCGACCGGGATACCCCGAACCCGCAGTGGACCAGCACCTGCCGCCCCCCCGAGAGGCACCGGTGGATGAAGGCGAGAGCGGCGTCGATCGCCTCCTTCGGTATCTCGTCGGGGTCCCTCGCATCGACCAGGTTGAGCATCAGCCGGTTCCCCCGCCGGGCAACCAGATATTCGGGGTGATCCGGCGGCACCGTCTCAAGGGGCGAGTAGGTGACCGCCAGGCAGTGGTAGGGGCTCCGGCAGGCGTGCACCACGCACCAGGTCTCGTGCGCCTCCACCGCGACCTCGTAGTCCTCCTGCGTCCCGACGTAGAGGTTCGGGTAGATCTCGATCATCGTCCCGCCTCCAGCACGTACGCCGCCGCGCCGAGGATCGGCGCCTGCCCCCCGAGATCGGAGACGACGAGCCGGGGAAGGGCGAGGTAGCGGTCGATGAACGGGTCCATATGCCGGAACACGATATCTCCATAGTGGCAGGCGATCGGCCCGTCGAAGACGATCACACAGGGGTTGTAGGCGACGATGACCGTCGAGACCCCCCGGGCGTTCACCTCCCCGAGCGCCTCCATGAAGGCGAGGGCGACCGGGTCCTCCGCCCGGGCCGCCTCGAAGATCGCCCGGGTGGAGGAGGCGTCGAAGGCTCCATCCCGGACGCCGGCCGCCTCCCGCCACGCCGCGAAGAACCCGGGGATGTTCTTTGCTGAGGCGTAGGCCTCCCAGTGGCCGGGAAACCCACATCCGCAGACGAGGTTGTAGCGGGTATCGATGGGGATATGCCCGATCTCCCCTGCGTTCCCGCTCATCCCGAGAAGGAGACGGCCGTTCACCACCGCGCCGCCGCCGATGCCGGTCGAGAGGGTGATGTAGACGACGTTATCGGAGCCGCGGGCTGCGCCCGCCCACCGTTCGCCGAGGACGCCGGCCCGGGCGTCGTTGATGAGCGTGACCGGAAGCCCGAACCGTTCCCGGAGCGGTTCGACGATCTCCACGACCGGGAACGCCATGTTCGGGGAACCGACGACCCACCCGCGGGCGGGGTCTATCGGGCCGGCCGACGCGACGCCGATGGCCGTGGCCTCGCTCCCCTCCGGCGACGCGAGGAGGGCCTCAACCCGGGCGGCGATCGCGGCGGTGATCACCTCCCCGGAGGGCCCTGTCGTCGGCGTCGGGACGGCGCCGTAGGCGAGTATGGTCGCGTCGGAGCCGACCAGGGCGGCGCGCAGGTTGGTCCCGCCGAGGTCAACGGCAATCACGGTCGTCATAGGGGTCACTCCTTCGGGCAGCAGATGCTCTTCTTCTCGGATTACGCGAACCAACGGGATAAAACTTGCTTTCGCCCGCGATGGTCTATCCGGGAGAGAGGGCACGGCGGCCAGAGGCACAAACGGTGATGACAGCCCGGATCAGATCTCATCCCCCACCATCATACAGGGATACTTCTCCCGCGGGTACCTCCCCTCTATGCTCTCGCGAACGAACTGCTCCCTCGACGCGGCCGCGAGGAGAGCGTCGTAGACCTCTTTTGGAACGCCGGCATAGCGATAGGCGTCGGCGCTCTCGCAGATGACGAGGAGCGCCTTCGTTGTGGGGTCGTAACCGACCGACCGTACGGCGCCGGAACGTCCGGCTGACTCTCGGGACATACGGCGGGTTGTGGCGGGCAGAGATGATAGCGGTTGCGGCGGGTCTCACCGGATCTTCTCGTAGGGGTAGCGCAGCCGGATGAAGTCGCCGAAATACCGCCCCTTCGACCGTGCCGCGAGCATTCCTTCGTAGACATCGGGCGGCACCCCGACGTAGTGGTAGACCCCGCCGCTGTGGAACTCAACCTCCAGAACCTCGTCTTCCGGGTCGTAGCCGACCGATCTGATGTTGGTGGACTCGACGGTCTGGCGCTGCATGGGCGGGAGTAACGGGGGGTGTGGAGATAAGGGTTGCGGGGCACGCACCGCGCGGTGATGAGGAGGAGGTCTGCATCGCCGTGGTGAAGGCTCCGGATGCCACGAGCGCGAGAAGGGTGCGCTCGTCCGCCTCACGCCACCGTCAGGCTCATAACCCCGAAGACCCATCCTTCAGGAGATCCACATGGCACGAAGAGACGTAACCGCGGATGAGGCAAAGGCGATGGGCGAGCACCTCAGAGTCACCTGGGAGGGGTTCGACGTCGAACAGTTCCGGCGGGGCATGGTCGTGGAACTCGAGCACGGCCTCCGCGACCCGGCGACGAACGTCACCGACGATGACCTCCTCCTGACGGCAAAGATAGCGCTTGCGCACCTGAACGAGTTTCCGGATTACTACGACCGGCTCGAGGAGATGGAGGAAGAGGCGGAGGCCTACTGGGAAAAGCAGAAAGCGCAGGCGCCCTAGAGTCCGGCGATCGCTTCCGGCAGGCGATGCACAAGGACTATTGCCCCTCTGTTGCAACGATAAACCATGGATCGGAGGTCAGGGGCCGACTGGATCGGGATACGGCAGCGACGGATCATCGACGGAAGAGAGTACTACGCCGACCGGCTCTACGAGACCCAGCAGGCCGCAAAGACCTATGCCCAGAAACTGGAGCACGGGGGAAAGGACGTCCACGTCCTCAGAACCGCCACCGAAGGTGGGCGCCGGGGCTACGCAGTCTTCTTTGAGCGATAACCCGGTTCACTGCCCCCGCCAATCGTCGCTAAGAGCCCCCCAGACGTCGATGTCCTCAAAGACCCCCCACTTCCTCGCGTGCTCCCGGAGGTGCGCCTCGTGCACCATCCCGCACTTCGCCATCACCCGGCCGGAGGCCGGGTTGCGGGAGAAGTGCGTGGCGTAGACCCGGTGCAGCCCGAGGACCGAGAACCCGTACCCGATCACCGCACGGGCGGCCTCGGTGGCATATCCCCGGCCCCAGCAGGGTCTCGCAACCCAGAACCCGAGCTCCGCCCGCCCGTGACTGTGGTCGATCTCCGTGAGCCCGACCGCGCCCACGAGACCCGGCTCGCCGCGGCGGGTGACGGCGTAGACGGTCTGAACCCCCTGCTCGAACCCGGGCGCGAGGGTGGCGATCCAGGTCTCCGCCGCTCCGTCGGGGTAAGGATAAGGCAGATCGAGAGCGCGGGATGCGACCTCGTAGTCACCGGCGAACCGCTGCACCTCCGGGGCATCCGCGCGGGTGAACGGTCGCAGGAGCAGGCGGTCGGTCGCGAGGACGGGCTGTCCGGTCATACGGGCACCCCTGACCGCACCAGAGAAGCATGCGGTCCGGTGAGACCGGCCTGCTCGCTCAGAATCGCCCAGATATCGACATCCTCGTATACGCCCCACTTTTTTATGTGCCCGCGGAGCAGGCCTTCGTGCACCATCCCGCACTTCGCCATCACCCGGCCGGAGGCCGGGTTGCGGGAGAAGTGCATGGCATGGATCCGGTGCAGCCCGAGGACCGAGAACCCGTACCCGATCAGCGCACGGACGGCCTCGGTGGCATACCCCCGCCCCCAGCAGGACTTCGCGATCCAGAACCCGAGTTCGCCGCGGGCGTGATCGGCCTCGATCCGGAGACGGGCACCGCCGATGAGCGCCCCATCACGGGCAAGGGTGACGGCGAAAGCCGCGGCGGCGCCGCGTTCGGTGCCTTCGTTGAGCGATGCGATCCAGACCTCAGCGAGGCCGTCCGGGTAGGGGTAGGGAAGAAGAGTCGTCGCAGAGACGGCGTAGTCCCCACAGAACCGCTGCACCGCGCGGGCATCTTCCATGGCATACGGTCGCAGGAGCAGGCGGTCGGTTGCAAGGACGGACTGCTGAACCATGAACATACCACCATCACCCCGATCGGATATAAGTCCTGCCGCACCGCGCCCCTGCCCGGGGGAGGGGGGCGGGGAAGAGAGCCGGCAGAAACCGTCCTGCCGTTCCCGGGTCCGCGCGAACCCTGCCGCGGTTATACCTTGGGGTTCCGTTCGCTTTGTTTGCACGGAGCTGCGGGTATTGTCGGCCCCCACAAGAGCCTGTTTCCGATAAGAGTTTCTAATAACCTTTCTATTTGCAAACCAGCAACCTTTATTAATTTTTGTTCTGTATTCCATCATGCATGATCAAAGTCGCAGTCAACGGGTACGGCACCATCGGCAAACGGGTCGCCGATGCGGTTGCCGCACAGCCCGATATGGAAGTCATCGGGGTCTCCAAGACGAGCGTCTCGGCCGAGGCATACATCGCGAAAAAGCGCGGGTACCCCCTCTACATCGCGGACCTCGGGAAGAAGTCGGCGTTCGAGAAGGCCGGGATCGAGATCGCCGGCGGCGTCGAAGCGATGATCAAGGCCGCCGATATCGTCGTGGACGCCACCCCCGGCGGCGTCGGCGAGAAGAACCGACCGCTCTATGAGAAACTCGGCAAGAAGGCGATCTTTCAGGGCGGCGAGGGGCACGAGGTCGCCGGGTTCTCCTTCAACGCCCACGCGAACTACAAGGAGGCCGAAGGGCACCAGTTCGCCCGGGTCGTCTCGTGCAACTCCACCGGGCTCATCCGGCTCATCCACGCCCTGGACCAGGCCTTCGGCGTCGAGCGGGTCCGGGCGGTGATGGTCCGGCGCGGAGCGGACCCAAGCGACGTGAAGAGGGGGCCGGTGGATGCGATCGTCCTCAATCCGGCGACCATCCCGAGCCATCACGGCCCCGACGTCAACACCGTCCTCCCCCACATCAACATCGTCACCCTCGCGATGATCGTCCCGACGACGTTCATGCACATGCACGCGATCCAGATGGACTTGAGGAAGGAGACCACCCGGGACGCGGTGCTGAAGGTCTTTGAAGACCACAACCGCATCGGGCTCGTCCGCAAGGCCACCGGGATCAAGAGCAACGCCGAGCTCCGTGAGTACACCCAGGACCTCGGCCGGCCAAGGACCGACCTCTGGGAGAACGGGGTCTTCGAAGAGTCGGTCTCGATCCTGAACGGAAAGGAGTTCTACTGCTTCCAGGCGATCCACCAGGAGGCCGACGTCGTCCCCGAGAACATCGACTGCATCCGCGCCCTGATGGGGACGGTGAAGGACCCGCAGGAATCCATCCGGATGACCAACAAAGCGCTCAACTTCGTCGCTATCGGGTGAAGAGAGAGCGGGGGAGGAAGAAGCATTAACTCCCCGGCAGACCCACTATTTTTAATGGATCCGTACGAACTGGCGACCCGGAACACCGTAGAGGTCGTCACCGACGAGGAACTGCGCGCGCTCATCGACCGCCCGGTCAGGCGGGTCTACACCGGCTACGAGCCGAGCGGGGAGATCCACCTCGGCCACATGGTGACGGTGAACAAGCTGATGGATCTGCAGCAGGCAGGGTTCGAGGTGACGGTACTCATCGCCGATCTCCACGCGTTCCTGAACCGGAAAGGGACGATGGAGGAGATCCGGGAGACCGCCGAGTACAACCGGCGCTGCTTCGAGGGGCTCGGCCTTCGCGGCGCAAAATACGTCCTCGGCACGGACGTGCAGCTCACGCCCGAGTACGAGCTCGCCGTCCTCAAACTCTCCCAGGCGATCACCCTCAACCGGGCGAAGAGGAGCATGGACGAGGTCGGGCGGCAGATGGACAACCCGACGGTCTCGCAGATGGTCTACCCCATCATGCAGATGGTCGATATCGCGACCCTCAAGGTGGACGCCGCCGTCGGCGGGATCGACCAGCGAAAGATTCACATGCTCGCGCGGGAACACCTCCCCTCAATCGGGTATCCGGCGCCGGTCTGCATCCACACGCCGATCATCAACGGCCTCGACGGGAAGAAGATGTCGTCGTCGGCCGGAAACGTCATATCGGTCGCCGACTCCGAGGAGGATATCAAGAAGAAGATGAAGAAGGCGTTCTGCCCGCCGGAAGTCGAGAACAACCCGGTGCTCGAGATTCTGCGCTACCACGTCTTCCCCCGGACGGATGCGGTCGCCATCCGCCGGCCCGAAAAGTTCGGCGGCGACCGGGAGTTCGCCGCCTACGAGGATCTCGAACGTGCTTACGCCGCTGGCGAGGTCCATCCCCAGGACCTGAAGACGGCGACCGCCGCGCACCTCATCGATATCCTCGCCCCCGTACACGACTACGTCTGCAGCAGGTGATCCGGCCGTGGGCCGCGAAGAAGAGCACGAGCGGTTCGACCGCGAGATCGAGGCGATGGGCGTCAGGATAAAGGACGCCGACACCGTGAAGGTACGGGACGACGTCTTCGACGAGGTCACCCTGATGGCCCTCTACAAACTCGTCCACAAGAAACTGATATCGGTCATCGGCGGGCCGATCAGTACCGGAAAAGAGGCGAACGTCTTCTATGGCGAGCGTGACGGGCAGGGGATCGCGATCAAGATCTACCGGATCCAGACCGCGAACTTCAAGGCGATGAACGAGTACCTGGCGGGAGACCGCCGGTTCTCGAGCGTCCGGGGGACGCGCAAAGCCCTCATCTTCGCCTGGACGAAGAAGGAGTACAGCAACCTCGCCCGGGCGCATGACGCAGGAATTCCGGCCCCCGAACCGCTCGCGTTTGACCGAAACATCCTCCTGATGACGTTCCTCGGCCAGGACGAGATACCCTACCCCCAGCTCCGGAACGCCGACGTCGAGGACTACGGAGCGGTATACCGCGAGATCCTCACCTACGTGGAGCGGCTCTACCGGGAGGCGCGCCTGGTTCACGCCGACCTCTCCGAATACAATATCCTCTACCACGAGAAACCATACCTGATCGATATGGGACAGGCGGTCACCCTGGATCACCCGCGGGCGTCTGCGTTTCTGGTCCGGGATATCAAGAACCTCAATCGATACTTCTCCCGCTACTGCGACGTAGTCGACGAGGAGGAGATCATCGGGACGCTCGTCGGCACCGGCCGCCGGGAGCCCTGAACACCGGAAGAAAGGATGGAACCATGACCAGACAGGAGATGAAAGTTTCAGCAGCGAGGATCGGTGTACTCATCGGCAAGAGCGGATCCACGAAGCGCGAGATCGAAGAGAAGACCGGGATATCCCTCCTGATCGACAGCGAGGAGGGGATGGTGACGATCGAGGCGGAGGATCCCATCGCCGTCATCACGGCACAGAACGTCGTCTCCGCGATCAACCGGGGGTTCTCGCCGGAGCGTGCGTTCCGGCTCCTCGACGACGAGGACATGATGCTCGACATCCTCGACCTCGCCGACCTCTCGGGGACGACCGGGCAGCTCGAGCGGCTCCGGGGCCGGATCATCGGGAAGGCAGGGACATCCCGCGCCCAGATCGAGGATCTGACCGCCACGGAGATCTCGGTCCACGGCAAGACCGTCGCGATCATCGGTCTCCCCGACCAGGTCGAGACCGCGAGGAAAGCCATCGAGATGCTGATCCAGGGCGTGCCCCACGAGAACGTCTACGCCTTCCTCGATCGGAAGAAGAAGGAAGCCAAGCAGGCGATGCTGGAGTACTACTCGTGATGCGGCAGGGCCGGACCGACCCTGCCCATGGCGATACGGGAGATATGCAGTTTGCAGTGGAAATGAAGGGGTACACATGGAGATAGCCGACCTCCCCCTTCCGCCGGATCTCGCGGCCGGCTACGCTCGGTCCGGGATCACGGAACTCTACCCGCCGCAGGCCGCCTGCGTCGAAGCGGGCCTTTTTTCGGGAAAGAACCTCCTCGTCGCCATCCCCACGGCGAGCGGGAAGACCCTGGTCGCCGAGATGGCGATGCACCACCAGGTGGAGAGGGGTGGGAAGTGCCTCTACATCGTTCCCCTGCGGGCGCTCGCGAGCGAGAAGTTCGAGGAGTTCTCGGGGAAAGGCCTCCGGGTCGGGATCGCCACCGGCGACTTCGATCGAAGGGACGAGTATCTCGGGAAGAACGACATCATCGTCGCGACGAGCGAGAAGGTGGACTCGCTCCTGCGGAACCGGACACCGTGGCTCGCGGAGATCACCCTGCTCGTCGTCGACGAGGTCCACCTCATCGACGACCCATCGCGAGGAGCGACGCTCGAGATGGTGATCGCAAAACTCCGCCACAAGAACCCCGTGATGCAGATCATCGCCCTCTCGGCGACCATCGGGAACCCTGCCGATCTCGCCGGGTGGCTCGACGCCGAACTCGTCGAGAGCGAATGGCGGCCGGTCGATCTCCGGGAGGGGGTCTTCCTCGAAGACGGCATCCGGTTTGTCGACAGCATCCGGGAGGTCGAACGCCACAGCAAGTACGAGGACCTGGACCTCGTCCTCGATACGGTCGCCGAGGGGGGCCAGTGCCTGGTCTTCGTCAGCTCGAGGAGGAACGCCGAGGCGTTCGCGAAACGCGCGGCATCCGGGCTAAAACTCGCAAACCCCGTCCTCGCCGGCTATGCCGAGAAGATACGGTCGAGCGCCTCGACCGATATGGGAAGGATCCTCGCCGCCTGCGTCGCGCAGGGGGCGGCGTTCCACCACGCAGGTCTCTCGCGGGAGGAGCGAGGGATCGTCGAGGCGGGGTTCCGTGAGGGGCAGATCAAGGTCATCTCCTCCACCCCGACGCTTGCGGCGGGCTTGAACCTCCCCGCCCGGCGGGTGATCGTCCGCGACTACCTCCGGTTCAGCGCCGGGGAGGGGATGCTTCCGATCCCGGTCCGGGAGTACCGGCAGATGGCGGGCCGTGCCGGGCGACCGCGCCTCGACCCCTACGGCGAGGCCGTCCTGATCGCGAAGTCCGAGGAGATGGTCGACGAGCTCTTCGACTACTACATCGAAGCGGCGGCAGAAGACGTCCGGAGCCGGTGCGCGGACGATGCGGTCCTCTGCACCCACGTCCTCTCGCTCATCGCGACCGGTTTCGTCCGCGAGACGGGCGAGGTCCTCGGGTTCATGGACGGGACGTTCTACGCCTACCAGGGCGAGAGCCCGCGTGCGCTCTCACGGGCAATCGACCGGGTGCTCGAGTTCCTGCGCGAAGCGGAGATGATCACCGAGGTGGGGGAGTGGCTCGAGCCGACGGAGTACGGGTCGCTCGTCTCCCGGCTCTACATCGATCCCCGGAGCGCCGAGGTGATCGTGAAGGCGATGACCGGCAGGAAGGACTACACCGATATCGGTTTCCTGCACCTCCTCTGCACGACGCCGGATATGCCGACGCTCTTTGTGCGCAAGAACGATATGTATGCCCTCGACCGGTTCCTCGCCGATCGCCGGGACGAACTCTGGATGGAGGTCCCCTGGGACGCGGGCGAGGAGTTCGACCGGAGTCTCAAGACCGCGCTCCTCCTCGGCGACTGGGCGGACGAGGTGGGCGAAGACGTGATCTGCGAACGCTACAGCGCCGGGCCGGGCGACGTCTACGGGATGGTGGAGAGCGTGGCCTGGCTGGTTCATGCGTCCCGGCACCTCGCCCGCCTCTTCGCCCCGCACCTCTCAGACCCCATCGAGGAGATGGAACTCCGGACGAAGCACGGTATCAAGAAAGAACTCCTGCCGCTCATCAAACTCCGCGGGATCGGGCGCGTCCGGGCGCGCCGGCTCTTCAACAACGGTATCGGTTCGATCGAGGCGCTCCGGGAGGCGGGGCCCGAGAAGGTCGGGAAGATCCTCGGGCAGGGGATCGCCGCCCAGATCTTCGAGCAGCTGGATGGTGTCCGGGACGAGATCGGGGGTGTCGGCGAGGAGCAGTCGACCCTCTCCCGGTTCGGGTGAATGAATATGGCAGAAAGAGAGTTACCCTGCGAGATCTACCGGGCGCGCTTCACGGTCGATGGCAACGCCGCGTTCCTCCGGGAGATCCGAACGATCGCCGACGAGTTTGAGACCCACATCATCCTCTTCGACGCCGACCGCCTGGCGGGACGGGATCACGTCGAGGCGGCGCTCCGGCACGCCCGGCGGTCCTGGGCCGGCGGTGAAGCGATCGCGAACTCGCTTGAGATGGAGGCGCTCCTCTACGCCGCGGGGACCCGGCAGTGCCAGGTGGCCTCGTCGTTCGGGATTCATCCGGGCGAGAACCGGTCGTTTGTCGCCGTCTGTCCGCCGGCGCCCGGTGTGCGGGACCGCCTGGCCGGTCTTGTCCGGTTCGTCGACGAGGACTGGGAGGAGATCGGTCCCGCAAAGCGGGCGCTTCTTGCGGACCTCTTCTCGATCACCCCCGAGGAGGTTGCGGTTGTCGGGGAGGAGCGGTTCCGCGAACTCGTCCTCGAGCGGGTGGCGCTTCTCGACGTCTACCGCTGACCGGCCGAAGCGTGGGTCAGGATGTGCCGGATCTCAGGGATGATGATCTCTTTTGCGGCGAGGGTGACCGCCTTCGCCGAGCCCGGGATGCAGAATACCGCCCGGCCGACGACGACCCCGGCGATCGCCCGCGAGAGGATCGCGGACGTCCCGATCTCTTCGTAACTTTTGAGGCGGAAGAGTTCCCCGAACCCGTCGATCGTCTTCTCAAGGAGCGGCGCGACGGCTTCGATGGTCACGTCGTCCGGCGTGAGCCCGGTGCCTCCGGTGACGATGACGCAGGTTGCACGCGAAAGCGCCGCGCGGACTTCGGAGCGGATCCGCTCCCGGTTGTCGGGTACGATCGCGTAGTGGGTCACCTCGATCTCTGCGGCCGCGAGGAGGTCGATGAGCGTCTTCCCGCTGGCGTCGGTCTCGGGTTTCCGGGTCGATGAGACGGTGATGACGGCACCGGTCACGGTGAGCGGTTTAAGATGGCTGCTGTCCATAGGATCTTCCAGTACCCCTGTATCATGTATTTTACTTCATTCTATCCCCTGTTTTAGGGAGTTCAATCCCCGACCCCTTTATTTCGTGTGGAGAAATGAAGGGCACTCGCCGCCGGGGGCAGGAGAGGGCTGAGAAGTGAGAAACCCGAACACAGGATCTCCCGGGAAGGAAACACGGTAATCAGCAAGAATTTACGAGATCACTCTCGCGGAGCCGGGTGGACGAGATGAGCAGGATAGGTATAAACAGGGTAAAGTCAGGTGAACCGGGATGGTTATGAACTGAACAAAGTCAGGTGAACCGAGCCGGGATAGCACGAGATGAGACAGGTTGGAGGGGAGGACAGAGATGGCACGAGATGGGTAGGGAATGAGACAGGACAGGGTAGGAACGGAGCGGTTAAGATAGAGTGAGACGGGATAGAGGTTGGAGAGAGATCTGGGAAGAAACAAGATAGAACAGAGATTGGAGAGAGATCTGGGAAGAAACAAGATAGAACAGAGATTGGAGAGAGATCTGG
>DAIRGM010000029.1:22552-27732 GCA_036794525.1 Methanoculleus sp.
GAAGAAACAAGATAGAACAGAGATTGGAGAGAGATTTTGGGGAAATGAGTTAGAACTAAAGTTTGGAGAGAACGGTTGGAATGGAACAAGACAGAATGAAGGCTGGAAGAAGAGCGAGCGAGATAGACCGGAACAGAACAGAGTTAAAGAGATGAGATAAGGGAAGATGCATTGGAACGAGGCTGAACGAAGAGAGAACAGGATAGTATAGGACAGCCCTCGTATCTTCTTGCGCTCCCGGGTCTCCTGATACTCATTCCCTGTATCTTTTTGTTCTACTGCTTATTTCTCTCCGAGGCTTCAGATGTTAGGTTATTCCTGTTACAGAGCCCTGGTATCCCGTAGTTTCTGTTTCTTCCTGGTTTTATTCTTCTATTTTCTTCTCCGTTGCTTCTCCTTCCTCCGTAATCCGTTTTATCCCCGGTTTTTCGGTTTTATTTTCTTTGTTAATATTCGATAAACTTTTATATCTTTAGTTTCAGAGGTACACATGACCATCGTCATCAATTTTTGAAGAACGATACACCGGTGTGTATCGTCATCAGATCTCCACACGAAACAAAGGGGTCCCGGTGATCCCGTTCAGCTCACCCTCGATCTGACCGGTTCATGGAGTTCTCCCGGTCAATGAGCCTCCAAAGTTCCACTGGAAACGAAGGGGTTATCAGTCTCTACGGCGATCATATTAAGAGACCTCAACACGCAAATTTCGTATTCTGCAGACCTTCCCGGTGACACCATGTCGGACGATAAAAAGAGCCCTATGGGGTTATTCAAAAAATACCTGACCAATAGACGTATATTCAAGAATAGGGAAGTGCTCCGTCACAACTATCGTCCCCAGATCCTCCCTCACCGGACGCCCCAGATCGACGAACTCGCCTCGATTCTCGCACCTGCCCTCACGAACGAGACACCCTCAAACATCCTCATCTACGGCAAGACCGGGACGGGGAAGACGGCGTCCGCCCGGTACGTGGGAACGGAACTTGAGAACGCGAGCGTCCTCGCCGGGACGAAGTGCAGGATCGTCCACCTCAACTGCGAGGTGATCGATACCCAGTACCGGGTCCTCGCCCAGATCGCGAACGGTCTCGACGACGCCGACGAGCACCCGAGCGACAGCCCCCGGACACTCATCCCGATGACCGGGTGGCCGACCGACCAGGTCTACATGGAGCTCAAAAACCAGCTCGAGAGCAGCGGCGGGGTGATGGTCATCATCCTCGACGAGATCGACAAACTCGTGAAGAAGAGCGGCGACGACACCCTCTACAACCTCACCCGGATCAACTCCGACCTCAAGTTCGCGAAGGTGAGCATCATCGGGATCTCGAACGATCTCCGGTTCACCGACTTCCTGGATCCCCGTGTCCTCTCCTCTCTCTCTGAAGAGGAGATCGTCTTTCCCCCCTACAACGCCCCGCAGCTCTGCGACATCCTCCAGCAGAGGGCGGAGATGGCGTTCGTCGACGGCGCGCTCGACGAGACGGTCATCCCGCTCTGCGCGGCGCTCGCGGCGCAGGAGCACGGCGACGCACGGCGGGCGCTCGACCTCCTCCGGGTCTCGGGCGAACTCGCGGATCGCGAGAACGCCGCGGGCGTGACCGAGAAGCACGTCCGGATGGCTCAGGAGAAGATCGAGACCGACAGCATGGTGGAGTGCATCTCCACCCTCCCGACCCAGAGCAAGGCGGTTCTCTACGCGATGCTGATCCTGGAGCAGATGGGCAAACGGATCTTCACGAGCGGCGAGGTCACGGTGGTCTACCGCGAGATCGCCCGGATCATCGATCTCGACGTCCTGACGCACCGCCGGATCACCGACCTCATCTCTGAGCTCAACATGCTCGGTGTCATCAACACCCGGGTCATATCGCGGGGCCGCTACGGCCGGACGAAGGAGATGTGGTTCGACGCAACGACGAGCAAGATCGAGGAGGTCGTCACGCGCGACCCGAGGCTCGACGACGAGAGGCTCAAGAAACTCGACATCAACCGACTGAGAGCAATGTTCAGGTGAAACTATGGACGAAAAGGACCGTATCCTCCTCCACCTCCTGGAGGAGAACTGCCGCACCCCGGAAAAAGAACTCGCGGTGCTGGCCGAGATGAGTGAAGAGGACGTAAAAGACCGGATCGGCCGGCTGGAAGCGGACGGGATCATCCGCCGCTACGGGGCGGTCGTCGACTGGGAGCGGGCCGGCGACGGAAACGTCGCTACCGTGCTCGAGCTCAAAGTCTCGCCCGAGCGGGACTTCGGCTACGATCGGATCGCCGAGCGGATCGCCCGGTTCCCGCAGGTCCGGTCGCTCCGCCTGATGACCGGCGCGTACGACCTCCAGATCCTGGTCACCGGGCCGAGCATGCACGAGATCGCCCGGTTCGTCGCCGAACAGATCGCCCCGATGGACCGGATCCGCGAGACGGCGACGCATATCATCATGAAGACCTACAAGGAGAACGGCACCACCTTCGCCGAACGCGAAGAAGTTGAGCGTCTCCCCTACTCGTTCTGAGGTGAGGCGCTTGCGAGATTTCGTCTCGGCACGGGCCCGTGCGATACCCCCTTCCGGTATCCGGAAGTTCTTTGATATCGCCCAGACGATGGAGGACGTCATATCCCTGGGTGTCGGCGAACCGGATTTCGTGACCCCCTGGTGCGTCTGCGAGGCGTCCATCTACTCCATCGAGCAGGGATCGACCGCCTACACCTCGAACAAGGGGACGCCCCAGCTCCGGGACGCCATCAGCCGCTACCTGGATACCCGCTTTGCCACGCACTACGATCCCGAAGCGGAGATGATCGTCACCTGCGGCGTCTCTGAGGCGGCCGATATCGCCATCCGGTCGGTCACCGATCCCGGCGACGAGATCCTGGTTGCCGAGCCCTGCTACGTCTCCTACGCCCCCTGCGTCTCCCTTGCCGGAGGAACCCCGGTGCCCGTCCTCTGCCGGGCGGGGGACGAGTTCCGGCTGACGGCCGACGCGCTCGCGGAGTCCATTACCCAAAAGACGAAGGCCCTGATTGCAAACTTCCCGAACAACCCCACCGGCGGGGTGATGGAGGAGAGGGACTGGCGCGGCATCGCCGATCTCCTGGTCGACCATGACCTCCTCCTCATCAGCGACGAGGTCTACGCCGAGCTCACCTACGACGGCGACCACTTCTCGCCGGCACGACTCCCGGAGCTCCGGGACCGGACGATCACCTTGAACGGGTTCTCGAAGGCCTTCGCGATGACCGGGTGGCGGATCGGCTACCTCTGCGCCCCGCCCGAGATCACCGCGGCGGCGTTGAAGATTCACCAGTACGTCGCGCTCTGCGCCCCTGTCATGGGGCAGGTCGCGGCGTATGAGGCGCTCCGGAACGGAGGGGCTGAGAAGGACGCGATGGTCCGGGAGTACCGTCTCCGGCGCAACTTCTTCGTCGACGGGCTGAACAAACTCGGTCTTGCCTGCCACCTTCCGAAGGGCGCGTTCTACGCCTTCCCGTCGGTGGAGTCCACCGGCCTGACCGATGTCGAGTTTGCGGAGGGGCTTTTGCGCGAGCAGCACGTCGCGGTCGTCCCCGGGAGCGCTCTCGGCCCCTCCGGCGCCGGGCACGTCCGGTGCGCCTACGCCGTCTCGCGGGACGATCTCAAGGAGGCTCTCTCCCGTATGGGAATCTTTCTGGAATCGTTAAAATAAAAATACCTCCATAAATATCTTCAAATGAAAATCGCAACCCTTTTATGAGAGATCTGAGAACAGGCAACCGGCATTCTGATGTCCGACAGAGGAATGACGGATAGAGAACCCCTTTATTTCCACTGGAGATGTGGATTTATTCGGGGATTTTGGCCGGTCGGGATCGCGCTGCGCTTGTATCGGTCGTACATGCTCTATCCTCGAAACCCCGGGCATATCTTTGGGCGCACAACCGCACCCCGGCGAAATGATCTGCGTACATATCGGCATACCGCGCTGAGGAAAAAATCGACGCCTCAGCCGGTGATGCCCCTGAGGCGAAAATTCCACTGGAAATGAAGGGGTCAAGAACCCGACGGTGATCGTGCCCGGGGCGATCCGTACAACCCGGGGTTGCTGTACGATGACTGCTGCCGCGGGAGATCCGGGATACGCGCGAATATCGCGGTGCGGCGCCCCGCGTCTGCCCCGCACCTCCTTTCCGGGGCGCGGAACGGTGGAGCGGTGGATCTGGGGGTTGCTGAAACCCGGCCGCCTTTAAACGGGACAGTCATTTTCCCGGTACCGCATTGTAACGTTTATCAGCATGTATCGCTCCATCCTACTTGATAGAACAATGAGTTGTACTATTATCGTCGGCGGGTTCTTTGGTGACGAGGGAAAAGGAAAGATCGTAGCCCACATCGCTCACCAGGACAGACCATCCATCATCTCCCGGGGCGGGGTCGGCCCGAACGCAGGGCATACCGTCCGCGTCGGGGAGAAGGAGTACGGGGTTCGGATGGTTCCCTCGGGGTTCGTCTACCCGGGAGCGAGCCTCATGATCGGGAGCGGCGTACTCGTCGATCCTCGTGTCTTTCTGCGGGAGGTCGACCTGGTCGGCGTCCGGGACAGGATCTTTGTTGACGGGCGGTGCGGCGTCATCGAGGAGGATCACATCGCGCGGGACAAGGCGAGCGACCATCTCAGCAAGAAGATCGGGAGCACCGGCACCGGGTGCGGCCCGGCAAACGCGGATCGCGTTCTCAGAACCTCGCGGCAGGCGAAAGACGTCCCGGAGCTCGCGGGCTTCATCACCGACGTGGCCGAGGAGGTAAACTCCGCACTCGACGACGACGAGGTCGTTCTCCTCGAGGGGACCCAGGGCTTCGGGATCTCGCTCTACTTCGGGACCTACCCGTTCGTGACGAGCAAGGATACCTCCGCCTCGCAGATCGCCGCCGACAACGGTGTCGGCCCGACCCGGATCGACGACGTCATCGTCGTCTTCAAGGCCTATCCGACCCGGGTCGGCGAAGGCCCCTTCTCCACTGAGATGACGATGGAGCGGTCGCACGAGCTCGGGATCGAGGAGTTCGGCACCGTCACCCATCGCCAGCGCCGCATCGGCACCTGGGACGGGAAGATGGCCCGCTACTCGGCGATGATCAACGGCTGCACCCAGGCGGCGATCACCGGCATCGACCGGATCGACCCGGCCTGTTTCGGCG
>DAIRGM010000092.1:0-3829 GCA_036794525.1 Methanoculleus sp.
GCAACACGGTCGTGATCCCGGAGGGCGGCATCTCGCCGGTATGGGTCTTCGTGCTTATCGGACTGCTCTTACTGGCCTGGTTCTTCCGGCACATCCGGTCCATGGAGCGGGCGGGCAAGGAACCCCTGCTCTCCACCAGGATGTTTAAGAACCGCACATCCAACCTCGGCCTCGTCACGCAGAACATCCAGTGGCTGGTCCTGATGGGCCTCTCCTTTGTGGTCTCCGTCTACCTGCAGACGGTGCGGGGCTACAGCGCAATCGAGACCGGCCTGATCCTGACACCGGCCACGATCGGCATTCTGCTCTCCTCGATGGCCGCGGGCAGGCTGGCGCGGAGGCGGCCCCAGGCAACGCTGATCCGGGCGGGCTTTATCGTGACGGTAGTCGGCGTGCTCCTCCTGCTGTTGTGGGTACGGGAGACGTCCAACGTCCTTACGTTCGTGCCGGGCCTCTTCCTGGTCGGCGTGGGCGTCGGGGTCATGCTGACCTCCTCGGTCACCATCGTTCAGTCCAGTTTCCCCGAAGATGACCAGGGGGAGATTTCGGGCCTCTCGCGCAGCGTCTCGAACCTGGGCTCCTCGCTCGGCGTGGCCATTGCGGGAACCGTCATCGTATCCACCCTTGTTGAGGGGAATATGGGCTACGCCCTCGCCCTGGTCGTCCTGGTGTTCTTTGCTCTGGTTGGCCTTGCAGCCGCGTTCATGCTGCCCGCGAGTCCGGTGCCCCGGAGCCCGGAGCCCGGGCCCGAGCCTGCCTGATCGGCGGCCTGCACGGCCCTCCCGTTACCCGCCCGGACGCCCGCGGGACCGGAAGTAGGCCTCGATCTGCTCCAGCGACAGCCCTTTCGTCTCCGGCACGAGTTTGAAGACGAAGAGCCACGCGAGCAGGGCAACCACCGCGTAGAGGAGGAAGACTCCCGACTCCCCGATCAGGTCCACCAGCGAGAGGAACGTCGCCGCGATGAGGAAGTTCGCGGCCCAGTTCGTGACCGTCGCAAGGCTCATGGCCAGTCCCCGCACGCTGAGCGGGTAGATCTCGGCGATGAGCAGCCAGAAGATCGGTCCGAGGCCCAGCGCAAAGGCGGCGACGTAGATGATGAGGCTCACCGCGGTGACCTGCCCGAGCGAAACGGCTGCCCCTCCGGCGCCGCTGTTCTCGAGGGCGAACCCGGCCCCGAGGAGCAGCATGGCGATACCCATCCCGGCAAGGCTCCAGAGGAGCAGCGGCCGGCGCCCCGCCCGGTCGACGAGCCGGATGGCGATGAGGGTCACCAGGACGTTTACGACGCCGATCCCGACCGTCGCTGCGATCGAGGCGGTCGCCTCCGTGAGTCCGGCGAACTGGAAGATGGTCGGGGCGTAGTAGATGACGGTGTTGATCCCGGTCGCCTGCTGGAGGACCGCGAGCCCGACACCCAGGAGCAGCGGGAGCCGAACAGCAGGCGCGACCAGGTCCGACAACGTCCCCGCCCCCTCCGTGCGCACGCTCCTCTCGATCTCCCCGAGTTCGTCCGATACGTCGGCGGTGCCGCGGATCTTTTTGAGGACGGTTGCGGCCTCGGCGGGACGGTTCATGAACATCAGCCACCGGGGGCTCCGGGGCATCAGGAACATGCCGACCAGGAGAACCGTGCCCGGGATCACGCCCGCAAGGAACATCGCCCGCCAGTCGCCGGCTGCCGCAAAGGAGTAGTTCACGCCGTAGGCGATCAGGATGCCGACCGTTATCAGGAGCTGGTTGAGCGAGACAAGGGCGCCCCGGATGCTCTCCGGCGCAATCTCCGAGATATAGAGGGGCGCGACGAACGATGCGACGCCGATAGCGATCCCGATCAGGATCCTGCCGATGATGAATATGGAGAAGATGGGGGAGAGAACGACCACGAGCGTGCCCGCGATGAAGATCACCGATGCGGCCAGAATGGAGGTGCGGCGCCCCACCCGATCGGAGAGAGGCCCCCCGAAGAGCGCCCCGAGGATCGCGCCCATCAGCACGGAACTCACCGCCACCTCGGTCGTGACGCTTGTTAAGCTGAACTCCTCGTTGATGAAGAGGATCGCCCCGGAGATGACGCCGGTATCGAACCCGAAGAGGATCCCGGCAACGGCGGCGATTGCGGCGACGACGAGGACGAACCCCGTGACACGGCCGGGTTCAGATGTCATGGGGCCCCTCCACCCTGCAGGGGGGTCTCTCCCGAACCCGGGATGGAGGGGCGGGATGAGAAGGGGTTCACCATCGGGTCGTGGAGAGAGGACGTGGGAGAAAGGGAGATTTCGTGAAATAACAGGAATACTCCGTCACCGGAGACTGCCGGGGATGTCATCGAGTTCAGTTGCAATTCGGGTATTTATACCTGTGCCACCTCACGGGGACCGCGTCCCCTCAGGGCCGGAGACGGTGCGGGGAGGGGTGCAGGGTCTCCGCCCCGCCGGAGATCACGGCTCTTCCCGCCCTCCAGATGAGGGAATGAGATCGTCCGGCGAGGAAGAACGCGGCAGTCCCGCCCGGCGTATGAGGTAGTAGCCGCCGCAAAGGGCAATGATGATCAGCGCGATCCCGATGAGCTCACCCGCGGTCGCCGAACCAAGGAGGATGACCTTTCGTGCGATGGCGATGATCGCGACGAGGATGATGATCTCGACGTGGAACTCTTTCCTGTCGAGGTAGGCCTTTATCGTCTCCAGGAGTTCCAGGCCGATGAGGATCAGCAGGAAGTACCCGAAGAGGTCGAAGAGCTTCTGGCTGGTAAGCCGGTAGATAGGACCCTCGAGCAGCCCTGCGAACAACAGCCACCCCAGTTCGAAGAGTGCGAAGAGCAGTACCACCACCAGGAAGGCCATGAGCACGATGTAGGTAAAACGCTCAAACAACTCCAGCCAGGGACGCATGCACAGGCCATCCTGCAAGCCCGTATAAATATATGTCGCGAACGCCGCTGCTTTCCTTCCCCGGGATTGTCATAGTCCTCCGGTTTCATGCGGTGCAGAGGGGCCTTCACCACCATGATTGTCGCAGATGCATGGAGGGCATGGTACGAAATGCCCGGGGAAAGGTTCATATACCACAGTGCGCACCCTATGGCACGCCGGAATTGCAAGAACTCCGGGGCTCGTCCCTCTCCCGGCGTTCGGGTGAAACGATGGACCGATCTAAGGCGATTGATGGGATCCGGAAAGGATTCCGGGCCATCGCCATCGCGTTCGTCGTCGCCACCCTGATACCCGTGCTCCTCGGGCTTGCCCTCTCCGTTCCGACCGGGAGGGTCTTTTCCCTGATCGTCTCCACCCTCCTCCTCCAGGCAAACGCCGCTTTCGTCGGCATGGGGCTCGGCCTGCACCCCGCGTTCATCCTCACCGTCATGACGTTCGTTGAACTCGGGATCGTCCTCGCCATCTACGAGACCCTGGACGTATTTGCCGAAACTTCGGAGAGGGTCCGGCGTTTCACGGAGAGCACGGAGGCAAAGATGGAGCGGTACCCGATCCTGCAGAGGTACGGCGCAGTCACGCTCATCATCCTTCCTGCGCTCCCGGTGATCGGCCTCTACTCCAGCGTCGTCATCGGGTGGCTCCTCCGGTGGAACAAGTTCCAGTCGATCTTCTTCGTCACGCTGGGATGGATCCTCGTCACCGGCTTCCTCCTGCTCGTGGCGCTCGGGTTCGTCCGGGTGGTCTTCTGATGCGGGCGGAGAAGACTGAGATACGCCCGGATGCCGGGCAACAGAACGAGATATATAGTTGAACCGGCATCCTGCTGCCGGGGCACATTATGTCTCTTGGTCCGGTAGAATATATGGTCATCGAGTTTCCGGGAAACCAGTTCA
>DAIRGM010000030.1:0-27062 GCA_036794525.1 Methanoculleus sp.
CGCGATCGAACTCTCGATCGTGAACAACTTCGTCTGGAACGATCTCTGGACGTTTAAGTCGGTACGGGACCTCAGGTTCGGGCGGAGGATTCAGCGATTTCTGTCGTTCCAGGCGGTCTCGATGGGCGGGCTCGTCATCAACATGGGGGTTCTCTACCTTCTCGCGGATATTGTTGGGATCTATTATCTCGTCGCGAACCTTGCGGGCATACTCGTGGCGTTTGCCTGGAACTACGCGGTGAACCGGCATTTCACGTGGGTTGGGGCATAATAACGAGTTCGTCAAGACCGGAGAGGAACTTCTCCGTCAGGATGCACGAAAAAACTGTTTGCAGTTGATATGACCGGGTCCGGACGCCCGCTCACCCCGAATACGCCCGGATAACCCCCCGGTAGACATCCACCGCCTTCTCTAACTGCTCCACGCTGACCCGCTCGTCCACCGCGTGCAGCGTCGGGATCTCCCCCGGCCCGTACTCCACGACATCGAACCCCTCATTGCGGAGATACTTTGCGTCGCTTGCCGCCCATTGGAGAAACGGCGTCACCTTCCCGTAGACCCGCTCCACCTCGCGAGAGACCGTCCGGACGAGCCGGGCGTTCGGGGACGTCAGAGTCGGTTCAGCCACGTCCGTCTCGCGTATCACGGCATCCGGAGCGTGTTCGGCGATGCCTTTCCGGAGTTCGTCGAGTGAGCAGCCCCACGGCACCCGGATATCGAGTTCCATCCGGCACTGCTCCGCCACGATGTTCGCCTTCTCCCCACCTTCGATCCGACCCGGGTTGAACATCACCCTCGTGAGGATATTGTCGCCTCCCGCGATCCCGAAGACGTCGGAAAAGACCCGGGCGGACTGGTCGATAAGCGGCTGCAGGTCTTCGCCGACGGGGAACGGGCGGGCATGCACCTCCCGCAAATACCCGATCAGGTCAAACGCCGCCATGACGGCGCTCTTCCCGACCAGGGGGTAGAGGGAACTATGGCCGGGCCTGCCGCGGAAGGAGAGATCGATCCGATAGAGCCCTTTCTGGCCGACCGCAGGGCTGGTCTCCGGCGTCGGTTCGGCGATCAGGCATTCGCGGGGCCCGAGCAGATTCTGCGCAAGCAGCGACCGGATCCCGTACTCCCCGCCGGTCTCCTCGTCGCAGACGAAGGCGAACTGGACGTCCGGCTCCACCCCGCTCTCGATGAGGTCGCGGTAGGCGACAAGGAGGGCGGCGCATCCCCCTTTCATGTCGGTGGATCCTCTCCCCCAGACGTAACCGTCGGCAACCTCCCCGCTATGGGGGTCGTGCGTCCAGTCGTCGGGGATGGCGGGGACGACGTCGACGTGGCCGCAGAGGAGGAGCCGGGAACCGGCCCCGGTCGTGACGAGGTTCTCCCGCCCGCCGGGATGAGAGATGATCCGGTTCTTCACCCCGAGGGAGTCAAGGAACTCCCCGATGAACGCGACAACGTCTGCCGTGCTCCCCGGGGGGTTCTCGCTCCTGATCCGGATGAGCGCAGAAGTGAGTCGGGCGACATCCATGGAGCTTTCCCCTTATACCGGCCTGCTCTGGACGTACTCGTCGAAGAGTCGGGCGAGCGACGAGGATTTATAGAGCAGTTTGATGAAGTTTGGGTCGAAGAACTCATCGATGAACGTCGAGAGGTAATCGGCCGGGATCGCCCTCTTGTCGTCGGGGTTGAGCACGATCCGGAAGCTCCGGTACTGGGCGGGGTCGTCGTTATCATAGACGCCGGTCCAGAGCATCGGGAGTTCCTCGTACTTCTCCGGCTGCTCCTTTTTGAGCCAGTTGACGAATCCGGGGAAGTGCACGCGGTCGCCGACTTTCTCCTCGTCCAGACGCCACCGCATATATTCCATGCTCATGATATTCCGTGGCGACATGGAGTTGTAGGCGAGGGCGCCGAGGGTGTAATCGATGTGGGCGAGGGCATCGGTGAAGTAGAAGTGCAGGACCGGATGGAAATCGGCGGGGCTCTCCAGGATCAGCGATTTGCTGTACAACTTCTGCATGACGCGGGCGTACTCGTTCATTTCCAGCATATTCTCCTATAGGGGAGGGAGTTACAAAAAGTATTCCTCGTGGGAACGCTTTCGGCCTGCAGGCCTGAACGGCGCTACGTAAAGAACGGCTTCCGCCTGCTGACGGCTTCTCTGAATGCGTCTTCGAGTTCCTTGCCGTGCTTCCCCCGGATATCGATCAGGTTGTCGCTCCGCAGAAGGCAGGGTTTGAGTTTCCCGTCCGAGGTCACGCGTAGACGGTTGCAAAATGCGCAGAACTCCGTGTTGTGGAGCGGGCGCACCACCTCGACCTCGGCGCCGTCGAGGCAGTACTTCTTCCGGTGGTGCATTCGGCGGGTGACGACCCGTGTTGCCCGCTCGTTTAAGTCCTGCTCGACGCTGTCCACATCTCCGTGGAACTTGCACTCGTTGAACTCCATCAGTTCGATGACCTGCAGGATGAGATCGGGTTTGTTCCGGACGAACGCCATGAAGTCGTCCACCTCATCCTCGTTGATCCCCTCAAGGAGCACCATGTTCAGCTTGACCGGGGTCAGTCCGACCTCGATCGCTGCATCGATCCCTGCAAGGACATCTCCGAGGATGTCCTTCCCTGTGATGGCCCGGTACCGCTCGGGACGGAGGGTGTCGAGGCTCACGTTCACCCGGGCAAGCCCGGCCTCTTTGAGTTCCGCAGCCTTTTTTGCGAGGAGCGTCCCGTTCGTTGTCAGGGAGGATTCGACGCCCGGCGGCACGGAGCGGATGATATCGACGAGGTCACGGCGGAGCAGAGGCTCCCCGCCGGTGAACTTGATGCTTTTCACGCCGAACTGCACGCCCACCCGCATCAGCTCGGCGATGTCCTCGGCACTCATCTGCTCCTCGGGGTTCACCTCGCCCTCGGCGTGGCAGTAGATGCACCGCAGGTTGCACCGCTGGGTGAGGCTGATCCTGAGGTTGGTTACGGTTCGGTTATAGGGGTCCTTCAGCACCATCGCATGTTCCCTTGAAGTTCTTTGCAATAATGTAGGTCTCGGCACTCCCTTTCCGCGACGCCTTCGTCCTGTAGCCCCGGACGGAATAGAAATGCTTCCTCACCTCGGCAATCAATTCACCGAAGAGCTCCCCCTGGAACGACTTGATCACCATATTGCCGCCGGGTTTCAGGATCGTGCAGGCAAACGCCAGTGCGTCCTCGCCGAGCCCGATTGCACGGGCCTGGTCGTAACTCTTCTGGCCGGAGAGTTTCGGCGAGGCGTCGGAGACCACGACGTTGACGACGCCGCCGGCCTCCTCGCGGATACGCTCCTGGACGAGAGGGTCGGTGAAGTCCCCGACGATGGTGGTGACACCTTCCATGGGCGCGATGGGATTGAGATCCACGCCGATGACCCTGCCGTCGGTCAGGTCGCGAAGCACCTGCAGCCAGCTGCCCGGCGCCGCTCCGAGGTCGACGATGTTGTCGCCGGGCCTGATGATGCCGTTTCGCTGCTGGATCTCCAGCAGCTTGTAGGCTGCACGTGCCCGGTATCCCGCTTTTATCGCCTTTCGATAGACGCTGTCTTTAGTCCACTGAGAACCCATTGGGAGTTACCCTCCACCTGAGGTCGACGGATGGTTGCCCGCACCGCCGGCACAATCAAGAAGATTATGTATAGTATTCGATGCTGTTAAACATCAATGATACGGTTCCGGAGTACGGGCGATCGGTCTCTGCCGCGACTGCTTCCGCGACCTGCGGCATGAGCCATTTGCCGATTTCGATCGTAAAGCACTATAATGAACAGGGTGATTATATACTTTCAACGAGAGTTTAATAAGGGGTCACAATGTTAAAGGCAACGATTGACGCAGAAATATTTCGGGAATCCGTCGACGCGATCGCCGCACTGGTGACGGAATGCCGCCTGCACACGGCCGAGGACCAGATCTGGACACGCTCCGTCGATACCGCAAACGTGGCCATGGTCTCCCTGGAGCTCCAGAGCACGGCGTTCAACTCTTTCCTGGCGACGACCGGGGAGCTGGGTCTGGATATCGCAAAGATGAAGAACATCATCGGGATGATGGGGAAGGGCGACGCGCTGACCCTGAACCTGCTCGACGAAGAGCGGAAACTGGAACTGAGTTTCGGCGGCTACCGCTACTCGATCTCGCTCCTCGACGTCAACACCATCCGGAAAGACCCGAACCCTCCGGGAATCGACCTCCCCGGCAAGGCGGTCATCTCGGGAGACGCGCTGAACAACGCCATCAAAGCCGCTGCCGTCATCTCCGACAAGATCGCGCTCGGGATCGACCCCGATGCCATGACCTTCTACATGGAGGCGGAGGGAGACACCGACCACATCAAACTCGCGCTCGGTGAGGACGAACTCGTCGCCTTGAACCCGGTGCAGGCCCGTTCCCTCTTCTCGATCGATTATTTGAAGGATATGGGCCGGGTCATGGCGCGCGCGGACGAGGTGGAGGTCTACCTCGGCATCGATCACCCGGTAAGGTTTGTCTTTGACATTGCGGACGGCAACGGCCGCGTCGAGTACCTCCTTGCTCCTCGGATCGAGGCCGATTGATGGATATTGTACTCGACCGCAAAGAACTCATCAAATACCCCTTTTTGAAAGAATCGCAGCAGCTGGCCCGCCGGCACGTTGAGTCGCTCGAAGAGTTCCTGGAGAGCAGCCCGGGCGCCGCGGCGCTCGATCGGGCGAAGGAACGGGTCGTTGCCGCGCTCACGTTCAAAAAGGAGTTCGGGGACGAAGAGGCCCGGAACCTCAAGCCCGAGCTCGAGATCGCGAGTTACGCGCTTGCCCGGATGCTCGTCTCCTGCACCGGCGACCGGTCGCTCATCGACCGCCTTGCCCGCTACGAGGCTGAACGTGCGTCATTCTTCCTCGCGGCCGAAGAGCCGGAGATACGGCGGTTCGTTGCCTGGAGCGTCGGCATCGATACCGAAGCGGTTGCAATGCCGGTCACCCGGTACGTCGAACTGGTCCCTCACCTGCGCGATAAGCGGTGGCGGCTCGTCAACAGGGACGTCCGACAGGGAGGCGTGAACCTTGAGCCGGGTGAGATCGACGAACTCATCCGGGAACGGATCCGGGCGATCATCGCCGACCAGCTGCCGCTCCGGGTTCCGGGGGGGATCTGCGAGCGCCTTCAGCCGATCACGAGCGAGATTGCCGCGCTGCTGCAGGAACAGGCCCTCGAGCAGTTCGGTGAGGTCAGAGAGGAGGCGTTCCCACCCTGTATCGGTGCGCTCATCCTGGCGATCACCGCGGGAACGAACCTGCCGCACATGGGCCGGTTCGCCATCACGTCGTTCCTCCATACCATCGGGATGAACGTCGCGCAGATAGCGGACGTGTTCGCACGGGCTCCGGACTTCGACCCGGACATGACGATGTACCAGGTGGAGCACATCTCCGGCCGGGGCGGCACCGAGTATACCCCGCCGTCGTGCGCCACCATGCGCACCTTCGGGCTCTGCGCCAATCGTGACAAGGACTGCGAGCGGGTCAACCATCCGCTGAGTTACTACCGGTTCAAGAAAAATATAAAGAAGAAGCAGAGTTAAGCGACTTTTTTATCGATCAGGTAGCCGGCGATACTGAGCGCGGCGATAAAGACTATCAGTGCGATGATGTATGCAAGCCCTTCCATCCCTACCATAACATCGGGCAGCATCACCAGCAGCACGACAAACAGTGCAAGACACCCGAATGCGGCCAGCACCTCAAGAACCCGTAGATTCATGTAAACAAGTGGGGTACGTGGAGGTATATCTCTATCCATGGGGTGGGGGCGACCCACACGCTTATCCGGGTCGACCGACAATCCCACGCCTATGGAGAGAGACGAGGCGCTGGCTCTGCTCCGGCGCTACGTGACGTCGCCGTCTCATATCGTGCACAGCCACGCCACGGCGGCCATCATGAGGAAGGCCGCGGAGCATCTCGGTGAGGATGTAGCGACATGGGAGGTCATCGGCCTTCTGCACGACATCGACTACGACATCGTCGGCGGAGATATGGAGCGCCACGGCGTCGAGGGTTACCGGATACTCATCGAGAATGGTGTTGCAGAAGAGATCGCGGATATCGTCAGGCGCCACAACCACATGCTCTTTGGGGACTACGTCCGGCCCGTCGAGGTTGCGCTCCAGGCGGCGGACAGCGCCTCGGGCCTGATCATCGCCTGCGCCCTGGTGAAAGGCGGAGCGATCGACGAGGTCACGCCGCGGACGGTGAAGAAGAAGTTCAAGGAGAAGTCGTTTGCCGCCGGCTGCGAGCGCGAGAGGATCCGGATGATCGAATCCCTGATGGACATGGAGACGTTCTACCGCCTCGCGATCGAGGGGCTCGCGGAAGTCCGCGACGATCTCGGTCTCGGCTGAGCGCAATCCATATAAGGCTCCCAGACCGAGGATAGGAGGCATGATGCAGGAAGAGCGCGAGAAGGTTGCCGATCGCGTGGGTGAGGCCGTAACGCTCCTGGTCGAACGGATGGACGCCCGGCTCATCCCGGAGGTCGGGATGAACATCGTCTACGCCCTGCCCGACGCGCGGAGCAAAGACGACGTGGCGGGAGTCCTCGGCCGGATCGTCAGGCTCGGCGAGGCGGTTCACCCCGTCGGGGAGATCGCGTTCGGGGCAAGCGACCACGTAGCCCGGATCGTCATCACGGCCATGCGTTTCGACCCGCGTATCCGGAGCGCTGCAAACATCCGCTTTGCGGAGACAATCCTCCCGGAGCTCGAGAATCTTCTCTTCGAGGTCTGCTCGTTCGACCGGGGGAAAGAACCGCCGGGCGTGCAGACGATGGACTGGGGTGTCGCTTCCTGCTGCAGGGAGGGCGTACCCGACGTTATCTACGACCGGGGGGCCGTGGGGAAAGAGCCGATGATCCGGGTTCTCGGGGAAGATCCGGTCACAGTCGCACAAAATATTCTTAAACTGTCAAATCGCATTACCTATGCACAATTGTAAGGGTAGGTCCACATGGGAATAAAACCGTCATATATCAAGAACCTCGGCGAAGAACTGATCGTCAAGCACCGCAGCAGATTCAGTGGAGACTTTGAAGAAAATAAGCACGCGGTCGCCGAAGTTGCCATGATCGACAGCAAGACCGTCCGGAACCGGGTTGCCGGGTACATCTCAAGAAAGATAAATACCAGGAAGCGTTAAACCAAACAGTATGTTTGAGGGAATCCTTCCGGCAATCATCACCCCTTTTTATCGGGACTCGAGAGCGGGTCTCGATATTGGAGGATTACAGTCCAACATAGAATCACTCCTGCAACGCGGGGTTCACGGCATCGTGCCCTGCGGGTCGACCGGCGAGTCCGCGACGCTCACGTTCGAGGAGCACGAGCAGGTGATCGGCAAGGCCGTTGAGGTCGTCGACGGGCGGGTGCCGGTGCTTGCCGGGACGGGATCGAACAACACGGAGGAGGCCATCCGCCTGACCCGGTCGGCGAAGGATGCGGGTGCGGACGGTGCGCTCGTCATCAGCCCGTACTACAACAAGCCGAACCGCTCCGGGCTCATCAAGCACTTCACGAAACTGGCCGACCTTGATCTCCCCATCGTCCTCTACAACGTCCCCGGCCGGACGGCACAGAATCTCCAGCCCGACCTGGTGGCCGAGCTCGCGAGGCATCCGAACATCGTCGGGATCAAGGAGGCAAGCGGCGACATCACCCAGATCTCCCGTATCATCGAGGAGACGCGGGACGAGGAGTTCAGCGTGATCTCCGGAGACGACGCAATGACCCTCCCCGTCCTTGCCTTAGGGGGTGCTGGCGTCATATCAGTGACAGCAAACGTTGATCCAGCTCGAATGGTGAGGATGTACGAGGCTTACCGGGCCGGAGACCTTACCGCCGCGCGCGCGCTGCACTATGAACTTGCTCCGCTCATGCGGGCGATGTTCATCGACACGAACCCCATCCCCGTGAAGAAGGCGGTGGAACTCCTCGGGATGGCCGCGGGGCCGGTCAGGCTGCCGCTCGACGAGCTCGACGAAACAAAGACGGAACAACTGAGGAAGGTGCTGGTAAACCATGGTTAAGGTAGTCGTATCCGGTGCCCTGGGGCGTATGGGCACTAACATCGGCCGGATCGTCGATGAAGCGCCCGACATGGAACTGGTCGGGGGCATCGACGTGCGGGAGGGAACGCTCTTCGGGACGGAAGTCGTCCCGGCGGCGAAGATAGATGCGTTCCTGAACGAGAAGAAGCCCGACGTCCTGATCGACTTCACCGTTGCGGCCGCTGCGGTCGAGAACATCAAAGCCGCCGCCCGAAACGACGTGGCGCTCATCGTCGGAACGACGGGTTTCTCCCCCGAGCAGCGGACGACGATCGCGAGCGCCGTCGAGGGACATGTCCCCGCGGTGATATCGAGCAACTTTTCCGTAGGCGTCAACATCTTCTGGAAACTCGTGCGAGAAGCCGCACGCGAGCTCGGCGACTATGACATCGAGGTCACCGAAGCCCATCACCGTTACAAGAAAGACGCTCCGAGCGGCACGGCGAAGACCATCCTCGAGATCCTGGACCAGGAACTCGGGGGTCGCGAGAAGGTCTATGGCCGTGTCGGCGAGACCGAGCGGAAAGGCGAGATCGGCGTCCATGTCATCCGCGGCGGGGATATTGTCGGCGACCACTCCGTCCTCTTTGCCGGAAACTTTGAGTGCATCGAGGTCTCTCACCGGGCCTACGACCGGGCGGTCTTCGCTCAGGGCGCCGTCCGGGCCGCACGCTGGGTCGTCGGGAGAGAACCGCGCATCTATAGCATGCAGGATGTCCTCGGGCTGTGATAAGGAAAGCGAAATTTAATTTTGGTACAGTCGTAACCTATGTACGTTCGGAGGAACCAAATTGGCAGCAATTGTTGATATTGAAAAGTGTACCGCCTGTGAAACCTGCGTGGATGTCTGTCCGGCTTCTGCCATCACCATGGAAGACGGCAAGGCGAAGGTCGACATCGATCTCTGCGTCGATTGCGAGACCTGCGTCGACGAGTGCCCTTCAGAAGCGATCTCCATGGAATAAAGAAACCAACTCTTTTAATACCACCAACACTACAGATATTTTTGTCTATGATTAATGTAGGAGTGCTTGGTGCCACAGGAGCGGTGGGACAGCGCTTCGTTCAGTTGCTGGCGGATCATCCCTGGTTTCATCTCCAGACGCTGGCCGCTTCTGAGCGGAGTGCGGGAAAACCGTACGGTAAGGTGGTCAACTGGCGCCTCGATGCGCCGTACCCGGAGAGCGTCAGTGATATCGTCGTCACTCCCACAACCGTCGAGAGTCTGAAGGACTGTGATCTCGTCTTCTCGGCGCTCCCTCCTGAGGCGGCGGCGTCTCTTGAGACGGAGATCGCTGATGCAGGTATCGGCGTCTGCAGCAACGCCCGGTCGCACCGCATGGATGCGGACGTTCCGCTGGTGATCCCGGAAGTCAACCCGGATCATCTCGGTCTGATCGATGTCCAGCGCGACCGCGGGCGTGAGGGGTTCATCGTGACGAACCCGAACTGCTCGACGATCGTCCTTGCGCTGGCCCTTGCACCCCTGCGAGCGTTCGAGTTCCATGACGTGCGCGTGGCGACCATGCAGGCTATCTCCGGGGGCGGGTTTTCCGGCGTCTCCGCCATGGACATCTATGATAACGTCGTCCCCTACATCGGCTCTGAGGAGGAGAAGATGGAGATCGAGACGCTGAAGATCATGGGATCGTTTGATGGGTCAGAGGTGACTCCCGCCCCATTCAGCGTGAGTGCAAGCTGCCACCGGGTTCCCGTCATTGACGGGCACACGATTGCGGTCTGGGCCGACGTGGAAGAGTCAGTTGCCGAGGTGAAAAAAGCTTACGCAAACTTTAAGTCACCTTTCAGCAATCTACCCTTACAGCCGGAGAAGGCCGTTGAGCTCCTCGACCCCCCCGACCGTCCGCAGCCACGACTCGACCGCAACCGCGGGCGGGGCATGACGGTGTCGGTCGGGAGAATCCGTGAAGGATTACGGTTCGTTGCGCTCGGTCACAACACCATCCGTGGGGCCGCAGGCGCATCCGTCCTCAACGCAGAACTGATATACTCAAGGAAGTACCTTTAGACGAGGTGGGCTAATGATAAAGGACAACACAGTATTCGTGGGAAACAAACCGGTCATGAACTACGTGCTTGCGGTGGTCACTCAGTTCAATAACGGAGCGGAGGAAGTCGCGATCAAGGCCCGGGGGAAGGCAATTTCACGGGCGGTCGATACGGCGGAGATCGCGCTCAACCGGTTCCTTGCAAACGTTGACAAGAAAGAGATCTTCACGTCGACCGAGATGATCGACACTGATACCGGCAAAACCAACGTATCAAGTATCGAGATTGTCCTCGCTCATGCGAAGTGAGAACCCGAAGCATTTTTTTGATACCCCGCGGGGAGCGTAGCGGCCGGGTGTCGATGGAACCTCTCCGTTTGAGTGGTTACTCTCGTGGGGCTCCCGCACCGGAAAAACACCTCGTGCGCGTCTAATCTGTCAGACGGTCGCGTATACGGCTGATTTGATGCGGATCGACCATAAAGGCTTTATGAGCCGCTCTATATACACTATACTATGAAACGGTTGGCTGTCGGCATGGTGCTGATGCTGGTAGCGCTTCTCATTGCTCCCGCGGTGGCGGCGGGCGAGGAGCGGTACAGTTACATCACCGTCAAAGACGTCACCGTCCGGCTGGAGAAGGCGGATGCCGTCGTCACCATGAACTATACGATAGACGACGGCATCGGGTTTCTCGTTCTCCTCCTTGGGAAATCCGATCTGAGGCAGAAGGCGCTCGAGATACTGAACTTTAACGATGCCAGCGTTCAGTATCTCGATCTCGAGCAAATCGAGGTGCGCGTGAAGGACGCGTCGAACGACTATGGGCAGGGGTCGTACTGGTTCCCAGTCCACCGTTTCGGCGTGGTCGTGCCCTCGCTCACCATTGTTACCTCTGAGGACGTCAAACACTACGAGAACATCAGCGAACTCCCCGATGGACTCGGCTACTTTGCCTGACCGTCGGTAAGCCGGATTGCGATTTCGATCTTTTGACGCTACCTGCAGGTTTGTTGGATGCGGTGTTACGGCCGCGTTCATGCCTGCGGCAGCAGCCCGGTCCCCGCAAGGGCGCGGCGGGCGAGATGGGAATTTTTCGAGGATGTTTCTGCCTCGCGGCAGAGATATCCTGATCGGCCGCCGTGCCGACGTCGTATCAGACCTCGATCGGGGAGGGCGAGAGGTTCAGGCGCTCGGTGGTGTCGTTCGTCCGCTCGTGGGGTCGAGGCTCCATGGGATGCCGCCAGGGGGGCACAGTATGCTTCTGCACCTCGATAAGGTGGTGGCCGCTCTTCGTCCAGGCCCGATGATGCGATCGCCCTCTTTGGGCCTGAGAAATGCTTTCGCACTGCGCCGACCCGGGAGGGTCGGGCTGTGTCGAGAGGGAAAAACGGGATATCACCTGCAAAGCGAGGAGAACCATGGCTTTGAAAGGTGCTTAGGGGCCGCTACGTCCTCAGTGCGACCGGTTCGCGATCGGTTCGCGTTCGCCGACCCAGCGGCCCAGGAACGACTGAAGGTATACGCCGAAGAAGGCGCAGAGGAGACCTCCGATTATCGCGAAGACGATATACAGCGCACCGCTCGTACTCGTTATGGGGAACCCGGAGATCTCGCTGCTGATCGAGAGGATGTAGACGCTTGCCCCGTAGGCGATGGCCCCGATCGCCAGGATGAAGAACGGCAGGGCAATCACTCGCTGGATGGCCCCGCGTTCGTTCAAGTAGATGTCGATGATCTTTCCTACCGACGCCACGAGGCCGGCGGCGGTGAACCAGGCGACGGCACCGTAGATGAACGCGAGCATCTGGATGATGATACCGAACGGTGAGTAGTACTCGAGGAGGCTTATGAGCCCGAGAATGACCCCGACGATACTGAGCAGTATCGCGGCGATGTAGGATACGAACGTGAATCTCCCGCCGTGGAGCGCTGCTTTCAGCGAGGTGATCAGGTAGCCGAAGATCTCGTCTATCCCGATACCCTTGAAGAGCAGGTAGGTGCCGATGACACCGACGACGACGATGGTCGCACCCTCGGGGTACCCGAGGAGGTATCCCACGGCATAGAGGAGCATGGCAAGGCCGACCGGCACGAGCACGATCTTCGAGACCTTCGGATCATCGAGAAGGCGTCTTAAGATGTAATACGTCCCTTCGAGGTTCGGCATCTGGTTGACCACGACCCTCCGCACGCTGCTGACCGGCACCCGGGACTGGATGATCGGCAGGACGTACTCGTCCTCGGCTCCGTCCGTCACGATGATGCAGGATGTAGAACCCGTTGCGGAGAGGATTGCATCGAGACTGGACGCTACCCGGCGATCGCCATCGAGCAGGTTCATATGGTTGCCGCAGATGACAGCGACGGCGACTTCTTCCCCCCGCCCGGTGAGTTCGTCGTGAAGTTTGATCGTCTCGAAGATCGCGTTGACATCGGAGTCCTCGGGATCGGCCAGGGCGAGCGAAGTCGCCGCATGGAGGCATGCCTCTCTGCCCACGATAGGGCCGTCAATCCCGGCTTTAAACCCGAGATCGTCATCGCGATCGACACAGAGGACGAGCGTCCGCTCTTTTGCCATTCAATAGAACATCGCCTCAGATCTATTAAATGATTTGCGGCGCGGTAAAAAAGTATTAGATGAGTTTTGCACGCTGAAGCAGGAGCAGATCGTCGGTCGTGATCTTCTCACCGTCACGGAACTGCTGGAAGACACGTTCCGCCTCTTTCCGGACGGCCTTCTGCTCTTTGGTGACTTTGGTCTTCTTGGTCTTCTTCCGGAGACCCGAGATAACCTTGTCGTAATCGCGGAGTTCCTTCTGACAGGCGATGAACTGCTTGTGTTTCTCGTCCGCAGCCTCCTGGGCCTCGACGAACTGCTGGTGGGCCTGATCGGCCTCTTCGCGGGACTTGTCGGCCTTCCGGTAGGACTCAACCATCAGGTCGTGGTGCTGCTGTGCGGCCTCGGCCTTCTCGGTGACATCCTTGTGGATCTCGGAAGCCAGCCTCCGAAACTCACGGGCATCGGTAAGTTTCGTCCGCATCTCCTTGTTCTGTTCGAGCTCGGCCTCCTGGTCCTTCGCCGTCGCCTTGAGCTGCTTGATCTTCTCGATCAGTTCGCGCTCCTTATCGGTGCTGTAGACCTCGGTCTGCTGCTTGAACTCCAGGTGCTCGATCTGCTTCTGCAGTTCCTTGGTGCCCCGGTTCTGGAGGTTGCCGTGCTCTCGCTTGAAGGACTCGATCTCCTCGAAGAGCGTGTTTGCCTTGTCGTTGTACTCGTTTCTCTGGTCTTTCAGCGCCTGGACTTCTTCGTTGATCTTATCCCGCTGCTCCTTGTGCTGCTGCGCCTCCTCGACGAATTCGCGGGTCTGGCCATTCAATGAGTTGCGTTCCCGGGCATTTTTGCTGGCAAGCGCGTTCAACTCGTTTCGCCGGTCTTTGTGCTGTTCAGACTCCGCAAGGACTTTTTTTCTCTTTTCAATCAGATCGTTCAGCATTCTTTACCAATCCTCGACATTCGGTACCTGTCTCATATCCCCGCCAGCAAAAGGCCGCTCCCGTGTGCTGTAAGATGCCGGAGGCTCGTGTAGCGGCCACACCACAAGAAAAGACGTTTCCCGGACTCGGTGATCGAGACCGTCGTTCATCTGTCTGCTCATGTGTTCAACCCCGGTACTTTGGCAAACGCAGACCCCGTGGATCTGTGCCCTGCACAATACACCCCGTGCTGGAGAGATTATACAAGAACGTCTATAGTTCAAACGTCATCTGTACTCTTAAGTATTTCGTAGGGGCACAGAGGACGCCTTTGTGGGAGGATTCCAATTTAAGAAAGATATGGTAGAGGGTAGGGTATTTCAGAGGAAGTCTATGAGGCCGCCCCCGCTCGGGGCGTCCCTTGCCATGCGCCTGTTCGCAGGTGCGCTGGACTGCTGGGTCGCAGGTTCGTAGGCGCGGTGGCTTCCGAGGATCTGTGCACTTTTTACCCCGGTCATGACTGCCATGACGCGAACTCTTCCTTCATACTCGCTGTTCACCCGCGCCCCCCAGATGACGTCCGCATGGGGGTCGAGTTCGTAGGTCAGGGAACTTGCGATCTCTTCGGCGTCCTGGAGGGTCAGGTCGTTCCCGCCCGTGATGTGGATGAGGCTCCCGGTGGCTCCGCGGTAGTCGATGTCCAGCAGGGGATGGTTGAGGCACTCGTGGACGACGCTCTCGGCCTTGTTCTGCTGCTTGCTCTCGCCGACGAGCATGACGGCGACGCCTCCCTTGCTCATGATGGCACGGACGTCCGCGTAGTCGATGTTGATGAGAGAAGGCTCCGTGATCGTCTCGCTGATACCCTTGACGGTCTCCGCGATGAGCTGATCCATGACCGAGAACGCCTGACCGAGCGGGAGGTTCGGCACGTACTTGATGAGGCGGTTGTTGTCGAGCACGATCACCGAGTCGGCAGCAGTCGAGAGTTGTTCGAGTCCCTCTTCCGCACGGAGAAGCCGGGCTTTCTCGACCTGGAAGGGGTAACTGACCATGCCGACGACGATGGCGCCCTGCTCCTTTGCGATCTGCGCGACGACCGGGGCTGTTCCTGTACCGGTACCTCCACCCATACCGGCGGTGATGAAGACCAGGTCCGCGTCCGCGAGCAGGCCTTCAAGGGTCGGTCGGGCCATCTCGGCCGCACGCCTGCCGACGTCGGGGAACCCGCCGGCTCCAAGGCCTTTGGTAAGCGACTTGCCGACAAGGACCCTCTTGTCGGCCTGGATCATGTCCAGGTGCTGCTTGTCCGTGTTTATCGCGATCGTCTCCGCACCGCTGACCTGCATGTGGTACAGCCGGTTGACGGTGTTGTTGCCCGCACCACCGCATCCTACGATGACGATACGTGGCTGACCGAGCATGTCGTCTTCAGCATCTGCCGTGTCTGTCTTCAGGTACTTCTCACGTTCCGCGTGTCTTAACGCTTCGTTGATGATCGTCTGCATCAGTATACCTCCTAAACTTTGAATGAAATCTGATCGGCCTCACGTAGAACACGGTTTCCATGCTGTTCAAGAAGCGCCCTGACCGAATACCGCACAGCCTCCGATACCGTGGGGAATTCGCCAGCTTCCACCAGCCTCTCGAGCATCTCGACCTGTTGCCGTGGCAATCTGATTGTTATCCGATCCATCATTTCAATCACTCATATCTGACCGATGGCTGCTCCTTGTCGGCCATTTGTCAGACAGCCGTTACCTTTTCGTCTGACTGCATCAGATAAAGCATAATAATATCTGGATGGTATATATACCTATCGATATAAGATTCTGCCCGGCATAATGGTTTTATGGATAGCAGCCGACAACGTATCCTCAAAGAGTTGCCACGAATATGAGAGATAATCTTCCCGAAAAGGTGGAACATGGCGGTCGGGTTCGCTGGCACCGCACCCGGGAGAGGGGCGAGCTGCTTGATTTCAGTGCTAACGTGAATCCATATCCTCCTGAGATCCCCTGGACCCCGGACACCTCGGCGCTGAAAGATTACCCCGACGACCGGTATGTGACGCTCAAAGAGGAAATAGGGAGGACATTCGGTCGCGCTGCCGCAGAGGTCGCCGTCGGCAACGGTTCCGTCGAGTTGATTCGCGCGTTCTGTTCTGCCGTGCTCGGGGCTGGCGATACCGCCTATGTCGAGTCGCCGACGTTTGCCGAGTATGGGATGGCGGTGAGGCTTGCAGGTGCCCGGTGCACGGCGGATGAGAACGGGGCTGCCGTCCGGTTCCTCTGCAACCCGAACAACCCCACCGGAAAACTTCTGGGTCGGGCGGAAGTCCTCCGGCTGCTCGATGGGGTCGCCGGCCGGGGAGCGTACCTCTTCCTCGACGAAGCCTTCATCGAACTCTCCGACCCGGCCCAGAGCGTTGTCGACGTCTCGCACGAGAACCTCTTTTTGCTGCGTTCCCTCACGAAGAGCTTCGCCGTGCCGGGCATCCGGTTCGGCTATGCCTTCGGCGCGCCCGAGCTCATCGAGAAGGTGGAGACGGTGCGCCTCCCCTGGACGGTGAATGCGTTCGCCGAGTCGTTCGCGATCGAGGCTTTCCGGCACTACGACCTCCTCGAGGAGTCGCGGGAGCGGATTGCCCGGGAGCGGGCCTGGCTCTGCAGCCGCCTGGACGCTCTCGGTCTCGGGTATGCGCCCCCCTCTGCGAACTATATCCTTATTGAAGTCCCGATCGAGGCGGAGGCCCTCGCTGACCGGCTCCTCTCCCGCGGCATCCTTGTCCGGGACTGCCGGTCGTTCGGGCTCCCCCGTCACATCCGCGTGGCCGTCCGGACCCACGAGGAGAACAGGCAACTCATCGAGGCGCTCGAAGCATGCTTGCCCTGATCATGGCCGGGGGGCGGGGCACCCGTCTCCGGATGGGCGAGAAACCCCTGGTCACCATCTGCGGACGGCCGATGCTCTCCTACGTCACCGACGCCTTCACGGCCGCAGGCCACGAGGTGGTCGTGGTCGCCTCGTACCGGACGCCGTTCACCAAGAACTGGTGCCGGGCGCAGGGGGTCGCCCTGTACGAAGCGGAGGGGCTCGGCTACATCGAAGACATCAACGCCGCTGCGGCAGATCTGGAGAGAGAAGGAACACCCTTCTTCACCTGCGTATCCGACCTCCCCTGTCTTGCGCCCGATATCGTCACCGTCGTCGAGGACGCCTGGCGCCGGACGGGAACGCCGGCATGCTCGACGTGGGTGCCCCGCGACCTCTGCGAAGAGCACGGCTGCCGCACCCGGTACACGGAAGCGATCGACGGTGTCCCGGCCTGCCCCGCCGGGGTAAACATCCTGACGGCGGGCGGTTCCGGTGCGGCACAGGACGAACTGCAACTTCTCCTGCACGACCGACGGCTTGCCTTCAACGTCAACACCCGCGAGGAACTGGCGCTGGTGCAGGAGTATCTCTGCCGGAAGCGGAGCGCGTAGGGCTCCCTGTGGGCGAAGTGGCACATACGGTTTTGAAGTTCCGCTGTAACCAGGGAAACTGTATTATCGGACTATCGCCCATCCTTATAACATGGAACCCTGCCGGGAAATCGAACTGGAAGGCCATATCATCGATTCGGGCGTCATGACCCTGGTGTTTGACAGGATCATGGATATGGGGGGAGAATTCGAGATCCTCACGTTCAATGTCGGGAAACAGAAGACGGACACGAGTTACGCACGCCTGCGCGTGACGGCGCCCGACGATCACCTGCTCGACGCCATCCTCTCCGAACTGCACCGGCTCGGCGCACGCGCCCCCGAGATCGGCGACGTCACCCTCGTACCGGCAGAGGGCGACCGGATCCTGCCGAAGGGGTTCTACTCGACCACCAATCACCCGACATTCGTAAAATACCGGGACGAATGGCTGCCCGTCGAGCGCATCGAGATGGACTGCCACATCGTGGTCGATGAGAAGGAGATGCGGGCGATCTGCACCCCGATAGCGAAGATCAAGGCGGGGGATGCGGTCGTCGTCAGCGAGACCGGGGTTCGCGTGGTCTACCCCGAGCGGCCGAGGAAGGTCAGCACGTTCGAGTTCATGCACGGAACCGTCTCATCCGAGCGGCCGAGCGAGGCGATCATCGCAAAGATCGCCCGTGAGATCCTGATATCGAAGAGGAAAGGAGAGAAGATTGCGCTCGTCGGCGGCCCCGCCATCGTTCATACCGGAGCGGCCGACGCCCTCGCAACGATGATCCGTGAAGGCTACATCGATGTGCTCTTTGCGGGGAACGCACTCGCCACCCACGATATCGAGGCCAACCTCTTCGGCACGTCGCTCGGGATGAACGTCAAGACCGGCACGCTCGTCACCGGCGGACACAAGCACCATATCCGCGCCATCAGCGAGATCATGCGGGCGGGCTCCATCAAGAACGCGGTCGACCAGGGGCTCGTCACCGGCGGGATCATGTATGAATGCGTGAAGCAGGGCATCCCGTTCATCCTCGCCGGCTCCATCCGGGACGACGGCCCGCTCCCCGACACGATCACGGACGTCGTCGAGGCGCAGGACACCATGCGCCGCCACATCCACGACCTCGGGATGGTGGTGATGGTGGGAACGCTCCTCCACTCGATCGCCGTCGGGAACTGCCTCCCCTCGTACGTCAAGACCGTCTGCGTCGACATCAACCCCGCATCGGTGACGAAACTGATGGATAGGGGCACGACGCAGGCGATCGGCGTCGTGAGCGATGCGGGGACGTTCCTCCCGCTGCTCTGTAAGCAGCTGGAGGAACAGGAGAAGTGCTAGCGGGTGAGCGGCATACAGAACGGCTCTTCCTGATCGAGCACGAACTCCCATTCTTCTTTGCACCCGCACTCCGTCTCGGCAAGGGCGCGCAGGAGTTCGACGTCGCCGGAGAGCGAGTAGTCGGCGATCCCTTTCACGATCGGGCTGTCGCAGCCGCCGCAGTTGTGCGGCCCCCGCATCTGCCCGCCGCCGACGGGGTCGCAGAGGATATGCACCGGGGAGGCGATCAGCACGTCGAGGACGCTCCAGAGGTACGGCGGGCGGTATGCGTGCTGCTTCCAGAGGTGTTCGACCTCGGTCCTGCTCTGGACGGTGCAGAGGTTCATGGAGATGCTGTCCGCAACGGGGGCGACGTCCCTGATCGAGCGTATCATGTCTTCGCGTGCCTCGCGTTCGGTCAGGAACGGCGGTTTCATCATCAGGTAGGCCTTCATGCCCGCGCCGGCGGCGTGGGCGGCCTCTGCGGCGCGGAGGAAGTCGGCATACGAGAACCCCTTGTCGATGCTCCTCTCCCGGATGAGATCGTTCGTGGTCTCGAGGCCCACGGCGACATGGAGCGGTTTATCCCAGTCACCGGTATCGATCCCTTCCCGGAACTCGCGGACTGCGTCGGCCTCGACGTACTCGGGCCGTGTCTCGGCAATCACGGCCTTGCCGCGGAACGCCTCCGCGACTGCGCGCCGGACGGCGGGGGGAACCTCGCCGGGGTCGAAGAAACTCCCCGACGTGAAGATCTTGAGCACCTGGTAATCCTCGTCGCGAAAGTTCTCTTTCACCCAGCGGACCTGGTGGATCATCCGTTCGGCGAGTTCGTCCCCCGGGAGGTCGGGATAGCGCTCGTGCCGGTAGCCGCACATCCGGCACCGGTTCCAGGAGCACCCGCCGCTTCGAAAGATAACCGTCAGCGTATCGAGGATCCGCCCATCAAAGCGGTCTTTCCCCCGCCAGGACGCCAGCGGCTTCTCGGTTAATTTGGATACCATTATACCTCATATTCGAGGATGTTATGATATGAAAAGGATCGCATGGCTGACGATCGTCGCCGCGATGATGCTCGTCGGTACGGCATCGGCCGCATACGTATCAATCAGCGCCCCACAGACGGTATACGTCGGTGAGACGCTCGTCGTCACGGGAACCTCGATCACCGGGGGCCTCCCCAACCCCACGCTCAAACCCGGATTCAGCACGGAGGTTATCTTCTATGCTCTCAAGCCCGGAAAGAGCGAGGTGGGCAGGGTGAAGATCGTTGTCCAGGAGGACGGGACATTCTCCGCGAGGTTCGATACCGACGGTCTGAAGGCGGGGACGTACTCGATCGAGATCATCGATCCCACGCTCTCCACCTTCGGGGGAAGTTCGACGACCCAGCGGATAACCACCCTGGTCGACCGGTCGGGGTCGCTCAAGATACACTCGCCGCTCAACCAGGACTTCGACGACACTCTCGATCTCCGGGGTGCAATCGGCGATCTCGGTAGCGCAGGCGTGCAGGTCCGGGTCGAACGAGACGGCTTTGTCGTTTACGGGCCTCAGTATGTAGCGACCAATAAGGAGGGGGCGTTCTCCGTTGAGGTGCCCATCTCCGAAGGAGGCTCGTACGAGGTCTCCTTCTCCGACACCAAAGGCTACATCGGCAGCGCCGTATTCGTGGTAGCCGGGACGCCCGGTCCGACGCCGACGCAGGCGATGATATCGGCCAGTGCCCCCGCCACACGATCTGCCCCGGCGTACTTTGAGGTCGACACCCGGAGCGGCACGGTGACGATCGCAACCTCGGTCGGTATCAACTGGGTGGTCGAGTACATCGACGAGGATGACAACCACCGCAAAGTGGACGAGAAGGGCGTGCTCGATCCCGAGACCGCAGAGATTGCCGCACGGGGAGGCCCGGTCTACCTCAAGGTCTACCCTAAGAGTTACACCGACAGCGGCACGGTGCAGGTCTCGGCCTCGAACGCCGACTCGGTCAGGGTGAGCCAGACCGCACCCGGTCTCTTCGGGGACGCGACTTCCACCCCTGCACAGGCCGTGCCGCTCCCTGCTGCTCTCGCACTCCTCGCGCTTCTTGCCGTTGTCTTCGCGCGCAGGGGATGAACAACCTTTTTTATCCAGGGGCCCAACAGATAACGGCGAGCCGGGATAGTCTAGTCCGGGAAGGCGGTGGCCTTGAAAGCCACTGGTGCCTGGCACCTCGGGAGTTCAAATCTCCCTCCCGGCGTCATTAGTTTAGTGCAGATCTCCATTTTTGCGGCGTAACATACGGAGCGCAGGCTCTCTCGCCGGTCGTCTCACTCCTCTCCGATCCAGCCCTCACGCACCCACCGCTCGTACCCATCCGGCCGCCAGTCCCGGTTCGCCCGCACAACCCCGGCGAAGTGCTTCCGGTTCTCCGCCATCTTCGCCTCCTGATCGGGATAGCGCGGCCGATTCCTGACGGCGAGGACGAGCCGCTCCCCGAGTTCGCGCGCCGCCGGTTCTGCCCGGTCGAGCGCCTCCGTGTCGCTGCCGAGCGCGGCGCTCAGCCCCCCGACCGTCGTCACCCCGAGATAGTTGAGCACGTGGTTCAGGTAGCCCGTGACCGCATCACCTCCCGAGACCCCGGTGGTCGCGACGCTGCAGCCGTATCTCCCGGCGAGGTTCTGGTAGTGCATGGCGTCTGCCAATCGGTCGATGAAGACCTTCATCTGCCCGCTGACGTTGTCGACGTAGACCGGCGAGGCAAAGATCAGCCCATCGGCATCCCGCATCCGGTCGTACGCGGCGGAGAAGTCGTCGGCAAAGACGCATGCACCGTCCAGGCTGCAGCTCTCGCAGGCGGTGCAGGGGGTGACCTCCAGATCGGCGAGTTCGATGAGGTCGACCACGGCACCGGCCTCTTCTGCCCCGGCAAGCACGAAATTGACAAGTTTTCTTGTCCTGCTCCGCATCCCCCGCGGGCTACCCACAACTGCAGTTATCTTCACTCTTCCGTCACATCCAGGATGATGCGTTGGCTCCGGTGCGGGAAAAATGTGCGGAACGGGGGGGCGGCGCTCGCCGCGAGACGGTGCGCGAAGATACGGGAGATGGTTGGTGATTAGCATATCCATACACGGATTTCCGTTGGCTATCGCCACTGGGGGAGGCGGCTCGCGGGGAGGGGGGATGCTCCCCCTCCCCTGTCTCCACTCCTAAGCTGATGTCTACAACCCCCACCCCACCCGGCCTTCGGCCTCCTCCCCCGCCCCAAGGGGGCGGGGGCAGTGCATGGGGATATCCCCACGGTCCACTGTACGGGACTTTTCACGAACCCGAACGGTTCTGTCGATCGCCTACATAGGCGCCACCTGCGGCACAAGAGAACCTGGGAGAAGGCCGCGGAGATTGTCCACGACAGATTCCGGCAGGGATCCCGCAGAAAAAAGTTAAAGTATCTTCTCTCCCGCCTTCGGCCCGGGAGTGCACTCGTAGACCTCCCGGATCTTCATGATGAGAAGGTTCTTTGCCGGGGCCTTCGCCATCTTCGCGTGGACGGTAAACTGCATCTTCTCAAACTCCGGGCCGCTTGAGCGGATCTCGACGTCGCCCTTGACCTGGAAGCAGCCCTTCGTCTCGGGCCCCCATATGTAGATGGAGATCTTCGGATTTTCCTGGACGTTTGCGAGCGTCTTCTTCATGAAGTTGTCCGCGATCCAGATCGTCTCGTCGTCGACGATCTCGACGAACCCGATCGGCACCACGTTCGGCCAGCCTTCCTTCGAGGCCGTGGCGACCGGGAAGGCCTTCATCGTGCGAAACGCCGTCTTCATCTCTTCAGTAAGTGCAACCATCGCTTTTCACCGGTATGATCTCTCGAGTGCAGGTTTAAAAATGGGGCCCCGTGAACGACGGGCTGCGGTGGAGCCGGTGGGGCATGCGCCGGGGCGGGGTGCCCTCATCCCTCACGGCTCGAGGTCCATCACGACGGCGGAGTGGTCGCTCAACCCCTGCCCCCGCAGGTCGTGGAGGTACCAGCACGCCGTAGGGTTGAGGCGCACGGATGCGAAGATGTGGTCGTAGCGTTTGCACTTCGGGACGTCCTCCGGTCCGCGGTCGGGGCACCAGCTGTACTCCCTCGCCTGGTAGCCGTGGAGCCTCCGGAAGACGTCGGGGAGGTCGTACTCCGCGAGACCGGGGAGGACGTTCATCTCGGCGTTGTACCACCACTTTCTCGGGCGGCCGAGGTATTCGTCGCTCTCGGAGATCGTGGTGCTGTAGGTTTTGTCCGGTATGATGTCGTGATAAAAAGGAACGATCGTTCCGTCGGGGAGCTCCGCCTCCGGGATATGGAGGTCGCCGCAGAGGATCCGCGGCCGTGCCGAATGAACGGCGAGGTGCCGGTAGATCCCGACCAGCGTCTCGGCCTTGACGATCTCATTCCTCCGGGTGCCGATCGCCGTCGGCACATGGGCGTTGTGGACCTCGAACTCGCCTGCCGGTGCGCTGACGACGGCAGAGACCACCCGCTGTCTCCATGGGATATCGAAGTCGAGCGGGTTTAGCGGCGTCAGGGGATACCTGCTCGCGATCAGGCACCCGACATCCTTTGCTTCGCCGGGAGGCGAGTACTGCTCGGAGAGCCGGGAGACGCTGTACGCGAATTGAAAAGGGTCGTTTGTGCCCCGTGCGCGAAGATCGTTCAGCCGCTCGGCCATGTAGGCCACCCGCGCGATCTCCACCAGCGCAAGGCTGTCTACGGAGTGGAACAACCCGAACTTCTCTAGTTCTTCCCGGAAGAGCGGCAGGGTCCGGTCAGTCACCTCCTGGAAAGCGACGATATCAGGCGAGTGCTGGCAGATAGCTTCGACTTTCTTCTCCACGCTCTTAAGACCGGAGCGGAAGAGATCCACGTTCCATGAAATGAGCCGCATATGCCCTGTACATGGCATATTAGCACTCCTTGTTCATTAATACATCGAGTTGAGGCAATTTCAAGGTGTTTGTGCAGGGCAGGGTCACCCGCTCCGCTGCTCCGGCCCGATACCGTGTTCGGCGCAGTGCTTATCGATGGCGTCGAGGAACCTCCTCCCGTAACGCTTCAGTTTCGCCTCGCTGACGCCGTAGACTCCGAGGAGGGCTACGCCGGTTCCCGGGTAGGACGTTGCCATCTCCTTGAGGGTTCTATCGTGGAAGACGACGAACGGCGGCACGCGATCAAGGTCGGCAACGACTTTCCGGAGTTGCCGGAGCCGGAGGAAGAGGGCTTCGTCGTAGTCGTTCTCGACCCGTGCCGCGACGACGCCATCTGGACGCGGCTCTGCGAGCGGCACCGGGATCTCCCCCGCGAGCACAGCCCGGCTCCGGTCGTTCGAGACGAGGACGGGGTACCGGCCGCCGGTCGACGTGACGAACCCCTTCCCGATCATCTCCTGGATGAAGAGCAGCCACTGATCGCGGGTGTACCCCCCGCCGGAACCGTAGGCAGGGATCCGGTCGTGCCCGTTCTCGCGGATCCTGGTGCTCTTCGAGCCGGTGAGCACGTCGGCGATGTAGGATGCGCCGTACTGTTCCTGGGTCTCGCGGATGCAGGCGATGACCGTTGACGCGGCCTCCGTCCCGTCGAATACCTTCACCGGCGTCTCGCACCGGTCGCACCCGCCGCACCGTTCCTCCGGGTAGGACTCGCCGAAGTAGGCGAGCAGGAACTTCCTCCGGCATCCGGTGGTCTCGCAGTAGTCGAGCATCGCCCCGACTTTCCGGTAGGCAACGTCTTTCTGCGTCGCATCGGTGCATTCCTTCTCGATGATGTACCGGATCGTGCCGTAGTCGCCGCGGGAATAGAAGAGGATACAGTCGCCCGGCTCTCCGTCCCTCCCTGCTCTGCCGGTCTCCTGGTAGTAGGACTCGATATCCTTCGGGAGGTCGGTGTGGATGACGAACCGCACGTCCGGTTTGTCGATGCCCATGCCGAAGGCGACGGTGGCGCAGATGATCGCGACGTCGCCGCGGGAGAAGGCCTCCTGGTGCTCCGCGCGGACGCTGTCCGGGAGGCCGGCGTGATAGGGCAGCGCCGAGAACCCCTTATCCTGCAGTTTCTTTGCGAGTTCCTCCGTCGCCTTCTGGGAGAAGCAGTATATGATCCCGGCATCGTTCGGGTGTTCGGTGAGATACGCGACCAGTCTCGGGAAGTAGCGGGCCTTCGGCACCACCCGGTAGGTGAGGTTTTTGCGGTTGAAACTCCCGACGAATCTGACCGGGTTCGAGAGAGCGAGTTCGACCGCGATGTCGTTCTGGACGGCGGGGATGGCGGTCGCGGTCAGGGCGATGACGGGGACGGCGGGGAACCGCTCTTTGAGCACCCGGAGCCGGCGGTATTCGGGGCGGAAGTTGTGCCCCCACATGGAGATGCAGTGCGCCTCGTCGATGGCGATGAGCCGGACGTCCGCTTTTGCGATGAGCGAGAGGAAGAACGGCTGCACCGCCCGCTCCGGCGAAACGTAGAGGATCCGGATGCGGCCTTCGAGGATCACCCGCTCGACGATCTTCTGCTCCCCGTACCCGAGCGAACTGTTGATCGTCGCGGCTGGAATGCCGTTTGCCCGGAGGCTGTCGACCTGGTCTTTCATCAGGGCGATGAGCGGCGAGACGACGACCGTAAGTCCGCCGAAGACGAGAGCGGGGAGCTGGTAGCAGAGAGACTTACCGCCCCCGGTTGCCATGACGGCGAGGACGTCGCGGCCGCTGAGGACGGCGTCGACGATCTCCTCCTGGTGGGGAAGGAACGACGTGTAGCCGAAGTATTTCTCCAGAACACTGTATTTTGTATTCATTGTGCCACGATATCCGATCTGCTGGTAGGGTTGGGCGGGAGCCGGGATAGGGTTTGTTGTCCCGAACGGCGGCAGAGAGATCTTCCGCGCCTCCCCCCGTATCGAAGCGCATATCCGCGGGGGACGCGAGTACTGGAGATGATGAAAAACGTCGATATGGCGGTCGAGAAGAACATTCTCACCATACGGGTGGATCTCGGAAAGGAGTTCGGGGCGTCCAAGAGCGGGAAGTCGATAACGATCGCTTCCACCGAGGGGAACGTCCCGGTGCCGGGACACGAGGAGATCAAGATCGGGCTGAACATCTACCGGGCGAAGTGAGCGGGCATTGACGCTCTTCCGGCGCTGGCGGCCCGGGGAGAGCCATCGCTCATTTTGCGTGAGCGGTATCATCATCCATGCTCTGAAAGTTCGTGTGAAGCCGCGAGATCTGTGCGACATGGCTTTATTGAATCCCTACCTGTTTACCCCGGATGATTGCAATCCAAGAGCACGGCTTTCCACCAAATATCGCCATGACTGCCCCCGCCCTTGGGGCGGGGGAGGAGGCCGAAGGCCGGGCGGGGTGGGGGTTTCAGATATTGCTACATAAGGTGGAGACAGGGGAGGGGGCACGCCCCCTCCCCGCGAGCCGCCACCCCCAATGGGGATAGCCACCACGGTCCACTGCATGGGGATGTTCGAGGAAAAAGGCTGATCCTAGGGACTGCCGGGCCCAGCATCAACCCCGTCGGGGTAGGGGAAGAGCGAAAAAGGGTTTCAGCAGAGTCTGTGATACGCGTCTCCCTTCCCTTCGCGCCACAGAAGGCCTAACACCCTTCACCCCCGCCCCACGGCACACCGGAGGTTCCCGTGAACCTCCCGGATGGGGCAGCGGTCGCAGACAGGCGTTCTTCTGCAGATGGTGTTCCCCAGGTGCACGATCTGGGCGTGGTAGTCGTTGAAGAGTTCCGCGTCGGGAGCGAGGTTCCCGGCGAAGAGCCGCTGCGTCTGATCGTAGGACGCCCCTTCGGGGAGGAGGCCGTAGCGCGAGAATATCCGCCGAGTATACGCATCGACGACGAAGACCGGTTTTTTGCAGACATACAGCAGGATGGTGTCCGTCGTCTCCTTCCCGAAACCCCGGAGTGCGAGCAGCCGTTCGCGGAGTTCGCCGGTCTCTACGGCCGCCATCGCTGCCGGGTCGGCCCCGAACTCGGCGACGTAGACCCGGGCGAAACCCCGGACCCGCTCCGCCTTCTGGTTGTAGTAGCGGGAAGGGACGATCAGGCGGGCGATATCGGCGGCCTCGGCCGCAGCGAGGAGATGGGGGTCGAGCATCCCGGCGTCTTCGAGGTTACGGACGGCCTGCGCCGCGTTCTTCCAGGAGACGTTCTGGGTGAGGATCGCACCGACCATCGTCTCGAACGGTGTCTTTGCGGGCCACCAGTGCTGGTGGCCGAACGCCGCGAAGAGGGCGTCGTAGATGAGGTTGAGGTCGTCGGTGAGGGTCGCCGGCATCACTGCCACCAGGGCTTCGCGGCGATCGGCATCTGCCAGTCGGTGGAAAACGCCCTACCGGTCACTTTTATCCCGGGCGGGGCCTGCCTGCGCTTGAACTCTGCCCGCTCGACCATTCTCGCGACCTGCCTGACCGTCTCTTCGGGATACCCGGCGGCGACGATCTCGTCGACCGACTCGAAACAGTCGATATGACGGTGGAGGATCGCGTCGAGGAGGTCGTAGGGGGGAAGGGTTTCCTGGTCGGTCTGGTCGGGCCGGAGTTCCGCGGAGGGAGGTTTCTCCAGCACCCGGCCGGGGATGACGGGGCGCTCTCCGTTCAGCCACCGGGCAATCCGGTAGACCATCCCCTTCGGGACGTCGGCGATCAC
>DAIRGM010000031.1:0-26687 GCA_036794525.1 Methanoculleus sp.
CAAGAGCAGCCCCACCGAAGGCAAGGACGTGATGGTGCCGGTGACCGTGGTTGAGGTTCCGCCCATGCGGGTGGCCGGCGTACGCGCATACGGTGAAGACACCTACGGAAAGCACGCGCTGACCGAAGCGTGGACGACCGATCTCGACGAGGAGTTATCCCGCCGGATCAACGTCCCGAAGAACCACGACACCGCCGCCGCCCTCGACGCCGTCAAGGCCGCCATCGGCGAAGGCAAGGTCACGGAACTCTACGCTCTCGCCTACACCCGCCCGATGGAACTCACCGGCGTCCCGAAGAAGGTCCCCGATCTGATGGAGATGCGGATCGCCGGTGGAAGCCTCGACGACCAGATCGCCTATGCCGGCGAGATTCTGGGCAAAGAGATCGTGATCTCCGGGAACCTCGAGGTCGGCGAGTACGTCGACGTCACCGCCGTCACCACCGGCAAGGGCACGGAAGGCCCCGTCAAGCGGTGGGGCGTCCAGGTCCGGAAGCGGAAACACTCCCGCGGCGGCAAGAAGCGTCACATCGGCAACCTCGGTCCCTGGCACCCGCACCACGTCAGGTGGCAGGTCCCGCAGTCAGGCCAGATGGGTTACCAGCAGCGCACGGAGTTCAACAAGCGGATCTTGAAGATCGGCACTGACGGCGACGAGATAACGCCGGCAGGCGGATTCCTGCACTACGGCCTCGTGCGCGGTCCCTACGTGCTGATCAAGGGTTCCGTCCCCGGGCCGAACAAGCGGCTTGTCCGGATACGCTCCGCGATACGGCAGGGTGAACACACCGTTCGCACGCCGACGATCAACTTCGTCAGCGTGCAGAGTCAGCAGGGGTGAGCAGCGATGAAGGCACAGGTTCGAACACTGACGGGCGATATCGCCCACGAGATCGATCTCCCGGAGATCTTCAACGAAGAATACAGGCCCGATCTGATTAAGCGGGCAGTCCTCGCGCTCCAGAGCACCCGGTTCCAGCCGCACGGGACAAACCCCTATGCGGGCATGCGCACCTCCGCAGAGTCCTGGGGCAGCGGCCGGGGTGTCGCCCAGGTCCCCCGCCTGAAGAACGGCAGCAGGGTAGCCCGGGTTCCTCAGGCAACCGGCGGGCGCGCAGCGCATCCCCCGAAGGTCGAGAAGATCCTCATCAAAGAGATCAACAGAAAAGAGAAACGCAAAGCTTTCAGGTCCGCCATCGCCGCCAGCACATACTCCGACCTGGTTCGGGAACGCGGGCACCTCTTCGAGGGCGACCTCCCGCTGGTCTTCGAGGACCGGTTTGAGGAGATCACCCGTACCGGCGACGTCATCGCGGCGCTCACTGCGCTCGGTGTCTATGCCGACGTCGAGCGGGCGAAAGGCAGCCGGAAGGTCCGTGCGGGGCGGGGCACCATGCGTGGCCGCCGCTACAAGCAGCGCAAGAGCGTCCTCATCGTCACCGGCGGCGAACCGCTCCGGGCAGCCCGCAACCTCGCGGGCGTCGATGCCGTGGCGGTTGACCAGCTCAACGCCGAACTCTTAGCACCCGGCACGCAGGCAGGGCGCCTGACGGTCTGGACGGAATCTGCGATCAGGAGACTGGAGGAGTTCTCATGAAGCTGAAATACCCGTTCGTTACGGAAAAAGCAACGATGATGCTTGAAGGCGAGAGCAAACTCCAGTTTATCGTCGAGAGAGATGCCAGCAAGCAGGAGATCAAGCGCGAGCTGGAATCGGCCTTTGAGCAGGAAGTGGCCAACGTCCGTACGATGATGACCATGAAAGGCGAAAAGAAGGCCATTGTAACGTTTGCGGACGTGAAGGCGGCTGAAGAGATCCTCAGTCGACTGGGAATTATGTAAGGTGAGTGACGATGGCACATAGAATCATAGCACAGAACCGCGGAAAAGGCGGCCCAACCTACCGTGCACCGTCGCACCGGTATAAGGCGGCGCTGCGGCACGCAGGAAAGAACGACGTCCTGGTCTCCGGGAGCGTCATCGACATCGAGCACGATCCGGCCCGCCACGCACCGATCGCTCTCGCCAGACTCGAGAGCGGCGAGAAGATCTACGTCCTTGCCACCGAGGGTCTCGGTGTCGGGGATGCGATCTCCTGGGGCACGGGTGGCGCGGTGAAGAACGGCAACACCCTGCCGCTCCGGGAGATCCCGGTCGGCGCATACGTCTGCAACATCGAGTCCAGGCCCAACGACGGCGGTAAATTCGTCCGCTCGAGCGGTGTCCAGGCTCTCGTCATCGGTAAGGCCGATGACGGCAGGGTCGGTGTTCGGATGCCGAGCGGCAAGAACAAGTGGTTCAACGGTGTCTGCATGGCAACCGTCGGTATCGTTGCCGGCGGCGGACGGGGCGAGAAACCGTTCGCCAAGGCAGGAAAGAAGCACTTCCACGTCAGGTCCTCTTCCGAGAAGTGGCCTCGCGTCAAGGGTGTCTGCATGAACGTCATCGACCACCCGTTCGGCGGCGGTGGGCACCAGCACTGCGGACGACCGAAGACCGTCGCCCGTGGCACGTCCCCGGGAAGGAAAGTCGGGCATATTGCCGCCCGGAGAACCGGCAAGTGGAAGAAGTGAGGGGTGAAGCATGGCAAAGAAGACACAGAAGAGAATGCCGCGGCGCCGCGAGGAGTTCACCTATCGTGGTTACTCTGTTGCGGACCTGCAGCAGATGGCTCTCTCCGAGCTGCTGCCGCTCATGCCGGCCAGGGTACGCAGGAAGTTCGACCGGGGCCTCTCCCGGGAGCACGAGAAACTCCTCACCGATCTCCGGTCGGGAGACGGAAGCATCCGCACCCACCTGCGCGACATGATCATCATGCCCGAGATGGTGGGGAGAACTATCGAGATCCACAACGGAAAGGAGTTCCAGAAAGTGGAGATCCAGCCAGAGGCGGTCTTCCACTATCTCGGTGAGTTTGCGCTGACCCGCAGAAGGGTTTCCCACGGCAGCGCCGGTATCGGTGCGACCCGGTCGAGTAAGTACGTACCGCTGAAGTGATGGCTATGGCAAGAACAGGTTATTCAGCAACAATTGAGGGCGAGAACGTCGCTCGCGCAAAAGCGAACGAACTTCCCGTCTCTCCCAAGCACTCGATCGAGATTGCCAGGTTCATCCGGAACATGGGCACCACCGAGGCAAAGGCATACCTTGCCGACGTGGTGGCGCTGAAGAAGGCCATCCCCTTCAAGCGGTTCAACCGGAACGTCGCCCACAAGCGTGGCCTTCAGAAGTGGGCCGCCGGCCGGTACCCGGTCAAGGCTGCAGAGGCCTACATCAGGCTGCTTGAGTCCGTCGAGAAGAACGCCGAGTACATCGGTCTCGACACCGAGAAACTCCGGATCGACCACGTCGCCGCCAACACCGGCCGTGGCCTCCGGGCGTTCTTCCCGCGCGCGATGGGTCGCGCTACTCCGAAGCGCAGGGAGACCGTGAACATCGAGATCGTCGTGACCGAGGTGGCGTAATGGCAATCGAGAAGAAATTTATCACTGAAGGCGTGCGCAACGTCCGCGTCGAGAAGTTCCTCACAAAGGAACTCAAGCGGGCCGGATACGGCGGCATGGACATCACCCGGACGCCGCTCGGCACCCAGGTGACCATCTTTGCGGAGAAGCCCGGTATCGTGATCGGGAAGGGCGGCAAGCAGGTCCGCCAGCTCACGCAGGACCTCGCCACCGTTTACGATATCGAGTCCCCGCAGGTGGAGGTCCAGCAGGTCACAAATCCCAACTTCAACGCCCAGATCATGGCGGAGAGGCTCGCGAACGCTCTCGAGCGCGGCTGGTACTTCAGGAAGGCCGGATCGAGCACGATCCGCCGGATCATGGAGTCCGGTGCGCTCGGCTGCGAGGTCATCGTCGCCGGGAAACTGACCGGCGCGCGGTCACGGACGCAGAAGTTCACCGAGGGTTACATCAAGCACTGCGGCGAACCCAGCGAGACGATCGTCGAGAAGGGCTACGCGGTTGCGATCAAGAAACTCGGAACCATCGGTGTTCAGGTCAAGATCGTCCCGCCGGATGCACGGCTGCCCGACACCTTCGACGTCCTCGAACCCGAGCCGAAGCAGGCTCCGGCAGAACCCATCAAGCCCGAAGAAGTCGGTGAAGAGGTCTTCGAGGAAGAGTTCGAGGAGACCTCCGGAGAAGAGTTCGAGGAGGAGAGATAGATGGCAATCTTTCGGGCACAGGAAGTGAAGCAACTCTCCGATGTCGAACTCCTCGAGCAGAAGCAGAAACTCTCCCTCGAACTGATCCAGGAGCGGGGGAAAGTCAGCGCCGGCGGTGCCACCGAGAACCCCGGAAGGATCCGCGAGGTCCGGAGGACGATTGCGCGCATCCGAACCGAGCAGAACGCGCGGAGGAACGCATGATCTCTCCCCAGAACGTCCTTCGCCATGAGTTGATTGGCCTTGACGTTCTGGTGGTTTGTGCGAGCAACCCGGGTCATGCCGGGGTATCCGGTCGCGTCACTGACGAGACTCGAAATACCCTGGTCATCATGACCGGACGGGGAGAAAAGCAGATACCGAAACGGTTCAGCGCGTTCCGCTTCCGGCTCCCCGACGGCACGACCGTCGATGTCGACGGGTCGAGCCTGGAGATGCAGCCGGAACGGCGGATCGGCATGCGCATCAGATAAACGAGGATGAATAATGGCACGAAACATTGGGTTGGACGTTCCCATTCCGGAGAAGGAATGTGAGGACGCAAATTGTCCGTTTCACGGCACTTTGCCGGTACGCGGCCAGGTGATTACCGGCAAAGTCGTGAGCGACCGTATGAACGGTACCGTCGTGGTGGAGCGTGAGTTCCTCCACTACGTCAAGAAATACAAGCGGTACGAGAAACGCAGATCCCGGTACCATGCCCACAGCACGCCCTGCATCAACGCCGGCGTGGGCGACGTGGTCAGGATCGCGGAGTGCCGTCCGCTCTCGAAGACCAAGAACTTTGTTGTGGTCGAGGTGATGAAGGAATGAAGGCGATGCAGGCAAAGATTCCGCGCGCCCTCGCCACCGGCTCCCAGATGGTCTGCTCCGACAACACCGGCGCACGGCTTGTGGAGGTCGTCTCGGTCGACCGTTACCACGGCGTCCGCCGTCGGCAGCCCTGCCTGGGCATCGGCGACACCGCGACCGTGAGCGTCAAGAAAGGCACCCCCGACATGCGGCGGAAACTCGAGAAGGCAGTGGTCATCCGGCAGAAGAAGGAGATCCGCCGCCCGAACGGCATCCGTCTCTCGTTCGAGGACAACGCCATGGTGCTCATCAACGATCGCGGCGAGCCGAAGGGAACCGAGATCAAGGGGGCTGTCCCCCGTGAGATCGCGGAACGTTTCCCGAAGATCGCCTCCATGGCGACGACAATCGTGTAAGGTGTGGTGAAGAATGGTACGCATAGTTAGCAAACAGCCGAGAAAACAGCGCAAGGCGCGTTACAACGCACCGAACCACACCCGGGGCCGTTTCCTCTCCGCATCGCTCTCCTCTGAGCTCCGCGGGAAGTACAACAGCCGGAGAATCCGTGTGGTCAAGGGCGACACCGTCAAGGTGCTCCGTGGAGACTTTGCCGGCGACGAAGGCGTCGTCGATGCGGTGGACCTGAAGACGTGCCGGCTGGTCGTGCATGGCGTGATGGTGACGAAGGCGGATGGAACCGAGGTTCCCCGGCCGGTCGATCCCTCGAACGTGCAGATCACGAAGCTCAACCTGAAGGACAAATTACGTGAGGAGAGGCTCGGAGGCGGAGCATAATGTCCAAATATCTCAAGCGACTGGTAGCGCCGGAATCCTGGCACATCCCGAAGAAAGTACAGAAATTCGTTATGAAGACCGCTCCGGGCCCCCACAACGCCGGCGCTCTGCCGGTCGGTGTCTGGCTCCGCGAGCAGATCGGTCTTGCACAGAACGCGAGCGAGGTCAGGAAGATCCTGCACCAGCGCGACATCATCGTCAACGGACGGGCCTGCAAAGACCCGCAGATGGGCCTCGGTGTCTTCGACATCGTCTCGATCCCGAAGCTCGGGAAGCACTACCGCATCCAGCTCGACCTGCGGGGCAACCTGGTCGCTGTCGAGATCCCGGCAGAGTCCGCAAAGACCCGGCTCTGCAAGATCCGGAACAAGACCACGGTCAAGGACGGCAAGGTCCAGTTGAACCTTGCGTTCGGTGCGAACATCCTCGCCGACAACACCTACAAGGCAAAGGATTCCATCGTCGTGACCCTCGGGACGGACGGCGAAGACCGGTTCAGGATCGTCGACCATTTCCCCTTCGCGGAGGGCAACATGGCCACGATCGTCGGCGGGAAGCACTCCGGCAAGGTCGCGAGAATCGTCGAGATCATCAGGACGGCAAGTTCCGTCCCGAACCGCGTCATTCTCGCGGACGACTCGGCAGGCGAGCGGTTCGAGACCATCGAAGATTACGTCTTCATGGTCGGCCGCTCCGCGATAGCACCCGAACTGGAGGTTCTGGCATGACCGCGATGAAGGATATCTACATCGACAAGGTCGTCGTGCACATGGGCGTCGGGGAGAGCGGCGAGCGGCTGGTCAAGGCGGAGACTCTCGTGAAAGAGATCACCGGCCAGAAACCCGTCCGCACCATCGCGAAGCGGACCCAGCCGGCGTTCGGTATCCGGAAGGGCGCACCCATCGGGTGCAAGGTCACCCTGCGCCGGGAGAACGCTGAGAAGTTCATCACGACCGCTCTCGATATCATCGAGCGGCAGCTTGCATCCTCGCAGTTCGACCGGACCGGGAACGTCTCCTTCGGTATCGAGGAGCACACCGACTTCCCGGGAATGTCCTACGACCCGGCGATCGGGATCTACGGCATGGACGTCAACGTGGTGCTCGAGTACAAGGGCGTGCGGGTCGCACGGAGAAGCGTCGAGCGCAGGAAACTTCCGGCCGACCAGAAAGTGAATAAAGAGGAAGCCATCGCGTTCATGCGCGAGCACTACCAGGTGGAGGTGTAAGGATGGCGGAAGAGTCAGGAGCACCTGCAACGGGTGAGAACGTACGGAAGTTCGGCGGCGGCGCGAACGAGTGCCGCATCTGCGGCCGGAAGCAGGGCCTTGTACGGAAGTACGGCATCTACTTCTGCCGCCAGTGCTTCCGCGAGTGGGCGAGCAAGATGGGCTTCAAGAAGATGAACTAGGGGTGTAGAGAATATGGCACGACTGAATCCAATCGCTGACGCGATGAGCACCATCAAGAATGCCGGAGACGCTGGAAAGAGCGAGGTCATTGTAGAACCCGCCAGCAAGCTTCTCGGCGCAATGCTCCGCGTCATGCAGGAAAACGGCTTTATCAGCGGCTTCGAGTTCATCGACGACGGTCGCGGCGGCCAGTTCCGGGTCCAACTCTCCGGAACGATCAATAAGTGTGGCGCTATCACCCCCCGGTTCCCGGTGGGGATGGCTGATATGGAATCCTGGGAGTCACAGTACCTCCCCGCGAAGAACTTCGGCATCCTGATCATCTCCACCTCGAAGGGAGTCATCTCCCATGCAGAGGCCCGGAGCGAAGGGATCGGCGGGCAGCTGCTGGGATACGTCTACTGAAGGAGGGAGAGATATGGCAATAACACGACAGGTCGAGATCCCTCCCGGGGTTGACGTCAAGTTCGACGGCGGTGTGCTCACGGTCTCCGGGCCGAAGGGCACGCTGGCCCGCGACATGCGTTTCCCGCAGATCGACCTCAAGGTCGAAGGCGGCGAAGTCGTCGTCTCCACGGCATCCGACAAGAAGCGGTTCCTCGCCATGACCGGCACAATCGAGGCGCATGCGAAGAACATGATCCGGGGTGTCGTCGACGGCTACGAGTACCGGATGAAGGTGGTCTACAGCCACTTCCCGATCCAGCTCAAGCAGCAGGGCAACCGGCTTGAGATCAACAACTTCCTTGGCGAGAAGCAGCCCCGGGTCGCAAAGATCATCGAGGGCGTCACCGTCAAGATCGGAAACGACGAGGTGACGCTCACTGGCATCGACAAGGAGAAGGTGGGCAACACGGCCGCAAACATCGAGCACGCGACCAGGATCACGAAGCGGGATCCCCGGGTGTTCCAGGACGGCGTCTACATCACCGAGAGGGCGTGAAAAGAATGGACGAAACAAGAAGACTGATCCGCGTCCGCACCCGGCACAACAAACCTGCCTTCAAGAGGCGGGGCCTTCACCGCAAAGCGAAACTGGCAGATGTCTGGCGGCGTCCGCGCGGTCTGCACAACAAGCAGAGGCGGCAGTTCAGCGCAAAGGGAGTCCTTCCCAGACCGGGATATGGGGGCCCCGCCGCAGTTCGCGGAATGCACCCGAGCGGGTATGCGGAGGTACGGGTCTTTACACCGGCGGATCTCGTTGATCTGAACCCGGAGACCCAGGCCATCCGGATCGGCGGATCCGTGGGCAACAAGAAGCGCGGAGCGATTCAGGAGCGGGCGCTGGAACTCGGGCTCAAAGTCCTGAACGCAAAAGACCTCACCCCCGCGGCCGGGGTACCTGCCGCAACCGAAGAAGAGGTGAACGAGGATGAGTGATCTCGCCAACCAGAAGCGAATGGCGGCCGCCGTTCTCAAGTGCGGGATCAACCGTGTCTGGTTCGATCCCGAACGCCAGGCCGATATCGAGGGAGCGATCTCCAGAAACGACCTGCGCGAGCTCATCGGGGAAGGCGTGATCAAGGCGCACCCCGTGAAAGGAAACAGCCGGGGCAGGGCCCGGGCACGGATGGCGAAGCGTTCCTACGGTCACCGGAAAGGTCCGGGCCGCAGGAAGGGTGCCGCCGGGGCCAGGGGCTCCAGCAAGCGCGCATGGATCCGGAAGATCCGGGCACAGCGGCGCACGCTACGTGAGATGCGGGCAGAAGGCACGATTGAGCGGAGCCTCTATCGCCTGATGTACCGGCGGGCTTCCGGAGGCCAGTTCCGGAGTGTGTCGCATCTTACGGCTCACGTCGAGACGATGGCAGGGAGGATGAGGTAATGGCAACCGGCCCAAGATACTTCGTGCCCTTCCGCAGAAGGCACGAGGGCAAGACAGACTACTACAAGCGGATGGCGCTTCTATCGTCGGGAACACCGAGGATGGTCGTCCGGAAGACAAACCGTCAGATCATCGTACAGCTGGTCGTCGCTGAAGTCGAAGGGGATCGCACCCTGGTGGCCGCATACTCGGCAGAACTTGCTGGCTACGGTTACGAGGGACCGACTGCGAGCACCCCGGCCGCCTACCTGACCGGGATGCTCTTCGCGGTCAAGGCGATGAAAGAAGGGTATGACGGGGCAATCCTCGACATCGGGCTCGCCCGGGCAAAACCCGGAGCGCGGGTCTTTGCCGCCCTCAAGGGAGCGGTGGACGGCGGTCTCGACGTCCCCTACGGCGAATCGATCCTCCCCGATGAAGAACGGCTCAAAGGTGCCCACATCGCGGAGTATGCTCCCGAGAAGGCGGGCAACCTGGTAGCGAATGTAGAGGCTACGGCTCTGGCCATCAAGAAGGAGCTGGTGTAGACAATGGCATACGTACAGGAAGAATGGATTCCGCTCACCGGTCTCGGGCGCATGGTCGCCGCAGGCGAGATCACCAGTATCGATGAGGTGCTCGCGAGCGGCAGGCCGATCAAGGAGCCCCAGATCGTCGATCTCCTCCTGCCCGACCTGGAAGACGAGGTGCTGGACATCAACATGGTCCAGCGGATGACGGACTCGGGTCGCCGTGTGAAGTTCCGCACCGTCGTGGTGGTCGGCAACAGGAACGGTTACGTCGGGTTCGGCCAGGGAAAGGACGTTCAGGTCGGCAACGCGATCCAGAAAGCAATCGTAAACGCAAAACTGAACCTGATCAAGGTCTCCCGCGGCTGCGGGAGCTGGGAGTGCGGCTGCGAGACAGCCCACTCTATCCCGATCGAGGTGACCGGCAAGGCAGGCAGCGTCAAGGTGACGCTGAAACCCGCCCCGCAGGGTATCGGTCTCGTGACCGGGGATATCCCGAAGAAAGTCCTGACGCTTGCAGGCATCAAGGATGTCTGGGCGTTCAACCGGGGGCAGACCCGGACGACCATCAACTATGCCAAGGCGACGTTTGAGGCGCTCAAGCAGACGAACATGGTCCGGATTGGGGGGACGCAGTAGATGTACGCGGTAGTTCAGGTGCGCGGTGTGGTCAACACCAACCACGAGATCAAGGACACCTTAAAGATGCTGCGCCTGCATCACGTGAACCACTGCGTCCTCGTGCCCGATACGCCTGCGTATCTCGGCATGATCCGCAAAGTGAAGGACTTCGTGGCGTATGGCGAGGTCGATGCGGAGACGCTGGCCGCCATCCTCCATACCCGGGGCAGACTGACCGGGGACGAGAAGCTGACCGACGAATACGTCCGCGCGCATACCCCGTATGCCGACATCGACGAGTTCGCGGCAGCACTTTGTAACGGCGAGACGAGTTTCCGTGATCTGGTGGAGATCAAACCGGTGCTGAGACTGCACCCCCCACGAAAGGGCTATAAAACCATCAAGCGAACCTTTCAGCAGGGTGGAGCACTCGGCTACTATGGCCCTCAGATCAACGATCTCCTCTATAAGATGAGGTGAGACTGATGCCCGTAAACAAGAGATCCAAATACAGGGGTTCACGGACCTGCGGCGGCGGTACGCACAAGAACCGGCGTGGCGCCGGCAACAGGGGTGGACGGGGTAGAGCCGGGCAGCGCGATCACCGCTTCTCTCACTTCTACCTGAAGGGCGAGATATCCAACGGCAAGCATGGCTTTGTCAGCAAGGTCTCCGTGCCGGTATCTGCTCTCGATATCGGTGATATCGACCAGATGGCAGAAGCGCTGCTTCGTGAAGGGCTTGCCACCCAGGAGGGCGATATCATCGCCCTCGACGCCACCGAACTCGGCATCGAGAAGGTGCTCGGCGGTGGAAGAGTCACCCACAAAATGAGTATCTCAGCCCGGGAGTTCTCCGAACGTGCCCGGGCTAAAATCGAGGAGATGGGCGGTCAGGCAACGACCGTCTGATCTTCTTTTTCAGGTGAAATTATGGGAGATCTGCTGGATAGATTTGAACCCATCCTTGCAGCGATGCCTGCAGTCAGAGGGCCGGATGGGCACGTCCACTTCAAGAACAAACTTATGTGGACGGCTGCGATTCTGCTCCTCTACTTTGCATTGACCAACATCAATATCTTCGGGCTCTCTCCTGAGTCGCAGGATATTTTTGGATTGTACCGTGCCCTGCTTGCCGGTGCGAGCGGTTCGCTTCTGCATCTCGGTATTGGGCCGATCGTCACCGCGTCGATCGTGCTGCAACTGCTCAAGGGTGCCGGACTCCTGCAGATCGATACCAGTGAAGCACGTGGGCAGGTCATGTATATGGGCCTGCAGAAACTGCTCATCTTCGTGATGATCATCGTCGAAGCGTTCCCCATGGTCGCGAGCGGGATGATGATGCCCGATGCGTCGGTGGCAACGCAGTTCTTCGGCGGCAATACGCTCACGGTCTCGCTCCTGATATTCCTCCAGGTCTGCCTCGGCGGACTCCTGGTGGTGCTGATGGACGAGGTCGTCACCAAATGGGGCATTGGCTCAGGTGTGGGGCTCTTCATCGTTGCGGGGGTCTCGCAGGGTCTCGTGAACGGGTTCCTGAACTGGCAGACGGGCACCGATCCTTTCCCGATCGGGTTCTTCCCGCGGCTCTTCGCCATAGGTACCTCGGGAGCGAATTTCCTCGAGTACTTCGGCACGGATCTCCTGGCTCTCATCACGACGATCGCCATCTTCATGGTCATCGTCTACGTGGAGTCGACCCGTATCGAGATCCCGCTCGCGCACACCGCCGTCCGCGGCGCCCGTGCGCGATTCCCGGTGAAGATCATCTATGCGAGCGTTCTGCCGATGATCCTCGTCCGGGTGCTGCAGGCAAACGTCCAGATGATCGGAATGCTCCTCTCGAACGCCGGGATAACCATCTTCGGTGAGTTCCAGGGGCAGACGCCGGTGAACGGCCTGATGTGGTACATCGCGCCGATCAACGCCCCGCAGGACTGGATGTGGTGGCTCTCCAATCTCGGGCACGCACCGTGGGAGATCATGCTGCGTATGGGTATCGACATCACCGTCATGGTGGTCGGAGGCGCGGTCTTCGCGCTCTTCTGGGTCAAGACCGCCGGCCTCGACTCAAAGGACGTGGCCCGGCAGATCCAGAGAAGCGGGATGCAGATCCCCGGCTACCGGCGAAATGCCCAGGTGCTCGAGAAGTATCTCGATCGCTACATCCCGCGGATCACCGTCATCGGCGGTGTCTTCATCGGCCTTCTCTCGGTCGTCGCGAACCTCTTCGGTGTGGTTGGCGCGGTCGGGGGAACGGGGCTGCTGCTTGCGGTGAGTATCACCTACCGCCTCTATGAAGAGATCGCAAGTCAGCAGATCATGGAGATGTACCCGTTCATGCGGTCGTTCTTTGGGAAGGAATGAGTCCAAAACTCATTTTTTCCCCCAAGACCGCACTACATCTATTTTTCTCCTGAATGGCTCTCGCGATCGTTTGGGGCCGAAGTATTCCGAAAGGCATTACTCTTTCGGGCACGGATTTATCTGAACAGCGAATAATACCCTAACGGGAGTGACAAAATTGGGAAAGAAAGTTGTCGTGACGGGGGTTCCGGGTGTCGGAAAGACCACCGTCATCAATGGCGCGATGGAGAGGCTGGCGGCTGAAGGCGTTACCTACACGCCCGTCAACTTCGGCACGTTCATGTTTGAGGTGGCCAGAAAAGAGAATCTGGTCTCGGACCGGGATGAGATGCGCAAGCTCGAGAAAGACGTCCAGAAACGTCTTCAGCAGGCGGCGGCATCGGGAATCGCTGCCATGGGTGGGGATGCGAACATCATCGTCGATACCCACAGCAGCGTCAAGACCCCTGCGGGATTCCTTGCGGGGCTGCCCGAATGGGTGCTCCGGGAGTTGATGCCCGATATCGTCGTGCTGGTGGAGACCGACCCCGACCAGATCCTGATGCGCCGGCTCGGCGATGCTTCGAGAACCCGCGACATGGAAGGATACCGTGCGATCGCCGAACACCAGGAGTTCAACCGCGCGGTCAGCGCGGCATACGCGATGTACACCGGCTGCACCATCAAGATCGTCCGGAACGAAAACTTCCTGCTCGAACAGGGCATCGACGACCTGGTGAGTGTGCTGAGGTAACCTGATATGGTAGACCTGAAGAAGCAAGGGCCGACGATCGCCCTCCTCTTCACCATGCTTGTGATGCTCTCGTACAGCGTCGAGTGGATACGGGTGACGGTCGGCCTCGCGATGGATGCAGTGCTGGGCCCCTTCATCGACACCCTCGGGGTGCCGTTCTTCGTCATGATCCTGATCCTCTCCAGTATCACGGGTCTCTACTCCTCGCTCGTCCAGAAGTACACCATCGACTACGAGAAGATGCAGGAGACGCAGGCGAAGATGAAGGTGTTCCAGAAGGAGTTCCGAGAGGCCCAGCTCTCCGGGGACGAAAAGAGGGTCAAGAAACTCCAGGGGAAGCAGGAGCGGATGATGCAGGACCAGCTGGATTTCTCCCGGCAGCAGTTCACCCCGATGGCGATCATCCTGGTGCTCTCCGTGCCGATCTTCTTCTGGCTTCTCCTGCGGCTCCCTGAAGTCGGCACACCGGTCGCCATCGCAAGCGGTATCGTGATGCCCTTCTTCGGAGTGATCAACCTCTCGGACTTTGCGTTCTGGATCGTCCCGGCCTGGATCCTGTGGTATATGCTCTGTTCGCTGACCGTCAGCCAGGTGATCCGGAAGTCCCTCAACATCGGAGGACTCTGATGCGGATCACCATCAGCGGCCCGCCGGGGAGCGGCACCACATCGCTCGCCCGCTACCTTGCCGGGAAGCACGGGCTCGACCTCATCTCCGCAGGAGAGGTCTTCCGCCAGCTCGCGAAGGAGCACGACATGGAACTCGCCGAGTTCGGGAAGTTCGCGGAGAGGGATCCCTCGGTCGACCGGATGATCGATGCACGGCAAAAAGAGATCGGTGAAGCCTCCGACGACATCATCGTCGAGGGCAGGCTCTCGGGCAGAATGGTCGAGAACGCCGATCTCCGTATCTGGCTCTCCGCATCGATCTCCTGCCGGGCAAAACGCATTGCGGGGCGCGACGGAATGGACGAGGAGGGAGCCCTGATCTATACCGAGAATCGGCAGCGTTCGGAGACCACTCGCTACCGGAACTACTACGGTATCGATATCGACGACCTCTCGCCGTACGATATCGTCCTCTCGTCCGGGACCTTTGGCGTGGACGCTCTCGCCGCGATTGTGGATGCCGCTATCGAGTGCCTGGCCCGGCAGCGGAAAGGCGCTCGTTAGTGAAGATCACGCCTTATTTTTGAACAGTTGTTGCCTCTCGCGGTGCCACGGAAGCCCTGGAGTTGTCCATTTCTGGCGCAGAGGGGGAGCCTTGCTCTACAGAGTGGAGGCAGCCTTCGCTTCACAGGTTGCCACATGGTAGCCCCCACCCCGCCCGCGCTTCGCGCTCCTCCCCCGCCCACGAGGGGCGGGGGCAGTGTGTGGCGATATCCCCTGGAAATCCGTGCCCTGGGCATAGATATTTTTCCAGGCATTTTCTGTGCAGTGAACTGTGGGGGGTATCGCCATTGGGGAGGCGGCTCGCGGGGAGGGGAGCATCCCCTCCCCTGGGGAAGAGACTATGATACGCGACAGATTCCTGCTCGCGTCACACCCCGTCCCGTGCCCTCGAAGTAACGACCTGCACCCGAGCCCGGACGGGGGGATGACGTCGTCCGTCAAAGCCCGGTGCCCCTCTTTGCCTTTATCTTTTTGATGCGCCGGAGCCTTGTCCACTCCTGACGCTCCATCTCGTCGCGCTGATCATCGATGAACCGGCGCAGCTCCGTGAGTTCCGGGATGACCTTGAACTCCAGGGCGTTCACCCTCCGCCGGGTCTTCTCGATCTCGTCGAGCAACCGTTTGACTCCTCCTTCGCGTTCGGCGGTTGCGATGATCGCCATAAGGAGTTCCTCGTAGGCGTCGGCCGCGTCATCGATGACCGACGATGTCCCGAGGATGCCGTAACCCCGCTGGTCGAGCGTCTTTCTTACCATCACCGGTTCGAGAGCCGGGAGCCGCACCCCGAAGACGTTCCTGTGTCCGGCTGTATAGGACGGATCGATCTCCACCGAGAGCGCTGCAAGGAGCACTCCCGTCGCCCCTTCCATCATGGCGGCGACCGCCACCATCTCCCGCGCACCGGCGTATCTCTCCTCGAGCGCCCGGCGCTCTTCTGCGGTCTCTTCGGTGAGCCTGACCAGTTCCAGCATCATACCGTCGAGTTTCATCGATAACAGCCGGTGCACCCGCTCCGCGAGCGCCAGCCGCCGCCTGACAATCAGGAGGCCGGCCCGGGTGGGTTTGATATCGTCGATCGCCATGATCTCTCTCCTACAGGACGATGTACTGCCATACCCGCTCGGGCGCGAGATCGAATGCTTTTCCCCGTGCGATTGCCCGCAGGTTCGCGACCTCGTACTTCTTCCGCTCAAGGTAGGCAAGCACCGGCAGAACCGAGAACGGGTGCCGCCGGGAGAGAGCCTCCAGGTGGTGGAGCCTGACGCGGGTGATTGCCATCTCGATCTCGTGAACGGGCCGCCTGCGCCGGTGCCATCGCTGCCAGACCAGTTCCGCGGCGTCAACGCTCGAAAAGTCCTGGTCCTGCCGGAGTTCGCGCACCGCCTGGGCGAGAACCGGGACGATATCGGTCTTAAGGAAGATGCTGACGAACTCCCCTTCCGCCTCGATGCTGTAGAGTCTCTGGAAGAGGGCGACGGGGATACGGCCGCCGGGGATCATCGTCCGGTCGACGGTCGCGATGTCGCATGCCTCTTCTGCACAGTGGAGCCGGAGGAGGTTTTTCATGTTGACGATGTCGATCTCGAACCGGAGGTAGGCGTTCAGTTCCCGGCACCCGCTGCACCCGGTCGCGGCAAGACCGAGCAGGCTGGCGTAGTATTGCCGGTATAGTTCGTTCTCGATCCGGGCAAAGGCGCCCCTCTCTCCGCATATCCGGTAGTACTCCGCAAGAACCGGATAGAGCCGCCAGCCCTGGAGCGCCTCGATAGCCTCGCCGCAGTTCGTGAAGGAGAGAAGACGGTCGAGGAGCGCGCCGTCGAGTTCCCCTGCCGGGACGAGGAGATCGCGGATCTGACGTCGGGAGATATCGTGAACAGTGCCCCGCAGGATTGCCATGACGTTAGCGATATCCCACCGGTTGAGGTATTCTCCGGTCAGGGTCCGGAGGTCACCGGGAGCGGTCGTCATGGCGTCCCGGAACGACTGCGCCAGGTTGCGGTTCACCGCCTCCTCGATGAGTTGGGCACCGGAGAAGTCGTGCGCGAGATCCAGGACATACTGCCGGTACGTCTCCTGCCGGGTGAGGTGAGCGACGATCTCCGGTATGCTCATCCGCATGATCCGCAGGTACTCCACACGGGGAAGGAGCGCCGTCCTCCTTACCCGGAACCGGGTGCAGGCGTAGATGTACGAGGGGGAGGTCACGCCCAGCGGGGGCATACACTCCCATTGCCGTCACCCGGTATAAATGCGCACCGGGCCGGCCGGGACGGGCCGGAACGTACCGGCAACGGCCGATGCAATCGGGTGGAAGGTGTGCTTGGGGCTTACAGCATCGGCATGGCGATCATCGTCAACAGTTCGCTCTCCGGATACTCGGGCCCGTTGTAATAGCACTCGTAGACGGTGCCGGTGGGCGTAAGCCCGTTCTTCTCTATCCAGCCCGCCATCTCGCCGTATGTCGAAGCCATGTCCCTGTAGGGGCCAAGGTACATGCAGAAGACGACGTTGCTTTCCGGGATGGAGCCCGACTGAATCTCTCCCTTCTCCGGCAGCACCTTCGATACGGGAAACCCTATCTCGACGTCGAGGTTCTGCATGTCCATGTTGTGGTATGCTACATAGGGGACGTCCGAGAGAAGTTCCCCGAGTTCCTTCAGGTATTCGGCCATTCTGCAGTACCCCTCACCGATCAGCATGGGCAGATCTTCGACCTTCGCTCTGGTGCGGATGGATGGGGTGGGTTGCTCTCTCTTTCGCAACAGTTCAATGTTCGATACTCTCGGCATCTTCCTCCTCCAATTCTCCCGACGCGCCTATTTACCCTGTAAGCGGCCGGGGCTCTCTTATCAGTCGGTAATTCCATCTCGCCCGTCAAATACTTTCTGCCGGTGGGCCGCTCCCCGCAGATAAGATTCATATCCCGCGCCGTCAACTCCCCATCGATCGCCATGCCCTATTCGGTCGTGACGGGGGATCACTTTGCCGGCCACGATGCGCCCGGCCACCCCGAGTCGCAGGCACGCCTCGATGCCGCTCTCGCAGGGGTGCCGGCCGGTGCTCCCCGCGTCGCCCCGGAGCGGGCGACGCCAGACGACCTGGCACTGGTGCATACCCGGCGGCATATCGAGGAAATTCGTTCGTTCTGCCGGGAGTGCTCGCCGGGCCGTGCCCGTTACCTTGACCCGGACACCTACGTCACCTCCCGTTCTTTCGACGCGGTGCTCTATGCGGCGGGGGCTGCATGGCAGGCGACGGAGCGGGCGCTTTCAGGCGAGCACTGCTTCGCTCTCGTCCGCCCGCCGGGGCACCACGCCGGGCCCGATCGGGCGATGGGGTTCTGCCTCTTCAACAACGTTGCCGTCGCGGCGGCCCGGGCGCTTCGCGAGGTCGACCGGGTGGCGGTCGTGGACTGGGACCTGCACCACGGCAACGGGACGGAGGTGATCTTTTACGGGAGCGATCGGGTGCTCTTCTGCTCGGTCCACCAGGCGGGGCTCTTCCCCGGCACCGGGTGGCCGGAGGAGAGGGGCGCCGGTTCGGGCGTTGGGTATACCGTCAATGCGCCCCTTGAGCCCGGTTCGACCGGCGCCGACTACGCCCTGGCCTTTCGCGAGATCTTCGTTCCGATGCTCCGGCGGTTCGATCCGGACGTCGTCCTGGTCTCCGCAGGCCAGGACGCGCTTGCCGGTGATCCGCTCGGTTCGATGCTCCTTGAGCCCGGCGACTTCGGAACCCTGACCGGGATGCTCGTGGACGCGAGCCCTGTACCTCTCGCCCTGGTGCTCGAGGGGGGCTACGGGCGGCTGCATGGAGCGGCCATCGGAGCGATCCTTGCCGCCCTCGACGGAGCCCGCTTCAAGCCCGGCGGCGGCGAGACGAAGGCAGGCACCCGGCACCTCGTGGAGGCGTATGCCGCCGGCAGGCGTGCCGTTCCCCGGTGAAGGGATCAGGTTCATCGCCTCTCCGGTCGACCTGGAGGTGGTGAACAGAATGCCCGACCGAACTTCGGTTCTCATGGCTCTCCTCCTTGTTGCGCTCGCCGCCACGCCGGTCGTCTCTGCCGTCACGGTCTATCCCGGAAGCGAGGTTGTGCTCGCAGGGACGAGCACGGGGAGCGATACCGTCTACCTCTTCGTGACCGGCCCGAACCTCCCGCCCACCGGCGGGCGGCTTGACGATCCGCATAAGGCTGTCCAGTCCGGGAACCCGGGGAGTTTCACGAGGGTGACGGTCGGTGCCGACGACCGTTGGACCTACCGCTGGAGGACGGGTGAGGCCGGGCTCGACCCCGGGACGTACACTGTTTACGCCGTGGAAGCGCCCGTAGACCGCCGAAACCTCTCCGGCCACGGTTACACGACCATCCCCGTCACCCTCGGATCTCCGCCGCCAGCCCCGGCAGCAGAGACCGTTGCTCCAGCCACCCCGGCACCTGCTGAACCGGAGGCCACGGCAATGGCGACGGCGACTCCCGAGGCTATCCCGACGACGGCGGCGCCTGTTTCCGCCCTTGCAGCGTGCGGCGCGGCGTTTCTGGCGGCGGCCGTTCTCTTTCGGCGGTGATCCGACCCTGGCCGGGCCAGCGGAACATATATCTCCTATAATGTACTATTTTGTACAATGACGTGTATCAAGTCCCATGGGTCAGCCACCCCGTCCGTCGCTTCCGGGAACGCTCCTGGAGGACTCTTCTGGCCTCTCCCTCAGCCACGCTGGCGTCCATACTGATACCTCTCTATACTCAACCCGGATCGCCCGTCGAACCCCATACCTCAAAGACTGATATCATGAAATCAAGAGATATCGCAATCGTTGGCATACTCCTTGCCATAGGGGCCATCATCAGGTACATGTCGCTCCTGATCCCCGGCCCCATCGTATCGAACCTCGTGATCGCCTTCTATAGCCTCGCCATCATCCTCGTCGTGCCCACATTCCGTGAGGCGCTCGGGATTGGCGTCGTGGCGGGCATCGTCTGTGCGCTCCTCAGCCACTCGATCTTCCCGCCCGCAAACCTCATCAGCGAACCCATCGGTGCGGTCGTCTGCCTCGGTATCTACCTGATGCTGAGAGACCGGTTCGCCCTCGCCCCGGCCGTGACGACGCTTCTGGCCACCTTCGCGAGCGGGTTCTCGTTCATCCTTATCGCGCTCCTTGCCGTGGCCCCGACGGTCCTTGGGAAGTTCGGAACCCTTGAGGCGTTCCTCGCGGTCACGGTGCCGATCGTCCTCATCACGGCGGCGGTCAACGCCGTCGTCGCGCAGGCACTCGAGTTCCCCGCATCGCGGGCGCTGATGCGGGGAGCCCGAGAGAAGGCCGCGGGACGGAATGCGAGGCCGGTCGATGAGTCCTGAGATCGGCCGGGAGACCGCCCTCTCCCTTCGGGGGGTCTCCTACACCTACCCGGGATCGGAGATACCGGCGCTCAACGGGATCGATATCGAGATCGGGAAGGGCGAGATCGTCTTTGTCACCGGCCCGACCGGGGCGGGCAAGACGACGCTCTGCCTTGCGGCGTCCGGCATCCTCCACCACGAGTACGGGGGCGCGCTTGAGGGTACGGTCACCATCCTCGGAAAGAACGTCCGGGACTACCGGAACATGGGCGAGATCGGGAGAGACGTCGGCGTGGTCTTCGACGACGCCGAAGCCCAGCTCATCTTCACGACCGTCGAGGAGGAGGTCGCCTCCGGGCTCGAGAACCTCGGCCTCTCCCGTGAGGAGATGGAGCAGAGGCTCCGCGCGGTGATGGAGGCGACCGGGATCGCCGACCTCGCGGAGCGTGCCCCGCACACCCTCTCCGGGGGGCAGAAACAGCGGGTCGCCCTCGCCGCAACCATCGCGCTCGGCGCGAAGGTCCTGATCCTCGACGAACCCACCGCCGAACTGGACGCGGAAGCGACCGCTGCGGTATCCACCCTTCTCCGGCGGCTCTCCGGCGAGGGCACCGCCGTGCTCATCGTCGAGCAGAAGATCGGCGAGCTTGCCGCCATCGCGGACAGGATGGTCGTCGTCGAAGACGGAGCGATCGCGAAGATCGGGTCCCCCGCCGAGATGCTGCAGGAGCCAGTCCGGGAGCACCCGACGACCGGCGCTTCCCGGCCCCCCGCACCGGCGGCAGCCCCCCCGGGAGTCCCCGTCATATCCGTCCGGGGGCTCGTCCACAACTATGACGGGGTCGAGGCCATCAGGGGTCTCGATCTCGAGATTGCTCCCGGAGAGATCGTGGCCGTCGCCGGGGATAACGGATCCGGGAAGACGACGCTCGTCAAACACTTCAACGGGCTGCTCCGTCCGACCGAAGGCAGCGTCACCGTCGACGGGCTTGACGCCGGAAGCGTCCCGATAGCACAACTCGCGCGTCACGTGGGCCTCGTCTTCCAGAACCCGGACACCATGCTCTTTGCCGAGACGGTGGAGGAGGAGGTGGCATTCGGTCTCAAAAACATCGACCCCGGTGCTTCGGGGGAGCCGATCGACGCAGCCCTCCGCGAGGTGGGCCTTCTCCACCGGAAGACGGCCTACCCGCGGTCGCTCTCGCGGGGCGAGCGGCAGCGCCTGGCCATCGCCTGCGTCATCGCCATGAAACCGAAGATCATCGTGCTCGATGAGCCCACGACCGGGCTCGACGCTCGCGAGTCGGGAAGGATCATGGAGATCCTCGGCCGCCTGCGCCAGGACGGCCACACGATCGTCATGGTGACGCACGATATGCATCTTCTCCAGGAGTATGCGGATCGCGTCGTCAGGATGGAGCAGGGAAGAGTCGTCCGCGACAGCGGAACATTTGAGGAGGAACCATGTCCGAGATTATGCAGTATGTCATCCGGGAGAGCGCCTTTCACCGCCTCCACCCGCTCACCAAACTGATCTTCGTGGTCGTCGTCGTGGCTCTTGCGGTGCTGACGAGCGATGTCGTCATGCTCGCAGCCCTTGCCGGAGCGGTCATGGCGGTGGCGATAGTGAGCGGGCTCGGCCGCGATCTCCTCCGGCAGGTGCCCCTCCTTCTCTCGCTCGCGGTGAGCCTGCTTGCCCTCACTATCCTCACCATCAGAAACGGGGAGATCGTCGGCTACCTGGTTCCGCAGTCGGTCCCGGTCATCGGGGGGGCGTTCCCCGTAACGGCGGGTGCGATCGACCTTGCGCTCGCGATGTCGCTTCGCTTCGCCGCGATGCTCTTTGCGTTCCAGCTCCTGATCATATCGACCCAGCCGCGCGACCTCGTCCATGTCATGGACCGCCTCAGGGTGCCGGTCGACTACACCCTCATGCTCCTGATCGCGCTCCGGTTCATTCCGAGCCTGCAGCTCGAGGGGAAGCGGATCCACGAGGCGCAGCTTGCCCGCGCCTATAATCCCGGGAACGGTCTTGCCGGGAAGATACGGGGGCTCTTTCCTATCCTCATCCCCCTGGTCTCGAACTCGCTCGGGAAAGCCACGGTCCTCGGGCTGACCATCGATCTCCGCGGGTACCGTTCCGGCAGGAGGACGCCGATGCGCGCTCTCTCAGTGGGCCGGGCCGACGTCGCCGGGATCTGCTGCATGGGGGTCGTGGTCGCAGGGTATTTGGCCGTGCTGCTCGTATAAACGGGTATGCATAGCGGCGCACCCCCGAAGGCGTTCGAGTTCTACATCGGCGGGAGCGCCGGGCCGTCCCTCTACGTCAGGCTCGCGGCCGGCCGGCTCCTCTACGAGTGGGCGAGTGGGGGCGGCTACTCCGGTGTGGTGATGGAGGCGTCGCCCACAGGGGAGGAATGGGCGCGGTTCCGGGAGATCGTCGACCGGCTCGGCATCCGGGAGTGGGAGCCGGAGTACGTCTCCGCCCACTCCTGCTGCGACGTCACCTACTGGCACCTGCGACTGGAGATGGACGGGGAGAGCACCGTCGTCCGGGGCGCAAACGCCTACCCGGGTTCGGATGGCCCGGAGGTCTCGAAGCAGTTTCGCGAGTTCCGCGCAGCGGTGGAGCACCTGATCGGGCGCGCGCCGTGATGGTGCCCCGCTTACCTCTTCTTCAGGAGGAGGACGGCTGCGGATAATGCGCAGATGAGCGTGATCCCGCCGAACCCCGGCGACTGGACTGTCCCGGCTGCCTCCGGGGTACCCGTTCCGGAGGCACCCGGATGGAGGTAGTCCGCCACTTCTTCCAGCGCATCCACGATCCGCGGGCTCCCGCGGCTGACGACATCCGCGTCGATGACGTAGACGTGGCCGTTCCTGACCGCGTCGAGCCTCTGCAGGCGGGGCTCGTTGATGATGTAGTTGTAGATGGCGTCGTATCCGTCCCGGTCCATCCCGCTGCCCGAACTGACCAGAATGTAGTCGGGATTCGTGGTGATGAACTCCTCGAGGCTGACGATGCTCCAGTCGTCGACCGAGCCGAACGCGTTGGTTCCGCCGGCCAGCGTGATCACCTCGCCCTGGAACGTTCCCCGGCCGCTGACCCAGAGCGGGTCGTGCCAGATGACGTGGGCGACGGACGGATCTCCGGCCGTGCTTTCGGCCGCCTTTTCGGCAACGGCTCCGATACGGGCCCTGAGTCCTTCGATGAGCGTTGAAGCCTGCTCTTCCTGCCCGGTCGCCCTTCCGGCAAGTTCGATATCGTGCAGGACACCGGTGATCGTCTGCGGGTCGAGTATGACGACGGTCATCCCGAGCGATCGCAGGCGGTCGATGACTTCGTCGGTGTTGGCGGGCGCGGCGAAGATCAGGTCGGGCTCCATGGCGATCACCTTCTCGATATTGACGGTGCTAAACCCGCCTACCTTCGGTTTATCCGCTGTTGCCGGCGGGTAGTCGCAGCGTTCGGTGACGGCGACGATGCGATCCTCAAGCCCGAGGGCATACAGGATCTCGGTGTTGGAAGGCGCGAGCGAGACGATCCTCTGCGGTTCTTCCCGGATGAGGACGGTCTTCCCGGAGTCGTCGGTCACCGTCACGGATCGTTCGCCGCCGTCCGCCGTTGCCGCACCGGCCGTCCCGGCGAGCAGGAGCAGTACGACGAGCGATGCAGCAGTGAGTATCAGGCGCGTGGTTCGCATTAGTATAGGTACACTTGCGTTGAGGTAATAATAATTTAGCAATCGATATCGCGGCGCGGCATCGAGGCGCTCACCCGCCGCATACCCGGGGTCTGACGGCCGCCGGATGCGGTCCTGGAGGCTCAATCGCGGTCGGGGCCGTCCCGCGAGAGGCGGGCAAGAAGTCCCTCCGCCCCCTCGACCCGGAGCGCCCCGCGCGCCTCCAGTTCGGTCAGCACCGCCCCGGCCTCGCCCCCGGTATAGTCTTCCATCCGGGCGGTGCGGTCTCGTGCATAGAAGATTACCGGTTTTGCCGGATAGTCGAGCAGCACCCGGAGATTGTCGAGGTTTCCCCTGCCTATCGGCATTGCCGTGACGATGACGGTCTCTGCGCTCTCCAGGCACTCCCTGAGACGCGAGAGCGAGCCGGGGGTGATACCGTGAAACGGGGGCTCCGCGACGCAGGGAAGGCCGAGGTGCATCGCCGTCCCGTAGTCGGTGTCAAGGATGTTCAGAACGCCGCAGGTTACCGTGAAGAGCGCGGTGTGGAGGAGGTGGAGGATATCGGAGCCCGTTCCCCCGCCGCAGACGACGTGCACCCGCCGGTTCGCCCCCGCACCCGACCGGTGCATATAGACCGGCAGAACGTACGGCCTCCCCGTCAGCGGGTGCGGTCTGACGAGCATCTCCATCCCGAAGACCTCGCGGATCTTCTCACGGGTCAGGACTTCCCCGGGCGTTCCCAGGGCGTAGACCTTCCGGTCTTTGAGGAGCAGGAGCCGGTCGCAGTAGTATGCGGCCAGGTTCAGGTCGTGGAAGACGCTTACGACCGTGATCTCCCCCGCAAGCTCCCTGATGATGTTGAGGATCTCGACCTGGTGGCTGACGTCGAGGTTCGAGGTTGCTTCGTCGAGGAGCAGGATCTTCGGTTCCTGCGCGAGCGCCCGGGCGATGAGGACGCGCTGGCGTTCCCCGCCGCTGATCTCGTGCACTGACATCCCGGCGAGATCTGCGATGTTTGCTAGAAGCATGGCATGGTCGCAGATCTCCACGTCCCGGGCCGTCTCGGAGGCAAACCTTCCGATGTAGGGGTGCCTGCCCATCATGACGACGTCGCGCACCGTGTAATCGAAGCCGATCGAGATATCCTGCGGGACGACCGCAACCCGGCGCGCGAGTTCCCGGTGTCCGAGCGAGTCCAGGTCCCGGTCGTCAAGCCGGATCTCTCCGGTATCCCGGGCGACGACCCTGCTCATCGCCTTCAAGAGCGTCGTCTTCCCAGACCCGTTCGGCCCGACGATACCGAGGATCTCGCCCGCTTCTGTGTGGAACGTGATCGCTTCGAGGATCTTCTTTGCGCCGTAGGAGACGTCGATATCGATGATCTCAATCGGTTTCATGTTTTCATCCGGCTCCGGAGGAGGTATATGAAGAACGGTGCGCCGAAACAGGCGGTCAGGATGCCGACCGGCATGTCGCTCGTGAAGGTTCGCGTGAGCGCATCCGCCCATACGAGGAGGATGGCGCCTGCAAGCGCGGCCGCGGGGAAGAGGAAACGGTGGTCGGGCCCGACGATCAGCCGCATCACGTGCGGGGTGATCAGGCCGATGAACCCGATTGAACCGGCCACCGCAACGGCTATCCCCGTCACGAAGGCGCTCAGCGCGAGGAGGATCAGTTTCGTCTTCTCGACGTTCACCCCGAGATGTGTCGCGTCCTCTTCGTTCAGGGCGAGGATATTGAGGTCGCGTGCGAAGAGGTAGATGCCTGCAGCCCCGATCAGGATGGGGAGGGCGACGACGACGTCGTTCCACGATATGTTCCAGAACCCTCCCATCAGCCAGAACATGATCTGGTGCAGGCTCCGCCCTGCGGTGTACATCAGGAAGGAGAGGAGGGCCGAGAGAAGCGTCGCGAGGGCGACACCGGAGAGGAGGAGCGTCTCGACCGGGATCTTGCCGCCTCTGCGGGCGATGAAGTATACGGCGAACGTGGCGGCCATCGCCCCGACAAATGCAAGCACGGGGCGTCCCGTGCCGGCAAAGAGGACGATCGCGAGCGTGGCCCCGAGTGCTCCGCCTGAGGACGTGCCGATGATGTAGGGGTCGGCCATGGGATTCCGGAACAGCCCCTGCATGGCCGTGCCTGCGACAGCCAGCCCGCATCCGACCAGCGCCGCGGCGATCACCCTCGGCACCCGGATCTCCCAGAAGATCATCCAGGCGTTCTCCGAGGTGAAGAGCGATCCAGGAGAGATCCCGCTCGGTCCGAGAGCGACCGCAGCGGCCATGCTGATGAGAAGCGCGCAGATGAGCGTCAGGATGATGATCGGTGCCGTTCTCCGCATATGTGTCATAAAATTAAGTTTACTTTGTTAAAATCTATTTGGATTATCTGCGCGGGTCTGCCTCACCGAACCGCATGGAGCAAACCTCATTGCCCTGGATGACCAAGAGATCTGGCATATGGGCAACCTGAACATTGCCGTGCTGGGACCCGCCGGTTACGCAAAAGACCTCGGGAAGAAGGGCACGGAATCCGATATCACGTTCTATAACCTCAAGAAGGGCGAGGATACCGTCACCATCATCGAGCCGACGCGGTATCCGGAACGGCTGGCCCCGCTCTTTTACGCCGCATCGATGGCGGATGCGGCCCTCGTCGTGGTGAGCGCCATCACCCCGACGCTCGGGGAATGGGTGCTGATGCTCAATGAGGTGGGGGTGGAGCGTGGTTACATCATCCTCCAGAACTACCTGACCCCTGGAGACGTCGCGCCGCTCCTCCGGGGAACGGTGCTCGAGCACTACGAGTTCGTGGAAGAAGACCCGATCGCGCTGCGCGACCGCCTGCTTGGTGAGGCGCATGCCCGCACCCCTGCCGAGCCTGCCGCGGGTGCCGTGGGAGCCATCCCCATCGATCACCACTTCAACGTCCGCGGCATCGGGACGGTCATCCTCGGCGGCGTGGTGCGGGGGGGTATCCGGAAGCACAGCGCCCTGAAGGTCTACCCCGGGGAGCAGGCGATCGCGGTGCGGTCGATCCAGAAGCACGACGACGACTTCGACTGGGCGGCGGAAGGCGACCGCGTGGGCCTCGCGCTCAAGAACATCGAGTCCGACGACCTCGACCGGGGTTTTGTCCTCTCAAACGACCCCGCGCTCCGGACGGAAACGAAGATTGAGGGGCGGGCGACCCTGGTCAAATACTGGCCGGCGCCGCTCACGGCGGGGACGGTGCTCCACCTCGGCCACTGGATGCAGTTCATCCCGG
>DAIRGM010000001.1:0-91098 GCA_036794525.1 Methanoculleus sp.
GGGCGATGCCGAGGTGGTCGAACCCCCACGAGACGATGGCGATCTGGCGGCCCATGTCATTGAGATAATACTGCACCTCGAGCGGGTGCCCGGCCTTCCGAAACGCCCGGGCGAGGGTGTCGCCGATGACGGTGTTTCTTATGTGGCCAACATGGAGCGGCCCGTTCGGGTTCGCGCTCGTGTGTTCGAGCACCACCCTGCCGGAACCGCGCGGAAAGGCCCCGTAGCCCGGTTCGATCGCCTCCCTGACCGCTTCTCCGAGGAGTGACGGGCCGAACCTGAAGTTGACGTAAGGGCCCGTCGCCTCGACCTGGATATCCCCGAGTTCGGGATCTTCCGAGAGCTTGCCGGCGATATCGGCGGCAATCATGGCGGGTGCCCGTTTCTCAATCTTCGCACGTTTGAACGCTATCGTGGAGGCGAGATCGGCGTGATCCCCCCCCGTCGTGAGGAGGACATCCTCCTCGTCGGTGCATGCGCGGAGCATGCGCTCGATCTGGCGATACTTCTCCTGGTACATCATCAGTATCCCGTCCTGTAGCGCAGGATTGCAGCGATCCCGCCGAATGCGTTGTAGAGCATCGAACCCTCTTCGAAGTCGTTCGATATGATCCGGACCGTTGTGCTGCTCTGGTCGGCGAGCGTGGTCAGTTCGTCGATGATATCGGTCTCCTCGGCCACGTAGAGCGATGCACCGTCTTTCGGGCAGGTGCCGAAGTCGAGGTCTTTGATGTGTTTGCCCGGCTCGAGGCTGACCGTCTGCTCCTCGGTGTAGTCATCGTTCGGGCAGGCAAGTTTCAGCCGGGCTCGCCGGAGTTTGTCGGAGAGGAGGAGGGTGTCGACGGCGCCGAGCTCCAGGTTCTTCCTGACGCTCTCCTCGCCGTAGGAGGACGCTCCATCGTCCTTCACCAGTTCCTGGAGGAACCGGTTCATCAGGTTCTTCTCCTTGATGATGTCGAGGCCTTTCAAGGCATCCGACGCGTTCTCGACGAGTTCGGCCAGCCCCGACTCATTCGTGTAGGAGACGTCGAAGAGCCCGATGATCCGTTTCTGCAACTCGTGGTGGAGGAACTCGCCCGCCTCGAACTCCTCCTTGGTCGGGGTCGGGCCGCCGATCAGCACGCCCTTGAACCGCTCGAAGAAGTCCTTCTCGGCAAGGAAGATATCGCTCGCCCGGTCGCCGATCTTCTTGTAGAACTCGTTGATGGCGATCAGCCGCAACCGCTGGAACCGGACGCTCGACTGACCTCCTTTCCGCTGCTTGCCGGGAACCGTCGAGGTGACACCGTGGATCGGCTCGATCCGGTTGCCCCGCAGGAAGCCGATGTAGGCCTCCCGCCGATCAAGGACGATCAGGCCGTAGACCTCCTTCTCCCCGAGCATCTGCTGCAGCGGTTCGAGTTCGAACGAAGAACTGCACCGGTACATGTAGGTGTTGAGCGGCTCGGGCGGCTCGATGATCTCGCAGTCGAGGTCGGTACGGTCGCCGCCGAGATTGATCGTGCCGCAGAAGACCGCTATGCCGTGCTCCGGCGGGCGCTTATAGTATTTCAGGCGGGAGAGGATGGAGGATATGGCACTCTGGACGTTGGTACGGGTCTGTTTGCTCTTGATGTTCGCACACTGCCCGAACTCGTCGCGGAGCTGGGCGGTCACGTCGTATATCTGCTTGTCCGGAGGTATATAGAGTGTGATCAGCTCGGTGCCGCTCCCCTCCTTCTCCGCAAGCCTCTCGAGCATCTTTTTAAATTCGTAGCGCTTTCGCGCGGTATCCATCTCTTGCGTCTCTTCCATGGAGGTTCACCAGGCTTGCCAAAAGTTGTTCATATATCGAAGCTACTATGTGTTTCTCCGGGGACGGCATAAATCTGCGCACATTCGCCGATCCCTCCCGCCCCCTCACCCGAGGCACCGGCAGACCAGGCAGATCGTCTTTGCATCGACGATCCTCCCGTCCTCGATCATCGCCTTTACGTCCCCGACGGGGACGCGGACGACCTCGATCACCTCGTCGTCGTTCATCTGGTAGTCGGAGCACGGCGAGAGTCCCTCTGCGAGGTAGAGCCAGATCCGTTCGTCGGTGTAGCCGGGAGAGGGGTAGATCCAGCCTTTCGGGACGAAGGTCTCGGCCTTCATCCCGGTCTCCTCGATCAGTTCCCGGTATGCGGTTTCGTGCGGCTCCTCTCCCTCGTCGATGGTGCCTGCCGGCGCCTCATAGATGTAGTCGTCGACGGCGAACCGGTACTGCCGGAGGAGGTAGCAGTCGCCCCCCTCGACCGGGAGGATCGCGACCGCGCCGCCGGGACGGACGATCACCCGCTCCTTCTTCGTGCCGTTCGGGAGGGTGAACTCTCTCGTCTCGATGCTGAGCCTCTTGCCGCGGTAGATCTCCATCGTCACACCTCGTAGTCTATCGGGTCTTCCATCCCGAGTTCGCGGAACGCCTCTCGCCGGTAGTGGCAGGAAGAGCAGACGCCGCAGGCCCGGTCATTGTTCTGGTAGCAGGACCAGGTCAGTTCGTAGGGGACGCCGAGCGCGAGCCCCGTCCTGACGATATTCACCTTCGACATTCGGACGAACGGCGTCATCAGGATGATCCGCGGATCCGCCGCCGTGCCGAGGTCGACCGCCCGCTGGAATGCCTCGATGAACTCCGGCCGGCAGTCGGGATACCCCGGGTAGTCTCCGGTCTGGACGCCGATGAAGACTGCCTCCGCCCGGCGGGCCTCCGCCAGGCTGGTCGCGATGGCGAGGAGGTTTGCGTTCCTGAAGGGCACGTAGGTGCTCGGGACGCCCTCCTCCTCGCCGCCGTACTCCTCGACGGGGATGCTCTCGTCCGTCAGGCTCGATGCTCCGATCTTTTTGAAGTGTTCGAGGCCGATCTCGACGAAATCGAGCGCGTCGAGTCTCCGGGCGATAGTCCGGGCGCACTGGCGTTCCTTTGCCTCAGTCCGCTGCCCGTAGGTGAAGTGGAGCGCGACGATCTCGTAGCCCATATCCTTTGCGACGTAGGCGAGCGTGGTGGAGTCCATCCCGCCCGAGAGGAGGCAGACCGCTCTCTTCATTTTATCCCCAGGATCTTGTGGATCTGCACCTGGAACCTCGCCGGGAGGTTCTCCTCGACGATGTAGTCCGCGATGGCGCGGTAGTCGGCCCCTTCCACCGGCGAGATGAAGACATCGCCCCGGATCTCGCACCGGCTCATCACCGCCCGGGCGTAGAGGAGGTCGTCCTCGTCCGCCACCACGAACTTGACGCAGTCGCGCGGGGTGATGTAGGGGAGGAGCGAGAGATCGCTCTTCTCGCCCGAGGAGGGGCATTTCACATCCATGCAGATGGAGGCATACGGCTGCATCGCGCGGAAGTCGCAGGTGCCGTTCGTCTCGATCTCGATGGTATACCCGTGATGTCTGAACTTCTCGAGGAGTTTCAAGACCTCTTCCCGCTGCAGGAGCGGCTCCCCGCCGGTGATGCAGATATGCGTCCCGCGGAGCAGCCAGACCCGGTCGAGGACCTCTCCGACGCTCATCTCTTCCCCGCCCTCCTGGGCATGGGGGGTGTCGCACCAGGCGCACCGGAGATTGCACCCGGCGAGCCGGATGAACGTGCAGGCCCGTCCCTGGTTCTTTCCCTCCCCCTGGAGGCTCCGGAATATCTCACTGACGATCATAGGTGCGCTCTGCGTAGCAGGTCGTCGACTCCCAGACCCGTATCTTTCCGACGCGGGCGTCGTGTCCCTGCCGCGCGGCCTCGGCATCGATCATCTCCGCGACGAGGCCGGCGAGGAGCTCGCTCGTCGGGTCGCCCTCGGTGGTGACGACCGGGTGGAACTCCTCGATACAGGCCGCCATGGGGTCGTCCCGGTTCAGGATCACCTGGTGGTCGAACCGCCCGACGACCTCCTTGATGCAGTTGTAGTCGAGGACGATCCCGGTGCGCTCATCGGCAGTACCATCGATCCAGACCTCTACCCGCCACTGGTGACCGTGCAACCGGAAACATTTCCCCCGATAATGAATCAGGCGATGGGTTGCCTCGAAAAAAACCTCTTTGTATATCCGGGTTGTCATCAATGAAGGTTGCCCGCCAGGATATAATATTATATCAGCTCCCGATCTAATAGCTAAGGCGAAAGATCGGCGTGCAGATGGGTTCCACAATATATAAATCCGTAACGCGCGTTGTTTTATAGCACACCAGGAGTTGCTCCTATCTACAAATTCAACTAATTCGAGGGTATTCGATGGGAAATGGAAAATTTGCAGCCCGAAAACTGAAGCGCGACGCAAATAATAACCGGTGGCATGACACCAACTACGCGCGCCGCCAGCTCGGGCTCGATGTAAAAGCGGACCCCCTTGAGGGAGCGCCGCAGGGTCGCGGAATCGTTCTCGAGAAGGTGGGTGTTGAGGCAAAGCAGCCGAACTCTGCGATCAGAAAGTGCGTCCGCGTACAGCTGATCAAGAATGGTCGTCAGGTAACCGCGTTCGCCGTCGGCGACGGTGCCATCAACTTCATCGATGAGCACGATGAAGTCGAGATCGAGGGCATCGGCGGCAGACTGGGCCGGTCGAAGGGTGATATCCCCGGCGTCCGGTTCGTCGTGACCAAGGTGAACAACGTCAGCCTGCACGAGATGGTCGTGGGCCGCAAAGAGAAGCCGCGGAGGTAAGTAGGTAATGGTAGAGGCAGCAGAAGCGGAAGCAGGGGCACAGCAACTCCTCTTTAACCGCTGGGACATGAGCGAGGTGGAGATCCAGGATCCGAGCCTCGCTCGTTACGTGAACCTGCACACGATGATCGTGCCGCATTCCTGCGGCAAGCTCGTCGGCCAGCAGTTCAACAAGAGCAACATGCTGATCGTCGAGCGTCTGATCAACAAACTGATGCAGACCGAGAAGAACACTGGCAAGAAGGAACTTGCCATCCGCATCGTCCGGGACGCCTTCGAGATCGTCAACAAGAAGACCAAGAAGAACCCGGTTCAGGTGCTGGTGGACGCAGTCGCGAACACCGGACCCCGTGAGGAGACCGTCCGGCTGAAGTACGGTGGTATCAACGTCCCGAAGTCGGTCGATACCGCTCCCCAGCGCCGTGTCGATACTGCGCTCCGGTTCATCACTGCCGGTGTCCTGCAGGCGAGCCACAAGAAGAAGAAGACCGTAAGCGAGGCGCTCGCCGAGGAACTGATCGCAGCCGCGAACGGCGACACCCGCTCCTACGCCGTCTCGAAGAAAGAAGAAAGAGAACGTATTGCAAAGGCAGCCCGTTAAAACCCCCTATTATTTTTTTTGGTGTAATTCATGACCAGACGAAAGAAGATGGTTGAACGGGTGACGGAGCTGATGGACAAGCCGGAGCGGATCCGGAACATCGGTATCGTCGCCCACATCGATCACGGAAAGACAACACTCTCAGACAACCTGCTTGCAGGTGCAGGCATGATCAGCGAGGAGCTCGCCGGCCGGCAGCTCTTCATGGACTCCGACGAGGAAGAGCAGGCACGTGGTATCACCATCGATGCGAGCAACGTCTCGATGGTTCACGAGTACGGCGGGGAAGAGTATCTCATCAACATGATCGATACCCCCGGCCACGTGGACTTCGGCGGTGACGTGACCCGCGCTATGCGTGCTGTTGACGGCGCCGTCGTCGTGGTGGACGCGGTCGAAGGCACCATGCCCCAGACGGAGACGGTGCTCAGGCAGGCCTTAAAAGAGGGTGTCCGCCCGGTTCTTTTCATCAACAAGGTCGACCGGCTGGTCAACGAGCTGAAGGTGGACGAGCAGGAGATGCAGATCCGCCTTGCGAAGGTGATCGACAAGGTCAACAAGTTGATCAAGGGCATGAACGAGAAGATGTACAACGAAGGCTGGAAGCTCGATGCCGCAACGGGCACGGTCGCCTTCGGTTCCGCGCTCTACAACTGGGCGGTCTCTGTCCCCTTCATGAAGAAGAGCAACGTCTCGTTCAAGGATGTCTTTGAGAAGTGCAACTCCGGCGACATGAAGTGGCTCTCAAAGAACAGCCCGCTGCACGCTGTCCTCCTCGACATGGTGGTCAAGCACCTTCCAAACCCCCTCCAGGCCCAGGACCGGCGTATCCACATCATCTGGCACGGCGACTACAACACCCCCGAGGGCAAGGCCATGGTCGCGTGCGACCCGAATGGGCCGATCTGCATGATGGTCACCGATATCTCGTTCGACCCGCACGCGGGCGAAGTCGCCACCGGCCGTCTCTTCTCGGGGACGCTCCACCGGGGCGCCGAGTGCTACATCATGGGTGCGGCGAAGCGCGCGAACCGTCTCGCTCAGGTCGGCGTCTTCATGGGCGCCGAGCGGATCGAGGTGGACGGGCTGACCGCCGGCAACATCGCCGCGGTGACGGGCTTAAAAGATGCCATCGTCGGTTCGACCGTCACGTCGCTCGTCGAGATGACCCCCTTCGAGTCGCTGAAACACTACTCGGAGCCGGTCATGACCGTCGCTGTTGAAGCGAAGAGTATGAAGGACCTCCCAAAACTCGTCGAGGTACTCCGTCAGGTGGGGAAGGAAGACCCGACGGTGCAGGTCTCGATCAACGAGGAGACCGGTGAGCACCTGATCAGCGGCATGGGCGAGCTCCATCTCGAGATCATCACCGGCCGTATCAAGCGCGACAAGGGCGTCGATATCCTCACCTCCCCGCCGATCGTCGTCTACCGTGAGACGGTCACGGGCACCGCCGGCCCGGTCGAAGGGAAGTCGCCGAACCGCCACAACCGGTTCTATATCGAGCTCGAGCCGATGGACCCGGCGATCGTGAAACTGATCCAGCAGGGCGAGATCTCGATGAGCCAGCAGGCTGTCGAGCGGCGTGATGCCCTCGTTGCAGCCGGCATGGACAAGGACGAGGCCAAGAACCTCAAGGCGATCGAGGGCAGCAACATGTTCATCGACATGACGAAGGGTATCCAATACCTCAACGAGACGATGGAACTGGTCCTCGATGGCTGGCGCGAAGCGCTCCGCGGCGGCCCGCTCGCCGACGAGCTGGTCCAGAACCTGAAGATCCGGCTGGTGGATGTGAAACTCCACGAGGACGCCATCCACCGCGGGCCCGCCCAGGTCATCCCGGCGGTCCGGAGCGCCGTCAAGGCAGGCATCCTGATGGCCGGCGACTCGCTCCTCGAGCCGATCCAGAAGATCCAGATCACCGTCCCGAGTGACCAGATGGGTGCGGCGACCTCGCAGATCCAGGGTCGGCGCGGCCAGGTCTTCGATATGCTCAGCGAAGGCGACACGATGACGATCGTCGGCAGGGCGCCGGTCGCCGAACTCTTCGGGTTTGCCGGTGATGTCCGATCTGCGACCGAAGGGCGTGCGATGTGGAGCACCGAGTTCGCCGGGTTCGAACTGGTCCCCTCCGGTATCGTGAACGACGTGGTCCGGGACATCCGCAAGCGCAAGGGCTTGAAGGACCAGATCCCGCGCCCGGACGACTACCTGGCGTAATCACCTCCCCGATACCCTCCCTTTTTCTTTTTTCCCCGGCGAGCGGAAGCCTCCGGCCGATGCCTGCGGGGTCCGTCTTGCGATACAGGAGAGCATGGCGCCGGAGACTCTGAAGCGAGGGGTTGTGGTGAGGAACCCCTCGTATCCGGGACAGCCTCACGGCATGCCCCGCCCCGTCACAGGAGGAACGGTGTCTGGGTTGGTTCGAGGGTTACGAAGGTCACCGGCGGGAAGGTTCTCGGCGGCAGGGTTCTTGTCGGCGTCAAGGTCTCCGTCAGGTCATCGGGCGGCATGGTCACCGTTGCTTCCGGCGTCGGTGTGGCCGTTGCCGTCGGAGTAGCCGTCGGCGTTGCGGCCGTCGGACGGGTGGTTGCACCGGGCACTCCGGGCGAGGCGGGGGTCAGGCCCGGCCCCGGCGTGGAGGGGGCAGACGGCGCAGATGGTGCGGGCTCTGCCGCCCCATCAGGCGTCCAGGCGTAGATGTCCCAGTTGCCGTTCCGGAAGTCGTTCCAGACGACCATGCTCTCCGTGACGGCGGGGGTCATCTGCATGCTCTCGTTATCCGTGATCCGGGTCTCTTCGCCGGTAGAGAGATCGTAAAGGTAGATATCCCAGTTTCCGTTCCGGTCGTCCTGCCAGACGATCCGGTCCCCGGCGATGGCGGGGTTGATCTCATGGCCGGTCCCGTTCGTGATTCTCGTCTCTTCTCCGGTGGCAAGGTCGTAGAGGTAGATGTCCCGGTTCCCGCTCCGGTTATCCTCCCAGACGATCCGGTCGCCGCTCATCTCCATGCCCGCGGGGAGCGCTGCGGCGAACTGGTCTGTCCCCGGCGGTGAGAGCGCGCGTTCGCTCTCCCCGGTCAGGTTGTAGAGGTAGACATCGTAGTCCCCGGTTCGGTTGTCGGACCAGAGGATGCGGTCGGCAAGGACCGTTGAGTAGACCTGATCGACCGTGGCGTTGGTGACCTGGTGTTCGGCGGCCGTTGCGACACCGGCGAGGAGCGCGAGGGCGATCAGCGCCACCGCCGGTAGATAGAGGTTACGTCCGTTCATCGTTTGTGCCTCCCAAAACCCCCCGGCTGCCGCTTCTATGGAGCACCGGCCGGGTGGGTTCCCTTCATTCACGGGGAGGGTTCGCACCTCATCCTGCAAACAGCAGTCTCCCTCTATGGCATCGATTTGCTGAGAGGGACGTCTCGCGGGGGATGGTGGCCGGGCGGTGCCGGAGATCCCGCATAGGTGATCCTTCCCCGGGCGGGGAGTAGGTATGGTTGTATATAATACCGACCTGCAGAGGGACGTCCCCAGAGAATAGTTGTGAGGCCGACCGGCAGCCTGTTTCACCGGTCGGGGACGTCTGCGGTGCCTCCTCAAACGATACCGGGGGATCTGCCTACCGCTTCTGCGCTATCCCGAGCAGTCCGGCGAGAGCGATCGCGGCGATCGCGATCGATCCCGGGAGCGGCGCCCGGGTCGGTTCCGTGGCGGTTGTGGTCGTCGCCGTCGGCGCCTCCGTGGGTGTCGGCGTCTCTGTGGGTGTTGCCGTGGCCGCAGGCGGCGGAGCCTGGACGAAGACGATGCTGCTGTCGTGAATCACGCCGTCTTCTTTACTGTACGCGAAATAGCGCCCGTAATGCCCTTTGAACGTGTGGCTGTTGATCTTGAAGTAACTGTCCTTCGGGACGCCGATGACCCGCTGGACCGATCGTGCAGGGTTGTCGCCCTGGTACTTCCGGAGTTCCGTGATCGCGTTGAACGAACTCGCGTTGCGAAGGCCGATGAGGTCGAGGATGATCGGTTCGGCCCCCACCTCGATCGTCTCACCGGGCTGCACCAGCCGGGTGCCGGTCTCCTGTGCGGCTGCCGGAATGACGAGCGCGAGAGAGAGGACTACGAGGATTGCAAGGAGGTGTCGGGGCTCCAGTTTCTTATTCGCCATAGGTTCAGACTCGTTTTTTACGATATATATGCATATTGAAATGCTGCCGGAGATGGTATTGTCCGATAATTCTACCGGATCCCCGACCTATTCCGGGTGCACTCCGCCTATCCTCGCCCCGACCGAATCATTGATGTAGGGAGAAGGCATCCCGGGGTGAGGATGCCATGAAGGCCGACGGTCGGAGTACGGTGGGTTCTGCCGGGAGCGGGCGGGTTCTGGAGCAGAAGACGAAGAGCCCCGCCGCCCGCTCTCTTCCGGCGGTCGTCGCCGTGCCGCTCGGCGCGACCACCGCGTTCATCGTCAGGGACCAGAGCGCGCTCCTGGTCGATACCGGCAATCCCGGGGATGAAGTGGCCATCCTGACCGCGATGAAGCAGGCGGGCATCAGGCGCGACGAGGTCTCGTTGATCCTGGTCACGCACGGGCATCCGGAGAATTACGGGAGTGCCGACGCGCTCCGGGAACTGACCGGCGCACCGGTCGCCGTTCATGAGGCCGATGCCGGTGCCGTCCGCCTCGGGGTCGACGGCCTGCGCTTCCCCGCCCGGGTCGTCCCGGGCCTGATCCGGCTTGTGCGCGAGCGAAGAATCGTCTCCGGTCCGGGGGGCATTGAGCCGGATATCATCATCGAGGGCATCGCCGACCTCGGGGCGTTCGGTCTCCGGGGCAGGATCGTTCCCACGCCGGGACATACCCCCGGCTCGGTCTCGGTTCTTCTCGCCGGCGGCACCGCCATCGTCGGCGATCTGCTCTCGGCTCTCTTTCCGGGCGGAAGACCCCGGCTGCCCTTCAGGATGGACGATCCGGTGGCGGCGAGGAGGAGCATCGCGGATCTTCTTGCCCTCGGGCCGGAACAGGTCTATGCGACGCACGGTGGGCCGTGGCGGGGTGCGGCGGTTTTGCGGCGGTTCGGGAACGGCCGGTGACGGTGAAAAAAGAGGGTGGGTCGTTACTCGATGGTGAATGCCATCGAGAACGTGGTCTCGTTTCCGGTCGTCTCTTCCCAGGAGCGCTTGTAGATCGCGGAGAACTCGGCGGCACCGGATTCTGCGGCGGTGTACTCCCACACGTGTACTCCGGGAGCGCCCACAAGTTCGGTCTGGGGTGCGTCGTGTGTCTCCTTCACGAGCTGCAGTCCGGTCGACGAGGTGACGTTCCACTCGTAGCCGGTCGTCGGGTTCTCGGTGAGGCTGATCGTGATGTTGCTTCCAGCCGGGACGGTGACGGTCTCGTTGTTGTTCGTCTCGTTGAAGGCGTACTTCGCGGTCGCTGCGGGCGTGGGTGCCGCGGTCGGAACGGCTGTGGTCTCTGCCGCAGTGGGTGCCGCGGTCGGAGTCCCCTCCTCCGGCTGCGACGTGCAACCGGCACCGAGGAGGCAGATTACCAGCAATCCTGCAACCAGGACGCTGTAGATGCTCTTTCTCTGAACCATGGGATATGGTCTTCCTGAATGGCTAAATAGATATCGTAAACTCCCGGGAATGACATTCGTCATCGGGGTATATCGGGATCTGATCGTATCGGAACCATTCAGGGGGATTCGTGCACGCTCAAAAAAACTTCTGGACGGTTAAAACGGCCGACGGAGCGAAATAACAACCTATAAATATCATTCTGTCATTTAAGTCGTTCAGAGGGCATCATCATGAGAAACATCTCACCAGCAATGGTTCTGGGCCTCTTTGCGCTGCTCGCGCTCTGCCTCATGACGGCAGGCTGTACAGGTACTTCAGACACGACCGGCGAAGCCTCATCTGGAACCGGCTCGGCGGTCACCGCCAGCGGCACCACCGCTCCCGGGGGCGCACCGGGCAGCGTGACTGCGGTTTCGTATACGGCGTTGATCGCGTTCCTCCCGAATGCGCCTGCAGGCTGGACTGCAGAAGAGCCTGTAGGGGCGTCATGGACGGTCGAGGACAGCCAGTGGACCTGGGCGTCTCGTGAATATAGCAAGGAGAACGGCTGGGCGACGATCTTGATCCAGGATTCGGCCTACTACGACGTGGGCTACTGGCAGTCCTGGGACTCGATGGTCTCGTTCGAGTCGACCGAGGGTTACTACAAGCAGGGGAAGGCCGGCGGCTACCCGTCCTGGGAGTACTTCACCAAGCCCGACTCCTACGGCACCTGGGTCGGCGTGAACGACCGGTTCATGGTCTACGTCAGTGTCGAAGGCGGGTCCAAATCGGATCTCGATGCGTTCGTGAATGCTGTCAACTACGGCGGCCTCGCGAACCTGAAGTAACCCCTAACCCTTCTTTTCATTTCCCGGCACGGCCGTGACGATGTAATGATACGGCCCTGACTCCGCCACCGCCCTGACCTCCAGTCCCGCCTCCGCCATCAACGCCGCCGCATGCTCCGTGCTGAACTTTCTTGCTGTCGGCGGGCCGAGGGGGAGCGGTTCCTTCTTCCAGTCGAGATCGACGATCAGTCCCTCCGGGGCTGCCATTTTTCCCGCGTTTGCAAGAACCCTGACCGGATCGGCGAAGTCGTGGAGGTCGATGCCGAAGAAGACGACGTCCGCGCAACCGCTGCAGAGAACGATCTCCTCGGCCATCCCGCTATGGAGGACGACGTTGTCGAGCCCCTCCTGAAACGCCTTCTCCTGCAGGAGATCGAGAGCCTCCGCATCGATATCGATCCCGCAGACGCGGCCGTGCGGCCCGACCATCCGCGCTGCCGGGAGCGCGAAGAACCCCTCTCCGCACCCGACATCGATGAAGGTCGAGCCGGGTTCGACCCCGATCCCTTCGAGGATGGACTCGGGGTGCTGCCACCGCCGCCGTGCGGTTTCGTCCTCGGGGAGGTGTCTTCCGGGATACGTGTGGTGTGCCATGCGGGTCCCGGTGATCTTCATCGGGAAAGAATCTGCTGTTCTCCCGGGGCGCTGCAACCGGTGATGGTGAAAATGAGTTTCCGGGCGCTGTGCGCCCTCACTGCATCGCCTTACGGAGTTTCTCCTGCACTTCCGGCTGCTCCGGGTTCATCTGGTGGACGGTCTGGATATGCCCCTCGACCCGCTTCATCAGTTCGTTCTCGTTCTCGGCCTTCTCCTCGAACTCGCACTCGAGGCCGAGATCTTTGCACCGAAACGTCTTCTGTTCCTGCATGCCTCTCGCCGGCCGAGTTTGTATACTGCGTTCGATATAAAAATGTCGGCGCCGTTTTTTCTGCTCAGCGTGTATGGGTGGGCGCACGTTCATGCTCCAGGACAGGTGCGGGGTGGTGAATGCTCTCATTACGTCGCACTTCGCGTGAGGCAACAGGATAAGGGATTACGTGGCTCCACGCGAAGGCCATGAGAGGGACAACAATGGCCATCCAACCATTCTTCGCGCTCTTCGCGAAGTGAGACATTCGCTACGGACTCTGCATGAAACTCCAGCCCGTGGAGCATGTCAGGCCTTCCTGCACTCCGTCACCTCCTCGATCAGCCCGTCCCGGAGGGTGACGACCCGGCAGAAGTACTCTTTGTGCCAGTCCTCGTGCGAGACCATCACGATCGTCTGGTCGAGTTCCTCGTTTAGCCGTGCAAAGAGATCGAGGATGCTCTTCGAGGTCTGACTGTCCAGGTTCGCGCAGGGTTCGTCGGCGAGCAGGATGCTCGGACTGTTCACGAGCGCCCGGGCTATCGCGACGCGCTGCTGCTCGCCGCCGGAGAGTTCGCTCTGCCGGTGATCCATCCGGTCGCCAAGACCGACTCGCCGGAGGATCTCGGCGCTCCGCTCGAGGTACTCGTCCTTCGGCGTGCCCCGGACGAGCGGCGTTAAGTAGACGTTCTCAAGCGCGGTGAGTTCCCCGATCAGCGCGTAGTCCTGGAAGACGTAGCCGAGCCGGTTCAGCCGGAAGAGGGTTCGCCGGTGGTCGGAGAGGCCGAGGACGTCCGTCCCGTCGATCGTGACTCTTCCGGACGTAGGGCGGTCGAGGAGCCCGAGGATGTGGAGGAGCGTCGATTTGCCGCTGCCGCTCGCCCCCATGATCCCGACGAACTCTCCTTTTGCGACCTCAAGCGAGACGCCCGCAAGGGCCCGGACCTCCACGTTCCCCATTGTGTAGACCCTCGTGAGGTTTTCCGCGACGATCATCCTTTCACCCCCTGATCGCGGTGAGGATATCCTCCCGCGCGATCCGCCACGCCGGGACGTAGCCCGCCACCACCGAGACTGCGAAGAGGCTCGCGATGCTCCGGAGGATGGCCGACGCCTCCACGTCCGGGTAGACCGGGCCGCCGGGGAAGACGAGCGGGTAGGCGGTAAGGTAGGCCGATACCCCGGCGTTCAGGACTATCCCGACGAGCGCCCCGACGGCGGTGATGAAGAGCACCTGGAGGACGTAAGAGTTGATGATGATCTGCTGGTCGATACCGATCGCCTTCAGGATCCCGATCTGCCGGCGCCGGTTCACGGTGTTGATGAAGATCACGATGAAGACCACCACGATGGCGATGATCAGGCTGACGAGCGTCGAGATGGCGTTGATGATGTTGAAACTCTGGATCGCCTGGTCGACGAACCCGCCCGACTTCTCCCGGAACGTCCAGACATCCTCCTGGATGCCGTAGGAGAGGATCTCCGTCTTGTACTCTTCCTCCCTGCCGTTGACAGCGGTCTTCACCAGGATCATGGATGCCTGGTCATCGAGCCCGAGCACCCCGCTCATCTCGCGGGTGGTGACGAAGGCCGCAGTATCGACGCTGAAGGACTGTGTCTCGAAGATCCCCTTCACCCGGTAGGTTCGCGTCTCGCCGTTCGGATAGGCCACCTCTACCGAATCGCCGACCCCGACACCCTCAAGCGAGGGAAGGCCGCCCGCTTCCTTCCCTTCCGTCCCCGCGAGGGTCATGCCGATGACGATTGCATCGGTGTCCCCATTTGAGAGGAACTCCCCCGCGGTCATGTAATCGGCGATCCTGGTCACCGATCGCTCGTCTTCCGGGGTTATGCCGTAGAGCGTGCTCGCGGCGTTGCGGCCCCGGTGCGAAAACGTCACCCCGGCGGCTATCCGGGGCGACGTGCCCGTGATCCCCGGGATCTGCTCGAGCCTCCTCTGGAGGCCGTCCACGCCGTCGATGTAGCGGCTGCCTTCCCGGGGCTCGATGACCAGGTTCCCGAGGTCGAAGTCGATCGACTGGGTCTCGAAGGTCACGACAACCCCGGAGATGATGGAGGGCAGGAAGACCAGGTTCACGAAGATGAGGGCGATGATCATGATGGTGAGGGCGAACGTCCCCCGGCTCCCGCGCTGGATCGACTTCCACGCCAGGAACGCGGAGACCCTGATCCCTGAGAACACTGCGGTCACTCCTCCTTTCGCCGCCGGTACCAGTAGATCGCGACAGCGACGGCGACGATGAGGACGGCTGCCGCGACGGCGATCACCGGGACCGGGTTCTGCCCGGTGACGACGATCTGCAGGGGTTGCCGGACGGTATGTTCGCCGTAGTCGTCGGTGTACCGGATGACGAGGGTGTAGCCGAAATCCCCCGCCTCGTCGGTTGCGAGGGAGAAGACGGCGGGCCCATCGTTCCCCGGCTCGATCGTCCCGAGGAACGCCTCTTTTGAGCCAGAAAAGGCGAGACCCTCGATCGTCGCCCTGACCGACTCCGCGTCGGCCGTCCCGGTGTTCTGCAGCCGGATCGTCAGGTCGACCGTATCCCCGGCGGCGATCCGGGCGGGTTCGGTCCTGATGGAGGCGACACCCATCTCGGCGCTGCCGACGATGGGAACCCCGATCGTCGCGACCTGCCGCGACGGCGCGAGGTCGGCGCCCCGGTAATCGACGCTGACCTCGATCGGGGTAAGCCCGAGCGGCGCGCTCGTATCGGTCTCGAAGGTCAGGTTCAGGACGGCGTCTCCTCCCGCCTCGAGTTCGGGGATGTAGTAGTTCTCCGCGTTCCGCGGGGCGATCCCGCCGGATGTCGCGTTGACGCCGATGGAAATGTCGTTTGCGGTGGCCCGGCCGTCGTTATGAATGGTCAGGGTGACGTTGAAGGGGTCGCCCGGGTTGACGGACGCCGGGACGGTCCTCTCCACCCGGAGCGCGGGCCTCCTGATCAGGGGCGCGGAGTTGACGTTCACCGGCACGGGGTACCGTACATTCTCCCCGTCCCGTACGCTGACCCAGACCTCCGGGAAGTAGATCCCGTCTTCTCCGGGAGCACGGATCCGGAACGTGAGCGGGAAGGACTGGCCGGGGCCGATCTCGCCGATATCCTGGAAACTCCCGGTCAGGACCTCGACGTCCGTACTGTGCAGGAGCACGTTCTCGATGTAGGCGTTCGCCACCTCCGTCTCCGTCGAGGTGTTCGCCTCCCCGGTGCCGGGGTCGAGCCGGATGTTGAGCGGCGATCCTGTGGCAGGCTGGGCGGTGCTCGTGAGCACCACGGTGATCGTCCCTTCGTCGCCGGGCATCAGGACGGCGGGGGCGACGGTGTAGTTGGAGACGAAGACCGACGAGGCGGCCGCGGCCGCCGGGACGAGCAGCAGGATGAGGACGAGTGCGCCCGTAAAGCAACCGATCGTCAGCCTTTTCATGCCCTGCCGGGGCGCAGCCGCGGATACCTGGATCATTCCTCATCCCTGCCGGAGTCCCGGAGTCCCCGGCAAATATATAACCGTTGTGGATGGCTGCTCCCGTCTGCCCGTGGTGGGGTGCTACGATGGGTACCGCGGAAACCTTTTATCGTATGGGAAATATATCGTGGCCGGGATACGGCGGGCGGGTACGGGATTGGTCGACCGGATGCGTGACTGCAACGATACCTCCATTCGTGATGAAACGCTTTAGCACCTCTCTGTACGTTCTCATAATGCCGTGCTGCTCTCCGGTCTCGCCCATCAGTCCACCATTTTTTGCTTCTCCGATAAAACGGCCGGCGGTCCGCGCGGGTACCCGATCTGTCGCCTCCCCGGCTATGAGCTGCCTTTATCTCCCGCCGGCGGTATACTCCGCCCACGTTGTGAGGGGGAAGAGATGGAGACGACGCAATGGCTGGTGACGCTGACGTTCAGGGTGACGGTTAGCGGCGTCCGTTCGAAGGACGACTCGGTGGCTGCAGGCCTGGAACAGCTCAAACTCGGGCTCTGCAACGGAGAGGACGTCCCGGTGGAGGCGAGCGTCCGGAGGATCACGAACCTCGTCGAGGAGGAGCCGATCTTCGGCGTGAGGTGGTGATCGCGGCCGGGGCGTCCATGGGTGTCACGCGGCGGTAGACCGGGGCTATTGCAGCGGTGTTTTTATCCGAAGACCTGAAACCGGCCCTGAATAAGATCAGCCATGCCCTCCATAAGATCGTCGAGTGAGGAGAATCTCGTCGTTATGTAAGGGGTTGGGTCAGGGGGCGAGACCCCTGATGGCCGGGATCTCCCCGTACTCCTCCTCGTAGGCGCGGACGGCCTCCGGGGCGCCGAGGAGGAAACGGCGGGCGTTGTTGTAGACTGTGGGGCACACGCCCGGATCGAGGGTGGCGAGGAGGTCGGCGAGCACCGCGACCGCCGGGACCCGGTGGCGGGGCTCCATGTTGTCGATGAACGCAAAGGCGTCAAGCGCCCGGACGGTGCTGTACTCGTTGACCGGGGCGAGCCAGCGGAGGATCTCCGCGAGGTAGCCTCGCCCCTCTTCGGTCTCGAGCGACCGCTTCCTGTTCAGCGCGAACCGCCCATAGAGCGCCCGCTGCTGGTCGGCCTGCTCGATCGAGAAGGCGGGCGAGGACTCGATCCGCTGCAGGATGGGGACGAGGTCGTCGCAGTCGCTTGCGGCGACCGTGGCGAGGAACGACTCCCACGCGACGGGACTCTTCGCGGAGAGGGCCGCGAACGCTTCGAGGATCTCCTGCCGTTCCGGAGCGCTGCTATCGAGGATCAGCGAGAACGCGGCGATGCGGTCGGTTGCGGCCGTCGCTTCCCGGAACCGGGAAAGGAGCAGCTGGTGAACTTCCGGGGTATCGAGGGTCGCGAGGATCGAGAGGCAGGCGTTCTTCCTCTGCCGTCGCCGGATTGCCGCGGCCTCCTCCTCCAGGCCACCCGGCCCGGAGGAGGGCGCTCCTGCCGCCTGACGGTAGACGCGAAGGAGGGTCTCGCCGCCCCGTGCGGCGACGGCGGCAAGGATCTCTTTTCTGGCGTTATGGAGCGCCCGGTAGTGGTGGGCGAACCGCCCGTCCTCGACCGAGGGGAAGATGGTCAGGAACTGCCCGCCCGCCTCCTCCATGAGGACGTCGTCGGCGAGGAGGGCGGCGCAGAGGTCGGCGAACCGGTCGGAGACGGCTGCGCCCGGATCCTCGAGGAGCCGCACCATCTCCCGGTCGGCGAGCGCGAGGAACGCGGTGAACCGGCCGATGGTATCGGGTTCCTTCTCGACCTGGAGGTAGAGTTCATCCTCCGGCGGCCGGTACGCCATCTTTCCGTAGAATGAGTAGCCGCGGTTGAGCGAGAGGAACGCGGGCCTGTCGACGTCGTCGAGGACGATCTCTCCGGCCTCGTCGGCGATCCGGACGGTCGTCTCCCTGATATCCCGGCCTTCGGCGTCGACGAGCGCGAACCGGAACGGGAACTCCCAGGTCCGACCGCCGGGCGAGCGGCTCTGGCGGTAGGCGAGGGTGAACCGGCGGGCGGCCGGGTCGTACGCGGGCGTCACCGCGAGGACCGGATACTCCTTATCCTTCAGCCAGACCGCGGCCATTCCCGTGAAGTCCTGCCCCGAGACCTCCTCCATGCAGCGCAGCCAGTCGGCCCGCGAGGCGTTCGCGTGCCGGAACCGGTCGTGGTAGCGGCCGAGCGCTTCGGCAAACGCCTCCTTCCCCATCAGCGTCTCGATCATCCTGACGAACTCGGGGGCTTTCACGTAGGTGACGCCCGTGATGAGGTCGTTCGGGTCGTTGAAACCGTCCGGCTCGATCGGCATCGAGCCTGCGCCCCGGTCGAGCGTGAGCGTCCCGGCAGCGGGGTCGAGGAGGTCGAGCACGGTCTTGATGCGTGAGTAGGCCTCCCCGAAGAGGAAGGCGTGGTGCTGGTTCTCGACGTGGACGGTCACGGCCTCGTTGAGCCAGATCTCGAACGGGCTCCATCCGGTCACCTCGGAGCCGTTCTCGTTGTGGTAGTACTCGTGAGCCTTCACCCGGACCAGGTATTCGAAGGCCGGGTCGGTGGTGTCCGACCCGGGCATGATCCGGTTCGCGGCGATCGTCGTGTTCCCGACGTTCTCCATCCCGCCGAAGTCGGAGTTCTGCATGGCGATCTCCCGGTAGACCGCCCCGGTGTAGGCGTAGCCCGGGGTGATGGTTGAGATGAGTTCTTTGAGCGTCTTCCGGGTCTCTTCGAGCGCCCGGGCGTCGCCGGAGCGTTTCGCCCCGTCACGCACCCGCACAAGCCGCCACACCTCCTCCCGGGTCTCGCGGTTGCGGTACTGCGCCGGGCCGGTGAAGAGGTGGACCCACATCACCGCGTCCGCGAGGATATCGAGCGCACGCTCCGCCGCCGCATCGGAGCCGGGTTTCACGAGGAGTTCGAGGGCAAACGTCCGCCCGTCGGGATACTCGAGCTCCCGCCGGTGGGTGTCGTAGCACCCCACCCCGAGAAAGAAGAGGTAGGGCGCCATCGGGGTCTTCGTGTTCTCGTATCGCTGCATGGAGCGGCCGGGAGCGCAGGGGATCCGGGCTCCTGCCGGGTCGCCGTTCGATATGGTGGCTGTATACCCGTTATCCGCTATGATCGTCGTCGTGTAGGTGCACTTCGCGGTCATGTCGTCGAGGCACGGGACCAACCGCTGGAACCCCCACTGCTGGCACTGGGTGATCTGGGTGGGGGGTCCGCCGGGGCACAGCCCATCGTAGTAGAGGCCTTCGAGGATGTGGGTGCTCGGGCGGCAGATCGTCTCGGTATCGAGGGTGAACCGTGTCCGGGGCGGGACGGGGGGATCGAAGGCGACGGTGAGGGTCGCCGCGTCCCGGTCATGGGTATGGGTGACGGTGTATCCGGTGGACCCCACGCGGAGGATATCCAGGTCGCGGGCGTTCAGGGAGAGCGACGGGAGCGGAGCGTCGAGCGTCTCGGCGGTGAGGGCGGAGGAGACCCGGGTGTGGCCGTCGTAGACGTCGAAGACGAGGTCCATGTGGACGACCCGGACGGGGAGCGCTCCGAAGTCCTCCGGGTAGTAGCGAAAGAGCCTCTGCTCTTCTTTTGGGGTCAAAATCCCGCCTCGCCGGTAATCTCGCGAAGTGCCCGGCGGATCGCCGTCCGGACCTCGGGCTCCTCCTCGCCCTCGAGCGCGGCGGAGAGGGGATCTGCCGCCCGCAGGTCGCGGAGTTTTCCGAGCGCTTCGGCGGCGGCCAGCCTGACGTCCTTCTTTTCGTCCCCGAGAAGGGAGAGGAGGGGCTCGACCGCACGCGGATCGCCGATCTCACCGAGCGACCAGGCGGCACCGCGCCGCGTCCACCGTTCGCGGTCGTCGAGGAGAACGAGGAGCGGTCCGACCGCCCGCGCGTCGCGCAGCCTCCCGAGCGCCTGCGCGGCGACCCACCGCACCTCGTTCTCGCGGTCCGCGAGGGCGGCGATCAGCGGCTCGACTGCGCGGGGATCGTCGCAGTATCCGAGCGCCTCGGCCGCCCGCAGCCGATAAGGGATGCATTCGTCCGAGAGCAGCTCGATGTACTTGCCGATGTTCTCCTCGCGCCGTTTCTCCCTATCCTCCATGAGGCGTTTTACCGAGCGCTCCACCTTAACCCCTCCTGATTCACGCTGAACCCGATCTTGTTTACAATATATAGCACCTGGCATGGCATCTCTCCTTCCTGCCGGCAGAAGGTTCGCCGCCCCCGCACCGGTCATGCGGGCAGCTCCTCGTCCTCGCCGACGACGTCGAACGCGACGATCCGGTAGTTGTAGTACCGCCCGTCCGGGTCGGTGAAGTAAAGGAAGACCATCAGCCCGTGCTCGTCCGAGATCCAGAGTTCGGCGTCCTCGTCGATGGCGTGGTACTCGAATCCGAGCCCGGCAAGCGCCTCCTCTATGGCGGTACCCGCATCCATGTCGCTGACCATCTCGAACGTCGCGGCCAGGGGATACTGCCGTTCCTCGAGTGCGGAGATCTGGAGCCGCGCCTGCTTTTCTGCAAGGAAGAGGTTGTCCAGGGTGACCATGATCTCCTGCGCGATAACGTCCACTTCGTCCGGCTCCATACCAGTACCTTGGATCCGCCGATTATATGGATGTTGGGCGTTTGCGCCGGGCGGCGCAGAATCCCCGGCGGAGTGGGGGGACGATTGTCTCTCCCTCTATCGGGGCAGAAGGAATTTTTTTTGTCGGTGGCCGGCTACGCATCTATCCACACCACGGTGCCTCCATAGCGAAACTCTAAATCATCCTGACGCAGATAGAGGATATAATGGCAGAAGGCAGGCTCAAGATCGTCGTTTTCGGTTCCTTCAACGCAGGCAAGTCCAGTTTCATCCAGGCGCTCGACCCCCGCAGCCGCCACATCGAGGCGTCCTCGGAAGATGGCCCCACGACCGTTGCATTCGATTTCGGCCGATTGACGGTGAGAGACAAGTCCGTCTTCCTCTTCGGGACGCCGGGGCAGGAGCGGTTCGAGTTTGTCCGGCAGATCATCTCGCGCGGGATGGACGGCGCGATCATCGTTGTGGACGCCACGACGGGCGTGGACGCGATGACGAGGTACTTCTATGACCAGTTAAAGCCCCTCGACGTGCCGCTCGCGTTCATGGCGAACAAATGCGACTGCCCTGGTGCGGCACCCGAGGCCGTCAGCCACGCCCTTCCCGGGGAGACGGTGCACCCGATCTCCGCGCGAAACGGTGAGAACGTCCATGCGGCTCTTGACGCCTTTGTCGCGACCCTGACTGCGCGGTAACGATCATTTTTACTGCCCCGGGGTCGTTCTCCTCTACGGACAATGACCCGTAAAGAGACCTACATCAAGGAGGTTGCCCGGTTGCTCACGGTTTTTCTCTCGAGCGGCGACGCCGGAGACCTGCTTGCCTTTCTGGTCGCAGAGAGCCGTCTTCCCGGACCCCGGGCGAACCTGGAGATTGCGGCGGCGTTTGCCGGGACCGTGCAGGAGTTTGCCGTTGCCGATCCCGACGACCTGCGTCTGCTCTGGAACCTCTGCGTCGAGCTTGCCCACGTTGCGCCGGAGGATGCCCCGTCGGGCGATCCGCACGAGTTTCTCGGGTTCTGCGGCGTCAGGGGCATCGGGGCGATCGGGTCGGTCTCACCGGCATGTGTCGGTGCGGCGCTCGAACACCTCGCGGAGGCCTCCCTCGATCCGCGGTGGCGGATCAGGGAAGCGGTGGCGATGGGGCTTCAGGATCTCCTCTCCCGGCAGCGCGATACGGTGGTTTCGGGACTGGAGGTCTGGGTGGAGGGGGGTTCCTGGCTTGCCATGCGGGCCGCGATCGCGGGGATCGCCGAACCGGATCTCCTGGGCGAGCCCGATCTTGCAGCGGCAGCGCTCCGGTTCCACAGAAAGATCCTGATCCGGATCTATACCGCAGAAGAGCGGCGGTCCGAGGCCTTCCGTGCGCTCCGAAAGTCGCTTGGCTACACGCTCAGCGTGGTCATCGCCGCTCTCCCCACGCCCGGCTTTGAGTACCTGCGGCAACTTGCGACCCTCGACGATCAGGATATCCGGTGGATCGTGAGGGAGAACCTCAAAAAGAACCGGCTCGAGAAGCGGTATCCCGAGACGGTGCAGCACATCCGGGCGCAGATGGGATAGAGGAGAACCCGGTAGTCGATCAAAGACGGTGATCTGCTCCTCCTGTTCCTGAGCCGACAGCAGGTGCACGGCCTCCTGACGTTTTCTGGTCCCTCAGTCTACAATCGCCGATGCCTTCTCGTCGAAGGGGTTTGTCCGCATCGCGAGCGAGAAGAGGTACGGGTAGTTCTTCTGCAGGTAGCGCATGTAGTCCAGCCACTCGCGGATCAGGAGTCCATAGATCCGTTCGAGGTCGCCTGCGAGATGGGCCGTGTCGGTCTCCGGCAGATCGGAGAAGTCGGGCCGGCGCTGCAGTTCTTCGTTGAAGTGGAAGACCGCCCGGAGGAGTTCGGTGAAGGTCTCGTGCTCGAGGAGCACGGGGTTCTCCAGCAGCCGCAGGAGGAAGTCCTCGCGTGATCCGAGGAACCGCTCGATGGCGGCAAGATCGATCTTTTCTATCCCGACACGGCAGGGATGCCGTTTCAGCCGACGTTCCACCTCCCGAAACGTCTCGTCGGTCCAGGTGTCGTCGACTATCAGCAGCGGTCGGATCTCGTCCAGGTTGGGATCGTTGTCCGAGATGTAGGTCAGGAGATGCGTCCCGAGAGCCGAGAAGAACGTCCCGATGACCGTGTTCAGTTTCTCCATCCTCTGCCGCCGGTCGCGGAACGCGAGCACCTTATGGAAGACGACCGTTACCAGGAGGATTTCGAGCGGGAGGAACGCGATGTCGCCGAGCGTATAGATGCCGATATGGCGGATGTCCCGGTAGATCAGGAAGTGCAGGGCGTAGAGCGCGACCGAGAGGAGGATCAGCCCTGCACCCAGGGCGATCAGCCACCGTCTTTGGTCCATCGTGAGGTCCTATGTACACGCGGATCTCATGAAACCCGCGGCTCCCGGTTAGAGCGAGCTCGCCGTCGTTAGACATCGTAGCGCCTCCACGCCTCCTCGACGTGCAGCGCCTGCATCCCGATCTCCCGGGGCGCGTCGACGTCGTTTTCGGCGTTGTCCCCGATGAAGAGGACGTCAGGGGCCTGGAGCCCCATCCGGTCGAGGGCCGCCGCGTATATCCGCGGGTCCGGCTTCTGGTAGCCAAGATCTGAGGAAAAGATGACAAAGTCGAGACGATCGTAGAGCCCGAACGCCCGCATCTCCTGCTCCGAGAAGACCCGCTGCCCGTTCGAGACGGCCCCTGTCTTCTTCGTCGAGAAGAGGTCGAGCAGCCTCCGGCTCGCTTCGATGACACCGAGACGCCGGATCGACGCGGCCCGGAACGCCCGGGCGGTTTCGGCACCGAGCCGCGCGGTATCGATCTCCCAGATGCTGTGTTCAGCGCAGATGCCGGCAAAGACCTCCTCGACCCGCACCTCCGGTGGGGCCCCCCGGTCTGGTCGGCCGCCTCCCGCACCCGGCCGGTGTAGAGGTCCCGCAGGCGTTCCGGGGCTATTCGGACACCCTGGTAGAGGAGCCACCGTGAGAGGCACCGGTAAGTCCCGATATCACGCTCGTCGGTCAGGATATCGATGAGCGTCCCGTAGCAGTCGAAGAGAACCCCTTCTACCGGTGGATCGAAAGACACGCCTCCGCCTCCGCTAAAAGCCAGTCGCGTTCCGCCGCCCGCCAGGGCAGCCGGGCAATCCTGAGGTGGCCGAGCGCCATGAAGAAGGGAAGGACGGCGGTGTGGCGTCGGAACTCCTCCTCGCTCCGGCTGTAATGCCAGAGCAGGTGACCGATGTAGTCCTCGGCCCTCGAGCCGATCCCGGGCGATGTCTTGAGTTCCGCGGCCAGGATCCCGAGGTCGCGGACCGGGTGGGTATGGTTCCGGGCGCCTTCGAAGTCGATGGCGCAGATATCGCCGTTGAAGAGGTAGTTGCTGAGCGTGGCGTCGCCGTGGACGGTACACCCGGCGTCCGGGCCGATCCGCCCACCGTGCCACCACTCCCCGAGCAGGCGGTCGAACTTTCTCCTCCGGGAGACCGGGAGGGCGTTCTGGTCGAGCAGCGCGTGAAAGTAGGCGAAGTCGCGCTCTCGCTTACAGGAGGTTCGCGTACCGTCGTGGAGCCGGCGGAGCAGGTGCGCGACGCCGGTCAGGGGATCGTAGAGGGATATCCCCGCATCGAGGAGCTCGCGGAGTGTCGGACCGGGGAGATACTCGGTCACGAGAACCGAGTGAAACCGGCTGTTCGTCGCGAGCGCACGGGGAACGCGGATCCAGCAGGATGCACGACGGAGCCGGCGAACTTCGTTCTTCATCGCCGCATCCGCGTTGTAGCGGGTCTTCGCACCCGTCGGCGCACCGAAGAACTTGCCGACCACGCTGAACGAGGCACCGGCAAACTCGTACCGGCAGACGACGTGCGATGCGGGTTCCACCCGGTAGACCCGGACCTCGCTGCACCGTTCCAGCACCCGGTCGGCGAGGACGCCCGCGAGCCAGTCTCCGAACGCATCGCCGGGTTCGAGGTACCCTATCTCCTTGAAACTCAACCGCCATTCCACCCCCGGAAGACCCGGGGATCGCGGAGGGCAATGAAGATATCCACGGCACCCGGGAACCCACACCTTTTTTTACCGGCGGAGGGTCTTAACGGGGTGTACCGGCGCTCCCGGGGTGATAGGTCATGATACCGTTTCGCGAATACCTGGAAGATATCCGGCCCGTTGTCGACCGCCGGATCGCGGAGGCGGCGGGCGGTGAGGCCGATATCGATCCGGGCGTCCTCCCTCTTCTCCTGAAGGGAAAGCGGATGCGGGCGGGGCTCCTCCTCTACGTTCACGCCGGTCTCGGCCCCGCGGCGGCGCCCACCCGCCAGGCGCTCGATCTCGCCTGTGCTGTCGAGTTCGCCCACGCCGCAAGCCTCATCCTCGACGATATGCTGGACGGGGATGCTACCAGGCGCGGAGCGCCGTCCCTCCACCTCACCCGGGGAGGCGGCCGGGCAATTCTCGACGCCGTCGGCATCCTCGCCCTCCCCTACGCGCTCGCTGCCCCCTACGGTGCCGGGTACGTGACGATGCTCGCGTCGGCCCAGCGGAGGATGGCCCGGGGCGTGGCCTGGGAGATGCTCGGGGGGCCGGATCTCCCGGCGGCCGAACTCTACGACGCGATCGTCGCCAGAAAGACGGGGTGCCTCTTCTCGCTCGCGGCTGCCTGGGGGGCCATGGCGACGGGGGAGGAGGATGCGGTCGTCGCCGCGTTCGGTGAGTTCGGTCTCGCCGCCGGGAAGGCGATGCAGGTCGCCGACGACATCGCGGATCTCCGCGCAACCGGCGGCACCCGCCGCCAGCCGGGGTCGGAGGCGCTCCTCCTCAGGTGCGTTCCGGGGAACAACGGAACCCGGCAGGCGCTGGGACGGATACTCGAACGCGAGGTGAGCGGTGCGGCCGCCCGGCTGGCGGACGCCGGACGGCGCCGGGTGCCCCCGGTTGTGTGGGAGCCGTTCGGGCAGGCCGTCAGGGATATCGTGGGACTCACGATGGGGGAGGAAGTGCCGGTCGGATGACGGCCTGCGCAACGATAAATACCGCCCAGCCCAACAATCTTTTGAGAGATCATGCCGGTGATAACCATTCGTATGGCGGAAGGGCGGACGCTTGAGCAGAAACGGATACTCGCAGACGAGATCACCGCCGCGGTCACGAAGACGTTCGGCGTCGACCCACAGGTGGTCACCATCTTCTTCGAGGAACTCAAGAGCGAGAATATATCAAGAGCCGGGAAGCTCCTCTCGGAGCCGTAATCCGGCGGCGGGTGAATGAAACCCCACACTTTCGGGAGTGAACGAAACCATGGCACGTGAATTCGACGAGAAGGATTTTGCAATCCTGCGGAAACTGGCGCCCGAATACGAGGGAATCCTCTGCCCGGAGTCAGGGCACGAGTTCCACTCGATCCTCCCGCCGGTCTCAAACCACATCGCCGTGGACGAGGAAGACTTTGCGGAACGGGTCGGCCGCCTCTCTGACGAGGACTGGGCCTATCTCACCGACCAGATCCTTTCCGGCCGGGAAGACCTCGGGTGCATGCCCGAAGAGGATATCGATACCATTCTTATCCATATCCGGGAGGCGGTATCGGAAGAGGCGGCCGAACGGGTCCGCAGGCTCTACCGCCTCTCCGGGTGCGGGGTGCTCTGATCGGTCGCGTGCCGGCCGGCGGCCATCTCTGCATAGCGGGCGAACCTTCCTGACCGGGTGGGCCGGGTGAACCACATCCCTTCCTGCCCGAGCATAACCGAGAGGGGCTCTGCCCGCTCAAAGTCCATCTCGCCGGCACCGTTGAAGTAGCGATCGTCGGCCGCAAGGTGGACCACCGTCCCGATAACGAGGGAGTAGTTCTCCCGGGCGATCTCCTCGGCGAGCACGCATTCCATCCAGGCCAGGCACCCTTCGATGCCGGGAGGGCGGACCTTCACCGACGGGCGAGGTGCAAGGCCGGCCTCCTCAAATTCGTCCACCTCCGGCGGGTAGTTCCGCGCACAGACCATGACCTCCTCGACCATCGATGCCTGGGGGATGTTCACGACAAACTCTCCAGTGGCGCGGATGTTCTCGAGGGTATCGCGCTTAATCCACGACGCCAATACGATCTCGTCCAGAGGCCGGAGAATCGGGGTTATGTTCGACCAGGGGGCGACGTTCCTGACGCCGCCGCCCGAGACGGTCGAGATGAGCGCAACCGGCAGCGGGAGCACCTGCTCGCGCTGACTGGGTCGGAGGATCATGCTCTCCCTTCCCGAGTGCCGTCCAGGAGGTTCGCGAGCGCGACGATCGCAGGGTGACTCTGGTCCAGCACCCGGCCGTCGAGGCCCGCGGCAAGGATTCCGGGGTCCTGCGGGATCTCGCAGACGACTCGTGAAGGGTCGGGCATGCTCTCGCGCAACCGGGCGGCCGAGATGGGATCGGTCTTGTTCAGCACGTAGCGGAGCGGGACGCCGATCCGTGCCGCCATATCCGCGACCTTCTCAGCGAGCCGGAGCGACTCGAACGATGGGTCCACGACCATGAGGATCACGTCGGCTCCCTGATCGACGCCCCGGCCGAAGTGTTCGATCCCGGCCTCCGTATCGGCGATGACGAGATCGCCGTCGCCGAGGTCCAGGTGGTCGAGGAACTGACGGGCGAGCATCCCCATCGGGCAGGCGCACCCCTCGCCGGCGTCGTGGATCTTCCCGATGGCAACGAGCCGGACCCCGCTATCCCGGGTGACGTAGTCGTGGGGGAGCCCGTCGATACTCCATGTCTCCCCCACAAGGTCCACGGACGACGGGTCGGGCATCGCCGCCATGATCTTCTCCGTCACCGCTCCTTTGCCCCCGAAGTACCCCATAAGGTCTGGAGGGGCGTCCGTTCCAAGGAGACGGTGCAGCCCGAGATTGGATTCGTCGGTATCGACGACCAGTACCGCACGGTTCCTCCGTGCATACTCGCGGGCAAGCAGCGCGGCAACGGTGCTCTTCCCGCTGCCCCCCTTGCCACAGATAGCAATCTTCATACTGATGTTCACATCCTTATATGCTTCTACAACCGTTCAACATCCTATACCGAGGTCGGCCGGGATTATCCGGCCGTTTGTCTATCCGCTCGCCGCGGTCACCCGCATGTAGGACACTCCACCACGCACCAGTCCATCCACTGCGCCGACCGGAGGCTCTCCGCCGTCGCCCGGTCCACGCCGTAGACGTTCTCGTAGAACTCAAGCAGCCATTCAGCGAGGTCGACGTCTGCGAACCGCTCCGGGTAGGCCGCCTTTGCGATCACCATAACGTCGATCGGATACTCGAGGCGCTTGGCGCAGTTGCAGGGTGTCCAGGGGAGCGACATGACCTGGTGGTTCTTCACGGCCCGGAGTTCTCGGAGATTTTTGTAATAAGTGGCGTCGTAGAGTTCTCCTGGCGGGTGATATCCCCATGCCGTACAGAGGACGATAACGTCCGGGTCAAGGGCCAGGATCATCTCGGTATTAAGGATCTGGAAGTTACCGGTGTCAGACCGGAAAGCGTTCTTCGCGTGGACGATCTCCTCGATCATGTATGATTCGGTCGTCCGGAGACCGTGAGCCGTGCCTGCCGCGCCCTCGGTGCGGTGCTTCGGTGAGAGCCCGAAGATCAACACTGTCGGCTGCTCTAGTTCAGTGACATCACGCGTCCGCTCATTCACGAACGCGACCTGTGACTCCAGGTACTCGGCAAGTCGTTTTGCTTCATCCTCTTTCTCAAACACCTGTCCGAGGATTGCAATCTCGTCCGAGATCATATGCAGGTCAGGCTGGTTGTAGCAATTCGGGCTGTAGAGCACGATGAGAGGGATGCCGAGAGATTCTATCGCATTAATTGTCCTTTGTGTCATTTCGTCGTCCTTTGACTGGAGCGAACAGCAACCGAGCCTGAGGATAACGACATCGGGATTAAGTGAGGTAAGGGTCTCATAGTTCATTGCCACCCCTGATTCCATGACCAACGGGAGGCTCTTGACACTTGGGGAGAGAACCTGAAGGATATTACACCCTCCGCTCTCATTGACCTGACCGCCGTCGTCGAGTGGATAGGAGTAAGTCCAGTCACGTTGGATGCACGAGGAACCAAGCCCCACCAGAGTCTCGTCCACACCAAGTGCGACCATGGCTCCCTCTACAAGACCGTCGGATACGGTGACGACCCGCTCGATATGCGTCGGCACCTGGACCGCCACCCCACGGGAGTCGACGACCGTCCGGTAACCATTCTCCGGCGCTGTCGTATCAACCGGTCCGGTTCCTCCGCCGGTACATCCGGCACATGCGGCCATCAGTACCAGGGCCGCGAGAACCAGCGCCTGGACATGCCCCGGTTTCACGTTCCCCCCCCCACGCACCAGTCCATCCACTGTGCTGATCGCAATGCTTTCGCGGTCTCGTCGTCGACGTCGTAGACGTTCTTGTAGTAGTCCAGGAGCCACTCCCCGAGATCGATGTCGGCAAACCGCTCCGGGTAGGCCGCCTTCGCGATCACCATCACGTCGATCGGGTATTCCTGGCGTTTGGCACAGTTGGGGGGCTCGAACGGGAACGCGAAGACCCGGCGGTTCTTGATGGCCGAGAGTTCGCCGACAATCTGGTAGTTAGGCGCCGTGTAAAGTTCCTCGGCCGGGTGATAACCATAGGCAGTCTCAAGCATGATGACGTCGGGGTCGATGGCGAGGAGTTGTTCGGCCGAGATGGTGACCATATCCCCGGTGTCCCGGTAAGCGTTCTTCGCGTGAACGATCTCTTCGATGAAGTAGGACTCAATCGTATCGGTCCCCCTCACGTCGCCGACCCCTCCTCCGCTCTTCCGGTCGGCTGGCCATGCTCCGAATATGAGGACGGTCGGCCGCTCAGCCTCCGGGATATCTTTTGTTCTCTCAGAGATCAGCCGCGCCTGCGACTCGAGGTAATCGGCCAGTTCTCCCGCTTTCTTCTCCTTCCCAAAGATAGCGCCGAGGATCTTGATCTCATCGGAGATCGTCGAGATATCCTGTTCATTGCAGTACAAGGGGGACTTGAGCACGATGACGGGGATACCGAGCGCCTCGACCGTCTGGACCGTTGTATCCGCCTTATCCATCGAATAGAACGCACAGGAGCCGACACGGATTATCATCAGGTCCGGGTCGAGCCCGGCAAGCGCCTCGTAGTTTATAGCCGCTCCCCCTGCGACCAGCGGGAGTTCCCGGATCCGGGGGTACAGGTAGGTCACCGGTTGCATGCCGCCGCGGTACTCGTAGGTCGTTCCGGCCACGGTCCGGTAGGTGTAGTTGTAGACTCTCTGGGGACTGTTTACCCCGATGGCGATGATCTTCTCCTGCTCGCCGAGAGCGAGCATCATGCCCTCGATGAACCCGTCGGAGACGGTGGCAACCCGTTTGAGATCTTTCGGCACCTGGACGGCGACACCCCGGGAGTCGACGACTGTCCGGTAGCCGGTGGTATCGTCGCCCGGGCTTGATCCATCTCCGGACTGCCCCGCCCCGGTGCATCCCGCGGAGAGGACCAGCAGAACCGCCAGGACCAGGGTGACGGCCGTCCAGCCGCGCATGCCGCTCATTGCCATCAGTTCACTCCCAAGGTGTTTCACCCTGCGTGGTCGTCATCGAGTACAGGGTACTGTCCCCGTTCGTATCTACCTCGACCATGTGGTGAATCCGTTCGCGTTTCTCCCAAAAAGGCCATATCGAGACACAGTTCCTGCTCTCTCGACACATCGTTCTCTCCTCGTAGAAGAATTCCCAGACGCTATTCCGGTCGACATCTGCGTATACCATTACGTATGCTCCTTTTCACGTTCCGGCGTCCGCCATACTCCACGCCACAGGAACCGGGCCGTCGTGTGGGACCCCCTCATGGTCTCATGCCGCTCCGCCACATGGTGTGGTATCACCATCCGGACGCCAGCAATGAGGACTGCGGGTGAGATGGTGACATTTTTCTCTCTCCTTACTAAACCCCGGAGTTTCGTAGCCGATTTTCGTGAGGAGATGGTTGAGGCCAGGGAACACGGTCATGCGTTCTTCTCCCGCCGTTCCAGTGCAGACATCCTGATGTTACATTTGTAATGGTTATATATAAAATAGTGGCAATTAATATGATAAATATAAGCAAACGTTTTACAATCCCTCATAACCAGGGTACTCATCTCACCTTGTTTTGCGGGATGAGGAAGCGATCGCCAGCTGCACGCGGAGGCGCGGAAGTTCGCGACGGTGCGGTGCGGGAATCCACACCACCTTCGCGTGAGATCCTGTTGCTGCGCCTGTAATCTGAGTCAGCGTGGGTTGTGAGAAAATTGACAGGCCAGATCTCTTACTGCGGAATTCTGTTTGAACACACCCATCTCGTAAAAAATATGGCGAAGATATACCGCAACTATAAACACAGGACACGGGACGACTTTGGGTAGGCCATTGTGGTGGCTGGTCCGTTTCTTCAAGAGGGTTGTTTGAGCAGTGTATCCGCTCCTGTCGGTATGACCTTTTTCAATACAATAAAGCCTGCGGCGTTAACAGCGCTGAGGGTGCCGATCAAGAGCCAGAAGATACCGGGCATGGCGGAGAGGCTGTCGAGCGTCAATCCTCCTGCCAGCGCGCCGACGCCGAACCCAGCCGAGCCCATCAGGCCTGAAAGCCCTAAGTACCTCCCCCTTTTGTCATCCGGGGAAAGATTCACGGACATGGTAGTGAATGATGGTAGATATAGCAACTCGCCTGTAGTTATGATTGCGATGCAGACAAGCAATGCCGCAAAATTATGGGATAACCCGATGAGGGCAAAGCCCAGGCTATTTAATGCCATGCCCACTGCCATGGAGGTCGTGATACGGTACCTGCTGGCGAGCCTGGTCACGGTGTACTGGAAGAGCACGACCATGACACCGTTCAGCGACAGGAAAGCGCCGATCTCTGCCTCGGAAAGCCCGGCGAAGCCTTTAGCGTAGACTGAAAGCGGGGAGTACATTTGAGCCGCTATGAACGAGGCCAGGGAGGCGAGCAGAACGAAACATACAAAGGGCTTGTCATGAAGAACGACGAGCATGCTGTCCCGGCCCTTCTTCTCTTTTCTGGCGGTCCGTGTGTCTTTTATGAAAATGGCCACTAAAATCAGGTATATAAATGAGACGGCAGCCGTCAGCATGAAGACCAGAGTATAGGAGATCATGGCCACCATGCCTCCGACGACCGGGCCGATGGCGAAGCCCATGTTGTGCCCGGTCCTCGTCAGCCCGTAGGTTTCCAGCCTTTTTTCGGGCGGCACGGCGTCCGCGATGATGGCGGACGGCACTGGCCGGAAGAGGCCTGAGCCCATGCCGGAGAGTGACAGCAGGGCGACATAAAGGATGAAGGAGGCATTCGAGCTCACGGCCCAGGCGAGCAGGAGGTAACTGGATATGAGTAATGCGAGGCCTGCAATGAAGATCCTCTTGCGCCCCAGCATGTCGCTAAGTTCGCCGCCGACGAGCGGGAAGACGGAGCCGATAATGGTCGAGGCAAATATAGAGAGGCCGACCTCACCTGCCGTGATGCCCCCGTATGCGTACAGGTATACCGAGACGAAGGGCAGCACGATAGAAGAACTGAAACCGTTTAGCGTGACGCCTAAAAACAGGACCCAGATCACCGGATCGAACGATTGGATCCAGGGCGCTTTTAAGGCCTGGAACCTGGCCGTTGCCGCCATAGTCGATACCGGTGATGGTAAAAAGCCCTCGTCAAGACCGTCGGAGACGGTGACGACCCGCTCGGTCTTCTCCGGCACCTGGAAGGGAACACCCGGGAGTCGGCGACCGCCCGGTAATCAGCGGTATCGGTGCCATAGCCCACAGGCAGTGTACGTTAGAACCCATAACTGTCAATCCAGGCCAATCCATGTAACTCTTTCAGATTCTTTGCGTCATCCTCACGAATGTCATATATGGTCATATAGTACTTTTCGATCCATTCGGAGGCGTTGATGTCATTGAATCTCTCTGGATATGTGCCCTTTGCTTCAATCATCAATATTATGGGAAGTTCCAACTGGATATCCCCACACAATGTCAACCATCCGATGGAGTATACCCGATGCTCCTGTATAGCCTTTACTTCCTGGATATTCTTGTAGTGCTCTTCTTCATAGAGTTGGCGTATATGTATGCCGCCGGAAGATGTTTCTAATATGATCACGTCGGGATTCAAGTTCAATACGTGTTCGGCCGACAGACAATTCCTTCCGGTTCCTTCGTAGGCGCTCTTTATGTTCAGTAGATCCGCAAATGTCGATGCACATTCTTTTGCCCATACGACAAGAACCCCGCCCTTGTCTCTGGTACCGCTACTTCCCAGGCCACAAAATAGCACCCTCGGTCTGTCTTCCTCCTTGATATCCCTGGTTCTGTCTGTGATTGATGCAACACTCTCGTCCATCTCATCGATCAACTGCTGTGCTGATTCGGTCTTATCGAATATCCTGCCCAGAAGACCTATCTCCTGATAGAGTGTGGTTATATCCGATGTATGGAAATGATTCGGATCTCTGAGAACTACGACCGGGATGTCCAGTGTTTCTATGATCTCTACCACCTTATCCCCCCGCTCCTGGAAGTAAGGGTTCTTTCTGATGATTACAAGATCGGGATCTGTTGCTGCTATCGTCTCATAATTTATACCCATTGCAATGGATCCCGCGTCGGGGAGTTTGGTGAGTTCCGGAATCAAGTAGCGTGCAGTTGGTGAACGATTCGATCCTCCGGTTCCAACTAATTTGTCCTCGACTCCAAGGACAACCATGGTTTCTTCAATAAAACCAAAGCCTATCGCCAGCACTCTATCAACCGGTTGCGGAACCGTCACCGGTCTGCCATCCATATCCAGTAGCGTCAACTCCGTCTGGGTCCCGTTGATGATCCGTTTTATCTGGAGGATATCGGCTTCGTCGATTTCTCCGTCGTAATTCGCATCCGATAATGTGGTACGCGCGTTTATTCCTTTTATCACGCCCTCAACATAGTCAACATCCTGCTGATCTATACGTCCGTCACCATTCGCATCGCCGTATACTACGGGCGCATAGGGGTCGACGACCGTCCGGTAGCCGTCCTCCGGCACCGCCCCGCCCTGCCCGGTTCCTCCGCCGGTACATCCGGCCCATGCGGCCGTCAGTACCAGGGCCGCGAGAACCAGCGCCAGAACATGCCCCGGTTTCACGTTCCGCCCTCCACGCACCAGTCCATCCACTGTGCCGTTCTGAGGGTCTTTGCAGTCTCGTCGTCGACGTCGTAGACGTTCTTATAGAAGTCCAGCAGCCACTCCCCGAGATCGACGTCGGCGAACCGCTCCGGGTAGGCCGCTTTGGCGATCACCATCACGTGGGTCGGGTACTCGAGGCGGTTGCTGTAGCAGGGTGTCCAGGGGAGAGCATAGACCCGGCGGTTCTTAACGGCCGAAAGTTCGCCGACGTTCTGGTAGTAGGGCGCCGAGTAGAGTTCCTCGGGCGGGTGATAGCCGTTCCATGTATTGAGCACGATGGCATCGGGGTCGAGGGCGAGAAGTTGTTCGGCCGAAACCATGGGACTCCCGGTGTTCCGGAAGGCGTTCTTTGCGTGGACGATCTCCTCGACGAAGTAGGACTCAATCATGTCGGTCCCCCGTACGTTGCCAGCCCCTCCGGCTTTCCGGGCAGTCGGCGATGCGCCGAATACGAGGACGGTCGGCCGCTCGGCGTCAGGGATATCCTTTGTCCGCTCAAAGACGAGCCTCGTCTGGGACTCGAGGTACTCGGCGAGTTCGCCCGCTCGCTTCTCCTTCCCGAAGACGGCACCGATGATCCGGATCTCATCGGAGATCGACGAGAGGTCGGGTTCATCGAAGCATGGAGGGGCCTTGAGCACGATGACCGGGATGCCGAGGGACTCGATCGTCCGGATCGTCTTCTGCACCCCTTCGTCCTCCATCGAGGGGAACCCGCTGGCGCCGACGCGGAGGATGACCACATCCGGGTCGAGCCCGGCAAGTGTCTCGTAGTTCATACCGGTACTTGATTCTTTGACCAGCGGAAGGTCCCGGAGCCGGGGATCCAGGTAGGCCACGGGGTTCATGCCGCCCCGGTACTCGTAGGCCTCCCCGTCCACGGTCGGGTAGGTGTAGTTGTAGATCTTCGGGACGCAGTTCGACCCGAGCCCAACGATCTTCTCCTCCTCGTCGAGGACGAACAACACACTCTCGATGAGGCCGCTGGAGACGGTGACGACCCGCTCGATCTGCGTCGGCACTTGGACCGCCACCCCCCGGCCGTCGACGACTGTCCGATAGCCGTCCTCCGGCGCTGTCGTATCAACCGGTCCGGTTCCTCCGCCGGTACATCCGGCGCATGCGGCCGTCAGTACCAGGGCCGCGAGAACCAACGCCTGGACATGCCCCGGGTTCACGTTCCCCCCTCCACGCACCAGTCCATCCACTGCGCGGATCGCAATGCTTTCGCGGTCTCGTCGTCGACGCCGTAGACGTTCTTATAGAAGTCCAGCAACCACTCCCCGAGATCGATGTCGGCGAACCGCTCGGGATAGGCTGCCTTCGCAATCACCATCACGTCGATCGGATACTCGAGGCGTTTAGTGTTAGAGGGTGTCCAGGGGAGGGCGTAGACCCGGCGGTTCTTGACGGCCGAGAGTTCGTCGACGTTCTGGTAGTACGGTGCCGAGTAGAGTTCTTCCGGCGGGTGATAGCCACTGGACGTACAGAGAATGATAACGGTGGGATCGAGAGCAAGGAGTTGTTCGGCCGAAACCATGGGCCTTCCGGCGTTCTGGAAGGCGTTCTTCGCGTGGACGAGTTCCTCGATGAAGTAGGAGTCAATCGTGTCGGTCCCCATCACATTGCCGGACCCTCCGGCCTTCCGGGCAGTTGGCGATGCACCGAGAACGAGAACAGTCGGTCGCTCGGCGTCAGGGATATCCTTTGTCCGCTCGAAGACGAGCCTCGTCTGGGACTCAAGGTACTCCGCGAGTTCGCCTGCCCGCTTCTCTTTCCCGAAGACGGCACCGATGATCCGGATCTCGTCGGAGATCGTCGAGAGATTGGGGTTATCGAAGCACGGGGGACTCTTAAGCACGACGACAGGAATCCCGAGGGACTCGATCGTCTGGATCGTCTTCTGCACCCCTTCATTCTCCATTGAAGACGTGACACGGAGGATGACCACGTCCGGGTCGAGCCCGGTAAGTGTCTCGTAGTTCATGCCCGCACTTGATTCCTTGACCAGGGGGAGGTCCCGGATCCGGGGGTACAGATAGGTCACCGGACGGGTGCCGTTCATGTACTCGTAAGTGTCCCCGCTCACGTTTGGATAGGCATAGACATAGATCTTCTGAACGGTGCCGCTTACCCCGACAATCTTATCCTCTTCCCCGATGACCAACATCGTGCTCTCGATGAGACCGGCGGAGTCTGTGACGACCCGCTCGATGTTTTTCGGCACCTGGACGGCGACACCCCGGCCGTCGACGACCGTCCGGTAGTCGTCCTCCGGCACCGCCCCGCCCTGCCCGGTTCCTCCGCCGGTACATCCGGCGCATGCAGCCACCAGTACCAGGGCCGCGAGAACCAGCGCCAGAACATGCCCCGGTTTCACGTTCCGCCCTCCACGTACCAGTCCATCCGCTGCGCCGTTTTGAGGCCTTCTTCCGGAACGGCTACTGCCACCCCACGGGTATCTACGGTTTTCCCGACATCCTCTGCGAAGCCGGATCCACAACCGATGTAGATCAAGGGCCGAGCACAAAACACCGTGCTATGCATAAGTCCTCAATGTCTCCTCAGAAGTCCTCTTCTACCGCCCAGTCGAGCCATTGCACTGAACGCATGCCTCTGGCGCTTGCTTCATCCACACCATACACGTTCTGGTAGAATTCCAGCACCCACTTGTTCACCTTGATGTCTTCGAACCGATCAGGATACGCGGCCTTTGCAATGATCATGAGATCAATTGGATACTCCAGTCGCGAAGCATCGCAATTGCAGGGAGTATATGGAAGCGCATAAATGGTTTTATTCTTAACAGCCCCAAGTTCCCGGAGATTTTCATAGTATGGAGCGCTGTATAGTTCCCTCGGCGGATGGTAGCCTGACGAGGTTGGAAGTATGATGATATCCGGATCTAATGCAAGAACATGCTCTGCGCTTACAACGCCTGTGTCTGATACATATCTCGTCACAGTATATGCGTTGGCGGCATTGACGATCTCCTCAATGTAGTAGGCTATGATGGCTCCCCGCACGTTACCCGCACCGCCCGCCTTTCTTGACTGGGGCGATAATCCCAACGCCAGCACCCGGGGTTTTTCTTTCTCCGGAACGTTCGCAGTGCGACTCTCTATCATCGCGACGCAGCCGTCAATATATGCCACAATCTCTTTCGCTCGTTCTTCCTTGCCGAACACCCTCCCTATGACCTTGATCTCCTCCGATATTTTGCTGAGATCCGGATCGTTGTAGCAGGGGGGCGCATTGACGACTACCGTCGGGATCCCCAGTTTTTCAATGTTATCGATGTTCTTGTTCAGGCTGTCGTCATTTAATCCCCAGGAAGCAGCACACGATCCTCTTCTGACGATTACGACATCCGGTTCGAGGGCAGCTAATGTTTCATAGTTGATCCCGGTTGATGACTCTTGAACCAGAGGCAGATCGGCAAACCCGGGATTGAGGTATCTTACGGGATTCATGCCGTTCTTGTAGGTATAGTTCCCCGAAACGCCGGGGATAGTTGTTTCGGAGGATTTCTGGAGGCATGAAGAGCCCAGGCCAACTATCTTGCCTGATTCTCCCAAAACAGTCATTACTCCTTCTACAAGACCGTCATCAATAGTAACTACTCTCTCAATATGTGCAGGTACCTGGACCTCTTTACCCCGCATATCGATTATGGTTCGCGTATCGGTGGTATCGGCGCCAGAATCCAGTACCGCCCCGCCCTGCCCGGCACCGATGCATCCGGCGGAGAGGACCAGCAGGACCGCCAGAACCAGGGTGACGGCCACCCGCCCGGAAACCCTCCTCACCGGCACCCGTCGACCTCCCACCAGAGTTTCACCCGGGTCGTCGTTCCCGTGTGCAGGAGCCCGCCCTCATTCTCCGAGAAGGTCGCGGCAAGGTACTCACGGAGAACCTCCTCCTGCACCGGGGACGTTACCCGGTACTGCTCCCGGAACTCGCTCATGGCGGCATCGAGGTCCGGGAACCGGCGGGTGTACTCCATCCACGACGTCTCGACGTTCGGGCAGATCCCCATCGAATAGAGGACGTTCCAGAGGATGTCCGCTTTCGGTCCCCGCCGATACTCCTTGCCGTGCAGCCTCGGCCAGAGGTCGAGCATCCCCTGCTCCCAGCTCGTCGTTCCGGCAAACCAGAAGAGATAGACCCATCGTGAGGAGGCTTCGCACATCTTCTCGATCGCGGCCCGGATATCCGGCATCCCGAGCGAGTACGAGGCTATCACAATGTCGTAGGGACCATCCAGGTCGGCCGCCGGATCGACGTCCTCCCAGCGTTTCCGCACGATCGAGAGGTTCGATACGCCCTCTCCTCTAGCATATTCAGTCATCACCTCTGCCATCCCCGCCGCGGGTTCGACGGCGGTCACACGGGCAACGCGGCGTGCGAGCGGCACTGCCAGGACGCCGGGGCCGGCGCCGATGTCCAGCACCGTCGATTCGATTTTGACCGGGAGGCCGTCGATGGTACAGCGGGTCTGTTCGGGTTCCTCCTGCGACCGTTCAAGATACGTCCGGGCTTTCTCCTTTGATTCCCAGATTGCAGCACATCCGCCGCTGCCGCGGCATTCTATATTCTTCTCAGAGAGGTCTTTCCAGACCGCGTTCCAGTCGATACTTGTGTACGTCATTGTTCCCTCTCCGTTTCATGTTCTGGCGTCGACCTCACTCCACGTCCTGACCAAAGGGGTGTCATGGAGGGGGAGGCCGCCTTTCGCAATTTCATGTCGGTCCACCACACACCGGGGCATCACCATCTGGACGCCGTCGAGCGTCCGGACGGCACATGCATCCTCGTAGATCTCCCCAAGCACCCCCTCTGATATCACATCCTCCGGGTGGCCTTCGGCCACGACGGCCCCCTCTCCCACGACCACGACCCGGTCGCAGAACCATGCCACGTGGTTCGGGTCATGACTGCAGGCGAGGATCGTCTTTCCCTCCCCGGCGATATCACGCATGATCTCCCATATCCGCATCTGGTTCTGGAAGTCGAGCGCGCTCGTGGGTTCGTCCAGGAAGAGGATCGGGGTGTCCTGTGCGATTGCGCGGGCCATGAGCACCATCTGCCGCTGGCCTCCGGAGAGCTGGTTGTAGGGCCGGTCCGCAAGATCGTTGATCCCGAGGGTGGCGAGCGCGTCCATCGCGATCTCGCGGTCGCGTCTCCGGACGCCGAAGAACCCGCCGAGGTGCGGGGTCCTGCCCATGAGGACGACCTCCCGTGCAAGGTAGGGGAACGGCGGCCTGTGCTCCTGCGGCACGTAGGCGACGAGGCGCGCAAGTTGCTCGATGCTGCACCGCGAGACGTCCTCGCCGTGCACCACCACACTGCCCTGCTCTGCGCGGAGGAACCGCAGGCAGCACTTGAAGAGCGTCGTCTTCCCCGACCCGTTCGGGCCGAAGAGACCGCAGAGTTCACCTTTCCCAACCGAGAAGGAGACTCCGGAGAGCACGGGAAAACTCCCGTACCGAAAATGCATATCCTGAACATGAAGCATAGCAATCACCCGAAGATCACCCTGCCCTTACTGCGGAGCAGGTAACAGAGATACGGCGCCCCGAGGATGGAGGTCAGGATCCCGACCGGGATCTCGGCCGTCGTCAGCGTCCGGGCGAGGGTGTCGCAGACGATCAGGTAGCACCCGCCCATCATCAGGGATGCCGGGATGACGAACCGGTTGTCGGGCCCGAGGAGCATCCGCGCTGCGTGAGGCATCATAAGCCCGACCCACGCGATGATCCCGACAAGTGAGACGGCGAACGCGGTTATGGCGGTGGCAAGCGTGACGACAATGAATTTGTACTTCTCGGGGTTGACCCCGAGCGTCCTGGCCTCGTCGTCGCCCATCGAGAGGACGTTGAGTTTCCACCCGAGCGCCCAGAGGATGAGGAAACTGGCAGCAACCATGGGGACGAGGAGGATGACGTCATCCCAGGTCGCGTAGTAAAACCCGCCCATCAACCAGAAGACGATCTCACGGAGCGCCGCGTCGTTTGCGATATACTTGAGGAGCGAGACGAATGCAGAGAAGATCGAGCCGATGATGACCCCGGCGAGGATGAGGGTGACGATAGGGGTCTCACCGCGGCTGCGGGCGAGAAGGTAGGCGAGGGTGACGGCGAGCGCCCCGAACGCAAACGCGGAGAGCTGGATCGAGAAGAAGATCGCCGGAAAGACGATCGCGAGCGCCGCACCGAACGCAGCGCCCGACGAGACGCCGAGGATGTAGGGTTCGACGAGGGGGTTCCGAAAGACCCCCTGGAAGACGGCGCCCGCGATGGCAAGCGCCCCGCCGACCGAGACGGCGAGGATGATCCGGGGCACGCGGATGTTCCAGATGATGGTGTTGTGCAGTTTCGGCAGACTCTCAACGTCGCCGAAGGTGAGGTGGACGAGGATCGTCCGGTAGACGTCCGTAATGGTGATGCCGTAGGCGCCGAGGACGACCGCGACCGAGGCCGTTATGAGGAGGACGGCGGCGAGGGCGAGAAGAATGACGATCTTTCTCCCTTCGTCGAACCCTCCGGCGGTGTCGTAGCCGAGTTTCGTGAGGAAGTGATTGAAGCCTGTGGACTCTCTCATGCGGTCTCCTCCCGCACGGGAGGTGCGGATACCTCATTTTTTGTAACACCTATTATATAAATCGTAGCAATGAGTAGTATTAAAATAGTTATCATTCTTGATAGATGTAAAACATAATCTCTTTTGTATTACGTCTTCGAACCAATCTCTATGAATCATAATGCACTGCCGACAGGACTTGCTTTGCTCATCATCTGCCTCCTTGCTCTGGTCTTCTCCTGCGGATGCACGGGAACGGTCGGGGAGACGACGCCAGCGGACTCGGATGGGATACGTACCGTGACGGACATGCGCGGCAGGACGGTTGAACTGCCGCCAACCATTGAGCGGGTCGTTATTCTCGACGACGGGTTTGTCGAAGGTCTCCTTTACCGATTCGGGATGCAGGATCGGATCGTCGGTCTCGGCGGCGCATGGACTAAGGACTATACGTACTCCTTCGAAACGACGGACGGAACGACCTACGAATACAAGAACGGCATGAATCCGGTCAGATACCTCATTCCGGGCCTTACCAACCTCCCGGTGCTGGTTGAAAGCGGCACCGGGATCAATTATGAGACCCTCGCCTCGCTCGAACCCGACGTCGTCGTCCTTCGCGAAGGGGCATGGGCGTTCAGCGCGGGGTCCGACGAGAAACTCGAAAAGACGGTTGCAACGATAGAATCGCTCGATATCCCGGTGGTTATCCTTGTCGGCCCGCCCTTCCAAGAGCGCCCGACTGTCGATCGTATCGGTGAGGAGATCCGGCTCGTCGGTGAGGTCTTCTCGCACGGGGAGGACGCCGATGCGCTCGCAGTTTATCTGGATGGCCAGATCGAAGAGATCCGAAAACGCACGGCTGATGTGCCCGTAGATAAGAAACCACGCATGATGCAACTCGGCCTCTCGCCGCGCGCCCGACAGGGCGGCGGTGCCGGGATGGCCTGGGGCAGCGACACGATCGAGTCGTATTTCATCGAGGAGATCGCGAACGCAAAGAACGCCTATGAGGGAACCGGGGCGTTCGTCGTCGTATCGACCGAGCAGATCCTTGTGCTCGATCCCGATGTGATTGTCCTCCCGACCGCCCAGGGCTACCACCCGGTAAGCGAGCTCTATACCGCTCCATACTACCAGAACCTGCAGGAACTCTCGGCCGTGAAGAACCACCGGGTTTACGCCCTCCCCTGGACGCCCTACAACTGGGCGAAGCGCCTTGAGTACCCGATCGAGGCAATGGTGATCGCGAAGGCCGCCTATCCGGACCGGTTCGCGGATATCCAGGTGCACGAATGGGTGTTGGACTTCTACCGGAATGTCTATGGGGTCGATGAAGCGACGGCGAAGGAGCTCCGGTCGGCACAATGGCTGGACTGGATGGTCGAGGCGGGATTCTAGTCCCGCCCTATTCCAAATCAGTATATACCCCCGGCGACAACTAAGCCCTTATGGAGTTGCTCGAAACCCTCTCCGGCGTCCCCGGGATGCTCCGGCCGTTCAAGGCCTATCTCCGCGAGGCCGGGCTCGCTCCCGGCGATCAGGTCGCCTACTACGGCTGCCCCGGCACCTGCACCCCATTCATCGAACTCCTGGGGTTCGCCGTCCGGGACCTCTCCCTTGAGCAGGTCTACGTGCCCTACGTGGACGAGACGGCGGCGAAGGCGATCCGTCCCGTCGAGGGCGTCGGGATGCAGGTCTCCGGCGACGCGGTCAGCCTCGACCCGAAGGTGATCGTCCTGATGGGCGGGCTCTCGATGCCGGGCGTCCCGGTCGAGAGAGAAGCGGTGCAGGCTGTCGTCGCGGCCCATCCCGGTGCGAAGGTCGTGGGCATCTGTTTCATGCGGATGTTTGAGAAGATGGGCTGGCTCGATACCTTTGAGTTCGAGGTGGTCATCGACGCCACACTCGACCCGGTCAGGGTCTGGCGGTGACTACCCGGTTGGCCGCCGCTGGTGCAGGGACCCGGGCTGTCTCCCACGGTCGGTCGCACCGGAGGAGGCTGAACCGGAACGCCGCGCCGCATTCGGGGCGTCCCGGCACCCGGTCGTCGACCCATACCCGGCCGCCGTAGCGCGTAACAAGCATCCGGGTGATGTAGAGGCCGAGACCTTTGCCGCTCCTGCTGCTCGTCCCTCGCGAAAACCGGGTGAAGAGACCTGGCTTGACCGCGTCGGGCACCCCCGGCCCGGTATCCTCGATCGAGACCTCGACCGTATCGTCGCGTTCCTCGACTCTGACGGCGATCTCGACCTCCGGACCCCCGAACTTCTCCGCGTTCCCGATGAGATTGGCAAAGACCTCGGAGAGAAGGTCGTCGGCCATGACCCGGATCGGTCTTTCCTCGTAGACGATCCGGGCGTCGGGATGATGGGCGATCTCGGCCCTGACGATCACATCGAGGTCGACGGGTCTCGTTGCCGTCTCCTCGGAGTGAAGCCGCCGGATCGTCGAGACGTTCTGGATGATCTCGATGCTCCGGTCGACGCCTGCCCTGAGTCTCCGGACCATCTCCCGCTCTCTCCCGGAGAGCGTCTCGACGAGCAGGTCGGCATACCCGAGGGCGACGGCGTTCGCGTTGTTAATATCGTGCGTCATGATGTCAAGGTAGAGGTTCGCCTCGTCGTGGGCCTCCCGCAACCCCTCTTCGGCCCGGATACGGTCGGTGATGTCTGCTCCCGACCCGATTATCCCGGTCGGTCGGCCGTCGTCGCCGGTGAGCACGGTGTCCTGCCACGCGAGGATCAGTTCGTCGCCGCTCCGCGTGACGACAGGATTCTCCCGCTGCCCCGGTAGAGCGGCTTTTCGGGCAATCGCCTCGTCGAAAGACCGCCGCCGTGTCTCCCGGAGCGCTCCGGGAACGACCGTGTCGAACCAGTCTTTCCCGAGCAGTTCCTCTTCCCGGTAGCCGAGCAGTTCGCACCCGTGACGGTTGATGAGCCGGATGGTATGGTCGGTCCCGATGACCGCGAAGAGGACGCCCGCCACGTCCAGGTAACGCTGCATGAGATCTCTCTGTCTCTTCACCATCTGCTCGCGCCCTTTGAGCTGTTCGGAGAGGGACGCAACGACGAAGGCGATGACGACGAACATCAGTGCGCGTCCGTAGTCGTTCAGGGTCAGGAGATCGGGCCGGTAGAAGAGGCTGCTGACGACGACGAGCCCGCCGAGAAAGATAGCGACCGGTATGCTCCGCTTCTCCCACCAGAGCGCGGTCAGGATGATCGGGATGTAGAAGAAGTGCGAAAAGACGGTCCCGAGCATCAGGACGGCGTGGAAGTAGTAGGTCAGGAAGACCGATATTGCGAGGAGCGTCATGATGATGACCACTCGCTGGTGTTCGGTAAGGGTAGTCACAGGTGCCCACCTCGGCAGGAATTATATATTCTCAATAATATAAATGTGTGTGTATAATTAATGCCCCGGAATTCCGGTGAGTTGTGGGATATCGGGGTCGGTCAGGTGATTTCAGGCGATATCGGGCACAGGAGATCCGGCCGCCGCCTCTCCCGGGATGATGGCGAAGAGTGCCTCCCTGGTATCGGGGCATTCTGCCGGATGCGGCCGATTTTCTCCAAACTGCCTATGTTTAATAGGTCGCAGAGCGAAACTATACCAACCAGCCGCTTCGCCTGAAGTGGTATCATGCAGCGTACCGTGCATCACGATAAGAACCCACCTGCTGGTGAATCCGTGTCAACAGACCTAACCAGAGCACTCAAAGCCATGGGCTATGTGGATGCCGAGATTCCGGCCCTGATGGAGTCGTTTCCTCCCGCCGTCGCCGGGTACCTGCGGGACTTCCGGCTGCAGGAAGTTCGCGACATCATTGAGACGCTCCTCTACATCTACATCGCCCAGAACAGCGCGTCGTCCCGGGGAGAAGGGGCAGGCGTGGTCGAACAGAGTTGCTATGCCTACACGTCCGGGCCGCTCTTTGCGCTCAGGCAGGTCGGCCTCGTCGAGTCCGCCTCCTGGAACGGCACGACGGTGCTGACGGCGACCGCTACCGGCGAAGCGATAGCCCGGCCGCTGATGGAGGCACGGCTCCGGGCGCTCGATATCGCCGGGCTGGCCCGCGAGATCCATGAGGTCGTCCCGGCCCTTCTCGCGGGGACGGTGAAGGGGTCGTTCGTCAACAAGACCTTCCCGTCCGCGCTCCCCCGCACCGAAGAGACGTTCATCAGTTTCCTCCTCAACAACTGTCCGGGCCTCTTTCTCGAGTGCGAACGGTTCGCCTCCCGGCTCAGGGCCTCCGGGTGCGCGGTTCTTGCCTATGCCTACGATCTCGACGGCGCAAGGGCCGACGGCGTCGTCTACACCTTCCCGCCGGAGTTCGCGTACATCCTCAAAGGGGTGCTCGAGCGGATCGATCCGGCGATCAGGGAACATTACGACATGCTCCTCGAGTCGTTCTACTCGACGTTCACCGTCCTGCGCTACCTTGCCTGCGGCGAGGACTACGACCGTATCCGCGCATTGCCTGCCCACCGCCGCGAACTCGCGAGAGTGCTCCTGGAACTCGACGACGCGATCTACGTCCTCGAAGGGGTGCGCGAGGAGGACGGGGTCGACCTCGCCCGGTTCATCGTCAAGGATCGGAACCTCTACGATATGCGTCTGCGCGATCTCGGGCAGGCGCTGATGGCCGAGGTTGCCGAGAAGATCGTCATCGGCCGCTCCGCCCCGGCGGAGGAGCCCTCTCCCGCCACGAAGGAGATCCCGATTCCTGAACCCCTTGCCGAGGAGGAAGAGTGGGAGGAGATCCCGGTTCCTGAACCCCCTGCTGAAGAGGAGTGGGAGGAGCCCGTCTTCCCCGAAGAGGAGGAGGCGGAAGATGACGAAGAAGGCGAGGAGGTGGAGGAGCCGATCGTGCCGCCGCCCGCACCCCGGCGTGCCGCCCCGTCCTCCTCAAGCACCGCAGTTCCAGAACGCCGCTTTACCGGGCCGTCAGCCGTCCCGGCAGGAGTTCCCCGGTCCGGAGAGTTGGATATCTTCCTCGGGCATGCGCAGGACGGGCAGCGGGTCAACTGGTCGCCCGGCCGCCTCAACAACGGTCATATGATCATCCTCGGCGGTTCGGGCGCCGGCAAGACCGAGACGATCCGGTGCGTTGCGTCAGAACTCGCGGCACAGGCGATGCCGGTCGTCCTGATCGACTTCCACGGGGACATGGCCGCGAGCAGTGGGGATATCCGGTCGTATAAGATCCGCGAGGGCGGGGAGTACTACTTCAACCCGCTGGAACTCGACCCCGATATCGACGAGATCACCCCGCTCCGGGCGACCTCGGACTTCGTCGACGCCATCTCGATCAACTTTCCCACGCTCGGCATCCAGCAGCGCCGGAAGATCAAGAACATCATCAAGGACTGCTACCGGATGTCCGGGATCACGGGGAAGACCGAGACCTGGACGCGGGTGCTCGACTTCGACGACATCGAGGGCGAGATCATGAACTGCGAGGACGAGGCGATCCCGGCCTATCTCGAGGACATCTTCGACTACAAGCTCTTCTCGGGGGAGGAGAAGATATCGATCCCGACGATCCTCTCCGGCGGGATCACCCATATCAACTTGAACGCCCTCCCGGAGAACCTGCGCTACCTCTTTGCGGACCTCTTCCTCCGGCGGATCTACTATACCCTCCAGGCGACGGGCGAGATCCCGCGGGGATCGGAGGACGAGCGGGCGAAGTTCCGGCTCTTCGTGATCGTCGACGAGGCGAAACTCCTGGTGAGCCAGAAGAGCGGTTCGAAGACCTCGATCAAGGCCGTCCTGAACAAGTACGCCACCGAGATGCGGAAGTTCGGGGTCTCGCTGATCCTCGCGTCGCAGCTGATCGCGCACTTCAACGAGGAGATCCTGGCAAACATCGCCGTGAAGTTCTGCATGCGCTCCGAGAACAAGAAGCAGGCCCAGGAGAACGCCAAGTTCTTCGAGGTGAGCGAGAAGGATCTCCTCAACTTCCAGCCCGGGGAGGGGATCCTGATCATCGGTTCGGAGAAGATGAACGTCCGGATCGTGCCCACATCCGGGCGGAATCGCTAATCCGATACTCCGCTCATTTTTTTCGCCCGGCGTGACTGCCGGCAGTTCTCCATAACGACTCCGGCAGATCCCCCGGATGGGAGAACCCTTATCCGGGGCCGCGCCGGAGTTCTGGTATGGTCGACCCCGAGATGCTTGAGGAGTATCGCGACAGAAGGGACTTTTCCCGGACGCCGGAGCCGCGAGGGGAACAGGAGACGGCAGGCGCCCACCCGCGTTTTGTCATCCAGAAGCACAGAGCGACCACGCTCCACTACGACTTCCGCCTGGAGGTCGATGGGGTGCTGAAGTCCTGGGCGGTTCCGAAAGGGCCGTCAATGAGCCCGAAGGAGAAGCGCCTCGCCGTGCCGACGGAGGACCACCCGCTCGACTACGCCGGTTTCGAGGGTGTCATCCCGGAAGGGAGTTACGGGGCCGGGACGGTTCTCGTCTGGGACCGGGGGACTTACCAGAACCTTACGGAGAAGAAGGGGGAGAAGGTCGGGGTCGCCGAGGCCCTCCGGCGGGGCCACGTATCATTCCGGCTCGAGGGGGAGAAACTCCGGGGCGGGTACGCTCTCACCCGTTTCAGGACCGGGAAGGGCGAAGCCTGGCTGCTCGTGAAGATGGACGATGCCGACGCCGACCCCGGTAACGATCCGGTCGCGACGGAGCCCCGTTCGGTCGTCTCCGGGCGAACGCTCGAGGAGATCGGCGCGGGGAGGGATGCGTGACGGTTGAGCCGCAAAGGAGGAGCGATATCCCGGTGGAGATGGGCGAGTTCATCTGTCCGTTCTGCGGCAGGCAGTACCCCACAGAGAAAGCCCTTCACGCCCACGTCCGGCGTACGCACCGGAGCCCCCCGGGTCTCCGGTGAGGAAGATGCCTTGCGGCAGGTCATGCCAGAAACCCTCGCCGGGGTGCGTGATGGGGGGCACGGGTGCGCGCTGCCCGGCAAAGATACCCTGATCTCGGAGACCGGAAGGGGGATTTCGTAGTCATCGCCCGGCAGGCTTTCGGTCGGGATGCTGACCGATTCAGGGGCGGATAACTCTCATCTCCAATGTATTGACTTTTCACCCCCGAATCGATACCGGGAAACCGTACCGAAAAAAGACCTGTCTTTTAAGACCCCATCTGCCCGAAAACCCCCGGAGCAAAGTCCGCGGAAAAAATTCGATTTCGGGATTTGTTCATACTTGGTATTATTTTTTAGGATATTTTTACTACTAAAAGGCGAATAACCTGCGCAAAGTCCTAGATTTAAAAATCGGGCAAAAATATACCCCATATTTTTGGATACATCGGGATTGCTCACGCCTAACTGAAAAATAACGGCTAATTACCATATGTGGTATGGATAAGTTTAAAATCAGAACTATCAAAAACTACAGTGATCAATCGATCAGAGTTTGTCTCGAAGGTGAAATCATGGTTAGTAAGGCAATGACAAACAACGTTGCAGCAAGCAACGTTATGGCAGAGACGTTAAGCGACGCAGAGATCGTTGCGCAGTTCAAACAGCGCGGGTGTTGGGGACTGTACACGAGCGTTGACCTGAAGGGGTGCGACCCGGCATCGATACGGGACGCGGAGAAGATCCACCGGTTCATCATCGAACTGTGCGACCACATCGACATGCACAGGTTCGGCGAACCACAGATCATCCACTTCGGCCCATGTGAGAGGGTCGCAGGGTTTTCCATGACCCAGCTCATCGAGACATCGCTCGTCTCCGGCCACTTTGCGAACGAGACCAACGCGGCCTACCTCGACATCTTCAGCTGCAAAGAGTACGAACCCTCGAAGGCAGCGGAGTTTTGCAGGGACTTTTTTGGAGCGGAATCGGCAACCTACCAGGTACTGTTCAGGGACTGAATAGAACACACCCGGAAATATCACTTCAGCGGTAATCCATGCCGGCAGAGAGCACCTGCCATCTCTCGTCGGTCTAAAGAGAACCCGCGGCGGGGGGTGCCTCCCCCCATCGATTTTTTTAAAGACGATGCCCCTACCTCCGGCCAGGGTGAGGGAAACCACTCCAGACGCGATGTGCGGTGACCGAAGGCGCTGTGGACGTTCTGTCGGATACTTCAGGCGTTCGTCGCGTTGTACGGACACTGTACAGTCCGGCCTGTAGATTCACGGTGATCGTGGCAGAGCCGGAACTCCCGGGATACCTCTTCAGAGCGTGCCGGAACAGGTTCGGACAAAAAAAAGTGTTTCAGGGAGACTCGTAGGGGTTCCGGAGACCCTTGGGGGTTCCGTCCGCCTTGAGACCGATTGTCTTACGAGCATCCACGTTCTTCTGGTTCTTCGTGATCTTCTCGGTTGCGAGTTTCGTCACGAGGTCGAGACCGGGCTTGACCTGGTCGATCGGCTTCGTCTCGAAGCAGCCTGCAGCGATAGCGCTGTCCCAGACAGCGTTGCCCTTGGTGCTCCGCACGAAGACCGTGCTCCAGCCATCGGGGCTGCCCACGGAACCGCTGGAGATATCAGCGAGGTTTGCCACGTAGTCCAGGCAGACGTTGCAGCCGGGCTGCACGTACTTGTGGATCAGCTTCAAGGGCATCTGGCTGACTGCACCGCGTTCGGTGTAGACCGTGAACTTGCCCTTGCCGATGTCCATCTTCACGACGGACTCCATCTTCTGGTTGCAGTGGTCCTCGACCATTGCCTCGAGCGCCTGATAGGAGAGGTTCTCCATGCAGTAAATACCGAGCGCGAGGGCGATCTTGTCGTCGACGTCGCGCATGCCGATCGGGTAGAGCTGAGCCTTCCGGATAGCCTGGATCTGGCACGGGGTGCCGACGATACCGACGCGGTCGAGGCCGTAGCTCCGGGTCGCCTCCTTGATCAGGGAGACGTTCGGGCTGATGGTGTAGCGCGTTCCGGCGGCGGCCAGGAGTTCGGCCTTCGTCGTCACGACCATGGGCTCCGGCTTCCAGGGCTCGTTGCCCGGACCTGCGACGATGGCACCGTCGATGATGCCTTCTTCGAGCGCATACGCGAAGAGCGTCGTGATGATACCGCCGTCCTGGGACTTCTTCAGGATGTCCTTGTCGGTCGAGCGTGCCGATATCGCGGACTTGTAGTTACCGAGTACGTCCATCTTTCTCACCTCACTGCATGGCACCCTTGATGGCATCCATGATGCCCTCGTAGTTGTTCATGACGTCGAAGTTGAACCAGCTCCTGGGGCACTGCGCGTAGCAGGCACCGCACTTGATGCACTGGTCGCGGTTCACGTTCGGCTTGCCGTACTCCATGGTGACGGCACGGACCGGACAGGTGCCGGCGCAGGTCCCGCATCCCATGCAGAGGCCCTGGTTGATGACGTCATACATCAGGTCGCAGCCGCAGGCCTCGTTGCCGCGCTGTGCAAGCTGCATCAGCGGGGTCAGGTAGGCGGTTGCGAGTTTCTTCTGCTCTTCGTTGCCCCGGAGCAGCAGGTAGGCCATGACGGCGACGTTCCTGACTTCCTGGGGGCACGGGGGACAGGACGGGATGTAGAGATCGACGTCGACGACCTCGCTGATCGGCACGAATGCCTCCTGGCCGGGCTGGTTCCACTGACCACCACGGCAGAACCGGGTGATGTTGCCGTAGGCCGCGCAGCCGCCGTAGGCGACGAGCACCTTCGACTTTTCCCTTGCCTCTTTCAGTTCCTCTACCGAGAGTTTGTCATCAAGACAGCACGAACCCTCGACCAGGCACACGTCCATCTCGGGGACATGGCGCACGTCGACCAGGGTCAACGCGTAGACGAGATCCGCATAATCATCGAGCAGCTTGAAGAGACCCTCGTAAGTATCCGCAAGCGTCACGAGGCATCCCGTACATCCGCTCAGGTGTAATTCACCTATCGTAATCTTTTCTGCCACAGGCTTTTCCTCCTTTTGTACAACTTCCACCTTTTCTTTTGCAATCACATCAGAGGGCTTCACCGCCGGCTTCGCGTGCGGCTGGGTTGCCGCCGGCTTCGCCTCAGACCTTTTCCCCGGGTTTGTCCCCGGAATCTCCGGTGGTTTCTCCCGGCGACGCCCAAAGATGCGTTCCTTGATGGTTGATAGTAGCCCCATTTTTTACCCCAATCTCTTCCAGTACGATACGCACTGTTTTGGGAATGGCACCCTCAACCTCCTCAGTGAGCCCCAGTTCAAACTCATGGCTCGCGACACGCTTGGGTTGGCACCCGATGATCGTGATATCGATGACGTCCTTCAATCGCTGTAGCGGTTCTGAGAGATCCCACGAATGGGCATCCCGGTAGGTGCCCGGCGGCAGGTCTTCGGGCCGGAGTTTCGTCACATCACCGGGGTTGGCGCCGAAGTCGGCGATATCGATGATGATCAGTTTCTTCACCGGCACCTCTGCATCTTCCATCAACGTAAAGAGGAAGTGAGGGGCGCCAAGGCCGGCATCGAACACCTTGACGTTGTCGGGCAGTTGTAGTTTCTGGAGTTCCTCGACGACTGCAGGACCGAACCCGTCGTCTCCGAAGAGGGGGTTGCCGCATCCTGCGATCACGATCTCACGGAATAGCATGCGTGTACGCTCACTGAATGAGTTTCTGGGCCACCAGTCTCTTGTCTTCGTCGATCACCATCATGTGCGTCGCACAGGAGACGCAGGGGTCGTATGCGCGCACGACGACTTCGGCAAGCCTCCAGGGTGCACCGGTCAGTGCACGGCTGCAGGTCGGGAAGTTCCAGGTAGTCGGGACGAGCATCGAGAAGTACTGCACCCGGCCGTCCTTGACCCGGGCGAGGTGGACGTCGGTCCCACGGGGCGCTTCGTTCGCGGCCCATCCGAGGGAGCCGTCGCCCTGCGGGATATTGTCCGCAAGCACCGATCCGGAGGTGTCGAGCGCGTCGAGGGCATCGATGATGCCGTAGGCGGTCTCGGGGAACTCCATCTGGCGTGCGATCTGCAGGCCGATGGCGCCCTTCTCGTCGTAGTTCTTGAAGATGGCCTGACGCGCGCGCGGTCCGACCTCGACGGGCTGGCCGTCATAGAGCGGGACGCCGGTGCAGGCTTCCATCTGGGGCCATGCCTTGGTGCCTACGGGGGAGGTGCCGCCGATCGGGTAGTTCGGGTCGGCCTCGCTGACCTCAACTTCACCCATGTACCAGTCCCAGGGGCGGACTTCGGTGAACCGCTCGGGGAACCACATCGGGGTCTCGTCAAGGCTGGAGCTGCCGTAGACCGGCGCCGTCGCCATGTAGCCCTGGTTGTGGTAGCCGAGATCCTTCGGGATCGGGACTTCAACGCCGCCGACCTCGGACCAGTCGCGCTTCTGGTAGTTCCGGAAGACCGCGATCATGAACTCCATCTGCTGCTGCGTAAGGACACGGGCCTCTTTCGCGAGGTCATAGATCTTCGCCTTCGCACGCGGGCTGATGTTCACGTACATACCGCCGACGCGGGGGTTGCTCGGGTGGATTGCCTCTCCGCCGACTATCTCGCCGATGGTCTGGCCGATCTCACGGATCCGCTGGATCCGGAGTGCAACGCTCCTGACCGGTTCTTCCTTGGTGAACGGGTTGACCTTCACGTCGGTCCCGGGGATGTACATGTCCGGGAGGGCCAGGATGTTGTGGATGGCATGGCTGTGCATCCTGTTGGCACACTGCAGGATGTAACGCAGCAGTTTTGCGTCCTCGGGGATCTCGCACCCGATGGATGCTTCCATCGCCTCAATACCCGCCAGGGTGTGTGCGATAGGACAGATACCGCAGACGCGCGATGCGATCTTGGGAACCTGATCCATCGTCTTGCCGATGGCGAGTTTCTCGACTCCCCTCACCGGGGTGATGCTAAGCCAGTCTCCGCGCTCGATGATGCCTTCATCATTGACCTTCAGAACGAGCTTAGAATGGCCTTCATGTCTCGTAGTTGGGGAAATCTCTACAACTTTCGACAAATATATCGCCTCATTCCGATATTTTGGTGTTCTGAACACTATACTGGTGTTACCACACAATTCTGTACTGAAAACGTACTCGAGTACGTCAACAAGGGTTATGAAGAAAACAGAGTTTATATCTTTCGCTTTGGGGCAGATTAAAGTGTTACAATGTTTGGAAATGGTACTACGCAATAGCAGAATATTTTCGCGCAGTATAAAAATGTGAAATTATATTGGATCTAGAGTGTGCCCTCGTCCATCTCCGAGACGAGCTCCGCTATCGTTGCTTTTCGTTCTGCGTATGCATTGTGCTGGTGAATGCTCTCCTCGTTCGTCTGCTTGATCGTGACTACGGAGTCTCCGGGCAGATCATGGAACTGCGCGATCACCTTGCGGGCCATCTCGCGTACGCAGTCTTCTACGAACCGGGGATTCTTGTGAGCTTCCATCACCACGTAACTCTCGTCGCCCCGCTTGAGGAGTTCGTAGATACGTGCACTCATGGAATCCTTCAGGATCTTGATGATCTTCTCGAGACTGATGTGCTGGTCGTCGTCGATCTCAATGCAGAGGAAACCCCGTCCGCGCTGGTTGTGCGTGGCCATCGGCACCTCTTCGAGGAACGCTTCAATCTTGTCTTCCTCCACCCCGAGATCCTCGAGGACATGCAGGGCATGATCCTTCATGATGTTCTGGGCGCAGGGGCAGGCGGTCATCCCGGTCACTTCAGCGCCGATGCTCTTTCGGATGATCGGGTTCCCATCGTTCCTCTGGGCTACAGCGCGTGCGTGGACGTTCACGACCTCGTGGCAGCTCGTCTCGCTGACCGGCGTCTCCCGCCGGACCATGAACTGGCTCCGCATCCTGACTTCGGTTCGTTCCGCGTATTCGTGCCGATCGAGGAGTTTCCTCGCCACTGCGCTGCAGAGTTCCTCGATCTCATTTACGTCGCCGTCGATGGCCTGTTGCAGTACATCGTCGATCACCTCGAAGTTCCGGGAGAGATTCGCCCCTTTGAGGCTTCCGGGGAGATCGACGAAGACGTCGAACTTGGAGATGAAGACGACCGGCCGCTTACCTGACCGTGCGACTTCAACGAGTTTCTGGACGTTCTTCACACCTACCCTGGTCAGGTTGATACGGACTTCCGGCAGGCTGGACTGGACATCTGGCAGTTCCATTACAAATCCTCAAATAGCGTGTTGAGAGTAAGGTTTCTCGTCATTAACCTTAAAGTGACCCTCTGTGCACCACAGAGGTTCTCCGATATAATATTTATCAAGTTTGCTGTCTAACGGGGTATGAGTATCTATGGTGCAGAAATACTATGAGTCCGATGCGGACCCTCGCGCCCTGGAGGGCAAGACCATCGCCGTCATCGGCTATGGCTCCCAGGGTCGTGGCCAGGCGCTGAACCTGCGTGATTCCGGGTGCCGGGTCGTCATTGGCCTGCGGCCCGGCGGCAGCTGGCAGAGAGCATCCGAAGATGGTTTTGAGGTCTACTCCGTGGCCGAAGCGGTCAAGCGGGCCGACGTCGTCCAGATCCTCCTCCCCGACGAGAACCAGGGAGCAATCTACCGCGCCGAGATCAGCCCCAATATCAGAGAAAACGCCTGCCTTATGTTCTCCCATGGTTTCAATATCCACTACGGCCAGATCGTTCCCCCGCCCACCATCGATGTGGTGATGGTTGCCCCGAAGGGCCCCGGCCACATGGTCCGCCGGACCTACGAGGAAGGTAAGGGCGTCCCTGCCCTCATTGCCATCCACCAGGACGCCACGGGGGCGGCACGGGCCATCGCGCTCGCCTACGCCCGCGGGATCGGCGCGACCCGCGCGGTCGTATTCGAGACGACGTTCGCCGAGGAGACCGAGACCGACCTCTTCGGCGAGCAGGCGGTCCTCTGCGGTGGGATCACCTCGCTCATCAAGGCCGGGTTCGAGACCCTGGTGGATGCCGGGTACGCGCCGGAGATGGCCTACCTCGAGGTCCTGCACGAGACAAAGCTCATCGTCGACCTGATCTACGAGGGCGGGTTCACGAAGATGCGCGACTCGATCAGCAACACCGCCCAGTACGGCGACCTGACCCGCGGCTCCCGCGTCATCGGGCCGGAGACCTACGCGGCGATGCAGGAGATCCTCGAAGAGATCCAGAGCGGCGAGTTCGCGAAGGAGTGGATGCTTGAGAACCTGGTGAACCGCCCGGTCTTCACCGCGCTGACAAGGGCGGACGAGGAGCACCTGATCGAAGAGGTTGGTGCGGAGATCCGTTCGTTCATGCCGCAGTTCAAGAAATAACTCTCTTTTTTCCCCGCCGATACCCGTTTATAGTCAGCACCGCCACCCTCCGGTATGACCGTCTGCATCGTATACCACTCCGGGACCGGCAACACCCGGGCGGTCGCCGAGCGGCTCTCCTCCCTGGTCGGCGGCGATCTCGTCGAGGTGAAAGATCTCGCGCACTACTCGAAGATCGGCATGTACCTCAAAGGTGGCCGCCTGGCTATGAAGAAGGGGCTCGCCGCGATCGAGCCTGCTGCGATCGACGTTGCCGCCTACGACACCGTCGTCGTCGGGACCCCCGTCTGGGCCGGGAGCCCGACCCCCGCGATCAACGCGGCGATCAGCGCTCTCGCAGGCATCGAGGGGAAACCCGCGATCGTCTTCTGCACCTCCGGCGGGTCGCCGGGGAAGACGCTTGAGACCCTGAAGACGATGTTTGCGGGCCGGGGCGCCGACGTCCGGGGCGCGGCTGCGTTCACGGCGGGGGATGCGCGGAAGGGGAAGGGGGCGGAAGCGCTCGCCGATCTCGTCCGCCGGGCGGAGAAAGGGATAGCCGTTCAGGAGCGATGACGACCGTCCCGATGACCAGATGTTTCATCCCGGCGAGGGGTCGCCTGCCTGCATAAGCTTGATGCAGGCCCTCTTGAGGTACTCACTTTTTGACGTGGTACGACCAATACCTGAGTATGAGCCCGTCATACGAAGACCTTCTGAAGAAGGCGTATACCAATATCACGGAGCCGACGGAGTTCGAGGACCGGTTCACGATTCCGCCCGCCCGTGTCTTCATCGAGGGGAAGACCACGGTCCTTGAGAACTTCGCCGAGATCGCGAGTACCCTCCGGCGCGACCAGGAACACCTGATGAAGCACCTCCTCGGCGAGCTCGGCACCGCCGGCAAGGTGGAGGGGACGCGGGCAGTCTTCTCCGGGAAGTTCGAGCAGGAGCAGATCACCATGATCATCAAGAGTTATGTCGACGACTACGTCATCTGTTCGGAGTGCGGGAAGCCCGACACCCGCCTGGTCAAGACCGAGCGGGTCCTGACGCTCCGGTGCGACGCCTGCGGCGGCCACCGGCCGGTGCGGAAGCGAAAAGCGACGGTCGATTCCTCCGCAGCGTCGAAGCCGACCGAGGGCGCGATCATGGACGTCACCCCGCAGTTCCTCTCGAAGCGCGGCGACGGCGTGGTGAAACTGGACCGCTACACGATGTACGTTGCGAATGCAAAACCGGGCCAGACGGTGAAGATCAAGATCACCCGGATCGCCGGGACGATCATCTTCACCGAGCGCGCGGACTGATCGCGTCTTTTCTGATCTCCACCCACATCCCCTTCTCTTCTTCCCGGAAACGGGCGTGGGCGAGACCGCTCGCTGCGAGTTCGCGGCGGAGCGTGTCAGGGGTCGATCTCCGCAGATGCCTGCGGCCGGTCCTCCCGGAAGGAGATCGAGCCACGGCTGACGACAGGGGAGACGGTATCGTCCCTGACCGGGATCACCCGTCCTGTATACCCGACCACGCCGAGCACCTGCTCTGCGATGACGGGAAGACTTCCCGGGCAACCCGGCGAAGCCTTCGGTGCTCTAATTCAGGGCAATTAAGCGGTCTTGAGGTTCTCCATCTGCTGGAGGAGTTCACCGGCGTAGCCGGAGAGCCGCTTTGCCGCGTCGGTGATTGCAAGAAGAGGTGGGCGACCGCCGACCGTGGTGACGAGCAGTTCGGGGTCCGTGAACCGGAATGCCTGCTTGCGCTGCGCCACGTCCACCTGTGGATCGTGGATGAGTTCGGCGGCGAGCGCGTCGATATAGGTGTTGCCTTCGCCTTCAAAGAGGATCCGGGCCCTGTCGTCGGTCAGATCCAGGAGTTTGAGTTTCATGGCCATACGCACCTATATTCTGGTTCCGGGAGGGGTATATAAGTATTGTAAGGTGCGGCTCCGTTCCATCCTCGCGCCTGCATGAGTTCTCCCTCCAATCCCCACGGTTTATCATCCGCCGTTCCCATACTTATAGGAGAGGCTACTATCCATGGAGATCGCGTTCACCAAACTGCACGGAAACGGCAACGACTTCGTTCTGATCGACGAACTTAAAGGGGAGATCATCCCCGAGGATATGAAGGGAGGGTTCGCGGCGCTCTTCTGCGACCGCAGGTTCGGCATCGGCGCCGACGGTATCCTCTTCCTCCAGGCGTCGGATAGCGCCGACGTCCGGATGCGACTCTTTCAGCCCGACGAGAGCGAGGCCGCGATGTGCGGGAACGGCATCCGGTGCCTCGCGAAGTACGCCTACGACGCCGGATACGTCAAAGAGTCCTGCTCGGTCGAGACCGGGGCCGGGATCGTTCAGGTCTCGGCAGGATGCACGGACGACGAGTTCACCGCGGCGATCACCATGCCGACGCCCGCGTTCGAGCGGAGCGCTGTCCCGGCCACCGGGAACGGTGAATACAGAGAGGAGATCCGGGGTTTCACCGTCTACGCCGCAAACACTGGGGTTCCCCACGCGGTCGTCTTTGTAAAAGAGATCGGCGCCGTCGAGATCGGCATTGTCGGCCCGGCGATCCGGAACCACCCCACCTTCCCCGAGGGCGCGAACGTCAACTTCGTCGAAGAGGCAGGCGGCGACACCATCCGTATCCGGACGTTCGAGCGCGGCGTCGAGGGAGAGACCGAGAGTTGCGGGACCGGCGCGACGGCGTCCGCCGCGGTCGCCCGGCATCTCGGCAAAGTCGGCGAGACGGTGCGGGTCGAGACGAGAGGCGGCCCGCTCGTGATACGGTTCGGGGAGACCGTCACGATGGAAGGCCCCGCCGAGACGGTCTTTTCCGGCGTTATACCGTTCTGATCCCGTCTTCGGTCAGTACAAAATCGAACATAAGCCCCTCGGGGCGTGACCGGTGCTTCCGGAGTATCGCCCGCCGCACCCCATCCTTCTTTTCAAGCCGTATGATGGCCTTCGAGAGGTGTTCGAGCCCTGTCCCACCGAGCCCCTCCGCACGGTCGCGCTCGATGTCCATGTAGATCTGGTTCGTGATCAGGACGGGGATATCGTACTTCTTTGCGAGGCCGAGGAGTTTGATCATGTGGTGCGAGAGTTTCCGTATCGCCTCCCGCCCGAGATCGAGTTCCGTCCGGTAGAGGGCGGTGGCCGAGTCCATCACCAGCAGCCCCACGGGGGCGTGGCCGTCCTTCCTGAGGAGCCCTTCGGTATCGGCGATCATCGTCCCCTGCTGGGCAAAGTCGAGCGGCTCGAAGAGGTAGAGGCGGTCGGCAAGCGTCCCGGCGCTCTCCCCGGCCACCTGGCTGAATCGCTCGACCGAGAACCCTTCGGTGTCGATGTAGACGACCGAGTTCCCCGCCCGGAGAGAGGCCACCGCCGCCATCAGGCAGAGGGTGCTCTTCCCGCTCGCGGGCTCGCCGTAGATCTGGGTTATCGCCCGCCTCTCGAGCCCGCCGCCGAGCAGGTCGTCGAGTGCCTGGTTCCCCGTGCTGACCCGGTCGGTCTTCACAGGAGCACACCCCGCCCGGCGAAGAGGCTGCGTGCGGCCGCCTCGACCGTCCCGGCGACCTCCCGGAACGGGAGTCCGGTCTCCCGTGCGCACGCCGCCGCCTGCTCGTACTCCGCCTTGAACGAGACGATCTTCCCTCCCGACCAGCCGCACTTGACGTCGATCGTCCGCTCCTTGCCCTGGATGGTCGCTGTGACCGGCTCGATCGTCCGCTTTGCGACGGAGCGGTGAACCATCGGGATGCAGCGGATCCCGAGCGTCCCGAGTTCGGCGGCCATCACCCCGATAAGGCGGTCGGTCGCGTCGGGGCGGCAGATCACCCGGACGAGGTGGCCGCTCCGCCCCTTCTTCATCACGACGGGGGTGGCGCTCGCGTCCCGTGCCCCCTCCTCCATCAGGCGGGAGATCGTATAGGCGAGGGCCTCCCCGGTGACATCGTCGACGTTCGTCTCCAGGATGTCGATCCGGTCGTCGGCGACGGGCTCCTCGGTCGCAAGGAGCATCGAACGGAGGACGTTCGGCCTTCCCGGCGGATTCCTGCTCCCCGCCCCGTAGCCGACCGCCCTGATCCCCGCCGGATCGAGGTCTTCGGGCCGGACGGTCGAGAACTCGGCGAGGAGGGCGGCCCCCGTCGGGGTGCAGAGTTCCCGCTCTTCGTCCCCGGAGACGGTCACAAGATCCGATCCGGCGAGGATTGCGACGGTTGCGGGGGCCGGGACGGGGAAGGTTCCGTGGGCGCCGACCACAAACCCCCTGCCGAGTGCGACCGGGCGGACGGCGACCGCATCGACGCCAAGGGAGTGAAGGGCAGTGCAGGCCCCCACCACATCGGCGATGGCGTCGTCCGCACCCACCTCGTGGAAGTGCGCTCCTGTTCCGTGGATACCCTCCTCGGCCCGGTGTATCCGGAGGAAGACCTGCCGTGCCATCTCCCGGGCAGGGGCGGGAGCGTCGCTTTCGGCCACCCGGGCGAGCACCTCGTCGAGGGTGCGGTGGTGCACCGGGGCATGCGCTCTCACCTGGACGGCCCGGATCCCGGAACGGTCTACCCGTTCTATCGTCGGTTCCCCGACGACGGAACGCATGGCTGCCCGGACAAGTCCTTCATCGGCCCCCAGATCGAGGAGGGTTCCGATGATCATGTCGCCTGCGGCTCCGTTGAACGGGTCGAAGAGAAGTACGTTCATGCGTCTCCAGTACTTATAAATCCCCGAAATATAAGAACTAGAGGTAATGCCCGAGATATACTTGAAGGTAGATAGCGCTTATCCGGAGGATCAGGGGGCAGGCAAGGCACGGCTTGACCCTGATACCATGTTGCAGCTTCGGCTCAACCCGGGAGACCTTGTGGCTATCGAAGGGAAGCGTCGCACCGTAGCGAAGGTCTGGCGCGCCATGGTGAACGACTGGCACCAGGGCAAAGTCAGGATCGATAATTTTACCCGGCTCAATACCGGTGCGAGCATCGGCGACCGGGTCAAGATAAAGACGCTCGACGAGGAGGCCGAGGCGAAACGGGTTGTGCTGGCACCCCCCGAAGACCTCCCCAAACAGCTCCCCATCAACTACGGCAGCGTCGTCAACAAGCTGATCGACTTTCCGATCGTGAAGAACGACTCCGTGCCGATCCAGGCGGGGCTCCCGTTCATGCAGCCCCAGCTCGTCGCGTTCAAGGCGGTGGTGGTCGAGCCGGAGAACGCTGTGATCATCACCAAGAACACGAAGATCGAGTTCTCCGAGAAGCCGGCCGCCGGGTTTGAGGGCGTCAAAAGGATCAGCTACGAGGATATCGGCGGCCTGAAGGGCGAACTGCAGCGCGTCCGCGAGACGATCGAACTTCCCATGCGCCACCCGGAGATCTTTAGAAAGCTCGGTATCGAGCCGCCGAAGGGCGTCCTCCTCTACGGCCCGCCGGGGACGGGAAAGACCCTGATCGCGAAAGCCGTCGCGAGCGAGAGCGGCGCCCACTTCATATCGATCGCGGGGCCGGAGGTGATCTCGAAGTACTACGGCGAGAGCGAGCAGCGGCTCCGTGAGGTCTTTGAGGATGCACGGCAGCACGCTCCCGCGATCATCTTCATCGACGAGCTCGACTCGATCGCCCCCCGGCGCGAAGAGGTGACCGGGGAGGTCGAGCGGCGGGTGGTCGCCCAGCTCCTGACGATGATGGACGGACTGGAGGAACGGGGTCAGGTCGTAGTGATCGGGGCCACGAACCGGCTCGATGCCATCGACCCTGCGTTGCGCCGTCCCGGACGGTTCGACCGGGAGATCGAGATCGGGGTTCCGTCTGAGGACGACCGGACCCAGGTGCTCCACATCCACACCCGCGGGATGCCGCTTGCGGACGACGTGACGATCTCCTCCATCGCCCAGCAGACCCACGGGTTCGTCGGGGCGGACCTTGCCGCCCTCGCCCGCGAGGCGGCGATCAAGGCGCTGCGGCGCTACCTCCCCGAGATCGACCTGGAGGCCGAGGAGATCCCACCGGAGATCCTGGAGAAGATGGAGGTGCAGGGCAGGGACTTCCGCGACGCTCTCCGCGACGTGGGGCCGAGCGCCATGCGGGAGATCCTCCTCGAAGTGCCCCACACCACCTGGGAGGATGTAGGCGGCCTTGAAGAGGCGAAACAGGATATCCGCGAGGCGGTGGAGTATCCGCTCACCCAGCGGGAGCGGTTCGAGAACCTCGGTATCGAGCCGCCGAAGGGCGTCCTCCTTTACGGTCCGCCGGGGACCGGGAAGACCCTGATCGCAAAGGCGATCGCAAGCGAGAGCGGCGCGAACTTCGTGCCGGTCAAGGGCCCCCAGCTCCTCTCGAAGTGGGTGGGCGAGAGCGAGCGGGCGGTCCGCGAGATCTTCAAGAAAGCCCGGCAGGTGGCGCCGGCCATCATCTTCTTCGACGAACTGGATGCTCTCGCCCCCGCAAGGGGCGGCGGGTCCGAGTCGCACGTGGTCGAGAGCGTCCTAAACCAGATCCTGACCGAGATCGACGGTCTCGAGGAACTCCGGGGCGTGGTGGTGATGGGAGCGACGAACCGGCCGGATATGGTCGATCCGGCGCTGCTTCGGCCCGGGCGGTTCGACCGGCTCGTCTACATAGGCGAACCCGGGCGGGACGACCGGCAGAAGATCCTCGCGATCCACACCCGTTACATGCCGCTCGAGGGCTCGACGATGGAAGACCTTGTGGCGATGACGGAGGGGCTCACGGAGAACGACCTCGAGGACCTGGTTCTCGCCGTGGGAGCGAACCGCCAGGTGAGCGTCGAGGACGTGAAGGAGCACCGCGCCGCGATTGCGTCGAGCGACGACGAGGGGCTCGCGAGCCACATCCGCCGGAAGAAACTCGTCGATCTCTTCACGCAGCAGAAGATGGCCCTGGACGACCCGGCGAGAGATCAGCTCGTCAAGAAAGTTGCAACCGGGACCGAGGGGTTCGTCGGCTCGGACCTCGAGGCGCTTGCCCGTGAGGCGGCCATGCTTGCCATGCGGGAGGGAGCCTCCGTCGTGAACAAGTCGCACTTTGAGAATGCACGGGATAAGGTGCACGCGACGATGAACGAGCGGTTGCGGCAGTACTACGGGAAGGTGCAGCAGCACTTCAAGGGCGGGCTGCCGAAAGATATCCAGCCCCCGGAATACCAGTAAGCGATTATCCCGGGAGACCGGGGTGAACTCCCCTCCCGCCCCCCGGGTTACTACGAAGTCAAGGAATCAAATAGAATCAATTTTCCCAACTCTATCAAAACAGAAAAGAGTGAGTGTCAAATCCACGTGCCTACGTGAGGCACGACGAACCGGCGCTCGGGGGTGATCTCGCGCTCGAAATTTCAATCCACGTGCCTACGTGAGGCACGACTTTACGATCTGCCCTGTGATCTTTGTGGCCGATTTCAATCCACGTGCCTACGTGAGGCACGACCAGAAAAAATGTCGTAAATGCGGCGTCTGGCAGATTTCAATCCACGTGCCTACGTGAGGCACGACTCCTGCGGATAACGCCTGGGCTACCGCACAGTAATTTCAATCCACGTGCCTACGTGAGGCACGACTCGGCGCATACACGGAGGATAGGGACGAGGTCATTTCAATCCACGTGCCTACGTGAGGCACGACCTCCTCATCGAGGATCCTGATGTCCATCCCCTATTTCAATCCACGTGCCTACGTGAGGCACGACCACCGGTCCTCGGCCTGCAGGCGCTCGCTGTACTTATTTCAATCCACGTGCCTACGTGAGGCACGACGCCTCAGGGTTAAAATATTCGTATCATAGTTGATTTCAATCCACGTGCCTACGTGAGGCACGACCCGTCCTCAGATACCTTGCCGATGGCTTCCTCATTTCAATCCACGTGCCTACGTGAGGCACGACGTAGTTCGAGTCCCGGTCGGCGCATCAGAACTTATTTCAATCCACGTGCCTACGTGAGGCACGACCTACGATCGGCGTTTCACCCGGGGGAGCCAGCCAATTTCAATCCACGTGCCTACGTGAGGCACGACCGTCCTTCACGGCGTCCACTTCGCGCCGGAACATTTCAATCCACGTGCCTACGTGAGGCACGACTGTGCAAGGCTTGTTTCACGCAGTGGTGGAACGCATTTCAATCCACGTGCCTACGTGAGGCACGACTGCGGCAGGCTCACCAGACAGGCGAGCGCCACATTTCAATCCACGTGCCTACGTGAGGCACGACGGCGTAGACTTCTCGCATGACGCTGTTGCTGAATTTCAATCCACGTGCCTACGTGAGGCACGACGCCCGGGCTGCTCATTTATCTTCCAGGCGTAGACATTTCAATCCACGTGCCTACGTGAGGCACGACTACGTCAAACTCCCGGGAACCATGGCGTTCATATTTCAATCCACGTGCCTACGTGAGGCACGACAATCAATCCACGTATGGCATCGGCATCATTGGAATTTCAATCCACGTGCCTACGTGAGGCACGACATAGAGAGCAATAAAGGGGAGAGGGTTCTGCACATTTCAATCCACGTGCCTACGTGAGGCACGACACGATCCGGTTCGGGGGGATCTCCTCGGCCGGCATTTCAATCCACGTGCCTACGTGAGGCACGACGGTCCAGAAAGAGGTTTGGGCATCAGTCATGTGAATTTCAATCCACGTGCCTACGTGAGGCACGACGTAGTTCGAGTCCCGGTCGGCGCATCAGAACTTATTTCAATCCACGTGCCTACGTGAGGCACGACTGCCGGAGTCCACGCAGTCTACGAGGAGCAGAAAATTTCAATCCACGTGCCTACGTGAGGCACGACCCGAGAAACAGGTCGCCTGGGCACTCACGCTCAGATTTCAATCCACGTGCCTACGTGAGGCACGACCGGATCCCGGGACGACGGCCCCCATCGCACTCATTTCAATCCACGTGCCTACGTGAGGCACGACGCGGCAGTCCCGGCGGTATCGGCAGACGTTGACATTTCAATCCACGTGCCTACGTGAGGCACGACGCCTCCTGGAGGCAGAGGTGATATAGACAGGTAATTTCAATCCACGTGCCTACGTGAGGCACGACGTGGCGGGGTCGCGGGGTAATTTGCACGGGTTTATTTCAATCCACGTGCCTACGTGAGGCACGACCGGGGGGTATGGGAGACATCAGCGCCTCCGGATATTTCAATCCACGTGCCTACGTGAGGCACGACGGGAGTATCTTGAAGGGATTTAATCTGTCAAATTTCAATCCACGTGCCTACGTGAGGCACGACGGCCGTGATCTCCTTCGCCGCGGCAGCCTGCCTATTTCAATCCACGTGCCTACGTGAGGCACGACGATACTCGACAGAGGATCTCGTCAACCTAAACAATTTCAATCCACGTGCCTACGTGAGGCACGACCCGGCAGATCTGGTACTACGAGGACGGGCAGAAATTTCAATCCACGTGCCTACGTGAGGCACGACATGTTCGGTTCACCTCCACGGCGCCGGCGATCGCATTTCAATCCACGTGCCTACGTGAGGCACGACGACCCAGATCTTGACGAGCCCGGAGTCTACCGTATTTCAATCCACGTGCCTACGTGAGGCACGACCGTCGTCGTGAGGCAATCATGGAACTCAAAATAATTTCAATCCACGTGCCTACGTGAGGCACGACCCGTTAAACGGCTCCGATGGCGTCTATCTCTACATTTCAATCCACGTGCCTACGTGAGGCACGACTCTAAAGGGCGGTGTTATCAGGGTAGACGGGGTATTTCAATCCACGTGCCTACGTGAGGCACGACCGCAAATAACGTTACGGTCGCACCGGCGGGAACCAAATTTCAATCCACGTGCCTACGTGAGGCACGACTGCCGGAGTCCACGCAGTCTACGAGGAGCAGAAAATTTCAATCCACGTGCCTACGTGAGGCACGACGCGCCGATCTTCGCGCGTCCGTTCGGCCAGATATTTCAATCCACGTGCCTACGTGAGGCACGACACGAAGGGTACAACCACCGCCGCCGGAGCCACTGATTTCAATCCACGTGCCTACGTGAGGCACGACCTAAAGGGCGGTGTTATCAGGGTAGACGGGGTATTTCAATCCACGTGCCTACGTGAGGCACGACTAATCCTGCGGGTTATTCGTCTAAATATCTCACATTTCAATCCACGTGCCTACGTGAGGCACGACCGCGTACTGGGCATACATCAGGGCGCTGGAGGAATTTCAATCCACGTGCCTACGTGAGGCACGACATCGATACAGAGGTAACGGTTGCTGATAACGTATTTCAATCCACGTGCCTACGTGAGGCACGACGCGATTGTCCAAATAGTCCATGCGCTTGATCAATTTCAATCCACGTGCCTACGTGAGGCACGACCATACGGGGGCGTCTCTGTGCGACTGGTAAGAAATTTCAATCCACGTGCCTACGTGAGGCACGACCAGGTCTTGCGTGAGGCCGGCTGCAGTCGTGTATTTCAATCCACGTGCCTACGTGAGGCACGACCCATCCCCTACCTAAAATGCCGGGGAAACCCGAATTTCAATCCACGTGCCTACGTGAGGCACGACCCCTTCTTCATCGTAGGTTTCTCCACCATATCCATTTCAATCCACGTGCCTACGTGAGGCACGACTCTGCGGCAGACTTCCACCGCGTCCGGGAAATATTTCAATCCACGTGCCTACGTGAGGCACGACCGGCGGAACCGCCCCTCCTTCATCGGGACGACGCAATTTCAATCCACGTGCCTACGTGAGGCACGACGCTCGATGCACAGCAGCAGCAGATTAAGGATCTCATTTCAATCCACGTGCCTACGTGAGGCACGACACCCTATCTGCTCGGCGATCTCCTTTGCTGACCGATTTCAATCCACGTGCCTACGTGAGGCACGACCGACAGAGGCAGAACTCCAGCAGCGGGGCGCGGAATTTCAATCCACGTGCCTACGTGAGGCACGACATCACCCCAAACTCGTTATCCGTCGCACCCTTCGCATTTCAATCCACGTGCCTACGTGAGGCACGACTCGCGGTGCTCCGAGACCGGTGCTGCCGCGTACAAATTTCAATCCACGTGCCTACGTGAGGCACGACTCTGTACTATATATCCAAGAACAAATATCTTTGCTTGCTTCACGACACATTTTGCAGGCATATCCGGGAATAGAATATAAATGACGGATAGAAGCACCCCTGAAAATGAGAGGTGCCATTCACACCATCGACCCTTGCTCCAGGCCTCGACTGCCTCGAAAATTACGAAAAAACATACCGCGCCGGGACAAATAGCCGCAAACCGCCGGATCGCGAACCTCTCGGGGAAACCATGGGCACTTCACCTTCGCAACACTCCTGAAACCGTTGCTACAGGATCAACACGTCCTCGACATTCAGCCCGGGCTTTGCCCCCACATGCTCCACATGATCCCGACCATGCTTCCCCAGGTTATAATACCGTACGCTGTCAATCGCAGGATCGATGACGTCACCGATCCGAACCTTCATCTCCATCAACTGAACGGAATCTACCACACACTCAAAGACCGAATTCTGCACGCGCGTCCCGTAATTCGTGCAGATCCTCGCGATCATGCGCAACCTGCGCCGCCCTTCCGGGGTCTCGGTATTTACATCGTATGTCACCAGAACAAACACCACGCTCACCTCACCATGAACGGCGGATACCCATCGATATCCCCCCGCAGGTGTCGGGCGAGCAGCATCGCCTGCGCATACGGCAGAAGGCCGACCATGATCCGCTCGTCTAGGTACCCGTGCATGACCTCTTCGGTCTTCCGTCGCTGCCACGCCGCAAGAACGGCTTTCCGCCCTGCATCCGTCAGAATTACCGCTCCGTTCTCCTTCACCAGGAAGTCATCCGCCGCAACAACCCGGTTATTGATCAGACTCAACACAAACCGGTCCCCGAGATACGGCCGGAACTCCTCCATCAGGTCCAGCGCAAGGCTCATCCGCCCCGGTCGGGCGCGGTGGAGAAACCCCACCTGCGGATCAAGCCCCACGGATTCGAGAGCTGAAGCGCAATCCACCGCGATCAGCGTATAGACAAACGACAGTAGAGCATTCACCCGGTTCAACGGGGGTCTCCTGCTCCGGGACTCAAAAGCAAACGCAGGGTCCTCCGGCAGGATCAGGTCGTCGAGACAATCGAAATAGCACTTCGACAGAATCCCCTCACGGCCCCGGAGTTCGTTCAGCGTGTCGGATGGCGATTCCCGCAGCTGGCGAACACCCTCTGTCAGCCATTGAAGACGCTCTGAAAATTCAGGTGATACCTTCTCAGGATAGTCACGGCCAAACCGGAGGAGAACGCTCCGACAGTTCAGCATCTTTCCGAGCACGCAGTTCATTGCAATCCGCGCCGCGGCCTCCTCATCGTCCGAAAGAAGATACTGCCGCTTGCGGAGCAGCACGTTCCCGGACACGCGGCCAGATACCCGTCCAAGAAATTTCCCGTACGGCGACACGAATGCAAGCCCCACGTGGTGAGATGCACATAACTCCATCACGCCCGGACTTGCTCCCATAAACCCAAAACAGATGACCCCCTCCAGGTTGTGAATGGGGATCCGTCCTACCTCCTTGTGCTCAACGGAAACGACGATATTTTCCCCATCTTTCGCGAGATAAGAGTCAGGGTTGGTAACATACAGAACGTTCAGGAGTTTTCTCATGCATCATCTCCCCGGACACAGATGGCGAGATAGCGATCTACTGACCGTCTGCGGGATGAGACGGCCGGCATACAGAGATCGATAAGAGAGCAGTTCTTGCAATGCGGCAGCAGGACCGCCGGAGGAGTGACGCCCGCATCGTAGAACGCATACATACCCGCGACTAACTCCGCGACTCGTCCGCGAAGTTCATCGTCGAGGACGACCTCAGTCCGCCGCCGGGTCTTGCCGTAATACAGATACCCGCGTTCAATCCGCGCCCGATACATCTCCTCAAGACAGATCGCCTGAGCGCACAGCTGCACCTCGTCCTGGTCGTCCGGCTTTCGCTTCCCGGACTTGTACTCCACCGGCACGACGGTCCAGTGCCCCTCCCGTCCGGGGATCACGATCCCCGAATCCGATCGATGATACTCCACCACATCCGCAACACCGTATATCTTCAGCGCGTGGGAGACCAGAGGCACACTCCGCGAGATCAACACATCGCCCCGGCTCTCCGTGAAGAAAGGATCGTCCGCATTCCTGTGCATCTGCCTCCCGCCGAAGGTGAGCACGTTCTCCTTCCACACCTGCTCGATGTGGATGAGCGCCCACTGCCGTCTGCAGAACGCGAAATGCTGGATGCCGCTGAGCATGAGGTAGTCGTCAGGGTCCATGGAAGTCCTGATCCCGATAAGGCATTATTATAAGTTGTGATATAAGAACCTATCAACAGACGTGACCGCCCATGTACCTTGCTCGCTACGATTCTAAGACCCAAACTCAGTACTTCGCTAAATTCTCCTCCCCTCTCCTTCCGTTTGACTTTACTCCGCTATCCTTTCTCTACATTGGGTACCAAGGGGAGGCGCGAGTTAATCTCAATCCTCTTCAATTTAGACATCCGACATCGAGTGATGCAGTCTCGCGCGACGACATAAAAAGAAGTTAGCAGCACTCAGACACTGGACCTCGAAGCCCGACGGCTTCTCAAACTCCATTCCTGAGGGAACGTCACACTTCGCGTGAGGCTCTGTCACCCCCTGTGCTGAAAACTCACGCGAAATGCGAGCGAAGCGAGCTTGAGCACCGAAGGTACGAGCCACGAAGAACGCGAAGAACGATGGGCAGAAGGGCCGAAGTTCGAGAAGATCGCAGGTCTTCGAAGGGAAGCCGATGGTTTGACCTCCTGAGGACTGTCTCGAACATTTTAGCGAAGTACTGAAACTCCTCAAAGGATTACTATTAACCCACTATCTCACCAGGCACCCGCTTCCTCCTGCCCTTTCTCTTACCGGTATGTATTCGGCGGTCTACGGGGAGGAGAAACGGATGACCAGGGTGCCAAAGCAGGTACGGGAGATCGCCAAGAAGATCAACCTCGATATATTCCCTAATACATGAGGAGTTTGAGTTCAAATTTTTGAATAATCCCCGCCATATATCCCAGAAAATCATCGTATGCGAGATTCCAGTGGTAAATGTCTTCTGCGATTGGCGGTATATGCAGCTCCTGCAGTTTATAATCGGCTATTTGCAGCGAATGCTTCTGTAATTCACGCCAGTCGCAATGCCCATTGCGTATTCTATCGACGATTTTTATATCAGCCACCGCAATACGTGTATCCGTGTTGATTACCTTGAAATTATCTTCTACAAACGGGAAATTCTTGTCGATTTCTTTTTCGAGCAACTTCCTGTGTATCGGCTTGCTGCCATATACCTTAAGTTCCTGCTCGATAGCCTCGGTCGTGAGGGACGGGGAAATGTCGATTCCCGTTTCTATGAGCTTGCGCAGGATAGCGGCGGAATTTTTTACGCCGGGATTTGATTTTAACATATTGTTCTCTGAAAGACAAAATGTGTGCATTTCGGAAACACCGTATTCACCATTTCGGTTGACACGCCCCGCCGCCTGCAACAGCGAGGTCAGCGATGCAAGCTCCCGGAAGCCGGTTCTAAACGAAAAATCAACGCCCGCCTCCACGCAGGATGTAGCGACAAGCACCCAGTCGTCATCATTGGCCCTGTTAAGCCGCGCCTTCACCCGCTCAAGCGTTTTCTCCCTGTCGCTCGGCGTAAGCGAGGTTGACAGATGCTCTACGCGCCCGCGCCCGTACTTCTCGCAAATATACTGTGCAACTACCGCCGCGCTTTGCACTGTATTGAGTATAACAAGCCTTGGTCCTTGAGATTGCGCCACAACTTCAACAAACGTCTCCAGTGGCTGCGGCGTCAGGTTAGCCCGATATTCTATGCGTTTGCCTTCAAATGCGCTGAGCGAAGCCCTTAAAGGCGGATTTGCTATATTTGGCACTTCCAACTTTTGTTCGGAGATCTCTTTTATTTCCCAGAATTGATTAAGCGAACCTGAAGCCAGCATCCAATAGCAGGACCATTCGTTAGCGTAAATATTAATCCACCGCCATGCTAATGGCAATAAGTGCGCAGGCAGCGCGCCGTGTGCTTCATCCACGAATACTGCGCTGCCCGCCAATTCATGCAGCCGCCTAAGCGCGGACGGAGTTTTCGCCGCAAGGGTTTCAAAGAACGCAACCGCTGTGGTGACGATAATCGGCGCGCGCCATAGCGCTGTGAGATGCCGTGTATCCTCGCTTTCAAATTCGGCGCGATGGTGCAGTTCAGCCACGACCTCTTCGCCGTTTTCGTCCGGGAAAACCAGTGCTTTGCGGTATTTCTCGACCGACTGCTGGATGATATTTGTAAACGGCAGCACCACAAATATGCGGCGCAATCCACGCTTACTCGCTTGCGCCAACAGATGCGCCATTACCGCAGTTGTTTTACCTGAACCAACGGGAGCGTCACAGGAGGCAATGTTTTCGCATATTTGGGAGTCCCTACACCCCGTATACATTTCAGAGCGCAGCCTATTTCGTTCGTCATCTTCCCCCGATTTTCCAAGCGTTCCGACATAGCGGTCCAATAACACGAGACGCTCTGCCGGACGAAGTGGAATAGTATCCACCAACTCAGGATACTTGCCGTAATGCGAAGCGGTATCGGTGTGGTCGGCATCAACCAGGCAAGACAGCAGCATACGCAGGAATACCGAACAATCCCCTGAGGGCATAGCGTTCTCTATTGGCGGTCTTGCGCTTACGTTACCGCTGTGTATTTGCGAATACTCCGACAACGCCGTATCAACCCGCGCCTTTATACTATCATCGCGGAACATGGAATCCTCACGGATGCTTTCCTTGTAAAAATCCGGAAGCCCAATATGGTGCGCCGCGACAGAAACAGCCGCAAGAACGGCGGGGCACGTATCGTCCAGCAAAAAAGCCGCACCTGCATCCGCATGATTAAGTGGCAGACGTTTTGCTGTTTTCTGGCCGGACAAAATAGGCTGATTTTCCTTATCAAGTTTACCCAAATCGTGGTAAACTGCCGCAATTTCCGCTATATTTAAAAGCAATGCGCCATCAGCAAGAGAGTATCGGGCGGCGTCAGACGCATGACGCCGGGTTCGTTCCAATACTCCATTGATATGCTGCGCATATGTCTGGGCGGGATACCCATCCTTTGGACTATGAGCGAAATATTCTATCATAATTCCATCAAATCGACCAAACCACCAACCCGCGGTTTGAGATTATCCGGCAAAGAAGTCTTGTCCTCGTAGTCAGACCACTCATTAGAAGGATCAGACACATTGCCTATGCGAGTAGGCGCCAACGCCTCAAGCAACAGATAATCCGGGCAGCTTCCAAGCGCGTTTTTATGCTCGATATACCAGGCATGGCGGATTCGCACATCCGGTCGTATAGCCGAGCGATTCAAATCATACGCCTGCGGGATCAACAGCTTGAGCAACTCTATATCGTCCGAGGTGCAGCCACTCTTTCCCGCGTAGTTTGGGTTGACAAAGAAGGGCATACAGTACACACCATGCTGTATGATACGGAACGCAAGCGGTGCCATGCCGGCATTTTTGCCATCTTGCACACCGGCTTTATTTGTGTTCGTATGGCGCACAATGGCTATCGGCGATATGGAAACTCCAACACCAAACTGCACTACACCTGTCTTGATGAAGCCTTTTGCCCCACCTTCTTCAAGGAACGTGTTGCCGAATACGCGGGCATCCCAATATTTTTTTACGAAGGTGCTTTTGAGGAAGGACTGCTGATCAAATTTCTCGTTATCGCCCATTTCCTTTTTAATTTCATCACGGTTGCGCCCACGTGATTCAAGTATGCGGTAGTGATCTGGATTTCCCTTAAACTTCTCAGGCAGGCTCTTAAAGAATGGGCTATCCGAATCCTCCAGCAAATCGCGTAGCTTACGTTTGAAGGATACGGGTGATATTTCGCCGCGGCCATTCGGGCGCTGGCGAGGTTCGCTCTCCCGGTCGGGGTCGCCATTAGGATTTGAGTTCACGGCTTCTATTACCAAAAGCCCTGTTGCGCGTTTGATTTCATTTGTCATCTGTTCATACCTCCTCAGTAGATTGTTTGTTCGTCAATTTGGGAAGATCCGCAAGGTAGCCGATAAACAACTGCGCTTTTTCCAGGTCACCAAACCGGATATCCCCTGTCAGTTTTTGGTGCAACTGTGGCATGAGTGCGCCATACTGCCGCATGTACCACACCGCTAAACCGCTTTTCTCCTTGCCCTGCCGCCTGTACTGATCTGCCCACGCTATGTATGGAATCATTCGTGTACACAGCAGGGCCAAGGCCTGTGCCGGTGTTTCTGATGCCGTTACAAACACAGAGTTTCCCGCCAGTTGCGGCGGTACTTCGTCATCGCGCTTGATCTCACAATACAGCGCGTGCAGCTCATCGGATATTTTTAGTAGCTGCCCGATTGAATATGCCGTGTCTTTCATATAATCCTCCATTTTTATGCCGCTCTTGTACAGGAGCAGCCCGAGTAAGGACAATAAATCGCCAATTTCCGCTTTAAGCGCATCATTAACGAGATTCCCGCATCTTGGCAGGTTATTGCCGACAAACAGTATCAAACCCAATGAGTTCGCGGTCACGCCCCTGGCAATGTGCAATATTTGCGACGGCATGGGCTTATCCAAAAGCAGCTCCATGCCTTGATAATATCGTATTAAGTTAACCTCGCTCTTGCCGTCCGCCCGTGTGCCGTTCCGTTTCCAAACCTTATTTGCGATTTTGGAGATATTCAAAGGGAACGGCGTGATAGGTTCAATTCGCGCGTTCGGCGGCAGATTGTGGCATCCTTGCTGCCATTCGATAGCCGCGTTTATCAGCCCGTTTGAGGTTAGATTGCGCGAAAAAACCACCCTTGCGCGCTTAGACAGGGCCGGCGGCATCTGCTGTAATGCGAATACATGGATATTCTCCGGCTTCTGCTTTGTTTCAAGCCCGTTGAGTGTTGCAATAAAATCCTCTGCAACCTTTTCAAATCTGTTTGTAGTGTCCTTATGATCCTCCGTATTACCGAAAAGTGCAGCAAATTTAGGCAGAATTTTTGGAACCTTGTTGGGATATACAAACAGCATGGCATCCTTGTCAATTCTGCGCCACGTGACATTCTCGTTGTCAGGTTTCACGATCCATTCAAGCGAGGTTTTCAGGGTATCGCGATTCGCCTTGTTAATCGGGAAAGAACTGTCATCAGCCTTCCCATAACGTACCTGGCACATTTGATCACGGAGATTATCAGTGAACATGGAACGCAGCGTCACGTCAAACCCCGGTACAAGCCGCACGGATGGCATAGGTTCGCCAAGCTCCGCAAACGGAGATCCAAAAGCGTCAAGTTGATCGCTTATTTCGGGCTGAAGATCGTTTTCGTTGGCAAAAAGCCAATCGTTCACTTGCCTTGTGGTATTCTCATTGGCTATTGGATATTTGAATTTCTCCCAATTTATTAAATCAAGTATAATCGATATCGAACCACTATCATCTTTCTGCTGCTTCTTTTCACTTCCCCTATGAATAAGCAGCGGCAGATATGTCTTTATATCGCTTGATAATTTCTTCCAAACCTGCTGTTCAAGGGTACTGCGTAGCATGTCAATATCAAGCGATGCTGTGATCTTCATCAGCGCGGCGACTGCATTTTCTTCAGGCACATTTGGTATTTGCTTGTGTAGACAGCCCGTTATCTTTTTGCGAAGTTTGAGGCTCCAATTATCGGTAGCGCATATCGATCGCAAATAGTTTACATCAAGTTCCTGTTTACCTTTGTAAAGCGCATCATAATAGCGCTTATCTTCATCCGATGTGACACGGTACAACGGTGCAATGTTGAAAGCGGGAAATGTCCCCTGATTATTGCCAAATTTTCGGCAGTCCTTCACCAGATCCTTACTCATCTGCTCAACGTCTGCCACCGTGCCATCATCGCCAAGCCATATACGATAGCAAGCTCCGTTCGGCAACAGCTTATACTGATGGTGCCACCCTTGCTGCTTGATGTTGTGACTTGCAAGGGTTACAGACAGTTGATGCAGCTCGTTCAGCATGGCTTTTCTCCCTTCCCGTAGGTCAGCACGCCCGCTGTAATCTCAACATCCGTGTCATACAGATATGCGACTTCGGATTGATAGCCATTTGAAAATACCTGCCGCAGCATGGAGGGAATAACCGCAGTCTCCATATCGGACATGACATGTGTACCATCGCGGAACTCGCCGAAATAGGATGGCGTGAACTCCCGCCATCCCAGGCACGGCACAGAGAAACACTGTCCGCGCTTCAGCCTTCTGGCGAATATCTCTTGATATGCGTGCCCCGGCGACGTGGTCGCGTTATCCCAATTCTTCGCCGCTTGAGGAAGTCTACCTTTTATCTTATACGGAACAACTTCGGCGTACAAGCGATAACAGACATCAATAAGAACAGTGGCGCAAAGCTGGTAACAGTTTCCTTTTTTAATGCTTTCAGTTTTTCGCAACGGGCCACCATAATTTGTGTAATAATTGTGATACTGCACCGGCGCACAAATTTCCGCCTTAAGCGGAATAATTTCAATCGCAGGTCCCCACAGCACGGACTCAAAAATGGCTTTAACCGCCGAGTATGTTGGTGCCGGATAGCTGACGGGGCTGTCGCCGGTGTCCGGTCTTGTCCACATAGCGGTGTCGCCAGCGATTTCCAACTGAACGATATATGCTATATCTTTCACCTCTTAGTTGTTCATACAGGCAGATCTCTGAGATCTTCAAACAACCCTGACCAGAACTCCCCACTCACACTCTCGACTCCTGCGTCAGGGATCCTCCAATACCTATCTTTCCGCACCCCGGCATCCATCAGAACCATCAATGGCGGTAACGGTGCTCTCCGATTTTCTGTAGCTTGTCTGACCCCTGTCCCTTTTTTTGATCATTCTTTCTCCATGGTCAAATACCTTCTGCCGCTGACACACTCCTCTTATATGTCCATCTGGATGAAAACAACTAACCAAAAGGAGATTCCTCATCAGAAACACACCTAAACCTTGATTCCGCGCTTAAGTTTCTTAGTGCCCTTGCCGATTCGAGAACGACTGTTCGTCGGCCCGCCCGGAGGGCAGTATGGAGGTCTGCAAGGTGTTCTGGTGGAAGCATAACTCAAAGAGCGGGCAGTACTCTTCAGCGAAAGTTCACCGGACATTACATGTGCAGCCGAAGGCGAATACACCAAAGTCCATCGAGGATTACGATATCACGGTAGACAAACTGGAAGGCCTCGAACCCGAGATCTTTGAAGGAAGGTGACGAAAACTCCGGCGGTGAATGCCGCCGGTGCAGACTATCCCAACCGTCGGGATGGCATATCGGTGAACATCGGTTCGATCGATCTTGATCCCGCACGGTAAAGGTGGGAGAACCCCTCCTCACCGCCGCCCATACCCGACCGCGACAACCGCAAACGCCGCAAGCACGACCACCCACCCGGCCGCCGCCTGTGTCGGCACCGCCGAAGGCTCCGCGGTCGTGCTCTCCGCCTGCGCCCGGATCCAGTCGACCGTGTACGAGAGCTGGACGTCCTCCCCGGCCATCGCCCGGGCCAGGGTATCCCGATCGAGCGGCACCCGCACCGTCGGGGCGACTCCGCCGACCTGTGACGCGTTGCTGTCGACCTGGATCCTGCCGTTCGCGTCGAGCGACGTGCCCTGCGGGAAGGCCGTCATGACACCGGGGGGGAGCGTCGGCCCGAGAGACTCCATCCCGAACGCCCCGTTCGTCCCGTACCAGGATACGATCGCGCCCGTCCCGGATTCGGCAAAGACCTTCGGGAGACCCTCGCCCGAACTGATGGTGTAGGGGCTGACGAGGAGGGCGACCGGCCCCTCGTAGCGGTCGGGCCGGGGTTGTGTCCACGACTCCCAGAGGACCGCCTGCTCCCCGGTCCCGGGGTCGTAGGTGGTGCCGTACTCGTAGAAGACCGGCCGGTCCACGAACCAACCGGCGTAGGCGGCGGCCAGGTTGTCGTCCCCGCCCCGGTTGAACCGGAGGTCGATGACGATGCCGGGCGCACCGTCGGCGATGGCATCCTCCACCGCTGCCTTGAAGGGCTGGTAGACGTCGTAGGACTCCTCGTAGACAGCGATGTAGGCGATCCCTCCGGGGAGGGTCCGGGTGGTCACGGTCTCGTTCGCGATCATCGCCTTGAGTTCCGCCGACGATCCGGCCGCTCCGTCGTTGACCTCGCGGCCGAGGAAGATGCTCGTCCGGGCGAGGGTCTCGTAGCCGTCGTCCGCTGCGGTCAGGTTGATTGTGCGGGGGGCTGAGTCCGCCGGGCCGGCGATGCCGACGGTCGCCCCGGCCCCCACCGGCGCCCGGGTCAGGAACCGCAGTTTGTGGAGGAGGATACCTTCGGCGGTCGAAGGCTTGACCGGGGTCCAGATGATCGACGTCGCGTCGATCGCCTCCCCGATAGGCCGGCCGTTCCAGGAGACCACCTCGTCGCCGAACCGGATCCCCGCCCGCTCCGCATCGCTCCCGTTTGCGACGTAGGTCACGATGACTTCGCCCGAATCAAGCCCTGCGACGGCGAGCCCGTAGCCCCCGCCGATGTCGGCATGCTTCGCCCCGAAGTCGTCGGGAGAGAGGACCAGGACGTGCCCGTCGGGGATGGCGTACACGAACTCGCGGAGCGTCCGGTAGTATGCGGCGTTATCCTCGTTCTCCTCGGCTTGTGCGATCTTCGGCGCGTAGGTCGCATACAGCGCGTCCCAGTCGACGCCGCGCCACTCCGTAAAGGCGTAGCGCTCTTCCATGTAGGCGCACGTCTCGCGGAAGGCGTCGCTCCAGGTCATGCTGCTGAAGTCGGGTGGCCCGTCGGTCAGGTTCGCCATGATGGGCGTGTAGGACGCCATCAGTTCCTCGTTGTAGGCCGTCTCGTTGTTCCGCTCGAACGGGCTAGCGGCATCCGCCCATACCATCCCGCACGAGTCCGTGTAGAGGCCGGCGGATGCCGGAGAGGCGAGGGCGAGGAGCAGGACGAGCAGGATCGAACCGGCCCTGGCGGTCTGTGAACGCTTTGATTGCACGATCATCTACCTTTACTATCCATCTTTTTGCCGGGGATTTGGGGTTTGCGTTTTCTTCCGGCATATCCGGGCCGGCGGGCCGCCGGAGATCACTCCGGCGGATACGCGACGAGCCCTTCCTTGACGCCCCGGACAAACCCGGCCTTCTCGTAGAGCCGGAAGACGTTTTGTTCGCTCCGGCCGGAGAGAAGCATCACCTTGTAGCAGTTCTCTTCCCATGCGCACTCGAGCGCGTGGTCAAGGAGGGCCGTGCCGAACCCCCGGTTCCGGAACTCGCGATGCGTCGCGACGTTCTCGATGAGCCCGTAGGGTCGTGCGCCACGGGTGAGGTTTGAGAGGATATGGAGGACGCACGTCGCGACCGGCACGCCCCCGTATTCAAGAATGAAGAGTGGGTTCGCGGGTCTGCGAGGATCGCCTGCCAGGCTCGCTCCAGCGCACGATTGTCGGCCTTTTCGTCGGCGTCGTGCATATGCGTATAGAGGAAGAGAACGGCGTCGAGGTCTTCCTCAACGGCCTCCCGGACGAGCAGCGTGTCGCTCTGCATATCTCGATCCGCCTCTCTGGTAATCTGCTTTTGGCTCTGGAGGGGAGATCGCCCATGGTGTGGCCTCCCGGAGCAACCTATTTACCCGACCATGAACAAGCATATACATCAAAGCGCATACCTGCCTCCCGGAGCCTATCCATGCCGAACTGTACCACCTTCCTCGATGCCAACGCCTGTAACCCCGATAAGATCGCTCTCGTCGTCCCCTCCCGGGGGGAGATCTACACCCGTGCCGAACTCAGGGACCGGGTCGCCCGGGCTGCAGGCGGTCTCCTCGCCCTCGGTATCGAGCGCGGGGAGCAGGTCTGCATCTACCTTGAGAGTTCGCCGGAATACCTCATCACCTACCTCGCCCTCTGGCGGATCGGGGCCGTCGCCGTCCCGACGAACCGGGTATACACGGAGAGCGAGGTTCTCTACGCCGTCCGCGACGCAGAGGCCGTCGCCGTCGTCACCGACGTCGAGGGTGCAGGCCTCGTCGACCGCATCCGCAACCGGGCCCCGGCGCTCCGGCACGTCGTCGCCGTCGGGGGGGAGGCCGCGGGCGCAACGCCGTGGGCCGACCTCTTCGATGCAGCCCCGTGCCGCCGTGCCGCCCATTGCCGGTTCGACGACCTCTGCCAGATCCAGTACACGAGCGGCACCACCGGCAAGCCGAAGGGCGCCATGCTCACCCACGGGAACTGGATCGCGGCGATGGATGCCGAACGTGACGTTCTCCGGATCACCGCCGACGACGTCTACCTCGGGATCTACCCGATGGGGCACGTAGGGGTGAGCTGGGGGATCGCCACTCTCCGGGCCGGCGGAACCTACGTCGTCATGGAGCGGTTCGATCTCGACCGCTACCTCGAACTCGCCCGTGAATACCGGGCGACGATCGTCGCCGGGATGCCGCCGGTGATCCACTCCCTCATCCAGACCCCGCCGGGGACCGAAGCGGCGCTCGCCACCGCCCGGGCGATGATCAGCGGCGGCGGCCCCCTGACGCCCGGCGTCTGGAAACCCTTCCACGAGCGGTTCGGCATCCCCGTCGTCAACGCATACGGCCTCTCCGAGACGGTCGTCGTCGGAACAGGAACCGCCATCCGGCCCGAGCACTATGCGACCGCCGATGAGTTCAGGAGCGTCGGCACCCCGGTCGGGTTCTCGGAGGTGAAGATCGTCGATGCGAACGACTCTTACCTGGAACTCGGGCCCGGCGTTGACGGCGAGATCGCTCTCCGGGGGCCGGGGGTGGCGCTCGGCTACTGGCAGATGCCCGAAGAGACCGCCGCGGTCTTCCTCCCCGACGGCTGGTTCCTGACCGGTGACGTCGGCCACCTGGACGAGGACGGGATGCTCTACATCACCGACCGCAAGAAGGACATGATCGTGATGTCGGGCTGGAAGGTCTACCCGACCGAGGTCGAGGACGTCCTCGTCCAGCACCCGGGCGTCCGCGACGCGGCGGTCTTCGGGTGCGCCGACGAGCACCGGGGCGAGGTTCCGGTGGCCGTGGTGGTTCCTTCCGAGAAGGATATCTCGCCCGACGAGATCATCGCTTTCGCCCGCGAACGTCTCGCAGGCTACAAGGTTCCCCGCCGGGTCATCATCGCCGGCGAGATCCCCCGGGTGAACGGGTGGAAACTTCTCAGAAAGCGTCTCCGGGAGGAGTACTGCAGCGACGGAGCGCATCCGACAGGGTAGGTATTTAGGAAAGGGCGGCAAATATCCTGCGTACCCGAGGTAGAGACGTGGCAGACACCACCAAACGTTCGACAGGAATCGCAGGCCTGGACCTGGCGCTTGACGGAGGATTTTCACCGGGCACCCGTATCGTCATCGCCGGATCTCCGCTGAGCGGTCTTGAACTCCTGGCACAGCAGTTCTGGCAGGAAGGGGAAGGGGCGGGGGCCTACCTGATGCTCGATACAGCGTCGGGAGAGCATATGATCGACGCGCGGGGTATGGACCCCGCGGCGATGGCGGCGGCGATGGCGGGCGAGAAGGTCGTCGTGGACTCGCTCTCCACGCTGGTCGCCGCCTGGGGGATCGACACGGCCGTCAGGTTCCTCCTCGAAGAGACGCGCCCGATCGTCGAGGGGGGTGCAAACATCGTCTACCTCGTTTATACGGGAGTCCACAGCCCCGCGGAAGAGGCCCGGATCATGCGGGCGGCCGACGTCTTCATCTCTCTCAGGCAGCAAGTTCACGGAAACGAGTTCGAGCGGACGCTCGCCATCGAGAAACTCAAAGGTTCGGACGTGCCGCAACGAGTCGTCCCCTACCATATCGTCGCAGAAGGCCTCGAACTCTCGACGACGAGCAGGGTAGTCTAGCCGGTATACTCGGCCCGGACAAGCCCCGCCGCAACAACCATATTTTTCAGTTTTCCGAGCGCTGCGTCGCGCGTCTGCATCCGGAGACCGCAGTCGGGGTCGATGAGCATGAGATCGGGGGAGAAGACGTCGATTCCGGCCTCGATCCTTTTCTCGATTACCTCGACGCTCTCGACGGTGGGATCAGCCGAGTCCACGCAGCCGTAACCGATCATCCGGCCGCGCAGGTCTTTTGCCGAGAGCACCTCGAGGTTTCCGGGGTTGTTCGCGAACTCAAAATCGAATACGGCGACGTTTGTCCTGAGAACGTCGTCGATGACGTTCCCGAGGTTCCCGCAGACATGGAGGCAGACCGGCACCCGGAGCATGCCGGCGATCGCGTTCACCGCCTCGCGGCCGACGGCGAGGTTCGCCGCCCCCGTCGAGAAGATGGGCTCGTCTATCTGGATGAGCGCAACGCCGGCGTCCTGGAGGTAGTTCGCCTCGACCGCGAGCGCCTGCGCGAGATCGAGAACCAGTTCGTCTTTGTTCCGGTAGAACGGCGTCTCGATCGAAAGGCCGTGCGCGAGCGTGCTTGGGCCGGTGAGGATGCCTTTCACCTTCGGGTGCCTGGTGAGGGCATACCGGGTATCCGCGAGGGTGATGGCCTGCCGCGCCGGCTGGACTCTCCCGACGACCGACGACCCGCGGATCCCGGGGAGGTGGGAGGTGAAAGCCCGGATCATGTCGCCCCGGACCTGGCCGTCGGAGATGATGTCGATCCCGGCGCCGATCTGGTCGGCCACCGCTACCTCCACCGCATGTTTCAGCGGGTCCATGAGGGCGCGAACCCCCGTTCCTTTCACCACCGGGTAGCTCCCGACCACCGTGGTCGGGAGGCGCACGCTTGTCAGGGTCATGGGACGGTCCTGTGCCGGTTATGCAAGCACATCGATCCGTAGGTCGGCGGTGTAATTAAATTCATGGCGTCAGTCTGTGCCGGTCACGCGGGAAGAGCACCGCCTCGCGGATGTTTGGAAGGTCGAGCATCGTCATCACCAGCCGCTCGATGCCGAGCCCCCATCCGGCATGCGGGGGCATGCCGTAGCGGAACGGTTTCAGGTAGAACTCAAAACTCTCGGGAGAGAGGCCTTTCGCACGGATCCGCTCCACGAGGAGGTCGTGGTCGTGGATACGCTGGGCGCCGGAGGAGAGTTCCATCCGGGGGTGCATCATATCGAACGCCTTGCAGAACTCGGGGCGATCGGGGTAGGGCATCGCGTAGTAGGGCCTGATATCGGTCGGCCAGTCGACGATGAAGTAGTGCTGCCCGACGGTATCACCGATCGCCCGCTCGGCCGCCGGGGAGAGGTCGGCGCCGAAGGTGAGTTTCTCCTCGATGGTGCGGTTCGCGATCTCGATCGCCTCCGCGTAGGGTATCCGCGGGAACGGCTTTTTCGGGACCGCAAGTTCGACCCCGAGTTCCGCGAGCTGGTCGGCGCAGTTCTCCGCGACAGAGTCGTAGACGTGGACGATCAGGTCTTCGAGAAGTTCCATGACGTCGTTATGGTCGGCAAACGAGACCTCGACGTCGAGGCTCGTCGCCTCGTTGAGGTGCCGGACGGTGTTGTGCTCCTCGGCGCGGAAGATGGGCCCGAGCTCGAAGACGCTCTCGAACCCGGCAGCCATCATCATCTGCTTATAGAGCTGGGGGCTCTGGTTCAGGAACGCCTCTTTCTCGAAGTAGGCGATCGGGAAGAGTTCCGTGCCGCCCTCGGTAGCAGCGGCGACGATCTTGGGGGTGGTGATGTTGATGCAGCCCCGGGAGGCGAGGAACGCGGTCGCGGAAGAGGTCACGGCGGACCGGATGAAGAAGATGGCGCGGACACGCGGTTTTCTCGCGTCCAGGAACCGGGAGTCGAGCCGGGTATCGAGTTCGGCGGGAACCTTCTCGGCGACGTCGAGCGGGAGCGGGCTCTCTGCGGTGCTGATGATCTCGAGTTCTTCGGGAACGATCTCGCGCCCGCCGGGTGCTTTCTCGATCGCCTTTACCCTGCCCTGGACCCTGACAACGGACTCTCTCGAAACGTTCCGGGCGACATCAAGGATCTCTGCCGGGACTTTCTTCTTCGGGATGGTCACCTGGATGATGCCGGTCCGGTCGCGGATCAGGAAGAACGAGAGTCCTCCGAGGTCGCGAACCTCGTGCACCCAGCCGACGATCTCGGCAGATTCCGTCTCCGGGGTTACGGCCTGTATTGGTAGACGCATGTGAAAAACCTGAATACAGTGTGGGCCCCAGGAGGTATTTTGCTTTGCGCTCCGGCCCGGGAGAAGACTTCGGCGGGGCAGCCGCAGGAAAAGAGATCGGCTGCCCCGGGAGGTGCAGGTCTTAGAGGAAGACCGCTGCGGCGATGACCGTCGTCCAGCGGCCGTCCATGACCCCTTCCGCCGCCTGGCAGGTGTGGGTCGTGCTGATGATCCGGCCGCTCGCCTTGTAGATCTGCTCCCGCTCCTGCCACGCCCTGTCGGGGTCGAACTCGATCCCGAGCGTCGTCGCGAGCATGGTTGCCGCAAGGTCTTCGGCGTATTCGCCCGAGACTTCCGCCGTCTCCCCGAAGGCGTGGTGCTCGGAGAGGTAGCCGTAGGTGTTGCTCTCCTTCGGCATCGCGTGACCGATGGCCGCGGAGGCGAGCCTGCTCGGCTCGTTGGTCTCGGCGCGGGCCATGACGACGTAGACGATGCTCCCCGGGGAGAGTTCCTTCAAGCCTTCCTCAGGCGAGACCAGCTGGCAGTTCGGGGGGAAGATACTCGAGACGTAGACCAGATTGTACTTCTCGATACCCGCCTCCCTGAGGGCCAGTTCAAACGATGCCAGCTTGTCTTTGTGGATCCCCACACCTTTCGTAAAGAAACACTTGGTCGGAACGAACATTAAGGATCTTCTTATCGCTTGTTTTTTTTAATATTTTCGGTTATAACCGCCACAAATCGGAAAAAAGGTGGAATTTCGCACCGTTTTAGCATTAGGTGGATAGGATGCTGGAAAATATGAAATTACCCGGAAATACGCGAGTAATGTATCGCCCCCCGGGCGACTGCGGCTACGCCGGATCCCGTCTATCTACCCTTAAGAATCGGGATTGCCGCATATCCCGCGGCAACCCGGGAGCCTCCCGCAGGTCGCCGGGAAGAGGATGGAGCGCGCCCGTCAGGCGAGGTCACCCGCCGCCACCCCGAAAGGAACGCTTATATGGGATGGGGCAGCACCCCGTGCTCCCGGGAGCGGCATGTTTTCCCGGGTTGCGGCACCGGATTCCCACGCGCGTCCTGCATCGGGAGGAGCAACCCCATGACGGGCGCGGCCGGTCGGGGACGGGATCGGGAAGAATGACGGGGGCCATGAGGTTCTCCGAAGATGAAGTGAGGTGAGACGAATGTACGCGGATAAGACGGTGAGTTGTGTCGGCATGTGCCAGTCGCCCATGCTCATGATCGAGGAGGGGATGGAGGTGCTCGAGAAAGGGCAGGTTCTGCAGGTGACGGCCGACAGGCACGACCTTGTCGAGTCGGTCAGGTCGTGGGCCGCTGAGAACGGGCATAATATCGAGGAAGAGCATGTCGCAAGCGGCGTGACGACCTTCATCGTGCGTAAGGGAACGGCTCCGGCGGCAAAGGCGACGTGACCGGCCGAAAAGCGGGCTCCTGCGCGGCATGGGTGGTGTAACCCCGGGCGAGCGGCTGCACGCACCGTTCGTACTCGCGACGGCGGCGCGCAGCATGGGTGTTGGACCCGAGAAACAGTTAAACGCCCTCGGGCCATTACATCGCTATAGGACGGTAAGCATCATGGCAGAACAGGTCGGATACAGCCAGAAGGTGATGGAGCACTTCATGAACCCGCACAACGTCGGGGTGATCGAGAACCCGGACGGTTACGGCAAGGTCGGCAACCCTGTCTGCGGGGACATCATGGAGATCTACATCAAGGTCAAGGACGACGTCATCGAGGATATCAGGTTCCGGACGTTCGGGTGCGGGTCGGCGATCGCGACGAGCAGCATGGTGACCGACATGGCCAGGGGAAAGACGCTTGAGGAGGCTATGGCGATCACCCGCGACGACGTCGCGACCGAACTCGACGGGCTGCCGCCGAAGAAGATGCACTGCTCGAACCTGGCGGCGGACGCGCTCCACGCGGCGATAGAGGACTACCGGGGGAAACAAAAGAAGGAGTGAAGGGTCTTTTAGCACCCGTAGACCAGGGTCTGGATGCTCTTTGCGAGGTCGAGGCTCTTGCCCCGGTTGACCATCAGGGTGTCGAGGCGCAATGCCCCCGGAAGCCCGACCGGGTCGCGGATGTCCTGGATGAAGACGTCTACGAACTCCTCGTAGAGACCGTAGGTTCCGGCGGACGAGGGCTCTTTTCCGAACGCCCGCATCAGGGCCGCCGCCGGGCCGCTGACCGGCGCATCCCCGATGAACGGGCTGACCGCGATGACGCACTGTCGGCGGAGCGCCTCCCGCACCCCGGCGCACTCCAGGATCGGGGATATGCTCGTGACCGGGTTGCTCGGTCCGATCACCACCGCATCGCTTCCCTCGATCGCCTCGATCACCTCGCCGGTCGCGGCCGGCGGCTTGTCGTTCCTTCGGACGACGCCGTCGATCGCCACGTCTCCGCGGTGCTTCACCCAGTACTCCTGGAAGTGCATCTCTCCGCGGGGTGTCTTGACATAGGTCGTCACGACGGAGTCGGTCATGGGAAGGACGGTCGCCCGGATGCCCAGCCTGCTGCAGAGTGTCCGGGTTATCTCCGTCAGCCGCATGCCGTTCCTGAGCATCTCTCCCCGTGCTGCATGGATCGCCCTGTCCTGGTCGCCGACGGCGATGTACTCGTCGATGCCGAGCCGTGCGAGGAGGTCGTGGGTGATGTAGGTGTCGTTTCTGACTCCCCACCACCGGTTGGTGTCGAGGATGCCTGCAAAGAGGTACATGACCGTATCGATGTCGGGCGAGAGGTGGTTGCCGGAGAGCCAGGTGTCCTCGGCCGTGTTGACGACGACCGCGATATCCCGCTCGTCCAGCAGCTCCCGCATCCCGCGGAGGAGTTTCGGGGTTCCGGTTCCGCCCGAGAGGAAGGTTATCATTGGATAGTTAGCGTATCAAGCGCATCGATATATGAATTTTCCCAAAACACGCCGGTAGCGAACGCCCTATTTTCACGAAACCGCGTGGCGTATGACCGCCATGATATCCCAGGCGAGCGATTCCGCCTGCCGCTCGTGCAAAAGACGCGTCTCCAGGCGGAGCGAGCCCGGGACGTCGTCCGGGTCGTGGATGTCCTGGACGAAGACATCGACGATATCTCCATACAGCCGGGCGACCGCCGGTGACGTGGGGGGCTCTCCGACGGCGTGCATGAGGGCGGCGTCCTTCGGGTCGGGCGCGGCGCCGCCCCGAAACGGCGAGACCGCGACGACGAACGCATCGCGGAGGAGGTCCCGCATCCCGGCGCAGTCGAGGATGGGGAGGATGCTCGCCGCCGGGTTCGCGGGGCCGATCACGACGGCGTCGCTCGCCTCGATCGCCGCCCGCACCCTGTCGGCGACCGCGGGCGGAACGGGCCCGATGAGTTCCCGGACCTCCGTCCCGGGGTCGGCGGTCATCCGGTACTCGAGGAGCGGGATGCGTTCGGTTCCGGTGTCGACGAAGAGGGCGGCATCGCCGTCGGTCATCGGGAGGACGGTCGCCCCGATGTTGAGCGAGCGGCACTGGCGCTCGACCGCCTCGGTCAGGGACAGGCCCTCGTTGAGGAGCGCCGCCCGGGCGATCTGGACGGCCCGGGCGCGGTCGCCGACCGGGAAGGGTTCGCCGCCCGCCACCTTCGGGAGGTAGTTATGGGTGGCGTAGGTGTCGCCCTTGATCCCCCACCACCGGCCGGTGTCGAGGATGCCCGCAAAGAGGAAGACGGCAGTGTCGATATCCGGCGCACAGTGGCCGCCCGATATCCAGAGATCCTCGGCGGTATTCGCGACCACGGCGATCTCGCTGTCGTAGAGGATCTGGCGGACGCCCCGGATGAGCGCGGGCGTTCCGGCTCCGCCGGAGAGGAAGGTGATCATGGCTGAATGTCATGTATGTGGGGTGTCGGGGGGGTTAACGGTTTCAGTTGCTGTGGTGGGGACATCGAGGACTACTACCGGCAGGCAGAACCTCAACTCATGGTGATGGCCCCGGCCGAGGTCCGGGAGATACAGTCCGAGTTCAGACGGAAGATGCAGGCGCGCATGGACGGATCTCGATGGTGGTTACCAAGTGTGGGGTGGAATCGGAGGGCAAATGAGGTACTTTCGACGTGATGACGCTACAAAGGCTCGTATTATCCGGGCGCTTACTACTTAGAATACTTGAACCACTTGTTTTGATTATTCATTGATAAAGGGCCATAAATATCAAAACGCTTGCCAGATATCCTTTGCTAAGGATCGATATTTATATGAATACTGGATACGTCAAGTGTCATGTATAGATATATAGCGTTTTCAAATTCATTTCGGGATGAGGTAAATGGAATTTACAGATGAAATTATTGGCGCACGCTTAATTGAAACAATTACTGCGGGTCTTTATGATGGGAATCTGAATTGTGTCCGCGAATATGTCCAAAATAGCGTTGATGAAGGCGCAAAAAACATTGAAATCTTCCTTGAAAATGGAAATACACTTGTAATTCGTGATGATGGCCCAGGCATGGACGAACCTGCCCTTAAGAAAGCTCTCAGTATTGGCGTATCGAGCAAGGAAGGGGGGCAGATCGGGTGGAGAGGTCTTGGAATCTGGAGCGGCGTCTCTGCATCAATGAAGATAGTCATACTATCTAAAATGAAAAATAAGCCCAAACTACGGATAGAAATAGACAATGAAATACTTAGAAACGCAAGCCAAAGCAATGAACCAATAACAGATATTCTCACAAAAGCGACATCTGAAATTGAAGAAGTAGCACTGGGCAAGAGAGAGTCTTTGGAGGATGATCACTTCACCACAATTAGACTTGAAACGATACTTCCGAATCAAAGGAGGTTCTTTTCTGACAAAGACGTATCCCAATATCTCCAAAAAATTGCTCCTGCGCCATTTGATTTGGTGAAGTTTCCAAGGTTAGCGGAAGTAAACAAATATCTCATTGATAATGGAGTTACGTTCCCTAATGTGGAAATTCGATTTAATAACGAGAAGATCTACAGACCTCCGTACAATGGAAATCTCTATTATGAGCCGATTATCCCATATGCGTTTACTTTCGAGGGGACAACTGTAGCAGTAGGGTGGTTTGTTACAACAAGAGAAAGTAAAACCCTGAAGTGGCCTAATGGGGGTATTTTCTTTAAAAAGAAAGGCATGACAATTGGAGATGAGAATTTAATTAAATCATTTTATGTTGGAACCTATAATCAATGGCAATATGGAGAGATTCACGTAATCTCGGAAAGGATTCGTGAAAATGCTGGACGGAATGGATTTGAATATAATAGTAATGAATTCAAGTCTCTCTTTGATCAAGTTAAAGACTGTATTACGCAACTGCAAAGTGCAAATCGATATCAAGCAGACGCTGTAAAATTCAGAAAGCTAAACAGTGTCTCGTCAAATGTTGCCAAGGGAAACATATCTGAGGCCAAAAAGATTGTTAAAGAAGTCAAAGCCAGTTATGCAAAACCAAGGAGTTTCCCTGAGAATCCAGCATTCACAGCAGTTAAGGCCGTCATGGATGCACACGCAGATGAGATCAAAGAGGAATTCGATCAAATTGCAGATTCAATAAATTGTTCTGAGAAGGACTTACAGGCGGAATTAATCAGGCAAAGAAAGGAAGAACTAAACAAAATGATTGATACGCTCCCGAAAGCAGTCAAAGAATCGATAAAAAGATCCAAAGGAAAAGGACTATTAAATCCCGTTAATACAGTCGCAGATGCTGTTGAGGACCTACTCAAAGAAAAAACAGGCGAAAATGCCCAGAAGTTTGTTGAACTTGTTGCCAAGGCGTACGGCTTTGGAAGTGTAAATCCCCGTGGAGACGGTCCATTACTGCACTTCCATCCAAAGGCAGAAAAGAACCGGCGCTTCGGTGTGATGGTCTATGCATTTTATGATTTGATCATCAATTCCTTCAAGCACGAAAAAGGGTATGAAACGTTGGAATGGTTAGAAGGGACCACAGAGGCTGAACGTTGGCAGATCATGACGCAAATCGTGGCGGTTATGGGTTTGCTTTATCGGCTGATAGATCATTCAGAGAGGGTTTGAACTCAGGGGTTTGAGGATCCTCTCTATCCCGTTTTTGTGGATCCGTAAGCGACCATTTCTCAGGAACCTTTATCTGCAAAAACGAATATTTATCATTTATGGAGATTCTTCTCGTCGAACCGCAGTATTATTCAAAATATCCTCCTTTAGGTTTGTTGAAGCTAGCCGCATATCATCGTTCACGTGGAGATAAGATCAGTTTAGTTCGGGGTCTTGAACAGAATCTAAACACTGACCCAGATATAGTTTACATCACATCGCTTTTCACATTTGCTTGGGCTCCAGTACATAAAGCAATAGAATACTATCAAAAAAAATTTCCCGGCACAAAAATATCTGTAGGGGGCTTATATGCATCAATAATGCCCGATAGAGTCAAATTTCACTATCCTTTTGTAGATATTCATGTTGGATTGCATGAATCTGCTGAACAGTACATGCCCGCATATGATATTCTGAATACTGTTGAAAAGTGGAAAAACTGGGACAGTTCGATTTTATTCTCCACACGCGGCTGCATCCGGAACTGCCCTTTTTGTGTTGTTCCAAAACTGGAAGGTAAGATCAGGGTTGCCATCTCGGATGTTCAAAATTTCATTCATCCCGACCATAAACAAGTAATCCTATGGGATAACAATTTCCTCGCCTCACCGCAGTGGAGAAAGACAATTATAGACTTAAAAGAGACAGGGCTGAAAATCGATTTTAATCAAGGTCTCGATGCCAGGTTGATGGATGAGGAAAAAGCTCAGCATATAGCAGACCTTAATATGCCTACAATTAGGATGGCATACGATTTCAAAGATGAAAAGGCTGCAGTAAAACGAGCAGTTGAACATCTCGAAGAAGCGGGGATAAGACGAAGAAAAATCCTCTTCTACACATTATTCAACTTCTATAACCCGGGTAACGAGTATGGAGATACTCCTGAGTCATTTTTGGAAATAATTCAGGATATTGCAAATCTAGGGTGTGTTTCGTATCCGATGAGATACGAGCCCATAACATCCTTAAAGAAAAATCAATTTGTCTCGCCCCTTTGGGTTCCAGAACGATTGGAGGCCATTGCTGATGCCCGTAGGGTCATCGGATTTGGAGGAGCTTTCCCGCCGTATCAAGGACTAGTCGATAAGTTTGCCAGTGCCAAGACCTTTGACGAAGCGTTTAAATTACGCCCAAAACAGAGTAAGGATAATGCATCAAAGTCTATGAACGAGGGTCTGGAACAGGACACCAGCACCTGTAGTGGGGATACCGTTTCACCCTGTTACAGTTAACTTTTTGAATAATTAAGTAAAGGAATCCCATCTCCTTATTTTTCTGAGTGAGTGTATGGTTTCCGATGTTCGAAGCTGAATGATAGTCAGGGCAAATACCTTTATCACTCATCTCCCAAGATTCTTAACAGAACCGATGAAGATCATCAAGGATCCGGTGCACGGCTACGTCGAGGCGGACGCGCTCGCGCTCCGGCTGCTCGACTCGGAGGTCGTCCAGCGGCTCCGCCACGTCACCCAGCTCGGGTTTGCAAACCTCGTCTACCCCGGGGCAAACCATACCCGGTTCGAGCACTCGCTCGGGGCGATGCATCTATCGGGCCTCATGTCGGGCCAGCTCGGGCTTGATAGGGATGAGGCGAAACTCGTCACCACGGCCGCCCTCCTCCACGACATCGGCCACGGCCCCTTCTCCCACGTCACCGAGCCGGTGATGGAGGAGTTCACGGGGAGGAGCCACCATCAGATCGATCGTCTGGTCCGCGAGGGAACGACCGCCGGGATCCTCGAAGGCGAAGGGCTCGACCCCGCCGAGGTCTGCGCCGTCGTCGCGGGAAAGCACCGCCTCGCGAGCATCATCCACGGGAGCCTGGACGTCGACCGGATGGACTACCTGATGCGGGACGCCCACTATACCGGCGTCCCTTACGGGACGGTCGACGCACACCGGCTGATCCGGAGCACCATCTTCACCGAATCGGGCATCGCCCTGCACGAAGGCGGGATCAACGCCGCCGAGTCGCTCCTCATCGCCCGGACGCTGATGCGCCCGGCGGTCTACTTCCACCATGTGAGCCGGATCGCGACGAGCATGTTCGTCCACGCCCTCCGCGAAGAGGTGCGAAACGTCCCGGGCACGGGCGCCCGCGAACTGATGCGCATGGACGACGCCGCCTGCATGGAGCGGCTGAAGCACTCTTCCTGCGAAATTACCCGCGACCTCGCCCGCCGGGTCTACTACCGCGACCTCTACAAGCGGGCGCTCTATGTCGGCGAAGACCGGGTGAACGCCGCGGCCCTCCGGCAGGACCTCGGCCCCGCCTGGGAGCGGGAGATCGCCCGCGAGATCGCCGAGAGCGCCGGGGTCACGGAGGACTGCGTCTTGGTCGACATCCCCCCGCTCCCCCGGGCGCTCTCGATGGAGGTCCGGGTCAGGAACAGCCACGCGATGGTCGATATCGAGGAGGTCTCCCCCCTCATCAATACCTTGAACGACACCCGGCGGCAGCAGTGGCGCCTCGGTGTCTACACCGTAGAGGAGCACCGGAACGCGGTCGAGCAGGCGGCGATGGAGATCCTCCGGGTGAAGCGGGCGACCAAACAGGATAAACTCATAGTGACATAGTACATGGAGAGCGCATGAAGAAGGAATTCGTCGTCGGGGTCACCGGGGCGAGCGGCGTCGTCTACGCCCGCCGCCTCCTCGAAGTGCTCTGCGAACGGGCAACGGTGCATATCGTCATCTCCGACACCGCCCGGCAGATCGCCGGGATCGAAGGCGTCGACCTCGGGGGATTCGACGCCGTATACGCTGAGAACAGCAACCTCGCAGCCGATATCGCGAGCGGATCGTTCCGCTACGACGGGATGGCAATCGTCCCCTGCAGCATGAAGACGCTTGCCGCCGTCAGCAACGGCCTCGCCGACAACCTGATCGGCCGGGCGGCGGACGTCTGCCTCAAGGAGAAGCGCCCCCTCCTCCTCCTTCTCCGGGAGATGCCGCTCTCCCGGATTCATTTGAAGAATATGCTTGCGGCCGACGAGGCCGGCGCGACCGTGATGGTCGCAAGCCCCCCCTTCTACCAGCACCCG
>DAIRGM010000002.1:0-90559 GCA_036794525.1 Methanoculleus sp.
ATCCCCGTATCGGAAGAGACCTATAACCAGATCCTGGATCTCAGGCACCCGGGCGAGACACTTGACGAGACTCTTGCGAGGCTGGTGGAGAAGGTAAAGAAACAGCGGCTCACGGATGATATCGAAGAAGTCATGGCAAGGAACGAGTTCGTGGAGTTAGACCTGTGACGTTCCGCCTCATGGTGGACAAACGTACGCTGGACTTCTTAAATTCTCTCGATGCCAAAGATCAACGGGTCATCAAAGAAAAACTGAAAATTTTGCAGGACAATCCATACCCCGGCCCGGACGGAGACAAAGAAAAACTCCGTACAAACAAAAAGCGGGAATCTTACCGACTCCATGTCGCACGTTCGTTCACGGTAATCTACAATATCGATCCAGACGACAACCTCGTCTATATCACCCACGCCATGTCCATCGAAAAAGCCCATCGGAGATACGGACGAATTTGAACCGCCCGGCGCAATCTATCCACTCTTGCTGAGATAGGCATAATTGTAGTGAGGCGGGAGGGGAGGGTGCGGGAATATCCACTCAATCCGCCATTCCGGGCAATTGTGGACAGCAGGCATGTGGTGGTCACATACTCCACTATCACCAATGTAAAGCAGCCTTCGTGCCCTGTTCACCCCGAGAAGACCGGGGTGTCGCCGTAGACCGAGGAGGAGGAGGCAGCGACGACGGCGGGAACCCCGCAGTCCTTCGCCGCGACGAGCACGCTCACCGTGCCGGTCACGTTTGCCTCGTTCGAGGCGAGCGGGTCCTTCACCGACCGGGGCACGGACGGAATGGCCGCCTGGTGGAAGATGCCGTCCGCGCCCGGGAACGTCTCCATCAAGAGGTCGAGGTCGGTGATGCTCCCCTCGACGAACGTCACCCGGGGATAGCCGATGAGGTGCTCGATGTTCTCCCGCCGCCCGGTGACGAGGTTGTCGATGATGATGACGTCGTGGTTTTGAGCTAAGGTCTCCGCAAGGTTGGAGCCGATAAACCCAGCCCCGCCGGTGACGATGTAACGCATGAAGAGTCTATGCCAGTGCCCGGGTTTAGCGCTTTCTCAATTATGTTATGGCGCAACTACGAGCACTCTGTGAAAGAGTTGCAATAAATCAGGAAAAAGCGGTAAGATCCGTTTTAAGAGATGCTTATCTCCCCTCTCTTCGCGACCCCCTTGCACGGATCCTGCCCATATCCTGGTTTTCGGAGCCCTTATTTTCCAGTTGTCTCATTGCCGGGTTCGGGCAACCATACATCCGCCGCCACGCCTCCGCCTGTATCAGCCCGGAGTATTCCCGGCGAATCGCTCACGTTGGAGATTCCCGTGCCAAGATCTCGAATGAACTCCAACGACTGAAAAATCTTCACGCTGCAAGACCCTTGGGTTCTCTTCGCAGACCCGGGCGTTCCCGAGACCCTGCTCCGGCGTCACCGGGAAGACCATCCTGTCGCGCGCGGCCCGCAAAAACGCCGTAAGCTCGATCTTGAGGGGCTAGGCTTTGTTCATCAGGAGTTTCTCGACGATATTCTCCTGTCGGTAGAGGCCGCTTTCCTGCCCGTAGGCTTCAGGTTACACCGTAGAGGAACCGTTCGCCGGGACGGTAGACGACCCGCTGGAACACCCCGCTCCGGCCGAAGGCAATCGATACACTCTATACGGCGAAAGCCCGATACTATTCCAGAAATGAATACCCCCACCCTCTCCGTCGTCCTCCCGGCGCTCAACGAGGAGGCCACCATCGGCGAGTGCATCAGAAAGATCCAGCAAGTCTTTGCCGAACTCGAGATCGACGGCGAGATCATCATCGCCGACTCCTCCGACGACCGGACGGCGGCGATCGCCCGGGACCTCGGGGCCACAGTCGTCCGGCCGGAGAAACGGGGCTACGGCAACGCCTACCTCGCGGGACTCGCGCGTGCCCGGGGGGAGTACATCGTCATCGGGGACGCGGACAACACCTACGACTTCCTTGAGATCCCGAAACTCCTCGCCCTGCTCGATGCCGGCGCCGACATGGCCCTCGGCTCCCGGCTCCGGGGGGAGATCCGGCCGGGGGCGATGCCCGCCCTCCACCGGTATGTCGGCAACCCCTTCCTCACCTGGCTCCTCAACCGGGTCTTTTCCATCCGGATCTCGGATGCGCACACCGGGTTTCGGGCGTTCCGGCGGGAGGCGCTCGAACGGATGAACGTCAAGACCGGGGGGATGGAGTTTGCAAGCGAGATGATCATCGAGGCGGCGAAGGCTAACCTCCGGATCGACGAAGTCCCGATCACCTACTCCGCCCGGGTCGCCCCCTCGAAACTGCAGAGTTTCACCGACGGCTGGCGGCACGTCCGGTTCATGCTCCTCTACCGGCCGATCCCGTTCATCACCGTTCCCGGGCTGCTCTTCACGGTCTTCGGCTTCTTTCTGATGGTGATCTTCCTCTTCCGGGGTGGAATCGAGACCTCGTTCATCCACTCCTTCATCCTCGCCGCCCTCTTCTTCGTCGGCGGGCTCCAGGCGCTCTTTGCGGGAATCAACATCGCCGTCTACTCGGCCGTCCAGGGCTACGGCGAGGCAGGGGCGTTCCTCTCCCGGCTCATGAGTTACCACAACCTCGAGCGGGAGCTCTTCGCCGGCATCCTGCTGATGGCCGGCGGCGGCCTCGTCGGGCTCGGCATCCTCCGGGACTGGGCAGCCGCCGGGTTCGGCCCGCTCTTCCAGATCGCAAACGCTGTCTGGGCGCTGGCCCTCTTCCTCGCCGGGATGCAGGTTGTCTTTTCGGGGATCTTCACGAGCATGATGCTCCTGAACCGCGGCGACGGCCAGGAGTAACACCCCTCCGGGGCTCGGCACTCCGACGATTCCGATTTTTTAGCCCCTGTTTGGTTTTCAGGGTTTTTTCCTCCGCGGAGATCTACCCCGGCGACGAGAACAGCGAGATGATCGACTTCACCGTGCACCAGGCGTTCCGGGGCAAAAACCTCTCGGCCTTGCTCCTCTCCCGGATGGGGAGGAGAATACGGGCGGCCGGAATGAGGAGCCATCGCCCGGGCGCCCTTCTACGCGATCAACACTGTGTCTGCCCGGGCCGGAACGCTCACAAACATCTGCGGCGGGTTCGCAAGCATGAACGTCTGGTACCGGACGCTCGAGAGGTGACAGAGAAGACCTCCGCCGGTGCAAGGATGGGTGTCGTGCCGCCTTCAGGGCGCACGCTCGTCTGCCGGTGTGAATGGGGAATGGAGATCGGGTTACGTCGGTCGGGGGTGTCGCGGCAGAGATGCTGAGTCAATCCCGGTTGATGTATACTCCGATGCGGTCCCTAAGTTCCGTCCAACCCCCGCCCCTGGACCGTAGCCGTGGAGCGGCTCGGGGATAATCTATACAAGAGAGAACGGCCCATATCCGATCAGAATGGCTACCGTCACCTGCGAGCCCGGTGGGGAGTGCGCGAGGATCATCGCTATTCTCCGGGGGAAGAAGGCGTACCTGGAGGAGACCTATCACGTTGGGTCCATCGGCATCTTCGGCTCGTGCCGGCGCGGCGAGGAGCACGGGGGAAGCGATGTGGACATCCTGGTCGAGTTCTCCGAGTTGCCGGGGATCTTCGGGTTCCTCAGGCTCGAGCGGTACCTCTCCGAGATCCTTGGAAGGAAGGTGGACCTGGTTGAAAAGAGCGCGCTCAAGCCTCGTATCGGCCACCGTATCTTGAACGAGGTTCTCTACGTATGACGGCTCCGCGAAGCGCCCTGGATTATCTGGATGATATCCTTGATGCCGTCGATAAGATTGAGAACTTCACCCGGGGGATGTCGTACGAGGAGTTCTTTGAGGACGACAAGACCGTCTACGCAGTCACGCGAGCGCTGGAAGTGATCGGTGAGGCGGCCAAGTGCATCCCCCGAGAGGTCCGGGAAAGCAACCCCGGATATCCCTGGACCGAGATGGCCGGCATGCGTGACAAACTGATCCATGCCTACTTCGGTGTCAACAGGGTGATCATCTGGAGGACGATTCGGGACGATATCCCGCCACTCAGATCCGCGATGCAAGCCCTCCGGAATGACCTGGCTGATGGGTCTTTGTCGGGTTAAGGTGATCGATGACTGATGCATGGGTCTACACCTATACGGATGGGGCCCTCGTCAACAACACCTACATCTGCGGCGGGTTCGAGAGCATGAACGTCTGGTACCGGACGCTCGAGAGGTGACAGAGAAGACCTCCGCCGGTGTAAGGATGGGTGTCGTGCAGGCTTCAGGGCGCACGTTCATCCGCCGGCATAATCCGGGAAGTAAACAGCAAAAGGGAGCATCGGTCTACGCCGGTTCATCCGTCGCGGGTGCTTCGCGTGAAATGCCCGAATCCCCGGCAGGTTTTCGGAGGTGCAGGTGACCCGGGTCAGAAGAGCAGCGATCTGCATGGACGCATGTTGTTCCACATGGAACAAATTTGAACGAGATCGTCCCAAAAAGATCTCCGAACCTTCGGTATACCCTAACCGGAGCCCCTACTTCCCAGTTATCTATCATTTGAACCACATTCTGAACAAGAAGGGTGAAACGGCTTTCCATTGGATATCGCCACTCGGGGAGGGTCCGGGAGGGGGTGTTCCCCTCCCGGCAATAGCGTTTTGGGACAACTTCAACCAATTGATAAAAAAGTTGCGTCTACTCGCGCCCCTCTCTGGAGTTTGATGCGGGTGACCGTGTCCCGGATCCCCGTCATGCCATCGCCCGATAGAGTCGTATAGCCGGTTCTCTCACGAACAACACCGGAACGGCGGGTCACACCTGCCCTGTCGACTCATGCGAAGACCTACCGGCAGCCGGGGTTGTGTGAGGCGTTTCTACCGTAAAAAAAGAGGTATTGAGGTTCACGCGGAGCCTTCCCGCTCCGCGTCCTTCTTCCGGTACCCTTCGAGCAGCACCGTCACCAGGTTCTTCACGGGCACGTCCGTGCAGTCCGCGATATGGAACTCGCAGAATGGGCAGACTGTCACCACCACGTCGGCCCCGGTCGCCTTCACGGCCTCGCCGCGCTTCGCCCCGAGGGCCTTCGCCTCCTCGGGCACCCCTGAGCGGACGCCGCCGCCGGCGCCGCAGCACTGGGGGGGCATCTCGACGCACTCCCGGACGGCCTCGCGCAGAAGCGCCCGCGGCTCTCTGCTGATCCCCTGGCCGCGGAGGAGGTGGCAGGGGTCGTGGTAGGTCGCCCGGACGTCGAGTTTCGCCGGGGGCTCGATCCCGTACTCCGTCAGGATCTCCGTGACGTCTTTGACCGCAAACGGCGTCTCGTAGTCGTTCTTCAGCGTCGCCCCGCACCCGGCGCAGATCGTCATCACGGTCGTGATCCCCCGGCGGGCGAAGGCCTCGATGTTCTTCTTCTTCAGGTCATCGACAAATGACGTCTGCCCCGTCCGGATCAGCGGCGAACCGCAGCAGACCTGGTCGTGGGGGACGATCACCCGGATCCCGTTGCGCTTCATCACCTCCATCGCGTCGAGCGCCGTCTGCGGCACCCGGCCGTTGAACATGCACCCGACGAAGAACCCCACCTCGCCGCGGACGGGGCCGATGGGCTCGATCACCTCGGGCACCTCTTCGAGGAAGGTCGGCTGCGTCCGCTCGACGCTCCGGCCGGTCTCCTGCACCAGCCGCGCCACCTCCTGGTGGCGGGGGAGGGTCAGCCCGCGGCGGTTCGCGATCTCACGGAGTTTCTCGATCGCCTTCCCCGGGATATCGATATCTTTCGGGCAGACCTCCGTGCAGCGTTTGCAGGTCGTGCAGTAGAAGAGCCCCTTTGCGATGGCGTCGGTTATCCTGTCGCCGGAGTCGCGGGGGTCGAGAGCGAGGCGCATCTCCTGCCGGAGCACCGTCGGTCCCGCGAACTCCGTCACCTGGAGTGCCGGGCAGGCCGATACGCAGCAGAAACACTCGATGCAGTCCCGGAGCGGCTTGATCGCCTCGATCTCCTCTTGCTCCGGGAGCGCTGCGTCCGGGGCCGGGCAGATCCGGGCGATCTTCGCGATCACCGGCTCCAGGTCGACCATCAGGTCTTTCAAGACCGGGAGGTTCAGCGGCTCGACCGTCATCCCGTCGCGGGCCTCCTCCATGCAGGCAAGGACGGGCGTCCCGTCCACCCGGACGGCGCAGCTCCCGCACTGCCCCGACCCGCAGCAGTAGCGGTAGGCGAGCGTCGGGTCGTGCCCGTCGCGGATCGCGTGGAGGGCGTGGAGGACCCGGGCGCCCTCGTTGACCCGGACGGCGTACTCCTCGAAGTGCGGCTCCGCGTCCGCGGCCGGGTCGAACCGCGAGACCCGGAGGGTGATCGTCTTCATGCCGGGACCTCCCGCCGCTCGATCCCCTCGCGGGCGAGCGAGACGTAGGTGTGACCGAAGGGTGACTTCGCCGGTTCGGTCGCCACCTCCGCGTCCCGCCGAACGTGGGCTCCCCGGTTCTCGGGCCGCAGAAGGGCGCACCGGACGATCAGGGACGCCGTGGTGCACATGTTCCGGACGGTGCAGCATTCAAGCAGGTTCGCGGTCGAGGCGGCGCAGAGCCGCTGGTCCGCCAGCCGCCGGACGTGGCCGAGCGCCGTCCGGAGGTCGGGGGCGTTCCGGAAGATCCCGGCCTGGTTCCACATCGTGAGTTTCAGATCCTTCCTGACATCCGCGGGGTTTACAGCTCCCTCGAAGAAACTGTCGAGCATCCGGAGTCTCTCGTCGATTGCACCCTCATCAAACCGGCCGCTCCGTGCGGGCGCCTTCCCGGCGGACTCCCCGGCGCGCTTCCCGAAGACCTGCGTCTCCGCGAGAGCGTTCCCACCGAGACGGTTTGCGCCGTGCACCCCTCCGGCAACCTCCCCGCAGGCGAAGAGGCCCGGGAGAGTCGTCCGGCACTCCGGGGTGATCCGCAGCCCTCCCATGATGTGGTGGGCGGTGGGGGCGACCTCCATCGGCTCCCGCCGGATGTCGACGCCGAACGCGAGGAACTGCTCGAGCATCACCGGGAGCCGGGTCTCGATCTTCTCCGCGGGGAGGTGGGTCACGTCCAGGTAGACCCCGCCCCGGCTCGTCCCGCGGCCCTCCAGCACCTCGGTCGCGATCGCCCGCGCCACCACGTCCCGGGTGGAGAGTTCCATCCGGTCGGGGTCGTAGCGCTTCATGAACCGCTCCCGCCGCGCGTTCAGGAGGAGGCCCCCCTCGCCCCGGACGGCCTCCGTCACCAGGCGGCCGCGGGCGTCGTAGGGATAGACCGCCCCGGTCGGGTGGAACTGGACCATCTCCATATCGATCAGTTCCGCCCCCGCCCGGTAACCCATCGCGAACCCGTCCCCGGTTCCGGCGGCGGAGTTCGTCGATATATCGTAGACCTGCGTCCCCCCGCCGGTCGCGAGCACCGTCGCGTCCGCGCGGAAGAGCATGATCTCCCCGTCCCGGTCCAGAGCAATCGCACCGGCGACCGCACCGTTCTCGTCTTTTACCAGGTCGACGACCGAGACCTCCTGGTAGAGGTGCGTATCGGTCGCGTCGAGCCGGTCGAGGAGGGTCATGATCATCTCGTGGCCGGTCCTATCCCCGGCGTAGCAGGTCCGGGGGAACCGCTGCCCGCCGAACGGCCGCTGCGCGACCTGGCACTCGTCCGTGACGTCGAAGACCGCGCCCCACCGGACGAGGTCGGCCATCCGTTCCGGCGCTTCGGTGACCAGCGCGTCCACGAGGGCCGGGTCGTTCAGGTATGCCCCACCCTTCAGCGTATCCTCGCGGTGGGTATCGACCGAGTCCCGGTCCCGCAGCACGGCGTTGTAACCGCCTTCCGCCATCGTCGTGCACCCGCCTTTGCCGGCGATGGTCTTGGAGACCATGACCACGCCGCCGTATCGGGAAGCCTCGATGGCGGCCCGCACCCCGGCGCCGCCGCTCCCGACAACCAGCACGTGCGCGTCCACAATCTCGTCTACATGCATCTTATTAGTCGGTGCGTTGTATAATACCATAAAGTAATTGCAGAGGACATGTGAGCCAGAATGAGGCTTTTAATGAAATTTGGCGGCACTTCCGTCGGGGAGACGGACTGTATCGGGAGGGTCGCGAAGATCGTAGAATCGCATCGTAGCGCAGGCGATGAGGTCGCGTTAGTGGTATCGGCATGCTCGGGGATCACCGACCAGATCATCGCGGTGACCGACGAGGTCATGGCAAGCAAGGAGCAGCCCCGGATCGAGACGTCTCTCTCGGCGATACGGGAGCGGCACATCCGGCTCCTCGAGAGGGCGGCTCCCGACCACGCCCGCGAGGTGACCGCGATCATCGACGACCGGCTCACCCGGCTGCAGAACATCCTCACCGCGGTGCACACCCTGAAGGAGCTGACGCCCCGGTCCCGCGACTACATCATCTCCTTCGGGGAACGGCTCTCCGCCCCGATCGTCTCGGCCGCCCTTCGGCAGCACGGGATCCCTTCGGTCGTCCTCGACGGCGCCGAGGCCGGGATCGTCACGACCGCAAACTACGGGGACGCCCGTGCCCTCCCGGTCAGCGCTGAGAACATTCGTGCCCGGGTCGCCCCGCTGCTCGCCGATACCGTCCCGGTGATCATGGGCTTCATGGGAGCGACCGAGCAGGGCGTCGTCACCACCCTCGGGCGGAGCGGCTCCGACTACTCGGCCTCCGTCGTCGGCGCCGGGATCGATGCCGACGAGATCTGGATCTGGACGGATGTCGACGGGGTGATGACCTCCGACCCCCGGATCGTCAGGGACGCCCGGGTGCTCGACGACATCTCCTACCTTGAGGTGATGGAGCTCTCCTTCTTCGGCGCGAAGGTCCTCCACCCCCGTTCGATCGAACCTGCGATGCAGAAGGACATCCCGATCCGGGTCAAGAACTCGTTTAAGCCCGAGGTCCCCGGGACCCTCGTCCTCCGGGACAAGCACCAGGAGAAGCGGGTGGTCAAGGCCCTCGCCCTGATCGAGAAGGTGGCCCTCGTCAACATCAACGGCGCCCAGATGGTCGGCCGTCCCGGCGTGGCGAAGACGATCTTCTCGGCGCTTGCCGAGCGGGAAGTGAACGTCATGATGATCTCGCAGGGCTCAAGCGAGGCAAACATCTCCCTCATCATCGACGAGTCGCACCTCGAAGCCGCGATCGCCGGCCTCACCCCGATCATGAAGCAGGGTGTCGTGCGCGAGGTCACCTACGACCGGGACGTCGCCGCGCTCGCGGTCGTCGGTGCGGGGATGGCCGGCACGCCGGGAACCGGAGGCCGGATCTTCTCGGCGCTCGGCCGGGCCGGTATCAACATGATGATGATCTCGCAGGGCTCAAGCGAGGTGAACGTCTCCTTCGTCGTGAAGGGCGGGGACGGGAAACGCGCCCTGCAGGTGCTGCACGACGAGTTCCGGCTCTCGGAGAACTCGGACGAAGATGCCTCCGTGCCGTGCCGTGCCGGAGAGCATACCTACCGTGAGGCCGGGGTCGATATCGACCTCGAGGCCCGGGCGGTCCGGGCGCTGATCGACTCCCTCGCCTACCAGAGATCCGGCGCGTTCCCGATGCTCGGGAAGGTCGGGCACTTCGCCGGCCTCGTCGACTTCGACCCCTATGTCCTTGCGCTCGCCGTCGACGGTGTCGGCACGAAGATGCTCGTCGCCGACGCGCTCCGCGACTGGAGTACCGTCGGGATCGACTGCATCGCGATGAACGTCAACGACCTCTACGTGATGAACCTCGAGCCCGTGGCGTTCGTCGACTACATCGCGACCGACACCCTCTCGCCCGAGAAGATGGCTCAGATCGGCAAAGGACTGAACGAGGGGGCACGCCTTGCGAACATGAACATCGTCGGCGGTGAGACCGCGACCCTCAAGGGGCTCGTGAACGGTCTCGACCTCGCGGGGACATGTCTCGGCGCCCAGGAGAAGGGGAAGGTCGTCACCGGCGAGGGGATCGTTCCCGGCGACCTGATCGTCGGGGTCCCTTCGAGCGGCATCCACAGCAACGGCCTGACGCTCGCCCGGAGAGTCGTCGAGGACTGCGGGACCTACGATACCCGTCTCTCGAACGGAAAGACCCTCGGCGAAGAACTCCTGACGCCGACCCGGATCTATTCGGAGGTCCTCCGGGTGACGGCGGCCTGTGAGATCCACGGGATGTGCCACGTCACCGGCGGCGGCCTCCTGAACTTCAAGCGGCTCTCGGGGTACGGGTTCTCCTTCACCGATCCCCTCGAAGTCCCCGAGATCTTCTCCTGGCTGCAGGAGGCCGGGAAGATCAGCGACGCGGAGATGTACCGGACGTTCAACATGGGCATGGGCTACGCCTTCGTTGCCCCGGAGAAGAGCCTCGCCGCGATCCGGGCGATCGTCCCCGACGCCCGGGTGGTCGGTACCGTGACAGAGGAGTCCGGCGTGCGGTTGAAGGGCGTGGAGATCCGGTGAGGATTCTTCCCTCTCTTCTTTGAACCTTCACCGCACCGGTGAGACCCGGCGCAATTCTTATTCTCCGGCAGCCAGAGAGTACCCGTAAGGGAGCATAGATCGATGGCAGACGTCTATTTCGCCGCTTTAAGGGCACGGGGTCCGCACGAGAGCAAAGCCGCAAAGATCCGCCGCCTCTTCGATGCGGCCGGGTTCGGCGAGGCGATCCGGCCGGACGACCTGACGGCCGTCAAACTGCACGTCGGGGAGCGGGGGTGCGACACCTATCTCCACCCGCTCTTTGCCCGGCAGGTGGTCGATAAGGTGAAAGAACGGGGAGCGCACCCGTTCCTCACCGATACCGCCACCCTCTATGCCGGGAGCCGGGCCGACGCCGTCCGGCACACCGCCACCGCGATCGAGCACGGGTTCGCCTACGCGGTCTCGGGAGCTCCGGTGATCATCGCCGACGGCCTCTCGGGCGGCTACTGGAGGGAGGTCGCGGTCGAAGGGAAGCACTTCCAGAGGGTCAAGATCGCGGGAAGCATCCTCGACGCCGACAGCATGCTCGTCCTCTCGCACGTCAAAGGACACGACACCGCCGGGATCGGCGGCGCTATCAAGAACCTGGCGATGGGCTGCGCCCCGCCCGCCGGGAAGGCGGAGCAGCATGCTGCCCGGCCGTGCCTGGAGAGCGGGAACTGCATCGGGTGCGGCATCTGCACCCTGGTCTGCCCGCAGGCGGCGATGACGGTCGTCGACGGGCGGGCGAAGTTCAACCCGGAGCACTGCGTCGGGTGCGGCGACTGCGTGCGCTCCTGCTCTGAAGGGGCGATCGACTTCGACTGGACGACGGAGATCCGCCCGTTCCTGGAGCGGCTCTGCGAGTACGCCCTCGGCGCTGTTCGGAGTAAACCCCGGCGGGTCGGCTACATCAACTTCCTCCTCGACATCACCCCGGACTGCGACTGTGTTCCCTGGAGCGATGCGGCGATCGTCCCGGACATCGGGATCCTTGCCTCCACCGACCCGGTCGCGATCGACCGCGCGAGTTTCGACCTCGTCAACAGCGAGCAGGGGTTCGCCCGGACGCACCTTGCGGCGAACCACGCCCCCGGGGAAGACAAGTTCAAGGGGGTCTGGGACTACACGGACGGCAGGTACCAGATCGAGTACGCCGCCAGGATCGGCCTCGGGGAAGAGGCCTACCGGCTGATCGAGGTGTGAGATGGCAGGAAGAGTTGTACTGCTCAGCGGGAGTCCCCGGCCCGAGGGGAACACCGCACAGGTGCTCGGGGTGTGCGCAGAAGTCCTCGATCGCGAGGGTATCGAGACCGAGACCGTCACGCTCGCGGGGAAGCATATCCTCTCCTGCACCGACTGCGGGCTCTGTACCGGAGGGGAATGCGCCCTCGACGACGGCTTGAACGAGATCATCGAGGAGATCCGGGAGGCCGGGGGGTTCATCGTCGGAACCCCGGTCTACTTCGGCACCGCCCGCGGCGACGTCACGGCGGCCCTGCAGCGGATCGGGATGGTCTCGACGGCGTCCGACTCCTTCCTCTCGCGGAAGGTGGGCGGCCCGATCGCCGTGGCGCGGCGGGGCGGGCACACCGCCACGCTCCAGGAGTTGCTGATGTTCTACCTTATGAACGACATGATCGTCCCGGGCTCGACCTACTGGAATATGGTCTTCGGGTGGACGCCGGGAGAAGCCCTGGGCGACGAAGAAGGGATGAGGACGGTCCGGCGGTTCGCCGGGAACGTTGCCTTCCTGGTAAAGAAGTTGCGTTAGTGTGCAGCCCACTGAGATCAACTTACGCGAAGAGCGAACAGGGAGGATGTTTGAGCACCGGTAGGAACGACGTTCCCTGCGGCTTCGCGTGAGATTGTCAGGTTGAGCACTGATGCGGCCTCACGCGAAGAGCGCGAAGCCGCGAAGGGGGAGTTGCTCTTGGATAGCCGATCTTCGCGTTCTCCCGCGTGAGTTACTTGGTGGGGATAACAATACAACCTCACGCGAAATACACGAAGGGGGAGTTGCTCTCAGATAAACCGTTCTTCGCACCCGATGGAGTTCAAGCAACCTGAAAGTCTTCACGCACCGATTTTCCGGGGAATAACCTTTTTCTTCCTCTCCGATGAGGGATCACGATCTAACAGGCAGGAAGCCCACGACTTCAGTCGTGGGAGGAATGCCGTCACAGGCCGACATCTATTTGTACTTATAGAACTAAATATTCTATATATTATGCTACTGACGGTGAAGGTGAAGTTATTGGCGTCGCAGGCACAACACGACGCCCTCCTGGAGACAATGGAGCGTTTCAACGAAGCCTGCAACTACATCTCCGAAGTAGCATGGATGAACAAGACATTCGGGAAGATCCGCCTCCAAAAGATCCTCTACCGCGAAGTCCGGGAAATGTTTGGTCTTTCTGCTCAGATGGTTGTCCGGGCGGTTGGGAAGGTTTCTGAGAGTTACAAGGTTGATCGGTCGGTTCAGCATACCTTCAAACCTCATGGGGCTGTCGTCTACGATCAGCGAAACCTGACGATCAAAGGTGCGGATCGAGTATCAATTCTGACGCTGGAAGGGAGAACACTTGTTCCGATTGCATATGGGGGGTATCGAACCCTCGACCAGACCCGGGTCAAAGGACAGGCAGATCTCGTCTACATCAACGGGATCTTCTACCTGATGTTGGTGATCGATATCCCTGAAGAAAAACAGATCGAGAACCTCGATGGTACACTCGGTGTGGATCTCGGGATCGTCAACCTGGCAACCACGAACGACGGTATCCGGTTCTCGGGCGAGAGGTGTGAGAGTGTCAGGCGAAGATATTCGGCGCTCAAGGCACGCCTTCAGTCCCCCAGGACATGGGATGCCAAGAAGCATCTGAAACGCATTTCAAGAAAAGAACGGAGGTTCAAGAAAGACACAAATCATTGTATCTCAAAACAGATCGTTGCAACGGCACAAGGCACAAACCGGGCGATCGCCCTTGAAAACCTGAAGGGGATTCGATCCGGTAGCACGGTTTCAAAGCCGTTGAGGTCTGTTTTCGGTAAATGGGCGTTCTATGAGTTAGCCGCGTTCATCCTGTATAAGGCGCAACTCGTTGGCATTCCGGTGGTGTTTGTGAATCCGAGATACACCTCGCAGCAATGTTCGGAGTGCGGGTTCATCAGCAAAGAGAACCGGAAGTCTCAATCAGAGTTTATCTGCATCAAATGCGGCTATGTAGAGAACGCCGATATCAATGCCGCCAAAAATATTGCATTCAGGGCTGACGTCAACCAGCCTATTGCACTCCACTCCTCGAATCAAGTAGAGGAGAGATGGAAGGGCAAGCCCACCCCTTTAGGGGTAGGTAGTTGACCATGGATCTTTCGTCTGAGGCGATCGTCCCCGATGTCGCGGATACGGCACCGCTGAACCGGCGGGAGATCGCCGACCTCCTGCCGGAAGTCCCGGACTGGTCGTTCGAAGACGGGCGACTTACCGCCAGGTTCGCCTGCAAAGGGTTTGCTGAAGCGGTGACGTTCCTCAATGAGATCGCCACTTTTGCCGCGCGAGAGGACCATCCCCCGGATCTCGGGATCCACGCCGCGAGATTCGTGGACGTCGCCTGGTACACCTACGCCGTCGGCGGCCTCTCCCGGAACGACTTCATCATGGCCGCACGGCTCTCCGAATGGCTCCGGTACCGGCAGGGTGCGCTCCTCTAGTCGGTGCCGAACGCCCGCATGACCCGTGCCTTGATCGCCTCTTTCGGGAGCGCCCCGACCACCCGGTCGACCAGCATGCCGTTTGCGAAGAACAGGAGCGTGGGTATCGCCGTTACGCTGAAACTCGCCGCGATTGTGGGGCTTTCGTCGACGTTGCACTTGCCGAAGGTCACCCTGCCGGCGAACTCACGCGCAAGGTCCTCGATGACCGGGGCCACCATCCGGCAGGGGCCGCACCATTCCGCCCAGAGATCGACGACCAGGGCGGGGTGCTCCCCGAGGATCTTCTGGAGCGCACCATCGGCGATCTCGATGACGCCGCCCGGCGTACCTGTGATCCGTTCTTCGAGTTTCCGGAGACGTTCTTCCCGGAGACGCTGCAGTTCGTCGTCAAGCGGCCTCTCTTCATCCATATGACGAGGTATGCCGCTCGCTCATATTAAATGATTAGCCCTCTGCCGGGCGCCGGCACCCGGAGCCGCGCCGATTCGGGAGGCACAAAGGTATATATCCCTCAAAATACAATGCATATACCTCACAGGCCGGAAGCGAGGTGGGGTAGTCAGGATATCCCGGCGGGCTCATAACCCGTAGATCGATGGTTCAAATCCATCCCTCGCTATGAAAGAAGATTCTGCGTTTTTGCATGTTTTTACGCGTTATCCGTTCTCCTGCACCGGTGGGTTTATTCGGCCGAGACGCCTGGAATTGCGGCAATAAATCGCGCAGAAGGTTATGGGCTCTTCAGGGTCGTGCCAAAAAAAGAGTGATCCGGAACGGCCGCCTATGTCCGTCCCTTCCCGGCCTTGAAGGTCGAGAGGTCGGACTGGTGGGTGCCGGCCACGTAATCCACGATTGAGTGGCAGCTCTTCTCCCCGTTGATCTCCACCGGGTAGCATCCCGTCAGGCATCCGGTGCAGAGGTTCTGTTCGCCGCACCCGATCGCCTCCACCAGGTCTTCGAGCGGGATGTAGGTGAGCGACGTCGCGCCGATGCTTTTGCGCACCGCCTCGATATCCTTGCCGCTCGCGATCAGCTCCGTGCGGGTGGGCATATCCACCCCCAGGTAACAGGGGGCGATGATCGGCGGGGAACCGACCCGGAGATGGATCTCTTCCGCCCCCGCCTCCCGGATCATGTTCACGATCCGGCGGGACGTCGTCCCCCGGACGATGCTGTCGTCGACGAGGACCACCCGTTTGTCCTTCAGGTTTCCCCGGACGATATTGAGTTTGATCCGGACCGCCCGTTCCCGCTGCTCCTGGGTCGGCATGATGAACGTCCGGCCCATGTAGCGGTTCTTCATCAATCCCTCGACAAACGGTATGCCGGAGCGTTCGGCGTAGCCGGCGGCGTAGGCTATCCCCGAGTCGGGGACGGGACAGGCCGTATCCGCATCGACCGGGGCAGCATCATAGAGTTTCTGCCCGATCCGGCGCCGCACGTCGTAGACCAGCGTCCCGTCTATAACCGAATCGGCGCGGGCGAAGTAGATGTACTCGAAGATACAGTACGCCTTCCGGTTCGCGGTCGCGATCTGGGTGGAGGTGAGCCCGGACTCGTCGATCTGGATGAGTTCTCCGGGACGGACGTCCCGGACGAACGTGCCGCCCAGTGCATCGATCGCCACGCTCTCCGACGCGACGATGTAGCCGTGGTCGAGTTTTCCGATGCAGAGCGGTTTGATGCCGAGTGGGTCGCGGAAGGCGTATACGGTATCGTTCAGGAGGGCCACGGTGGCGTAGGAGCCGCGCAGACGCCGCATGCAGAGCAGGACGGCATCCTCCATGCTCTTCGAGGTCCGGAGCGCCTCGGCGATGATGCTCCCCATGATCTCGGTATCGGTCGTGGTGCAGAAGATCTGTCCCCGACGCTCATATTCCTCACGGAGTTCAGCGGTATTGACCAGGTTGCCGTTATGGGCGATCGAGAGATCGAGCCCCCGGTACCGGAAATTGAACGGCTGAATGTTCTCAGGAACTTTTGATCCCGTTGTCGGGTAGCGGACGTGTCCGATTCCGGCGTTCCCCGGCAGATCCTGCAGGGTCTGGCTGTTGAAGACTTCGGCCACGAGCCCCTGGGCTTTGTGCGTGTGCAGGATCGTGCCTTCAAAAGTGGAGATCCCTGCGCTCTCCTGCCCCCGGTGCTGGAGAGCGTACAGGGCGTAATACAGCGGAAACGAGACACCGCCAGCATCGACGATGCCAACGATACCACACATGATGCAACTCTAATGCGTCGGTACCTTTGCCTTCTTCTCCGTCCAGCGGTAACTGCGGATCCTCCGGCTCTTGCCGAATCCACAGGCCGCACAGACCTTGTGCTGTGCATGGAACGAGATCTTGCCGCATCGCCTGCAGGCGATGTGAGTGCGCTTCTGGCGTTTACCCATCGATGGTGTGCCTTTTGACATGCTCTCTCACCTAATGTTATTCGACTGAAGGGGTAATGTAGATCACATTGTCACCGCGGACGATCAACGTGCCGAGTTTCTGCGCCGCGCCGTCCACTTCTTCTTCAGCCCTGTCCAATACCAGATTCATGTGAACGTCGTATCCCTGGAGGATCCCCCGGATCTCCCTCCCACCTTTGAGGCTGATGATGACGGGCTGACGATTCAGTACCTGATCTAAAATATCCAACGGTCTTGGCGTCATGTGATTACCCTTTGCCGTCCTTTCTGGAGTAATATATTTGAGTGAGGAAGCTACTTAAATATAACCGCGTTGCTGCGCGAACATCAGCGTACCCCGAGGTTTCGAGACATGCCAAAGATTACCGTTAAAAAGCGTCATGTTATCCGGAAATCGCAGATAAGCGAACTTCTCGAGCAGCTCACGGGCGAGATCGGGGCATCCGCCGACCACTTCCGGTCGGACCGGATCGAGCGGGTGGAGACGGATGCCCCCGTCGGGATCTACCTTGTCGACAAAAAGCCTCTCCTGATGGGAACCGATGACTGGGCGTTCCCGACCCTGCGGGGTCTCGTCGAGCACCCGATCCCCGAGCGGCGGGTGGTGGTTGATTCCGGCGCGGTCAGGTTCGTTGCAAACGGCGCGGATGCCATGCGCCCCGGGATCGTATCGATCTCGCCGGACGTCCGTGCGGGGCACCCTGTGCAGGTTGTCGAGGAACGGCACGGAAAACCGCTTGCCGTGGGGATTGCGCTCCTGGATGCGGGCGATATGGAGCGGCAGGAGAAGGGTAAGTCCGTCAAAAGCGTCCACTACGTCGGGGACGATCTCTGGAACCTGGAGGTCTGACGAAGAAAATAATAGATACTATTAAATAAATTTCATTCCTCATTTTTTCTATGGTTAAAAAACTCTTTGACAGCATCCTCGGCAAGAGTCCCGCCCGGAACGAAGAGGACTACATGGAGCTCGATCTCGCCTCCTACGAGGGATCGGGCAACGAAGAGCCGGCATCCATGTACATCAAGATCGCCACCATCGCCGATCTCAAAGATACTCCCCGCGTCAAAGACGAAGTTTACAACGGTAATATCGTCATCGTCGACATCGGGCGGCTGAAGATGGACAAGGTGACGTTCGAGCGGGTCTTGAAGGATCTCCGCGACGTGGCAAAGGACGTGAACGGCGACATCGTCGGCCTCGGCGAGCAGAAGTACGTCGTCATCACGCCGATGTCCGTCAAGGTCTCCCGCGAGAAGATCGGCGGGGGCTTCTAGTGCAGGAGTCCCATCCGGGAACCTGCCCCGCCTGCGGGAACGAGATCCGGATCGTCCATCACCGTCTTGAGATCCCCCACTTTCCCGACCTCCTGCTCGTGGCAATCGCCTGCGAAGCCTGCGGCTACCGGCACACCGACACCATCATCCTCGGGGAGGGCGACCCCGTCCGGTGGACGGTGCGGGTGGAGGAACCCGGCGACCTCGCCATCCGGGTTGCGCGGAGCACGACGGGGACGATCGAGATCCCGGAACTCGGTCTTCTGGTCGAACCCGGCACCGCCTGCGAGGGGTTCGTCACCAACATCGAAGGGGTCCTCTACCGCTTCGAGCAGGCGGTGGAGACGGTCCTCGCGAACCCCGAGAGCGAAGACGAGCGGGCGGCCGCACTCAGGATGGCGGAGACGATCGCCGCCGCACGGGAGGTGGCCTTCCCGTTCACGGTCATCCTCGATGACCCCGCCGGGAACAGCGCGCTCGTCAGCAAGAAAGCTGAAAAGATGCCCCTCGATCAGGGGGAAGCCTGACCCTTTTTTTCAATCCAGCGAGGGTTAACCTGAAATAGAACCTCTCCCTATACGGCAGCGCCGTGAGGTGAAGAGCAGTGGCAACGATATCGGTACTGAAGTGGGAGACTGAGGAGGAGGTCGATAACGCCGTCCACGACATCAAGGCGGAGATAGACCGGGAGGGGGGCCTCACCAAGGATACCGAACGGGCGATGCAGCACTCGTTCCTGGTGGCCGATCCCGACCTCACGAACTACTTCCTGCGGACGGTCAGGGAGCAGGTTCCCGAAGCGCTGCGCTACTTCGAGGAGCGCGGCGGCGGGGCATAGCCCCGGCGCCTGACCGCCGGAAGTTCACGAGGTGCCGGGTTACAACCCGGCTCTCCTGAACATCGGCCGGACCTTGGCGCCTTCCATGTTCCCCGCAGCCCAGGTGTAGCGTTCCCGGATACCTGGCGGGAGGTCGCGTTCCGGTATCGATACGAACCCGAACCCCGCGTAAAACCCGGCGAGGCCCTCGACCGCGTACATGTGGAGGTCGTCGTTGTGGCAGGCCACAACAAGGGCGGTCACCGTCGCACGGGCATATCCCTTGTTGCGGCAGGCGTCGGGCGTGAAGACGCCGTCGACCTCCAGGCCGTCGGGATGCCTCCTGCACCGGGCGAGAGAGACGATCTGCCCTGCAAGGAAGACCGCGAAGATCCGGTCCCGCGCGGGATCGCCGGTTGTGCCGTGGTAATCGCGCCAGACCTCGTCTGCAGCGAAGAACTCCGCGCTCGTCAGCTCACGAACCTCCGGCCGGATTCCGGTCGTCGCCGTCCTGTTTCCTGTAATAGCAGCCGTTATCATCTCGATCCCCTCACACCACCCGGTATCCTTCGGACGGCACCAGGATCTCGATCCTCGCTCCCGTCCCGAACGTTCCGGTCTCGCGGATCGCGATCCCGGTGATGGCCAGTATCTCGTGGGCGAGGAAGAGCCCGTGCCCGTAACCCTCCGTCTTCTGCGCAAAAAGGCCTTCCTTCTCCGCGTCCGGGATGCCGGTCCCGTCGTCCTCGACGATGATGGCACACCCCTCCGGGCGCAGGTGGTAGGTGACGACGATCCTGCCCGCCTTCGTCGCCGGAGCGAGCGAGTTCTCGAAGAGGTGGGTGAAGACCGTCGCGAGATGGGGGTCGGCGAAGATCTCGAGGCGTTCCGTCCACGCCTCGAGGGAGACGCCCCCGAAAGAGAGGCCGGCGGCTGCCTTCCTGACGGCCTGCTGCACCGGGATCCACGCCGGCGGCGACGTCCCGATGTCGCGGAACTCACGGGAGATCTCGATCTGCCGCCGGATCCCGTTTGCGGCGTTGTTCAGGTCGTCGATGAAGGAGAGTACCGCGGGATCGTCGAACTTCATCACGCCTACCGAGAGATGCCCGTAGAGGACTGCGAGCCGGTTCGCGAGGTCGGTGCGCAGGATTCCCGTGAGAGTGCTCAACTGGCGGCTGGCGTTCTGCAGTGCGGCCTCTGTCATCACCTCGTCGCTGACGTCCCGGATGGACTCGATGGCCCCCGTGACCTTTCCCTGCCGGTCGAGGAGCGCGGTCGCCGCGAACCTGATGTGCGCCCCCCGCCTGCCCCTGAGAAGGGGGGTGTAGACCTCCGCGACGAGGACATCGCCGTTCCTCCTGACCGACGGATACCCGGTCTCGGGATCGTCGTGGAGGATAAGGTCTGCGAGCACCGGCCGCGCCTCACCGTAGAAGGGCACGGCATACTCGTAGTTCCCCCGGCCGAGCATGGCCTCTTTCTTCACCCCGGTCATCTCCTCGATCGCGCGGTTCCAGGCGATGACGTTACCCTCGCGGTCGATGGCGAAGGTCGCGTCGGGCAGGAACTCGATGATCTGGTTCATCTGCTGCTCCGACTCACGGAGTTTCGTTGCGAGGAACGCGACCACGCCGCCGATGAGAACGAGGAGGATCGCACGCAGGAGGATGGTGTACGCGAGCAGGGGGTCCGGCGGGGAGAGGAAGTAGGTCGTGACGGCGTAGACGGATGCGAAGCAGACGGAGACGAGGATGCCCCGCCGCGGGTACCAGTAACTCGCGAGGATGATCGGGATGGTGAGCGGGAGGGTGGGAAGGGGAAGAAGGCTCTCGGGTGTACCGGTGACCATGGCGAGCAGGTTCCCGCCGAGGGTCAGTGCGGCCAGCCCGACGATGAGCGCGGCGCGGTTGCGCGCATCGGCGACGAACGTGGTCAGAATGTCAGTGACGTTCATGAGAGGGACCTGCGGTTATCGTCCTCTGTCATTCGGTCTGCCGACCGGGAGCGCGGATCGTCGCTGCCGGGCAGAGGATCTCGAATCGTGCTCCGCTCCCCGGGGTTCCCGTCTCCCGGATGGAGATCCCGGTTATGGCCAGGATCTCCCGTGCGAGGAAAAGGCCAAGCCCGGTGTTCATGCCGTGCGCGTAGGTGAAGATCTTCTCCTTCTCGTCGGCAGAAATCCCCGTCCCGTCATCCTCGCAGAGGAGGGTGTACGTCTCTGCATCCTGTTTGAGGCTGAAGGTGATGGTGGTGATCGTCTCCCCGTAACGCAGCGCGTTCTCGATAAGGTTCGAGAAGACCTTCTCGATGAGCGGGTCGGCGAGGATCTCCACCCCCGCCGGAACGGCGTTATCGAGGGTGATCTTGCCGGTCGAGATGTACTTCTCCGACCGCTCCACAAGCGTCCTGATCTCCTGCCAGACCGGAGCCGTCGACCCCACCTTCTGGTACTCGGCTGTAAACCGGACGGTGTTGTCGATCCGGTTCACCATCTCGGCAGCGCTATCGACGTGGCGCCACGCGTTTGCCGGTTCCCGCTCGCGCAGTACCTGGGCGAGATCCAGATACCCCCAGAGCGCCGTGAGCTGGTTTAAGAGGTCGTGGCGGGTGATGCTTGCCATGAGCTGGAGTTTTCGGTTGGCGTCCGCGAGCGCTTTCTCCACGCGGCGCCGTTCCTGGTTCTCGGCGGCAAGGCTCTCGTTGCTGCGCGAGAGATCCGCTACGGCATCCTGGAGCTGTTCGTTCACGGAGTGCAGCTGCTCCTGCGCCTCCTGGAGTTCGGTGTTCTTCGTCACCGCGATGGTATACGTCGAGAGAAGGGTGTTTAAGATCTTGAGTCGTCCTGCGGCGATGGTATAGGTGCTGCCGGCGAAGGGGATCTCCAGTTCAACAGGAGAGTCTTCGGGTTCGGGGATCTCCCGCACCCGCATGACGGCCTCGATCTGGGAGCGGACGTGCCCCGGGTCGACGGGTTTCACGATGAAGTTGTCCGCTCCCGATGCAAGCCCTTTCAGCACGTCGGCGGGATCGAAGAGGCTGGTAACCATGATGACGGGTATATCCGGGTTCTGCTGTTTGATCCGGCGGCAGAGTTCGTACCCGTCCATCCCGGGCATCATGATGTCGGTCAGGACGATATCGGGCATATCGCCCCCCATCCGCCGTATCGCCTCAGTGCCGTCGGCTGCCAGGGTGACGTCGTACCCTTCCGTCTCGAGGACGTAACGGATGAACTCGGCCTGCGTTCTGCTATCCTCTACCACCAGAACACTCATCTTCGTTCTTCCTTTCTGCTTCCCTTCCATATCATCGCTCCTCTCTCTTCCTCGCGGCGGCGCATCAGGCGCCGGACTATCTTGAGAAACTCTTCCGCCTCGAAGTTCTTCTTGACGATATATCCGTCCGCCCCGACCGTCTTTCCCCGCTCCCGGTCTTCAGGTGAACCGAGCGAAGTGACCAGCATCACCAGGATCGCGGCAACCTGCCTGCCTCCGGCCCGTATCTTCTCGGTGAGCGTAAAACCGTTCATCCGGGGCATATCAACATCTGAAACGACCATATCGAACTCATGCTGCTTAAGCCTTGCGAATGCGTCGATCCCGTCGACAGCGGTCTCCACCTGATATCCGGCCCCTTCAAGTATCGCCTGCAGGAGGGCGCGCGATGTGACCGAGTCGTCGACAACCAGGATCCGCTGCAGCGCCGCCTGCGGGGGTGTGGATGCAGGCACCGGCCGTTCCGCCTGCATCGCGTCCTGGATCAGTTCAAGAGGATCGAGCACGAGCGCCAGGCGTCCGTCCCCGAGGGTCACGGCCCCGTCGATCCTCCGGACAGAGATGAGCTGGCTGCCGAGCGGCCGGACGACGATCTCCTGCACCCGGATCACCTCGTCGACCTGGCACGCGATCTGCCCGGCCCCATATGCGATGATGACGAGGGGTTTCGGCCGGTCCTCCTCCTTGCCGGGGCCGGACGGGGGGATGCCCAGGGCCTCGGTGAGCCGGATGACCTCGATCGTCTCCCCCGCGAGGTAGATCGTCGGCCGCCCCTTCGAGATGGCCAGAGGGTCCGGGCGAACCCGGAGAACCTGCTTCACCTGCTGCATCGGGAGGACGTAGGCCTGCCGATCAGAGCGGACGAGCAGCCCGCGGAGGGTGGCCATCCTCACCGGGACGGTCAGGGTTATCGCCGTCCCCCTGCCGATGGTCGAGGAGACCGTCACCGTTCCCCCGAGACGGGAGACGCTGTCCTCCACGATCGCAAGCCCGAGCCCCCTCCCCGAGAGATCGGTGACGATCCGGCTCGTGGTCATCCCCGAGCGGAAGATGAGCCAGATCGCCTCGCTGTCCGTGAGGGCTCTATCCTCGTCCTCCGTGATCACGGCGTTCTCGACGGCGGTCCTCCGGATCGCGCTGCTGTCGATGCCGGCGCCGTCGTCGGCCACCTCGATGCCGACCCTGCTCCCCGATCGGTGGAAGACCCGGATCCGCACGGTGCCTGTGGCCGGTTTCTGCCGCTCTCTCCTGGTCTCAGGGTTCTCGATGCCGTGATCGATGCTGTTGCGTATCAGGTGCATGATGGGATCCTTCAACGCATCGAGAATCCGGCGGTCGACCTCGATCTCGCCCCCCTCGATCGCGAGATCGACGGATTTTCCCGAGGTGCGGGAGAACTCTCTCACGAACGCGGAGAAGGGGGCGAGTATGATTGAAGTCGGGAGCAGCGCGGCATCGTGGATGAGGTCGGATATCTCGGATGTGCTCGTCTCGAGTGTCGATCTGTTGATCTCCATGGAACGCAGGTGTGTGGAGATATCGTGCTGGAGGCTGGCTATGAACTCGTGGTTGTACTCCTGGAACTCGATCGCCCGCTGGATCGGCAGGACAAGATCGTGAGGAATCGCTGCCCTCCCCTCCCCGAATGCCCTCCTGCTGATCACCTGCAGGTCGTTGAACGCCTGGGAGTAGTTCCATTGCCAGAGGGAGAAACGGGTCAGCATCTCCTCGAGTTCGCGTATCCTCTGCGTGATGAAGAGCCGGGTCGTGAGGAGGCTGTCGGCCCCGGCGGTGAGCCGGTCGAGTTTGTGGGCGGCGATCCGCACCATGCCCCGGTCTGTCCCCTGCTCGCCGCCGTTGTAGGGTCCCGGCGTCTCGGGCACGTGGTTCCCCCCGGAGGCCGGACCCGGCCCGGCGGTTCTGTCCTTCTGAGGGCCGCCCCGCGCTGTCTCCTTTCCGCCGGGGATGGCCCGGAGCGCCGCGTTGATCTCCGCCGGCGGGGTGTCGGGCCTCTCTCCCCCGAGGAGGCTCTTTATGACCGCGATTGCCCGGTGGAAGAGGTCGAAGTCGTCCGCTCCCGGGATGTACTCGCCCTGTTTGATAAGGGAGAAGACGGTCTCGATGTTCTGGCAGATGGACTCGATCTCCCGGAGGTTGACCGCGCGCGACGCTCCTTTCAGGCTGTGGACCGTCCGGTAGATCCGCTCGACCGGTCCGGGCATCGGCCCGGCCTTCTCGAGCACGATCAGCCCCTCGGTGATCTCTTCAAGGTGCCCGCCCGCCTCCTCGCGAAACGTCTCGAGGAGACGGGCACGAAATACGTCGTCCGGTCCGGTCATGGCAGGTCGTGCTAGACCCGGTACTGCTGGGTGATCCTCTTCAAGCGGGCACCGAGCTCGTGCAGGTCCTCGGCGGTCTTCTCCGCCTTATGGGTGGTTTCGAGGTTCTTCTGCGCCTCGTCCCGGATGTTCTCCATCGCGCGCGAGATCTGGTCGACCCCGGAGGCCTGGGTCTGGATCGAAGAGGCGATCTCGATGACCTCCTGCGAGGAGTCTGCTATCGACCGGGCGAGCACCTCTATCGCCTCCTGGGCGTTGTTCGTCAGCCGGACCGCATCCGAGACGGACCGGATCCCCTGCTCGGTCGAGACCGCGGTCGAGGATATCCCCTGCTGGATATCGGTGAGGATGGCCCGGATGTTCGATGTCGCTTTCTTCGACTGCTCGGCGAGGTTATGGATCTCGTTTGCGACGACGGCAAACCCTTTCCCGAACTCCCCGGCCTTTGCGGCTTCGATGGAGGCGTTCACCGCGAGCAGGTTGGACTGTTCGGAGATGTCGGTCACGGTCGCGATGATCTCGCCGACGGCCTGGCTCTGCTCGGAGAGCCGGATGACGTTCATCCGGACGATATCCATCTCCCGCTGGATCTGGTTCATCCCCTCCAGGATCTCACGCACGGACTTCTGGCCGTCTTTGGAGACGTCGAGCGCCCGCATCGCCTTCTCGGAGACGCCTTTCGTCTTCTGGTTCACCAGTTCGGTCTTCTTCCTGACGCTCTCGACTGAGTCCGATGTCTCGTTCACCGTTGCGGCGGTCTGGGAACTGGCGGCGGAGAGCTGGGTCGTGACCGCCAGGATCTCGTTCGATGCGAGCGAGAGAACCGAGACGCCTTCGTAGAGTTCCTCGCTGATCAGTTTCATCAGCCGCGAGAGTTCGATGCCGATGGTGTTGAGGGCGTCGCGGTAGGCAACGAACTCGCCGGCGACCGGGATCTTCTCGTCGAACCGGGCGGTAAAGTCGCCGGAAGCATAGAATCGCGCGAGCCGCATCGCCTCGTTCACCGGTTCGGTGATCGACTCGAGGGTCTTGTTGAACCCGGCGATGATCATCCGGTAGCCGCCGCGGAACGCCTTTTCATCACCGCGGATGGAGAGGTCGCCTGCCCGGGCGGCGTCGGTGAGTTTGAGCGTCTCTTTGTGGAGATGGTCGAGAGACTGGACCATCATCGCGAGCGCGGGGCGGATCTCGTCGCCCTGGTCGGCGACCGGGAACTCCTGGACGTACTCGCCGATGGCGATCTTCTTCAGGTTCCCGACGACGTTCGTCTGGAGGTCGCCGGCAAACTCGTCCATCATCGCGGCCATGACCCCGATCTCGTCCTGCCGCTTGATGTTGAGCCGGGTGGAAAGGTGGCCGTTGCTGAGTTCTTTGAGCATCAGCACGACCTGCTGCAGGGGCTCGGAGATCGAGCGGCCGAAGAGGATGGCGATGGCGACGCCGAGGGCGATGGACGCGAGGACGACGATGATGATGGTGTTCCTGATCGTGTCTATCGGCCCGGTGAAGTCGGAGAGTTCGGCACGCGAGACGATGTGCCAGTCGAGCGGTTCGAAGTAGGTGTAGGCGTCGATCATATCCGTTCCGTCGACCTGGTGGCGGATGATGCCGACCTTATTCTCGATCATCTCCTGGACATACTCCTCGTCGGCTATGTTCTCCCCCTCCCGGGACGGGTGCACGAGCAGCTGGCCGTTGCTGTCGACGACGAACATATAGCCGTGCTGGCCGATGACCGTCTCTTTGAGGCTCGATTTGACGACGTCGAGCGTCTTCTGCTCCTCCGTCCCGACGAAGAGAACGCCGACGATGTTTCCGCGGCTATCCTTTATCGGCTCGTACGCAGTAACGTAACGCTTGCCGAAGAGATCCCTGCTCCCGTAGTAGGTCTCCCCCTGGTTCACCACGACGTCGTAGACGTTCTGGGTCAGTTCCGTCCCGACCGCCCGGCTGCCGTCGGTCCCGATGACGTTTGTAGAGACCCTGATGGCGTTGTCGTCGTAGACCTGAAATACCGTCGCCGCCCCACCGACCAGGGACTGCACCTGGTCGACGATCTCAAAGTTGTCGTTGATGACATACGGGTTGCTGTCCCCGTCCACCAGGGTCAGTTTCCCGTCGATGACCTCGGGGGTGCCCCGCGCGTAGAAGTTCTCCCGGAGGACGTTGAGGTCGCTGTTCACCTTATTGCGCGTCAGTTTATAGACGTCGTTGGTCCATCCTCGCGCGTCGTGCACCTGCGTCTCGAGCAGCGTCTCGATCTGGTCGTTAATCACACCGCTCGAACTGGTATACGCCACTATGCCGAGCATAAGCGTCGGGATGATCGCTAGAATTAAGCAGATGACGAGGATCTTCGTCCCGACCTTCATATCTGAAAAAAATGTGAACATCCTACTTCCGTCCCGCGCGCTCTTGTACGACGACTTAATAAACTGATGCACACCCGGGGTTAAATAATGTTCCGTCCCGTGAATGACGCTCCCGGGCGCCTTTTATCCATAATGAGCGTATATCTCCGGTTTATTTCCTGGTCTGGTCGATCACCATCGCGGGGTCGGCGAGGAGCGCGGCCGCGTCGAGGACGATCACTGTTCCGTCTATGACGCCCAGGAGGTAACGCTGCTCGATAGGCGTCGTGCCGGGCTCTACGGGGGTGAACGGGTCGGTCGGCCGGATGTAGATGTCCGTGATGTAGTCTGCAAGGATTCCGAAGGTCACCGTCCCGTCGGTGAGAACGATGACCCGGTTGAGATCGGTCAGGCCCTGTTCCGGGATCGAGAAGAGTGCGCGGAGATCGACGATGGAGATGATCTCGCCCCTGATAGCGCAGATCCCGACGATGAAGTCGGGAACCCCGGGAACCGAGGTGATCTCCTGCATGATGAAGACTTCGCGGATGTACTGCGTCTTGATGGCGTACTCCTGGTCTGCGAGTTTGAACGTGAGGAGTTCCGAGAACGGAGTCTCGCGTCCCCCCTCCTCTGCCCGCGCAACCGCCCGCGCCCGGTCTGCGAGGATCGCACCGGCCCTTTCGGCGTCGTGAGGCGGTATCGCCCGCCCGGTTTCGGCCGTGCCGGGCGGGAGGGGGTACTGCGCGGTCTCTTCCGCTGCAAGGAACGCACTGAGATCGTAGATGACGATCTCCCCTTCTTCGGTCGGCAGCGCGCCGGGAGGGGTGGCGGTGTCGGGCGGAAGTTCGACCGGACTCTCCTGCACCCCGCGCACTCCGTCCACCCAGAGGGCCACGTATTCACCAGAGGGGTAAGCGATGATGAGGACGTCGGTGGGGAGAGGGGGGCGGTCGGCGAGCCCGAGAAGGCTGCGGAGCGAGTAGACCGGGACGGTTCTGCCGTGCAGGTTCATCGTTCCCGCTCCCCCGCGGCGTTTGCCGAGCCCCGGCCGGAGTTCCACCATGCCGACAACCTGCCGGATCTCGGCAAGCAGGAGAGCGCAGGGTATCCCCTCAACGGTAAAATACAGGAGGTGCGGGCGGTCCATGGATGTTCGATGGTTGGTCACGTGCGGATAAAAGGTTACGGGGATCGGAGCCCCTCAAGGTCGATATTCCCGTTCGAGGTGGTGACGGCGATCGTCGGCCCCCCGCTGCCGAGCGTGCCCGCTATCCGGGTCCCGGGCGACTCGCCGAGCAGGAGCGGGAGGTCGTCTGCCGTAACCCTGCCGTTTGAGGTGGTGGCGACCAGCCGGGCATCCAGATCCTCGGCAAACCTGAGCGTGATACCGGCGTTGCTCGACGATACCGTCACGTCCCCCCGGACGGCGGGAATCCCGGCGGAGATTGCTCCGTTCGAGGTCGAGAGCCCTGCAACTCCCCCGCAGTCCTCCACCGTGATGCCGGCGTTGCTGGTCGTCGCAGTAACGTAGCCCCCGACGCCCGAGAGTTCGATCCGGCCGTTCGAGGAGGTCGCCACGAGATCGCCGCCGGGAGCACCGCTGACTCGTATGGGACCGTTCGATGTCAGGAGTTCCGTCTCTGTAACCCGCACTCCTGCGAGTTCGATCCCGCCGTTCGAACTCTCGATCCTCTGCAGGACGACGGTCGGCGGCAGGGATATCGTGTAGTCGACGCTCACCCGCGGGTTGAACCCGGTATGCACCGTCTCTACCCTGAGGGGATCGCCCTCCGTCACCTCGATCCTGACCTTATCGAGTTCGCCCCGGCCGTATACGGATCGTTTGACCGCCGTGATGCCGACGTCATTCCCCTCGCGGACGTTCACGGCGACGTTTCCGTTGCGGTTGATCACGACGATACCGCTCCCGGGCTCCACCGCGACCGTCCGGTCGAACTCCTCCGTTGTCTCAGGGCCCTGCACCCCGACGCACCCGGCGAGAGCGGTGGCGAGGACGGCAAGGGCCAGCACCGCGTATACGGTTCGCTGCATGGTCATTCACTCTGCTTCATAGGAGATTACCCTTATGTCACGACCGCCTTCTCAAACGTCCACCGGGCGACAAGGTACATCACCGCCGCAAAGACAGCCAGGTACGCGAACGATCCGAGGACGTCGGCCGTGGTGGAGGCGTAGCGGGCGCCGACGGCGAAGAAATCGTTTCCGAGGGCGAAGTAGCGGATCCCGTTGACCAGGTGGGTCAGGGGGTTGTAGACCGAGAGCGCCTGCAGGAGCGGCGGGAACGCCTGGACCGGGTAGAGGGCGTTCGAGACGAAGAAGAGCGGCAGGGTGAGAAGGGTTATGATCCCCTGCAGCCCCTCCGGGCTTTCGAGGCGCATCGAGATGGCGGAGGAGAAGAGAAGGAACCCGAGCGAGAAGACGGCGACGAACGCGAATATGCCGAGGATCGAGAGGACGATCCGGGCAGCCGAATACCCCGGGAAGAACTGCACCCCGAGGAGGAACCCGAAGACCATGATGATGGCGACCTGGATGAACGACTTCGTCATCCCCGAGAGGCTGACCCCGAGCATGATGTGCGTCCGGGGCATGGGGCTTGCAAGCATCTCCCGCATCAGCCCCCAGTTCTTATCGAAGAGGAGGCTGATCCCGCCGAAGAGGCTCGTGAAGAGGGTCGTCATCGCGATCACCCCGGCGGCCATGAAGGTGAGGTAGTCGACCGGGACGACACCCGCCGGGACCGGGATGGTCGAGGTGAACCGGCTGAAGTTCGAGGACATCGCGACGCCGAAGAACGCCATCCAGAGCGCCGGCTGCAGGAGCGACGAGAAGAGCTGCGTCCTGAACCTGACGAACCGGATCATCTCCCGCCAGTAGACGGTAAGGAACTCCCATGCCACCCGTTCACGCCCCCGTGTCGCGCAGTTCTCTTCCGGTGTAGTGGACGAAGACGTCGTCCATCGTCGGTTTCTTCAGGTTCACGCTTGAGATCCCAATCCCGGCACTGCGCACCGCATCGACGATTATCGGAAGGCAGTGACTCCCGTCGGCCGATATCGTGATCGAGAGGCCGCGGGTCGAATCCGTGACCGACCGGATCTCTTCGATCCCCTCGAGGGCATCCCTGGCCCTTCTGTCGTCGTCGGTCTCCAGGTAGACGACGTCCTCGCCGAGGGCGTTCTTCAGTTCGGCCGGGGTTCCGGTGACGACGATCCTGCCGTGGTCGATGATGCCGATCCGGTCGGAGAGCATATCGGCCTCCTCCATGTAGTGCGTCGTCAAGAATATCGTCGTCCCGGCCCCGTTCACCTGCCGGACGTAGTCCCAGATCCGCATCCGCGTCTGGGGATCGAGCCCCTGTGTCGGCTCGTCCAGGAAGAGCACCTCGGGCCGGGTCATCAGGCCGCGAGCGATCTGGAGCCGCCGTTTCATGCCGCCGGAGAGGTTCTTCGTCCGCTCGTCCCGTTTGGACTCAAGTTCGACGACCCGGAGCAGGTCGTCGATCTGCCGCCGCCGTTCTTCCCGGGGGATGCTGTAGAGCCGGCCGTGGAACTCCATCGTCTCCTGGACGGTGAGATCCCGGTCGAGCACGTCGTCCTGGAAGACGATGCCGATCGCCTTCCTGACCTCCCCGGCCTCCCGTGCGACGTCGTATCCGGCCACGTGCACCCTGCCCTTCTGGAGGGGGAGGAGGGTCGTCAGGATGTTGATGGTGGTGCTCTTCCCCGCACCGTTCGGGCCGAGGAAGGAGAAGATCTCGCCCCTCCTGACCGTGAAACTGATGCCGCGAACCGCCGCGAAGTCGCCGAACAGATGTTCGAGGTCTCGTACCTCGATGATATCGTCCCCTTCCATCGGTTGCCGTCCGTTTCCGCGTATCTATGCCTCATGTACAGTACCGTCATATCTCCTTTTCCCTCCCCGATGCGGCGATCCGTGCGTGAACCCGCATGACTCCTCTCCCCTTCCCCCGTTGTGTCCCCGGGGTACGGGCGCGGACGATAAATGCCTCCCTGCCCTTCTCCGGCAGTCGGGTTCTGTAGATATCCTGAAATACCAGAACCGGCCATCCCTTCTCGGAGACGGCATGTTCGGCAGCAGTTTGCTGACCCATAGACGCGGTGAGCGGGCTCGCTCCACGCAGAGCATCGCTCCCGGGGCCGGCGCACCGGAGCGCGGAGAGCAGGCGGAGGGATCTCGGTGACCCCGCGCCCCCGGACGATCCTCGTCCTCCTCCTCGCGGCGCTGGCTCTCACCGCGCCGGTGGGGGCACTCGTGGTCGAGAACGCCGACCTGACCCCGGCGGAGGTGAAACTCCTCTTTGCGATGCGGGAGTATACCCTGACCTACAACGCGTACGCCGACCGGCTGCCGGGATGGGTGACCGGGCCGTTTGAGAACGAGGAGGTCAACCTCTACGTCACATCCCCCGACGGCGTGCTGGTCATCGGGATCACGTTTCACGACAGAAAGATCGTCCAGTTCGACGCGAAGGGCTGCCCGGACCCGATCGTCACGGTGACCACCGACGCCGCGACGGTGGAGGAGGTCATGGTCTCCGACCGGCCGCTCGACACCTTCCGTGCGGCGATGCGACACGGCACGGCTACGATCGAGGGAGAAAATCTCATCGGCACGCTGCGGACGGGGATGGTCCGGTTCGGGTTCGGGGTGATGGACCTCCTCCGGCTGTGACGGGCTCTATGAAAAAGCGTTAGCGCCGAGATCTCACAGCCCCATGAGACGCATACAGGCCCCAAGGGTCAGCCCCGACATGGAGGATGTCGCCGAGAGGGCCGCGAGGACGGCGGCGTTCATCATCGGGCCGATCCTGAACGGGGTGTAGGTCGGATTGCGCTGCAGTCGCCGCACCACCCGAAACGGTTTCGCTGTCGTTGAGATGGGGGGTTTATACGGTCTGATCCTCATGTGGACACCTCCGTGTGCCGGATAAAACGCTGGTTTAAGTGTGGGATTGCTTCACCGGATGATAATTTTTTTGGTTTGGTTCTCCTGTTGCGCGGACACAGACATTCCCGATATCAAAAACCCGGCCTTCTTCCCCGTTTTCCGGATCCGGGATTCAAACCCCGGCTTACGAGCAAACAGGCAGAAAGCCCACAGCTTTAGCCGTGGGATGAATGCCGTCGACAACTATAGTTAAGCATACAACAAAGATATGCTATAATGCTTAAAACGTATCGCTATCGACTCTACCCAACAAAATCCCAGGTCACTCTGTTCGAGCGGACGCTTGAGATTTGTCGATGGGTCTATAACGATACGCTTGCATTGAGAAAGAACGCCTGGGAACGGGAGCAGCGTTCGGTCTCCCTGTATGAGACGAACAAGATCCTGACAGGATGGAAGCGCGAACAACCTGAACTGAAACAGGTTCATTCTCAGGTTCTTCAGAATGTCCAGATGCGTATCGATCTTGCCTTCAAAGCCTTCTTCCGACGTTTAATGTCTGGAGAACAACCCGGCTATCCTCGTTTTAAGGGGAAAGGACGATACGACAGTTTCACATACCCCCAGTCTGGATTTCATCTTAATGAATCCCGCCTTAACCTCTCGAAGATCGGAGATGTGAGGGTCGTTCTCCACCGTCCGATCGAAGGGACGAACAAGGCCCTCACGATCCGCCGTTCTGCAACCGGGAAGTGGTATGCCTGTTTTTCGGTCGAGTATGATCCTGATCTGGCACCCCGGAAGGAAACCACGATGGGGGTTGATGTCGGGCTGACCTCTTTCGCCACGCTCTCAAACGGCGAGAAGATCGAGAACCCACGGTTCTTCCGCACCGACGAGAAGGCGCTTGCGAAAGCCCAGAGAAGACTCTCGAAAGCAGAGAAAGGAACCCCTGAACGAAAGACGGCCCGGAAGATCGTCGCACGCGTTCACGAACGGATTGCTAATAGACGGCTCAATTTTGCTCATCAAACCTCCCGTCAACTGGTGAACCGGTTCGGTACAATCGTGTTCGAGGATCTGAATATCACAAATATGCAAAAGAACCATTGTCTGGCGAAAAGCATTGCCGATGTCGCCTGGAACCAGTTCGTCACGATCACAACGAGCAAAGCGGAAGACGCTGGCTCCCATGTGATCCTGGTGAACCCCAGAAACACCTCGCAGATGTGCTCCAGATGTGGTATGATCGTCAAAAAGACACTTTCTGACCGGGTCCACGCCTGCCCATATTGCGGGCTGGTGATGGATCGGGACCAGAACGCGGCGGTCAATATATTGAGATTGGGACTGCAATCTCTCGGATAACATCCGTAGATGCCCACGACTTGAGTCGTGGGAGCGGTCACGACAGGTTTATCCTTTCTCCGGGAGAAAATTTTCCTCTAATGCAGCGATACGTAAAACTCCTTCTCTACGGCATCTTAGCGTTCATTGTCTTTGCGGGAATCAGTTTCACTCTCGGCGGCCGGGTGAACTGGGTGTTCGCGGTAGCGACGGCGGTCGGGGTGATGATCGCGTATTACTTCGCCGCTCCCCGGAACGAGGGGTGAACCGGGTGGCGGCGGGGGTGCGGGCGGAATGGGACCGGCTCCGGACGGTGGCCGTTCACCGCCCGGGGATTGAGATGTTCTTCGGGCTGCTTGAGCCGTACGCGGCGCTCTACGAACGGGCGTTCAGCCGCTACGAGGCACGGCGCGAGCACGACTCGCTCCAGCGCGTGCTCGGGGAGGAGTTCGGGGTTCGGGTGCTGCGTCTCAAGGAGACGGTTCTCGATACCGCCGATCACGACCCGGCGGTGCGCCGGCGGCTCGTCGATCGGGCGCACGAGATCGTCACCTTCCGGGGCAGCGGGAGGGAAGTGGCGGAAGCCCGGCGGAGTATGGAGCAGAACGCCGATTCCCTGGACTCGCTGCACTTCTTCACCCTCCTGCTCCTGAATCCGATCATCGACGTGGGCGCGAGGGGTGTCGGCGGCGGGGTGGACGTCCATATCCTCGGACAGAGTCCGCTTGCAAACCTCTACTTCATGCGCGACCAGCAGGCGGCGACCGCCCGCGGCCTCGTCCTCGGCCGGCCGGCAAAACAGCAGCGGGCCCGGGAGCCCGGGATCACCCGGTTCCTCTGGGATATCCTCGGCATCCCGATCATCGGGACGATCGAGGAGCCGGGGACGTTCGAGGGCGGCGATTTCATGCCGATGGGAGAGTTCGCCCTCGTCGGCACCGGGGATCGGACGAACCGTGACGGGGTATCGCAGTTCCTCGGGTTCGACCCGGGGTTCGACGAGATCGGGATCGTTCACCAGCCGGGTCACCCGCTCATCCCGGGCGACCGGCCCGACCCGATGGTCGACATGCACCTCGACACCTACTTCAACGTCGCGGGAAGCGGGGTGGTGCTCGGCTCGGAGCTCCTCCTCCGGCGGGCGCGCCTCGAGATCTACTGCCGGTCGGGCGAGGGCTACGAGCCGTCCGGCGAGACGACGACCCTCTACGACTACATCCAATCGAAGGGGTTCTCCGTGATCGATCTCTCGATCCTGGAGCAGCTCTCCTACGCCGCGAACGTCCTCTGCGTCCGGGACGGGACCATCCTCGCGGTGGAGGGGGAAGAGGTGATGCGGACGGTGCTTCTGAACCTGGAGCGGAAGGCCGCCCGCGACCCGGAGCGCTACGGGCGGCTGCTGTGCCATGCAGAGGAGGATTACCGCCGGATACACAATGAGGGGTGCATCTTCCCGAACAAGCCGGAGTTCTCCCGGCACGGCATCGAGGTCTGCCCGCTGCACCTCGAGAACCTGACGGGGGGCTACGGCGGCCCCCACTGCATGACCTGCACGCTGGAGCGGGGGTGATGCGGTGAGGGCAGTGGTGATCGCGCTCGGCGGCAATGCCATCCTGCAGCACCGGGAGACAGGGACGGCAAAAGAGCAGTTCGCGAACGTGCAGAAGGCATCGCGGCAGATCGCAATGATCGCAGGCGAAGGCTGCGCCGTCGCCGTCACCCATGGGAACGGGCCGCAGGTGGGGGATATCCTCCTCAAGAACGAGCTCGCGAAGGGGACCCTCCCGCCGATGCCGCTCGATATCTGTGGGGCGGAGAGCCAGGGGATGATCGGCTACATGCTCCAGCAGTCGCTCGGGGAGGCGCTCCGGAAGGCCGGGATCGACCGCCCGGTCGCGACGGTGCTCACCCAGACCCTGGTCGACGGCGACGATCCGGCATTTATGAACCCTGAAAAACCCATCGGCCCGTTCTACACCCCGGTGCAGGCGAGGAGTCTCCAGGAGGAGAAGGGCTGGCGAATGGTCGAGATCCCGGGGCGGGGCTACCGGAGGGTTGTCCCCTCCCCGTGCCCGGTTGCCCTCGTGGAGGAGCGGGCGATCGCCCGCCTCTTCTCCACCGGGACGATCGTGATCGCCGCGGGCGGCGGAGGCGTTCCGGTGGTCGCGGACGGCAAAGGCACCCTCAGGGGCGTCGAGGCGGTCGTGGACAAGGATCTCACCGCAGCCCTCCTTGCCCGGCTCGTCGGTGCCGACGACCTCCTGATCCTGACCGATGTCGAGCGTGTCGCCCTGAACTACGGGCTGCCAGACCAGCAGGAGATCGGCGAGATGACGGCCAGCGAAGCGCGGGCCCACCTCGCGGCAGGGCATTTTCCTCCCGGGACGATGGGGCCGAAGATCAAGGCGGCTCTCAAGTTCCTCGAAGCCGGAGGGAAGCGGGCGACCATCGCGCCGCTCGAGGGTGCTTTCCGGGCGCTTTCGGGACGGGCGGGAACCCGGATCCGGCCGTGACCGGCTACCCGCCCCAACGCTTATATACTACGTCTCCGAATCCCCGACGGTGATGGATAAATATGGCGGATAACTTCTGGACCGGCGTCATCGTCGGGTGGCTCGTGGGGCTTGTTCTCGGCTTCCTGCTGCCGGTCATCGGCCCGCTCGTCGGCGGGTTCGTCGCCGGGTGGATGGTCCGGGGCGGGATCGGAAACGGTGCAAAGGCCGGGCTGTTTGCCGGCATCCTCGGTGCCATCGTCGTCGCGGTGCTGCTCATCGTCGGCGGCACGGTTCTCCTCGGGGCGTTCGGTTTCATCACGGGCCTCGGGACGTCGCTCGTCATCATCGTGGCGGCGTTCGTCTACCAGGGCCTTCTCTCCCTGATCGGCGGCGTCATCGCCGGGGCGATCCGGCGGTAACTGGAGGTCGAACACCGGGGAGGATCACTCTTCCCGGCTTCTTCTCGTCTCGGAGGCGAGGTTGGCGAAAGAGGACAGTCCCTACTGGCTTTCTCCGCTTATAGGCATCGTATTCATGCTCTTCATCAGCCCGTTCTTTCCGGTAGGGGGGCCGATCCTCGGAGGGGCCATAGGCGGCTATCTCGGGCCTCCAGGGGCGGTCCGGGGCGCGCTCGGGGGACTTATCGGCGGGCTCGTCGTCGCCGCTATCTTCTCGGTCGTCGCCGTCGTCGGAGGGACAGCGGTCCTCGGCCCTCTCGGCACCCTACTCGGCCTCGGGATAGCCGTCCTCCTCTTCGCCCTCGCCCTCTACTTCGGCCTTCTCGGCGCCATCGGTGGGGCGATCGGCGGGGCGTTGAGAGCATGGGCGATCTCGAACCGCAGAGTTGCGTGATGATCTCTCCGGGCCTCGCCGCGTTCCGGGAGCGGTGCATCCCGAAGGATATAACCGCGGCATACGGCATGATCCGGGCGAGGATCGGGCGTATCCTCTCCGGTGCCGAACGGAGTTAAACAGTCGCGGGTAGCGGCAGTGTTCTTATCTGCGCGAGGAGCGTATACCCTTATAAAGCATACCCGGGACGGAGTCGGGATGGTTCAGGGGCACGATACCGTGGAGCAGAAAGAAAACAGGCAGTATTCGCGAAGGTTCATCCTGATTCTCATCACCGTCGTCACGTTCCTCAACCCGTTCACGGGTTCCGCGATCAACCTCGCCCTGCCGGCTATCGGGGCTGAGTTCTCCGCCGACGCCGCCATGCTCGCCTGGGTCGCCAGCGCCTATCTCCTCGCTTCGGTCATCTTCCTCCTCCCGGCAGGGAGGCTCGGCGACTCATGGGGGAGGGTCACCGTCTTCCTGCTCGGGGTCGTCGTCTACACCGCCGGCTCCCTCCTTACCATCTTCACGCCCACGCTCGAACTGCTCCTCGTCTTCCGCTTCCTGCAGGGGGCCGGCGGCGCCATGATCTACGCAAACAGCGTGGCCCTGATCACCCACCTCTACCCGCCCGGCGAACGCGGCACCGCCATCGGGCTGAACGTCACCGCCGTCTACGCCGCGCTCTCGCTCGGGCCGTTCCTCGGGGGTGCCCTGACCCAGTTCTTCGGCTGGCGGAGCATCTTCATCATGACCATGCTCATCGCCATCCCGTCCCTCCTCTACGCCAACAAGTTCCCGGCGTTCTTGAACGAGCAGCAGCACGAGCACTTCGACATTCCCGGGATGGTCCTCTCCTCCGCCCTGATCCTCTGCCTCTTCCTGGGCCTGGCCTGGGTGACCACCCCGACCGGCGTGGCGCTCCTCGCGGCGGCTGTCCTGCTCGGGGTGGCCTTCTTCCGGGTGGAGCAGCAACAGGCCTGCCCCATCCTCCCGGTCCCGCTGCTTGCGTCGAACCGGGTCTTTGCCGCCTCGAACGGGGCCGCCCTGATCAACTACAGCGCCACATATGCGGTCGGATTCCTCCTCTCCCTCTACCTCCAGTATGTCCGGGGCTACGAACCCATCGCCGCGGGCACCCTGCTCCTGGTCCAGCCGGTGATCATGGTCTTCGTCGCCCCGATCTCCGGCCGCCTCGCCGACCGGATACAGCCCGGGCACGTCGCCTCGGTGGGGATGGCGCTCTCGGGCGCGGCCCTCTTCGGCTTCTTCTTCCACTCTCCGACGACGCCGGTCGCCGCGATCGTCGCCCTCCTGGTCCTGCTGGGGGTGGGGGTCGGGCTCTTCTCGTCCCCGAACACCACCGCCATCATGGGCTCCGTCACGAAGCGGGATTACGGGTGCGCATCCGCGATGACGGCGATGATGCGGTCGCTCGGGATGATACTCAGCATGGGAGCGGTCCTCGTGGTCTTTGCGGTCGTCATGGGGTCGACCGTCGTCACGCCGGCGACATTCCCGGACTTTCTGCTGAGCTTGCGGCTGATCTTCCTCGCGCTCGCGGTCCTCTCGGTCTTCGGGGTTGTTCTCTCGCTCCGCAGGAACAAACGATGATGAGGGGCGCCGAATCCTCCAGACAACCCCTCTTGAAACGAAAAGGAAGCGTTAAACCTCCCGCCGTCCTGTCTTCTTCTTGAAGAGATGGAGATCGTCATCGGGAAGGACGGCGACCGCGACGTCGCCGTCGACGCCCAGGAACTGGTCACGGGAAGAACCTGCATCATCGCGCAGTCCGGTGCCGGGAAGAGCTGGAGCATCGCGGTCATATGCGAGCAGCTCCTGCAGGCGCGGGTGGGGTTCTGCCTCATCGATACGGAAGGGGAGTACTCCTCGCTCAGGGACAGGTTCCACCTCCTCTGGATCGGTTCCAGCGACGACTGCGACATCGATATCGAGCGGGCGAACCTCCGGGAACTGATGCATAACGCGATCTGCTCCCGGACGGCGGTGATCTTCGACGTCTCGGAGATCGATATGCAGGAGAAGGTGGCTCTCCTTGCCGATGTCCTCTACGATCTGGAGAGCGGGCTCAAGAAACCCTTCCTGCTGATCGTGGAGGAGGCGGACAAGTTCATCCCCCAGTCGGGCGAGTCCATCAAGAAGATCGAGGAGATCTCCCGCCGGGGGCGCAAACGCGGGCTTGGGATGCTGGTCGCGACCCAGCGCCCGTCGCTTGTGACGAAGAATGTCCTCTCGCAGTGCAACAACCAGATCATCGGCAAACTCTCGATAGAAAACGACTTAAAAGCGGTCGGCCTCTTCTTTTCGTCCCGGAAAGAGGTCGCGGAACTCGCGGAACTCGAACCGGGGGAGTTCTTCGTGATGGGCGGCCTCTCCCGCGAGAAGGTGAGGATGCGGTTTCGCGACCGGCTCTGCGAGCACCGGGGGCTGACGCCCAGGCTCGTGCCCGCACGGCCGGTCCGGCCCACCGAGGCTCCCCGCGTGGAACCGGCCCGCACCGAGCCGGCCCGTGCGGAACCGTGTGGCCCCGAGGAGGCTCGCCGGGAAAGCACGGAGCCGCCGCAGGCCGCCGTGAATGCGGTTATCCCGGTGCTGCTCCGGGAGGAGGCGCTCGATATCGCGAAAGGGAAACGGAAGCGCCGGTTCCGGATCCTTGAACCGGAAGAGCGGATCATCTCCGGGGAGCGGGTTTACCGACCGCTCCACCGGATTGATATCCGCTACATCGGCGGGCTTCTCCGGAAGGCGACGAAGACGGCGTCGTTCGTCATCGACGGGCCTACCGGCTGCATCGTCGAGATGGATCGCGGCCTGAAAGTCCGGCCGGGGTTCTCGGAGCTCCTGGGGCTCGATGAGGCCGCGGTGAGGGTCGTTGCCGGGCTCGCGAACGGCGGCTCGACCCAGACCGAGATCGAGGCCGATACCCACCTTCCGCCGGCCGCGGTGAAGAAGGCGATAAAGAGCCTTGCCGGTGCGAAACTCATCACGGAGATGAAGACGGTGGGCGACACGACGGTCTACGTCCCCCTGCTCGCGGAGGACGTCCCCGCGTTCTCTGCTCTCCGTCCGGGATCGGGCGACCTCCCGATGGAGCCCCTCCGCGAGGAGTCTCTCGAGGCGAAGGCCACGGAGTCGTCCCTCCGGACGGTCATCAAAGGGCTCGAACCCACGGCGGAGATCGTGGGGTTCGATACGATCTACTACCCGGTCTACCTGATCCGGTTCGCCTCAGAGCGGGGAGAACGCTCGATCGTCCTCGACGGATGTACGGGAAGAGAGTTGCTCTTCCCGGGGTCGTGACCGGAGCGCTTATCCTCACGCGGGAGTATACGAGATCTCATGTCCTGCCGCCCTCGCGGCCGGTGGGCGGAGAGGTGAAGAAGCAATGGATTCATACCGCTGCACGCTGTGCGGCTACGTTTACAGTCCTGCTGTCGGTGATTTCGCCCATGGTGTCAAGGCCGGCACGGCCTTCGAAGACCTGCCCGAGACCTGGAAGTGCCCCCGGTGCGGTGCGCCGAAGAGCCGGTTTAAGAAGGTGTAAGGGAGAGTCGCCTTTGACCGGATTCCGGTCTTCTCTTCTGGTGACGCGCGCCGGTTAGCGTATCGCTCTCCCTCGACCGGACCGGGAGCCCCGCCTCGAGGGGCGATTCGCCCCCGACGGGCTTAATTGCGCCCCCCGGCACTCGGGCCGGAGCGCTTATCACTCAGAAGGCGCATGGGTGCCGTGCCCCGATCGACGCTCTGGTCGGTGCGGTGAGGTGAAGGAAGAGATGATGGATTCATACCGGTGCGGGCTCTGCGGCTACGTCTACAACCCGCGGGCAGGCGAGCCCGGAAATAGTATCGTGCCCCGCACGGAGTTTGGAGATCTGCCCGAAACCTGGGCATGCTCCCGGTGCGGTGCGGAGAAGAACCTGTTTCGGAAGGCGTAAGGGGCAGGTCCGAGCCCACGAAGATCCGGCGTTTGAGAGGGCAGGAGGTTTTTTTGAGCGCGAGGCCGCGGGATGGACTGTCAACCACCCCACCGGAAGGTCCGGAGCCCCTCCCCGTGGATCCCGCGCCCGGCGAGGTGCTCCATCTCGTGGTCGATCCCGTAGGCGGTGGAGCCCGTAAATGCCATCTCCACGGCACCGAGGTCTTCAGTCCGGATCGTCCGCTCAAGCGGGTGAACGGTCGCCCTGATGACACGGCTGGCGCCGAGCCGTACCCGGTAAGGCCTTTTTACGAGCAGTCGTGCGGGAGCGCTGCCGCACTTCTCCAGCCGGTAGACGGTTCCCTCCCGGTGCAGGAGTACCGGGTCGACGAAGAGGTAGATCTCTTCGAGGGAGTAGCCGACCAGCCGTTCGTCATCGTAGACCGTGGTCTTCTTCACGGCCGATATGGCGGTAAGACTCTCCGCGGCGTAGCTCCAGTCGCCCCCGTAGCACAGTGAGAAGAGGAGGGGGACGAGCGCCTCGGCAGGTATCCCGAACCGCTCGGCGAGGGCGGCTTCCTGGGCGGCAAAGATGAGTTCTTCCCGGATCTCGTCGGTCTCCATCGGTTCGCCCCTGCGCCGGGCGACCGGATAAATGCTACCGCTCGAAGACGTGGACCGCAGATGCCTTGAAGGTGACGCAGGCCGGCTCCCCCTCGACGAGGCCCAGGCGGGCGACGCTCTGCCGGGTCAGGACGGCGACGAAAGGCACCCCCGTGTCCACGACGACCCGCGAGAAGATGCCGTTCCGCCGGATCGCCGTGACCGTGCCCCGGAAGGTGTTCGCGGCGCTCGACTCGAACGGTTGGCGGGAGAGGATCACCTCCTCCGGCCGGATGCCGACGCAGACGTCGCCTTCTATCGCGGTGACCGTCCGGACGACGATCTCCCCGAGGTCGATCGCCGCTTCTCCGTTCCGGACGCGGGATACCCCGCAGTAGACGTTCTCCATGCCGGTGAAGGCGGCAACGAACTCGGTGGCGGGTCTCCGGAAGATCTCGTCGGGCGTGCCTGTCTGGACGATCCTTCCATCCTGCATCACTGCGACCCGGTCGGCGAGGGCGAATACGTCCTCGAAGTGGTGGGTGATGTGGACGACCGTCGTCCCGGTCGCCCGGTGAACGGCTTTCAGTTCCTCCCGGAACCGATCCCGTGTGACGGCGTCGAGCGCCGAGAGCGGTTCGTCGAGGAGCAGGACACGGGGCCGGAGGATGAGCGCCCGGGCGATCGCCGCCCGCTGCTGCTCGCCGCCGGAGAGCGTCCCCGGCGTGCGTTCAAGAAGGTGGCCGATCCCGAGGAGGCCTGCGTTCTCCTGCACGCTCTCCCGGATGCGGGTGGGTTCGGTCTTGCGTTGCAGGAGGCCGAACCCGATGTTCTCCGCGACCGTGAGGTGGGGGAAGAGCATGTAGTCCTGGTAGACCATGCCGACCTCCCGATCCTTCGGGTCGGTGGCGGTCACATCGAGACCGTCGAGGGTGATCGTTCCCGCGTCGGGAGCGTAGATCCCCGCGATCGTCTCAAGGAGTATCGTCTTCCCGGCGCCGGTCGGGCCGAGGATGATGAAGTACTCGGCGTCCGCGACGGTCAGGTTCACATCGGTGAGCGTGAAATCCCCGAGGCGTTTGGAGAGTCCGGCGATCTCGAGCATGTCAGAAGACCTCCCGGGTACCGGAGTACCGTTCGAAGATCGAGAGCGAGACCACCGATATCACGATCAGGATGACGGATGCGGCGATGGCGAGGTCGAGGTCCCCGGTCGACATGTTCAGGAAGAGCGCGATGGGCAGGGTCTCGGTCTTCATCTGCGTGGCCCCCGCGAGCATGAGGACCGCGCCGAACTCGCCGATGGACTTCGACCAGGTGATGACCAGACCCGCGATAAGGCCGTTTCGGGCGAGCGGGAGGGTGACCTGGCGGAACGCGCCCCACTCGGTGCAGCCGAGTGTCCGGGCGACATATTCGTAGCGGGGATTGATCGTCTCGAAGGCCGACCGGGCGACCCTGACCATGTAGGGGAGGTTGACGAAGAACTGGGCGACGATTATGCCGAGCGGGGTATAGACGACGTCGAGCCCCCAGGCGGAGAGCATCTGCCCGAACGTTGAAGGGCCGTAGAAGATGAGCAGCGCCACGCCCGCTACGAGCGGCGGGAGGGCGAGCGGGATGTTGAAGATGGTGTTCACGATCCTCCTGCCGGGGAACGAGAACCGGGCGAGCGAGTAGGCAACCGGCACGGCGGCGGTTACACAGAGGGCGGTGGAGATCGCGGAGGTGATGAGCGAGAGTTCGACGGCAAAGAGGATCTCGGGGGATGCGAGGCTATCGAGGAGGGCCGGGAGCGGTGGATAGGCCACGAGGCCGACGATGACGACGACCATGTAGGCGATCAGGCCGAAGAGGACGGCGAGAAAGAGCGCCTCGAACGGCGTGGGGTAGGGGAGGGCATCCCGGTTCGGGGGCACGGCCGACCAACCTAGATGGATGCGCTCTGGTTTCTGATCCGCCCGACGTGTTGGGGCGTCACCCACCCGGAGGTCGCACCCGGGATGCAGTCGAACGCCGGGATATAGGGCTTGATGTCGAGGACCGGAGTCCCGTCCAGGAGATCGGCCCCCTCGACGGTGAGCGTGGCGCCGTCGATCCCGACGATCTTGACGACCGATATTCCGAGCCGGTTCGGGCGGTTGAAGTGTCGGGTGGCGAAGATGCCGTGCGGCTCCGCACCGTCGATGAGCGCCCGCTCGCGGAGTTCTTCGCCGGCGGCCCGGTGGAACCGGTATACGAGGATGATGTGGGAGAACTCCGCGAGTGCTAGAAGACCGTCCCGGAACTCAGGGTAGACCTCCACCGTCCCGCGGGCGGTGGAGAAGGCCGCCTGGATCGGGGTGGCGGCCGGATCGGAGAAGGGCGTCCGGGCGATCCCGATGGCTCTGCAGGAGTACTCTGCACCGCTCATGGTTCGATCCCTGCGTACGCCGGGTCGGGGTAGGTTGGGAACCCGTGCTTTGCAAAGATCGCCTTCCCTTCGTCGGAGGTGACGAACTCGACGAACGCCTGAGCGGCGTCGGGCTGCGCTGTGAAGGTGGTTGCTCCTATCGGAACGATGAGAGCGAGGTTGTCCTCCTGCGCAAGATCGATCGTATCCATCTTCTCGGGGTTGATCTGGTCCAGCGTGAGGAGCGCGGCATCGGCCGTGCCCATGTTCATCGCGACCACCACTTCGTTGATCGTCGGCGCCCGGAGGACGACGTTCGCTTCAACGGCGTCGCGGATACCGTGCGCCCGGAAGTGTTTGTCGCCGGCCCCGCCGATCGAGGTCGAGTTCACGCCGCCGAGCGCGATCTTCAGCCCCGGCCGGGCGAAGTCGTCGACCGACGTGATGTTGTGCGGGTTGCCCTTCTGGACGGCGATCACCGGGACGTGGTAGGCGACGTACCCGGGCTCTCCGACCAGCCCTTTCTCCCGGGCGATGCGGTAGTCCGGCGTTCCGCCGGGGATGAAGGCGTCACCCTTCCGGGAGAGTTCCATCTGGGTCGTGAGCGTGCCCGAACCGGCGAAGGTGTACTCGACACCGATGCCGTATTTATCGGTGAATACCTCTCCGATCTCACTCATCGGCTTCTTGAGGCCTGCGCCGGAGTAGACGAGGAGCGAGGTGTCCGCTCCGGTTGGGGTGGCGTTTTCCCCGGTGACCGACGGCTGGGTGGTGCAGCCGGCCGTACAGAGGAGGGCGGCGAGGAGAACGATGGTGAACAGTGGAATTGCTCGTTTTGTCATGGATACCATACAGTACCCGTGCGTCGATATTAAAGGTATTTCATTTACTTTTTGGTTATTTTAAGTTATTTTACCTCAATTATCCCCTGTTAAATGTTACTCTCCTCCCGAAGTCAGCAGAACCGGCCGTCCGAGCGCCTGGTGCGTGCGGCCTCCGAGGTCGAGGCCAGCCACCCGGCCCGCTCGTCGGGGTAGGCGTCGAACGCCGGGACGTAGGGCTTGATGTCGATGACCGGGGTGCCGTCCAGGATATCCACGTCCTCTACGGTGAGCGTCGCGCCCTCGACCGCGACCAGTCTGAGTACGGAGAGCCCGATCGCGTTCGGGCGGCGGGGCGCCCGGGTCGCAAAGACGCCGTGGGGTGTCGTATCGAGGAACGGCACCACCTCGAGCGCGTAGCCCTCCGAGCGGTGGAGATGGTAGAGGAGGATGATCCGGGAGAATCCCGTGAGGTCTTTCAAGCCCGCCGCATAGGCGGGGTCGAGTTCGATCATGCCCCGGACGCCCCGGGCACCGACGGGCTGGATCGGCATGTCGCGGGGGTCGCTGAAGGGGGAGTGGACGGTGCCGATGGGGGTGAAGGTTATCCCGATCATAGATATCCCTCTCCGGGAGAAATGAAGAGGGTTTGCGTCCGGGCAGAGCGCGGGGAAACGGTTATTGCCGGCGCGAGCGCTCATGACCCTGAATGGAAGACCTGCTAACGGTTCTGCTGGAGATCGAGAAGAGAGCCTGGAAGGCCAACGATGCCCGGGACGTGGCATTCTACCGGGAGTACCTTGCACCGGAAGCCCTTGTCGTCAGCCCCCGGGGCATCCTGGACAGGGAAGGGATCCTCCGCGATATCGTGGAGAACCCTCACGAACTGCCGGAATACACCGTTCGAGACGAAAAGGTCGTACCCCTCGGGGAGGAGAGCGCCGTCCTCACGTATACCGTCTCCCTCGGCGGGCAGGCGTTCTATGTATCGACGGCGTATACCCGGAAGGGCGGTCGTTGGCAGGCGGTTTTCCACCAGCGGACGGTCGCGCTCCCGGGGTCCTGACTAGCGGCTCCGCGCCTTCGCGGCGGCGATCCGGGCACGGAGGTCCCGTGCGGCGGCGGTGACGTCGCTCCGGGCGACGACCGCCGATATCACCGCGACCCCGTCCGCTCCCGCGGCGATGACGTCCCCGACGTTCGCCGCGGTGATCCCCCCGATAGCGACGAGGGGGAGGGAGACCGCGGAACGAACCGCCGCGAGCATGGCAAGGCCGTGGCCCGGCCCGGCGTCGTCCTTTGAGCCGGTCGCAAACGTCGGGCTGAGTGCGACGTAATCGGCCCCTTTCGCGCGCGCGCTGACTGCCGTCGCGACCGATCCCACCGACGCCCCGATGATGAACCCCGGCGGGGCAAGCCGTCGCGCCTCCCCGATAGGGAGGTCGTTCTCGCCGAGGTGAACCCCGTCGGCACCGGCCGCGAGAGCGACGTCCAGGCGGTCGTTCACGATGAAGAGCGCCCCGGCATCATGGGTGATCTCGCGGATGGCGACCGCCGCGCTGAGGAGGTCCCGGCAGGAGAGGGCCTTGTCCCTGAGCTGGATCACATCCGCACCGCCGGCGACGGCGCGAGCGGCAAGCTCAACGTGGGATCTCCCGCGGCCGATCCCCTCGTCGGTGATCACGTAGAGTTCGTAGCCCATCACCGCTCCTCGATCCGCGCGTGCCCGGCGAGGTCCTCGGCGGTGAGGCCGGCAAGTTCGTCGAAGAGCGCCGTCCGGAACGAGTAGGGGCCGCGTGCCCCGACTGCGGCCCGCTCCCCCGCCCGGCCGAGCGCCGCGAGTGCTGCTGCCGATGCGACCGGGTAGTCGTCCGCGACCGCGACGAACGCCGCAGTGACCGAAGAGGCCATGCACCCCGTCCCCGAGAGGCGATCCATCGCCGGGACTCCGTTCCTGACGAGGAAGACCCGGTCTCCGTCGGTGACGACGTCGACCGCTCCCGTCATCGATACGACCGTCCCCGTGAGACGGGCGCACTCCCGCGCCGTCTCGACGGGATCGCCGGCGACCCCGCCGGAATCGACCCCCCGGACGCTCCCGCCCGTCCCGGCGAGGACCCCGATCTCCCCGGCGTTCCCCTTCAGGACGGCGATATCGAGAGCGTCGAGGAGTCGCTCGGCGGTCGCGGTCCGGAACGCCGTCGCCCCCGCACCGACCGGGTCGAGGACGACCGGGATACCGAGGTCGTTTGCCCGGCGTCCGGCGGCGAGCATCGCCTCGACCTGCGCCGCCGAGAGCGTCCCGATGTTCAGGACGAGGGCGCCTGCGGCGGCGACCATCTCGGCGACCTCCTCGGGCGCTTCGGCCATCACCGGGGCGGCCCCGGCGCAGATTGTTATGTTTGCGCAGTCGTTGATGGTGACGCTGTTCGTGATGTGGTGGATGAGCGGCCGCTCCGACCGCATCGCGGTGAGGAGCCTGGCGGGGATTGCCCCGTCCATGAAGTTTGCCGGGGGGTCTCTTGTCATAACTACCGTTATCAGGTTTGATCGTACTACGGTAAAAGCAGTCGTTGCCCGGTGCCCCGCTACGTATACCGCCGGCACCGATCTTCGGGGTCGTGGGCCGACCCCCCGACGAAAAAAAGGGGGCTCCTCGGCCATGCTCCTGAACCTCTACGGGATCAGAGGCGGGAAAGAAGCGGTGTTCAAGAAGGATCATATCGTCCTGAAGCGCAAAAGCGACCCCTCCTCCCTTGAAAATCATCAGATGGTCTGCGAGCACTGCAACAACGAGAACAGGATCCGTGCTGCATCCATCGTCGCGATGAAGTAGGGGAACTTTATCGGCATCAGGAAGAAGAGCACGCTGCCCATGAACAGGGTTATGTAGCCCAGGAGGAGGGGGGCGGTGGGGAACTTCTCGTCGGATGCCGCCGTGTCCCTCTCGATCTTGGGGATGACGGGCTCTCTCATCGTGAGAAGAACCCCTGCGAGGATGACGATGCCGATCAGGTAGATGAGGAACGTCGCACGCCAGGAGATACCGGCGAGGAGACCGCCGCTCATCTCAAGGATCAATACTCCGAGACCCATAGCGGCCGCCTGGTAGCCAAGAACCCTCGCCCGGGTGATCCCCTCGTAGTAGCAGGGGATCAGGGACGACGTCGTGCAGGTGATGCCGGCGATGCCGACTCCAAGGATAATAGGTTACTTGAACGTTGAACTCTCAAAACGGACGCCGAGGGGGAGATTTGAACTCCCGAGGTGCCAGGCACCAGTGGCTTTCGAGGCCACCGCCTTCCCGGACTAGACTACCTCGGCACAGAATCAGCCTAGAATATTTAGGCTCTACGACTATAATAGTATCGAGATATGCTCTGTCGGTTCACCCTTATCCCGGACGGCACCGTGCTGGTCTACCGCGGGCGGCCGGGCGACACGTATGAGACCGCCCTCCTCTCCTTTGGGTTCAACCCGGATACGGCGCTGATATTCTCCGGCGGCAGGAGTCTGCCGCAGGACAAAAAGATCGAGGAAGAGGAGGCCCGGATATTCCTTTCCTCCTCGCGCGGATAACGTATTATGCGGCCCGTTTCCCGGTCTGGGTGATCATCATGTCGTCGACGCGGACGAGGAGCATGGCCGTCTCGGTCGCGCTCTTGATCGCCTGGGTCTTCACGCGCTCGGGCTCGATGACCCCGGCCTCGTGCATGTCGACGATCTCGCCGGTGTAGACGTTGAGCCCGGCGTACTTCGCGCCGTCGGCGTGGGCCTTCCGGAGAGCGACGACCTTGTCGATGGTGTCGAATCCGGAGTTCTCCGCGAGGGTTCTCGGGATGACCTCGAACGCGTTCGCGAACGCTTCTATGGCAAGCTGGGCCCGGCCGCCGACGGTTGCGGCGTATTCGCGGAGCCGGAGCTGGAGTTCGATCTCGACCGATCCGCCGCCGACGACGAACTTGCCGTCCTCAATGGCGTCCTGGATGACCCGGGCCGCGTCGTAGACCGCCCGCTCGAGTTCGTCCAGCAGGAGCTGGGAGGTGCCGCGCAGGAGGATCGTGACGGCCTTCGGGTTTTCGCACCCGGAGATGATCGTCAGGTCGGCGTCGGGGGCCTCCTTGGCTGCTTCGGCATGGCCGAGCGTCGCCTCGGTGAGTTCCTCGGGCTTGTTGACGATGGTGCCGCAGAGCGCTCTCGCGGCGAACTTCATATCCTCTTCTTTCACGTCATCGAGGGCATAGATGCCGTGCTTCGCGAGGTAGAACTGCACCGCGTCGGCGATCCCCTTCTGGCAGAGGACGACGTTCGCGCCGGAGGCGACGATTCGATCGGCGAGCTTCCGGAGGGACTCGCGTTCCTGCTCGGAGAACGCCTTCATCTGGTCGGAGGTGGTGATCTTGATCTTCGACTTCACCTGGGTCTTCGTGATCTCGAGCGGCTGGGCGAGCAGGGCGACCTTAGCGTCCGTGACCGCCTCGGGCATCTGCTCGAATACGCGCTTCTTGTCGATGACGACGCCCCGGATCAGTTCGGCGTCGTCCATCGAGTCGCCGACCTGCTTCTTGATCTTGATGTCGTCCTCGTCCACGGTGTAGGTGCCCTGGCCGGTCTCGGCCGCGACCTGCTGCACCGCGTCCACCACGATGCCGGAGATCTGGTCTTTGATCGCCTCGATGGACTTTCCGGTCATGGCCGTCCCGGCGAGCTTGATGAGGTTCTCCCGGTCGTCGGCACTGATGGCGATTGCCAGTTCCTCGAGGATCGAGAGAGCCTTCTCCATGCCGAGCTGGTAGCCGTGCGCGATGATGGTGGGGTGCACCTCCTGGGCGAGCAGCTTCTCCGCCTCTTCCATAAGGGACCCGACGAGCACGGTCGCGGTCGTGGTGCCGTCGCCGACCTCGTCGTCCTGGGTCTCCGCAACCTCAACGACCAGCTTGCCGCCGGGGTGCTGCACGGACATCTCGTGCAGGATGGTTGCCCCGTCGTTCGTGATCACCACGTCACCGCTGGAGCTGACCAGCATCTTGTCCATTCCCCGGGGGCCGAGGGTCGTCCGAACGGCGGCCGCAATTGCCTTTGCAGCCATGATATTCGAGCGCTGCGCCTCGAATCCACGCGTGCGCTCAACATTGTCCCGTAAAATAATGATGGGCTGTCCAGCAAGCATTGTATAATCCTCCTTTGCTCGTTAAGTTTGTTCAGAGGTTCTATATATATTAGTCGATGGGGTCGCCCTTCCCCCGGTGCCCCAGCCATTCAACGGGGATGGATCGCCCGCCAGGTGGTATTACGCGCCTGGTACCCCCGACGGGCACACCGGCCGTACCCCCTGCTCCGGGATGCGGACCCGGGGGTTGTTTGAAAAAAAGCGTGAGCCGGGTCTTCAGCCAAGCCTCGATATCACGAAGAGCGAGTGGACTGGGACCCCGTCAATCTCCCGGGCGCCCCGCTTGTCGAAGAGCGACCAGACCGCCATCGGCACGGCCCCATGCTGCCGGAGGAACCCGATCGTCTCGGAGAGCGTTGTCCCGGTCGTAACGACATCGTCGACGATGATGCACCGCTGCCCGGTGATTGCGGAGAAGGTGCCCGAGAGCGACCCGGTAGGGGTTTCGCTCCGGCTGTGCTTCGCCGGGAGGTAGACCGCGAGTTTCAACCCCTCCTCTGCGGCGATGAGGGTGGCGAGGGGGGCGCCCGACGGCGCAATGCCGACGACCGTGTCGGGGAGGTCGTCGACGGCACGTACGACGCTTCCTTCCGCCAGGTAGAGGAAGCGTTTGAGCATCATCATTGCCATGTCGTTCAAGAGCATGCCGTGGCTCCCTACCGCTGCCCAGTCGATGTGGACGTCTTTTGGAGCCTCCATGCCCTTCTGCTGGGTGAGCAGCCAGGTGACCGTCTCCATCGAGAGACCCAGCTCGTCGGAGATCTGGCCGGGGGTGTGTCCTTCTGCCTGGAGCGCTTTTGCCTTCGTGATCAACTCTTCAAGGGCGGACATGGAGAAGAGTCTCCGGGTAGTTTATTTAACTTTTCTTCTAACCGGTGCGCCGCAGACCCGACAGTCCCCCGGCTCCCGCCAGTAGCGGCCGCACCCGCTGCACCGATAACGCCACCGGATCGGCCGAGCGGGCCGTTGCCGGATGCTCCGTGTCTCGATACCGAGGCGGTGGGCGACGTTCTGGACGGCGAAGTCGTCGGTGACGAGGACGGCCGAGAGTTCGAGTGCCAGCGCGAGGATATCCCGGTCGGTTCCGGAGAGCACCCCGGCATCCCCGGTCCGGCGTGCGGCCTCATCCACCCGCGCGAGGTCCTCGTCTCCAGGTTCGCGGACCGAAAGCCCCGCCGCCGCGAGCACCTCAAACCGGCACTTCGCGTGGAGGTCGGCGAGTTCCGCGACGACCGAGGGAGTGGTCGCCATCGGGCCATCGAGGGGGTTCTCCGTAAAAAAGATCGAAGCGTCGAGGACGAGGGTCATGCGGAGAACCTCACGGTGTCGTTCTCCCGGCACTCGACCGGGTGGCCGAACTCTGCAAGGAGCGAGCAGGCGGTTCTGGCGTGCATCGAGAGGGTATGGGTGGTGTACTCCCCGCCAGAGAGGGCGAGGTAGACCAGGAGTTGATCGGCGAGGTGGACATCGACCGTGCCGGGGCCGCGGTATTCGTCGATGAACGCCCGGGCGGCCGCCCGGCCCACCTCCTCGGCGGGAAGTCCCCTCCGTCCGAGGGCGACGGCGCCCTTCGCCCCGCTCCAGATGGTGACGGAACTCCCGGTGCTCGGCCCGCCCTCCCGGGGGTCGAGGGTCGCGGTGCAGGGGAGATCGAGTTCACTCCTGATGAGATCGCGGGCGGCGCCGGCCTGGCGTTCCGTGACGTGGCCGGGAAGCCCCGCCGAACAGGAGATGAGGCTGCACCCCGACTCCTCCGGGACTGAGATCAGGCCGGGGAGGCCCGGCTCCACGCTTACGCGGACGCGCCCTCCTCCCCGCGGGTAGTAGCCCCGCTCAAGCACCGTAATCTTGATCGAGGCCCCGGCCCGGCGGAGCACCGGGACGAGGACGCGGTCGACGTAATCGATCGTCGGGCTCTGCGCCACCTCGGTTCCGCCCACGACCGTGATGCTCCCGCCGCGAGCGAGCGCAGCCGGGAGCCATGCCTGGAGGACAAGGGGGATGCTCCCTGCGGTCCCGGTATCGATGTGGAGGTCGGCACACCGGGGGGCACCGGGGGTGAAGGTGATCTCGCGGCTTTTCGGCGCGAGCCCCGTGCATTCGGCACCGCAGGTCCCGGCGACCGCCCGGACTGCGGCGATGTGCTGGGGCGCGAGCCCCGGGCGCTCCCGGTTCTCCCGGATCCGGACGAGAGTGATTGGTATGCCGGAGATCGCCGAGAGGGCGACCGCCAGGCGGAGGATCTGCCCGCCCCCTTCGAGGTGGGACCCGTCAACGGTGAGCATCTTCCCTGATCGCGGTGGCGATGGCGTTCGCGGCAGATATGAGGCTTGAGGCGTTCTCGTAGGTGTCGCTGGAGACGACCGACGAGACCCCCGCCGCCCGCAGGCGGGTGTAGGCACCGCTCGTGAGCACCCCGTGGACGCAGGCCGCGTGGATGGACGCTGCCCCCTGCTCCCGGAGCATGCAGGCGGCGGTCGCGAGGGTCCCGCCGGTGGATATAATATCGTCCACGATCACGGCGTCCCGGCCGGTGGCATCGATGGTCTTTGGAGCGATACGGACCTCCTCGCCCGAGAGCCGGGTCTTCTCGAGGTGGTCGCAGTCCCACCCTCCGACCGCGGCAACGTCGGTCGCAAACGCGATCGCCCCTTCGTCCGGCGCGAGGACCAGGGGGTTCTTCAGGTGCAGATCGCCGATGTAACCCCCGACCGCCGAAGCGATGGTGACATTCTTTGCCGGAACGCTGAAGAAGTCCAGATCGACCGGGTCATGGACGTTGACCACGAACACACGCTCGATGCCGGTCGAGAGGGCTCGCGCGATCGCCCGGGCGCTGATCGGCTCGCCCGGGAAGAAACGCCTATCCTGCCGCGAGTACCCGAGATACGGGACCACCAGGGTGTTTCTTGACCGGTCGGCGGCATCGATAGCGAGAAGGGTCTGCACAAACATATCGTTATCTACGATGCTGCTGACGATCAGGGTCTCATCGTCCAGCTCACCGCACCGGAGGTACATCTCTCCGTCGGGAAACCGGGTGAATCTCGTCTCGACCAATGGGATCCCCAACTTTTCGGCAACGCGGGCTGCCAGGACCTGGGACCGTTCTGTACTGATTATTCTCATGAAACACCTTTGCTAGAAAGTATTTGAACGAGGATGAATAAATTATATAAGTACCAGTGCAGCAAAGAGGTAAACTCGACGATGGATTCGACGCAAACACCAGAAATTCCCAACATTGAACTCACGAACGACGAACTGGAGGAGACGGAGGTCTTTTCCGGCCTTGAGATGAGCGCATCGTCAGATATCGACGTACCCCCGAATCTCATCGACCAGGTCATCGGTCAGGAGCACGCCGTCGAGGTGATCCGGAAAGCCGCTGTCCAGCGCAGGCACGTGATGATGATCGGCACCCCCGGAACCGGCAAATCGATGCTGGCGAAGGCGATGGCCGAGCTTCTCCCGAAAGAGGAACTGCAGGACATCCTGGTCTACCCGAACCCCGAGGACAACAACACCCCCATCATCCGGACTGTCCCGGCGAGCCGCGGCAAGCAGATCGTGAACGCCCACAAAGTGGAAGCGAGGAAGAAGATCCAGATGAGGAGCACCCTCATCATGCTCCTCATCATCGGTATCATCGGCTACGCGATCATCACCTACCAGTGGCTGATGGGCATCATCGCCGCCGCATTCGTCTTCATGGCGCTGAAGTACTCGATGCCCCGCGAGGAGGCGATGGTCCCGAAGCTCCTGATATCCCACGACCAGAACGTCACGGCGCCCTTCATCGACGCCACCGGTTCGCACGCGGGCGCCCTGCTCGGCGACGTCCGGCACGACCCTTTCCAGAGCGGCGGGCTTGAGACTCCGTCCCACGACCGTGTCGAGGGAGGGGCGATCCATAAGGCGCACGGGGGGGTGCTCTTCATCGACGAGATCAACACGCTCACCCCCCACTCCCAGCAGAACCTGCTGACCGCGCTCCAGGAGGGCACCTTCCCGATCACCGGCCAGAGCGAGCGTTCGAGCGGTGCGATGGTCCGGACGGAGCCGGTTCCCTGCCGGTTCGTGATGATCGCGGCAGGCAACCTCGATGCCGTCCAGGGGATGCACCCGGCGCTCCGGTCGCGTATCCGGGGCTACGGCTACGAGGTCTACATGCGCGAGACGATGGAGGACACCCCCGAGAACCGGAAGAAGTTCCTCCGGTTCATCGCGCAGGAGGTCAAGAACGACGGAAAGATCCCCCACTTCGACCGCGCGGCCATGCTCGAGGTGCTCCGCGAGGCCCGGCGCCGCTCGAACCGGAAGGGTCACCTGACCCTGAAACTCCGTGACATGGGCGGGCTGATCCGGGTGGCGGGCGACCTCGCCCGGCAGGAGGGTGCGGAGATCACCACGGCCAGGCACGTCCTCGCCGCGAAATCGACCTCCCGTTCGATCGAAGACCAGATCTCCGACGAGTACATCCGGCGGACCCGCGACTACGACCTCGCCGTCGTGGAAGGCACCCAGGTAGGACGGGTGAACGGGCTTGCGGTGATGGGGAGCGACTCCGGTTCGGTGCTTCCCGTCATGGCCGAGGTGACCCCGAGCCAGGGGGCGAACGGCACGGTGATCGCGACCGGTATGCTCCAGGATATCGCCAAAGAGTCGATCACGAACGTCAGCGCCCTGATCAAGAAGTTCACGGGGAAGGACATCCGGAACATGGACATCCACGTCCAGTTCATCGGCACCTACGGCGGTGTCGAGGGCGATTCGGCCTCCGTGACTGTCGCGACGGCGGTGATCAGCGCCATCGAGAACATCCCGGTGCGCCAGGACGTCGCGATGACGGGCTCGCTCTCGGTCAGGGGCGACGTGCTCCCCATCGGCGGGGTCACCTACAAGATCGAGGCGGCGGCAAAAGCCGGGATCAAGACGGTGATCATCCCGCGGTCGAACTTAGACGACGTCCTGATCGAGGAGCGCTACCGCGAGATGGTCGAGGTGGTGCCGGTCGACCACATCGACGAGGTTCTCCAGAACGCGCTCGTCCCCGAGAACCGCGAAGGATTCATATCGAAGCTGCGGAAACTGGCGGTCAACCCGACCACCATCTTTGACCCGAACGCCGGGCGCTCTGTGGTCTGATGCCTTATGGCTGAAGTGAGATACTACGATATCCGGTGCGTACGCGGCGAGATCACCCTGGTCGATATCGACAACGGGGTGGTCGAGTCCGCGGGCACCTCATTTTTTGACAAAGCCGTGGTCCGGGTCCTCGGACCGAAAGGATGGGGCATCCTCACCCGCGATCACGTCGATCTCGACTCGAGACGCGAGGTGGAGAGCCTCGTCGAGGCGGCATCGCGCCTCGCCGCGGTCACGGAGGACAATCTCGACCTTGCCGACGCGCCGCGCGGCGTGCTCCCGGTTCCTCCTCTCGGGGAGGACCCCCGGGAGGTCGATCTTGAGGAGAAGACTCGGCTGCTTGCCGGGATCGAATCGGCGGCACGCGTGCCGGGGGTGGGAAACACCCGGGCGCGCTACACAGAAGGGATCGACTCCGTCCGGTTCCTGGACTCGAGCGGGAACGAGTACTCCTACGAGGCCGTCCGGTCCGGGTTCTCGGTCATCGCCATCGCTTCCAGAAACGGCGTTATGCAGATGGGGAGCGAACGCGATCACATCATCACCGGGTTCAACCTCCGCGGCAAGCAGGATCTCGGCCGGAAGGCGGGCGAGGTCGCGGTCTCGCTCCTCGCCGCGAAGATCCCGAAAGGCGGGACGAAACGGGCGGTGCTCGACCCGGAGCTTGCGGGGGTCTTCACCCACGAGGCGGTCGGCCATGCGAGCGAGGGCGACCTCGTCCGCGAAGGTGCATCGGTTCTCGGGGGGAAGATCGGCGAGCGGATCGGCTGTGCGGGACTGGTCATCGTCGATGACCCCACGCTTCACGAGTTCGGGTTCATGCCTGTCGACGCCGAGGGCGTCGCGGTAGAGCGCACGGAGATCGTCCGCGACGGCATCCTTTCCTCGTATCTCCACAATCGCGAGACCCTTGCGGCGGTCGGGAACGGGGTTCCCGGCCACGCCCGGTCGGAGCACGGGGCGCCGCCGATCGTCCGGATGAGCAACACCTTCATCGAGAACGGCGACGCGACCTACGACGAGATCCTCGAGGAGTGCCGGGACGGCATCCTGCTGATTGGATCCCGGGGCGGGCAGGTCGACCCCGGCCGCGGCGTCTTCCAGTTCAACGCGGAGTACGGCTACCTCATCGAAAACGGTGAGACGGCCGGTATGGTCCGGGACGTCTCGCTCTCGGGCGAGATCCTCTCGACGCTGCATAACATCGCCCTCGTCGGGAACGACCGGAAGATGAGCCCGGGATACTGCGGCAAAGGCGGGCAGAGCGTCCCGGTCAGCGACGGCGCGCCCCACCTCCTGCTCGAGGGCGCAACCATCGGGGGGCGCGGCGAATGAACGGCGATGACCTGATCGAGAGGATTCTCCGGGAGGGCGAACGCCGGGCGGACGAGGTCGAGGTCTTCTACGCCCGGGGACTGAGCGTCGCCACCGAGATCAAGAAGGGAGTCCTCGGGAACGCCGAGGAGTCGGAAGCCTGGAGCATGGCCGTCCGGACGGTCAAGGACGGGCGGATCGGGTTCTCGGCCACGAGCGATCCCGACCGGTGGAAGGAATGCCTGGACGCGGCGCTCGCGAGCGGCCGGCTCGCCACCCCGCAGCAGTGGGGCGGGTTCCCGAAACCGGCCGATCTCGCGGGCACCCCTTCTGCAAACGACGAAAATCTCGTCGTCGCGGTGGAGGATGCGGCGCGAATGGTCGGCGAACTCCTCTCCGGTGCCGCGGAGCACCCGGTGGAGGTCGTCGGCGGGGGCGCGGATCTCGCCCGGTCGTACCTCGCGGTCGCGAACTCGAACGGCGTCTTCTACGGCATGGACCGGACGGTGGCGTCGGTCTCCCTCGAAGCGATCCGGGAGCAGTCCACGGGTTACGAGTTCGACGCCTCCCCGTTCCTCGCCGATATCGATGCCCGTTCGGTCGGTGAACAGGCTGCTTCGCTTGCCGCCCGCTCCCTCGGGGGCCGTGATATAAATACCGGGCGCTACGACGTCGTCCTCTCCCCGATAGCGGCGGCAAGCCTCCTCGGGCAGGTTCTCCTCCCGGCCCTCTCCGGGCGGAACGTGAAGGCCGGCCGGTCGTTCCTTGCGGAGAAGGTCGGCGAGCAGGTCTTCGACGAGCGCCTCTCCGTCTACGACGACCCGTTTGCCCCCGGCCTCGGGAGCACGGCCTTCGATGCGGAAGGCGTCCCGACCCGCCGCCTGGTCTTCGTGGAGCAGGGGATGCTCATGCGGTTCGCCTACGACCTCAAGACCGGTTACCGTTACGGCGAGGGGAGCACGGGGAGCGCCGTCCGTTCCGGGGGCGAAGGCCCCGGGATCGGCGTGCACAACCTCTTCATCGACGGCCCGCGGGTAAAAGAGCCCGGCGACGAGCGGGCAATCTGGATCCACGACGTCGTGGGCGCCCATACCGCGAACCCGTTCTCCGGCGACTTCTCCGTGGAGATCTCGAACCCCTTCTGGATAGAGGGCGGGGAACCGGTCGAGCCCATCCGGACGGCGATGCTCTCCGGGAACGTCTTTGAGATGCTCGCGGGTATCGGGGGGCTCGGAAATGACGCAAGACGCGTCGGACGGCTGACGATTCCATCAATACGGTTAAATAACCAGCAGATCATTGGTAAATAGATGATGGAAGAGATCCTTGCCATCCTTCTCGCGATCGCGATAGCTGCGGCGCTCTATTACCTCATGAAGAAGGCCATGACGCTCGTCATCAACGCCGTCGCCGGGCTCATCACGCTCTGGGCTCTGAATTACTTCGACGTCCTCAGCTGGTTCGGCGCTCCCGACATCCAGATCAACCTGGTGACGATCCTCATCTGCGCTCTTGCAGGGTTGCCCGGCGCCCTGGTCCTGGTGCTGCTCCACCTTCTCGGGATCACGATCTGAGCGGGTCGCCCGACCGCTCCCTGCATTTTAACGACTGGCATCTTCTGAGCCGGGATCGCTCCCAGTCTTCTTCATTTGAAGATATCCTGACATTCAGCGACAGATTCACAGAAGAAGCCGAAGCGAAGTGAAATCCCGATGCGGTGGACCGTGGTGGCTATCGCGACTGGGGGTTGCGGCTCGCGGGGAGGGAGGAGCATCCCCCCCTCCCCTGTCTCCAACTTGTACCCACTTTTCGCCCCCCCACCCCGCTCTTCGTCTGCGTCGTCGCGGCGTTCGTCCTCAAGCGCTGGCGGCTGGTGCAGAAGAAGAGGGCCGCGTCCGGCCGCGGGTCGAGAATGTAGAACCTGATCTCCGCCCCAGCACACTTAAAACAGACTTGCCTCCGAGTAGACCACAATCTCGTTCTGGAGGATCTCGAACGGCTTGATCTCCCGGGAATGGGCCGACCGGCGCATCTTCACGACCTCGAGGACCAGGTACACCTCGGTGAGTCCCCGGGAGCGGACATACCTGAGGAGGACCACCGTATCTGCCAGGTACTCCACGAGGCCGTACCTGCTCCCGTACTGATTTGTCGGGCTGGTCTCGCTCGTCAGCACAAGGGTGCAGTCTTCGTCCCGCATCACCTCGATGAGCCGGAACATCTCCTGCCGCCTCTCGGCCTCGTCCTCGAAGAGCCCCTCGAAGAGAGAGATCGGATCGATGATCACCCTCGAGGCTCCCGTGCTCTCGATGAGAGCGGGGAGCTCGCTCTTGATGCTGCTGACCGCGAGGTTGAAATCGGTCGGGTCCAGCCGGAGGAGGTAGAACCGGTCGCCGAAGGCCTCCATGTCCCACCCTTTCTGCGCCATGGTGGCCTGGAGGAGTTCCTCCCGTTCTTCGAGGCTGATGTAGATCACCGTCTCGCCGCGGCAGAGTCCTTCGTATGCGAACTGGAGAGCGAATGACGTCTTCCCGGTGCCGTAGGTGCCGACGATCGCGCAGATGCTCTTCTCGAGAAGTCCCCCCGAGAGCATCGCGTCCAGCCCTTCGACTCCGAAACTCACCCGGTTTGCCGTTTTATACCACCATCCTGATGTTTTTAACCTCGAATCCCTCCGTCGCCGAGATCGAGACGGCGAATTTCACCAGATTCCTGGCCTCGAGGCGGGGCATTACGCCCCGGAATTTCTCGAAGTACATAACCCGCTGCCGGCGCTGTGCACCGCTCTCCTCCCAGCAAAAGAGGATCGTGGCGTCGACGCAGTCGGCGATCTCAAGTTCTCTTGTTCTATCCAGGATGCCGGACGTGAGCAGAAGATAGATCGTGGTGTTCCGGCGCTTTGCGGCGCGCTGCAACCCGCGCAGGAAGGCGATGAATGCATGCCAGCGTCTCCCTTCCGTAAGCGGCGGCGCGATATCGGTGAGCGAATCAAGGATAATTAAACTGTTCCTGGGGCACTGATCGATCGCCCGGGCGAGTTCTGCAAGGATATCGCCGTTTTCTTTGCGCTGTTTCTTCTGCAGACGTTCGATAACGCTTCCCTCCCCGTACCAGTCGGGGGGGACGATACTGGCGTCGAAGTAGAGCTCCGAGAGGTCGTGGAAGACAATCTCCTTTCCGAGGCGATCATAGAGTGCAGGATTGAACGAGAGGGCTATCTCCTTCAGGATATCCTCTCGCATCCGGGTGAACGTCACGTACGAGATGCACTCCGGGAGCAGGAGATGCTCGTCGGCCACCCCGTCCTGCTTCATCTGGGAGAGCCGTATGAGCGACGTCTGCACAAATTCGACGTTGCCGGCACCAGGCTCCCCGAGGAGCAGCACCGCCGATCCCGGAGGAACGCCTCCTTCCAGCACGGGATCGAGCGAGGCGATACCGGTCGGCACCCGTACCTGGAGAGCGTCGTGCATATCACATTGTCTATATAAGGAAAACGATTAAAGCGTTCTGGTTCTGCGCAACACCCGGAGAATCTATAACCCTCCGGGGTGTCATAGCGAAGAAAAAGCATATTTATATCTATTCGCCGCCAGATCCCCTAGTATCTCAGGCAACTCCGGGGCATCGCGACCCCGGATTGGAACTCACAACAGATGGGTCACAGAGAACATGCAGAAATCCGTCAGTAATCCAGGGGTTGCGAAGATTTTTACGGACCCGTTTCAGGTGCGGATGTCGCGATGATATCGGGGAGCGATAACCCGGCTGCCCGCTTTCTTGAACGCGTTCTCCGTTCCCGGAGACGTGGCGTCCCTCCCGGCGAGTATAGCCCTGAGGCGCACGGACTCCTCGTGGAAGCGGAGATCCCTTCAGCCTACGAAGAACTTGACCGCTACTGGGTCACCGAGGGACTCGCGCTCGTCGTGATAGCCCGCAACAGAGAGACGAACCAGGCCGAGTACCTTCTCTTCGAACCGGTGCTCTCGGACTTCGAGTACGAGCTCCTTGAGAGGCTCTTTGCGGACCTCCGTGACGTCCTGATCCTCGACGATCACGACACGGCCTCCGACCGTCGGGCAGTCCTCGCGAGGAAGATACAGGATCTGCTCGAGGAATACGGCCTCGCCCTTCCCGATGCTTCGATATTCCGGATCCGTTACTACCTCGAGCGCAACTTCCTCGGGTGGTCGCGCATCGACGCCCTGATGAGAGATCCCGGGATCGAGGATATCTCCTGCGACGGCACGAAGATCCCTCTCTTCCTCTACCACCGCAAACACCAGAACATCAGAACGACGATCCGGTTCGACGAGCCGACCCTGAACTCGCTCGCGATCACGCTCGCCCAGCGTTCGGGCAAGCATGTCTCGATAGGCAGCCCGCTCGTGGACGCGACCCTCCCCGACGGCTCGAGGCTGCAGCTCTCGTTCGGCAACGAAGTCACCCCCCGCGGAACATCGTTCACCATCCGGAAGTTCCGTGAGACGCCGTTTACGCCCGTGGAACTGTTCGAATCGAACACTTTCGATATCGACCAGATCGTCTACTTCTGGATGGCGATCGAGAACAACAAGAGCCTGCTCTTTGTCGGCGGCACGGCGTCGGGAAAGACCACCTCGCTCAACGCGGCCGCCCTCTTCATTCCCCCTCTCTCAAAGATCGTCTCGATCGAGGACACCCGGGAGATCACGCTCTACCACGAGAACTGGGTTGCGAGCGTCACGCGCGATACCGTCTCCGAGGGAACCGGTACCACCATCATCCAGATGTTCGAGTTGCTCAAGGCCGCGATGCGGCAGCGCCCCGAGTACATCCTGGTCGGGGAAGTCCGGGGGAGCGAGGCCCAGACGCTCTTTCAGGCGATGAACACCGGACACACGACGTTCTCCACGATGCACGCGAGCGACGTCGACGCGGCGATCCACCGTCTCGGGAGCGAACCGCTCAACGTGCCGAGGAACATGCTCCAGGCACTCGACGTCATATCGGTTCAGGCGCTCACCCACCGGGGGCGCGACCGCGTGAGGAGATGCCGTGAGATCGTCGAGCTCGCCGGGATCGATCCCCTCACCGGGAACTTCCAGGTGAACACGGTCTTCGATTACGACCCTGTGGCCGATACATTCTCCTATTCCGGGCGATCCAGGATATTTACTGAGATCATGGAGTATCGCGGCTGGAGCCGGAGCCAGTTCGAGGAAGAACTCCGGGTCCGGCGAACCGTCCTGCTTGCGATGCACGAACAGGGCATCAGGGACTACAGGGCGGTTGCCCGGATCATCCAGGCCTGGGCTGTCCAGCGCGACCGCGTGCTCGCCTCCCTTGACGACCTTGGTGAGTTGATCCGGTGATACCTCCTTTCTGCGCGCAGTTCCGCCGCTTCATCCGCCGGAGAGTGGAGAGCGATCTCCTGCGCTACCGTGACCTCCACAACGCCCTCGTCGCGGCGAACATGGGGATCACGCTTGACCGCTACCTCCTGCGCACGTTCCTCGCGTCCGGGCTCTTCGGCCTCTTCTGTGCGATAGCAGGATACCTCGTGATGAATCTCTCCTCGCTTCCGCAGTTCCATATCGGGATTCATAACATCTTCGGCGTCGGTATACCGGCGCTCGAACTGACCGGGACCGCGGTCATGATCCTCCAGGTCGTTCTAACCGCCGTCATCTTCGTCCTCGCCGCCGATGCAGCCTACCTCTTCTTCCTGTATTACCCGTCTCTCGTGAAGAAGAACCGGGCGGCCCGGATCAACCTGCTGCTGCACAACGCGGTCTCTTACATGTATGCCCTGCGCCGGGGCGGCGCGCAGATGGTGACGATCTTCCGGTCGATCAGCGAGAACGCGGCGATCTACGGCGAAGTGGTTCACGAGTTCCGCCGCGTCGTCCGGGACACCGACTACTTCGGCTACGACCTGATCACGGCGCTCAGGCACCTGCAGGAGACGACCCCATCGGAGAAACTACAGGAGTTCGTCCAGGATCTCATCTCGGTGACCGAGAGCGGGGGGGACGTACTCGCGTTCCTTGAAACCCGGGTGCGGATGTACCAGGAGGATGCCCGGTTCGAGCAGAAGACCTTCCTTTCCACGCTCCAGATGGCAGCCGAGATGTACGTGACACTCTTTGTCGCGGGCCCGCTCTTCCTCATCATCGTCATGGTCGTCATGGGTTTTGTGAGCAGCGCTCCCGTGATGCAGCTCTCGATCGTCATCTACCTCCTTGTCCCGGTCGGATCGCTCTTCTTCATCCTTGCAATCGACACCGTCTCGTTCAAGACGGAGATGGTTGAACGGTATACGGAGGCGAGATGGCTCCATGAGTTCGGCGACGTCCGGGTCGATAAGCAGCCCGGAAACGAGCCGTCTTTCGAGAGACTGGAGCGCTACGATAAGGTGAAGGGGTTCCGATCCTTCCTGCGCCACCCCCTCCGGGCGTTCCTTATCAAGCCGAACCGGACGTTTTACGTGACGGTGCCGGTCGCGCTCGCCTACGTCCTTCTCACCCTCCTCTCGACCCCGGCCTATCCCGATCTCGAGATCCTCATCGACGTGCTGGACGATCACCTGATCGTGGCGTTGCTGATCGTCCTCCTTCCCTTCGGCATCTTTCACCAGCTCTGGAGAAGGAAGGTGATGGATATCGAGGCGAGCATCCCCGAGTTCCTGCACCGTCTCTCCGGGATAAACCAGGTGGGCCTGACCCTCGCGCAGGCGATCCAGGTCCTCGTAAAGGCCGATCTCGGCGTGCTGACCTACGAGATCAGGAAGATCCAGCGCGATATCGAGTGGGGCGCGAGCGTCCAGGAGGCGCTTGTCCGGTTCGAGGTGCGGATACGCACCCCCACCATAGCGCGGGTGGTCACCCTGATCACGACGGCGAGCCGGATGACCGGCGATATCGGCGAAGTGCTGAACATTGCAGCCCGCGATGCAGCGATCTCGGAGAACCTCAAGCGCGAGAGACGGTCCGAGATGTTCATCTACACCGCCATCGTCTACCTGGTCTTCATCGTCTTCCTCTTCGTCGTGGCCGTCATCGATACCCAGTTCCTCTCTGCGCTCGCCGAGCTCAATACCCTCACCGCCGGCGACCTGGCCGGCAGCCCGGTGCCGATCGGGAGCACCCCGATCATAACCTTCGAACGCCTCCTCTACCACGGGTGCCTCATTCAGGCACTCTTCTCGGGCCTTATCGCCGGGCAGATGGGGGAGGGGTCGCTCCAGGCGGGCGTCAAGCACGCGGCTGTGATGCTCATCATCGCGCTCGTGGTCTTCACCGTCGTCATCTAGGGCTGCGCTATCTCGCGGCTCCCGGGCCACCCCTGCCCGCCCGGGGTGCCGCGATAGGGTTTTATCCTCTGCCCTCCACTCTCTCTTTTGGTGATCTCGAATGTGTACAGTCGGTGGACCGGTCGATATTGAGTTTGATGGCGAGCGGGTAAAGGGCAAGAATTACCGCTGCAAAGAGTGCGGCGAGCGGTTCAAGGGCATAGGGAAGCGGCCGATGTGCCCGAGTTGCCAGTCCGAAGATGTCGAAGAAGTCTGAAGGCGGCGCTTCCGGGAGACTCCCCACCGGGCCGGGCGGGATGACCGTCCCTCTCGGCGGCGAACCTCTCATCATCCGGGGAGAGCGCTCTTTTCTGCTTGTGGCGAAAGCCGGCTCACGATTTACGCTCTGCATCGAGGCCCCGGACGACGAGTACTGCCAGGGAGTCGACCCCGACGACCTGGTTGCGGTCTCCATGCCGGAAGGCGGCCCCGTCGAGCAGGCCCGCATGATGCTCGAGATGGTCCGGCGCTACCACATACCGCTTGTCGTCCTGCCTAAGGATCATCCGGGTTCGAAGCGGCTCTCGATGGTCGTCTCGGTCGCCCCGGCGATCCTTTTAGCCTGCGATATTCGGCGCGGAACCCATCCCGAGCAGCACCTGATCTGCTCGTCGACGGAACTTTCCGGGCTCTCGCTTGCCGGGATTCCCGGGGGCATAGCGATTGAAAACCTGCCTCTCGGGGCTGAAGTAGAGCATCTGAATGCGGAAAAAACCTCAGCGGACAAACAACAATAAATATATGCTTATTTTCATCAATTATTCATGAGCCGTGAGAAGGAGGGTTTGATGAAGACCGATGTCCTGAAAAGCATCAGGGAAACTGAAGAAGAGTATCAAGCAATGATCCGTGATGCGCAGGCCGAGAGGAAGAAAAGCCTCTCTGATGCCGAGCTGGAGGCTGAAAACCTGATCATCAAGGCACAGAAAAGTGCCGATGATTACAGGAATCAGCGTTTAGCGGAGGCACGGGCCCAGGCGCAGAACAGGTACGCAGAGATTGTTAAGGAGGGTGAAGCACGCGCAGAGGCACTGAAAGCGTCCGGGAACAAGAACCTCCCCGAAGCTGTAGACTTGATAGTTGCACGGTTTAAGGAGCAACTGCATGTTAAGGCCTGAACGGATGCGCCGACTGCTCATCGCAGCCCCAAAGAGCGAGATCGAGACCATCATCAGAGAACTCTACCGGCACAACGTCTATCACATCGAGGACTTCGTGCCGGAGAGCGAGTCTCCTGAAGGGTTATCGATCGGCCACCCTCTTTCCGGGGCGAGCGACGCGGCTTCGGCGCTCATCAAAGTCAGAGCGATCGAGAATGCGTGCGGGATCGATCCCGAGAACGTAGAGATCAAAGAGCGGCTCCCCGCATCGAAGGTCAGAGAGATGATCCGGACGGATCTTCCGGTCATCCAGAAAGAGGCCGAGGATCTCGTCGGTTCGCGCTCGCGACTGGAGACGCGGCAGAAGGAGCACGAGCAGCGCGCGAGGGAACTTGAACCGTTTACGGCGGTTCCCCTGGACCTGGAATTCTATCGCGGGTATACGCGGTTTACCGTCTTCACCGGACACATAACCCGGGACGTCGAGATCGGCGTCCCGAACGAGAAGTACTTCTCCGACAAGGTGGTCGGAAACATGATCGTCGTCGTGGTGCAGAACGAGCACCGCGAAGAGGTCGAGCGGACTCTCCTCGATGCCGGGTTCCAGGCGATCCCCGTCCCGGAGGAGACCGGGGCGCCGGCCGACCGTATGACGGCCCATCTGGAAGAGGCCCGGCGGATTGAGAGCGAGATCGCTGCAATCAACGGAAAGATTGCAGGGATCCGGGAGAAGCGCACCGACTTCCTGGTAGCATGCGATGAACTACTCACGGCTGACGTAGAGCGGGCGGAAGCCCCATTGCGGTTTGCTACCACGGAAGAGACCTTCATCACCGAAGGATGGGTGCCTGAAGACCGGGCAGACAGGATCCAGGCCGCTCTGGAGAAAGCGACCGGCGGCAGGATCTATATCGAGGAGCTGGAGATCGACGACGACACCGCAGTTCCGGTGGAGTACGAGAACCCGTCGTTTGCCAGACCTTCGCAGTTGCTCATGGATCTCTATGGCCGGCCGCGGTACTCCGAGTTTGATCCGACACTGCTGCTGGCTATTGCGTTCCCCATCTTCTTCGGGATGATCCTTGGCGACGTGGGCTACGGCGCTGTTCTGCTCGCCCTGAGCCTCGGCCTGCGGAAATACCTGAAGGGTGAAGGCGGAAGAGCCCTTCTCAAGGTGCTCAGTATCTCAAGCGTATCGAGTATCATCTTCGGTGTGCTCTACAGCGAAGCCTTCGGGTTCTCGCTCCCATGGCCGACGCTGATCTTCTCCCGCCACCTCAACATCGGAGGAGCCGCGACCGGTCACGGTCCTCAGGTCGTCGAACTGATGATCGTTGCGATCTGGATCGGTATTCTGCATATCACGCTTGGGCGTCTTATCGGCACGCGTAACGCACGGAGCCTTTACCACGGCAAACACGCGAAGAAGGCGATGATCGCCAACCTCGGTTGGCTAGGGGTCATGTGGGGCATTCTGCTCATGATCTGGGCGTTCTTCCCCATACCGCTGATGCCCGACCTGACGGGTCTTCCCATCGTCGCCATGGGGTTCAATGTTGCCGCCGTAGTGGGGGCAGCCCTCCTGGTGGCGGGAATCATCGGGATCGCGCAGGAGAACCCGCTTGAGGTCGTCGAACTTCCGACGATCATCAGTCACGTGTTGTCTTATGCTCGTTTGACGGCAGTAGGCTTATCTTCGGTCGCAATCGCGATGGTGGTCAACTACATCTCGATTGGAATGATGATAGAGCCTCAGCTTGAAGCAATCACACCGGTCGGTGTGGTCCTTATCATCGCAGGCATTCTCGTCTTCCTGATGGGGCACGTGCTGAACACGGCACTTGGTCTCCTCGGTGGCGGTCTGCACTCGATTCGTCTTCACTATGTTGAGTTCTTCACCAAGTTCTACAAGGGTGGAGGCATAAAGTACAATCCATTCGGTATGAAATCAAAGTTTACGGAGGAATAAGGAAATGGTAGATGTTGCTACAACTCTTGAAATCGCACAGGCATCGCAGGCAGGAATGAGCGCAGTCGGCGCAGGGCTCGCAGTGGGTCTCACCGGCGTCGGCACCGGCCTTGCCGAGATGGGCATCGGTGCGGCAGCCGTCGGTGCAACCGCAGAGAACAGGGATATGTTCGGTCTCGCACTGCTCTTCACGGTGATTCCGGAAACCATCGTTATCTTCGGTCTTGTGGTTGCACTGCTGCTTCTGTTCTGATGGAGTGAACCATGGGACTCGAAGCAGTAGTGAACGAGATCCGGGAGAAAGGGCGAAAGGAGGTCGAAGCGATCCGGGCAGAGACCCGGACCGACGTCGAGGAGATCCTGAAGGACGCGCAGACTCGCGCCGCCGGGATCAAGGCGTCGGCGCAGGAGGACGCGGATCGGGCAGTCACCCACATCACCAACCAGGAAGCCTCGGCGGCGAACCTCGTCGTCAAGCGGCAGGCCTTAAACGCCCAGAAGACGCTCCTCGATCAGGTCTATTCGGCCTCGCTTGCCGCTGTCGGTGATCTGCCCGCCGAGTTCCAGGAGAAGGCGCTCACAGCCCTGCTGAAGAGAGCGGTAAAGGAGATCAAGAAGGGCGTCGTCCATGCAAACGAGCGGGATACCCCGGTTGTCGAAGGGATCCTCGGTCAGTTGAAGATGTTCTCGGGCTATACCGTGGGCGCCCCGCTCGATATCCCCGGCGGGATCATCGTCGAGAGCACTGACGGCGAACTGCAGATCGACTACAGTTACCGCACGTTCCTGGACGAGATCTGGGAATCCGGCCTGAAGGATGCGTCAGATATTCTGTTTACATGAGGAGGGTTCATAAATGGCAGGGGTAAGTAGCGGATCGGCCCAGTACATTTACGCCTGTACCCGCTTGCGGGTGCGTAAATCACAGCTGATACCGCGCGAGGATTATCTCCGGATGCTGAATATGAGCCTGCCTGAGATCACCCGGTTCATCGGCGAGACCAACTACCGGTCGGAGATCGATGAACTCGGCACCTCCTTCTCCGGAATCAACCTCGTCGAGGTGGCCCTGAGCTGGAACCTCGCGAAAGAGTACCAGAGCATCCTGGAACTGGTTCCGGGAGACCTGAAGCACTTTACCGCCAGTTACCTGCGGCGCTGGGACATCCAGAACGTCGTCACCGTCCTGCGCGGCAAGATGCAGAAGATGCCGTCGGGTAAGATCAAGGAAGTCCTGGTCCCGGCCGGCAGACTCGATCGGGTCGCTCTCGACCGCCTCATCGCAGAAGAGTCGCCGGAGCGGGTCGCCGAAGCGCTCAAGGGCGAGCGGTTCTATCCGGTCCTCGAGCGGGAACTGCCTCGCGCACTGGAGACCGGATCGTTTGCTCATCTGGAGAACGAACTCTACAAGAGTTACTACGCACGGCTCATCGCGGACGCAAAAGAAGGCGTTAAAGGCGGCGATATCTTCCTCAAGTATATCCAGCTTGAGATCGATATCCGCAACATCCAGGACCTCTTCCGGCTACGGGCCGGAGATGTCCACGAGGATGTCAGGGAACTGCTGATTCCCGGCGGTTCGTTCACGGTGGACGAGTTGCAGCGGCTCTCGGGACTCGAGAACCGGGACGAGTTCATCGACGCCTTAAAACGTCAGGTGAAGATGACCCCGCTCCTGAACGCACTTGAGGAGATCCGCGGCAAGACCGCACTCCACGGGATCGAGGTTGCGCTGACCCGGGTTCAGCTGGATCAGATGGAGCGGATGTCGAAACGATACGCGTTCTCGATCCTTCCGATCCTCGTCTACCTGGAGAAGAAGAAGTACGAGGTCGCGAACCTTCGCGCCCTTGCCCGGGGCAAGGAAGCCGGCCTCCCCGGTGAGCGGTTACAGGGCTACCTGGTGATGTAGAATGGAGATCGCAGTTGTCGGTACCGGTGAATTTATCCTTGGTTTCAGGCTCGCGGGTGTCAAAAAGACCTACGCGGCCGAGACCGACGAACGGCTGGTCGAGCACATCAACCAGGTGCTGGCTGACAAGGACGTCGGCATCCTCGTGCTGAAGGGCAGCGACATGGAGCGGGTTCCCCTGCGGCTTCGCACCACCCTCGAGAACTCCGTCAAGCCGACGGTGATCGCGATCGGCGGAGAAGAGGGCGGTCTGTCGATGAGAGAGAGAATCAAGAGATCGGTGGGTGTTGATCTGTGGAAGTAATGGAAAAATCAAACGAAAAAAGGGCTCAGGGAGCCCTGAAACGGATTTCAGGGCCGGTTGTCACTGCTGTCGGTCTCGACGCACACATGTACGACGTGGTGAGGGTCGGCAATGAAGAACTGATGGGGGAGGTCATCAAGATCCAGGGTGAGAACGTCATCATCCAGGTCTACGAAGATACCGCCGGCATCAGACCCGGGGAGCCGGTCAGCAACACCGGTCTCTCGCTCGCTGTTGAACTCGGGCCCGGGCTGCTGACCAGTATCTACGACGGGATCCAGCGGCCGCTCGAGGTGCTCGTGGACAAGATGGGCAACTTCATCGAGCGCGGCGTCTCGGCACCCGGCCTCTCCCACGAGAAGAAGTGGGAGTTCGTGCCCACGGTGAAGGCGGGCGACGAGGTCAAAGCCGGGGATGTCCTCGGCACGGTCCAGGAGACGAACATCGTCCATAAGGTCATGGTCCCGCCCCGCTCGAAGGGCGGCAAGGTCAAGAAGATCGCGGCAGGCAGTTTCACGGTCGACGAGACCATCTGCACCCTCGAGGACGGCACCGAGATCGCCATGCTCCAGCGCTGGCCGGTCCGTGTGCCCCGTCCCGTGAAGGAGAAGCTGAACCCCGACGTCCCGCTGATCACCGGTCAGCGGATCCTGGACGGTCTCTTCCCCATCGCAAAGGGCGGAACGGCGGCCATCCCCGGCCCGTTCGGGAGCGGCAAGACGGTCACCCAGCAGCAGCTGGCGAAGTGGTCGGACGCCGAGATCGTCGTCTACATCGGCTGCGGTGAACGCGGCAACGAGATGACCGAGGTTCTGACGGAGTTCCCGGCGCTCGAGGATCCGCAGACCGGCAAACCGCTGATGGAGCGGACGGTGCTGATCGCGAACACCTCGAACATGCCGGTCGCGGCCCGTGAAGCGTCCGTGTATACGGGGATCACGATCGCCGAGTACTTCAGAGACATGGGCTACGACGTCTCGCTGATGGCCGACTCCACCTCCCGGTGGGCAGAGGCGATGCGTGAGATCTCGAGCCGTCTTGAGGAGATGCCCGGCGAGGAAGGGTATCCCGCGTACCTTGCGGCGCGCCTCTCTGAGTTCTACGAGCGTGCGGGCCGTGTCGTCTCCCTGAACGGAGAGGGCGGTTCAGTCTCCGTCATCGGTGCGGTCTCGCCGCCGGGCGGTGACTTCTCCGAGCCGGTCACGCAGAACACTCTGCGTATCGTCAAGGTCTTCTGGGCACTGGACGCGAAGCTCTCGCAGCGCCGGCACTTCCCGGCGATCAACTGGCTGAACTCCTACTCGCTCTACCTCGACGCGCTCAGCGAATGGTACGACAAGGAAGTCTCGCCGGAGTGGAACCCGCTCCGGGCGTGGGCGATGGGTGTTCTCCAGAAGGAGGCCGAACTCCAGGAGATCGTCCAGCTGGTCGGTTCCGACGCCCTGCCCGACGAGGAGCAGGTCACCATCGAGGTTGCGAGGATGATCCGTGAGATCTTCCTGCAGCAGAACGCCTACGACGCGGTGGATACGTTCTGCCCGATGTCCAAGCAGTATGCCATGATGAATGCGATCAAGCACTACGCCGACCTCGCACGTACCGCCCAGGCGGGCGGCGCGACCCCGCAGCAGGTCATCGGCATCAGGAGCAAGAACGAGCTCCCCCAGATCAAGTTCATCAAGGACTACGAGCCCGAGCTCGAGAAGATCATGAAGCAGATGGAATCTGAATTTGACGCGATGAGGACGGTGTGACCATGAAGGAATACAGAACGGTTGCACAGATTGCGGGCCCTCTGGTCTTCGTCGAGAAGACGGAGCCGGTGGGCTACAGCGAGCTCGTCAACATCGTGACCGCCGACGGCACGGTCAAGCGCGGCCAGGTGCTGGATACGAGCGACGAGATTGTGGTTATCCAGGTCTTCGAGACCACCGCAGGGATCGGCAGGGATTCAGGCATCCGGTTCACCGGGGAGACGATCAAGATGCCGGTCGGAAAGGACATGCTCGGCCGTATCCTCTCCGGCGGCGGCAAGCCGATCGACGGCGGCCCGGAGATCGTGCCCGAGAAGAGGCTCGAGATCACCGGTGCGGCCATCAACCCCTATGCCCGTTCTTCGCCTGAGGATTTCATCCAGACGGGTATCTCGACGATCGACGGGACGAACACCCTCGTCCGCGGTCAGAAACTCCCGATCTTCTCGGCATCGGGTCTGCCCCACAACGATGTGGCGCTCCAGATCGCGCGGCAGGCAAAGGTGCCCGGCTCGACCGAAGAGTTCGCCGTGGTCTTTGCGGCGATGGGCATCACGCGTGAAGAGGCCAACTACTTCATGGCCGACTTCGAGAAGACCGGCGCTCTCGAGCGCTCGGTCGTCTTCTTGAATCTCGCGGACGACCCGGCCGTCGAGCGGACGATCACGCCGCGTCTCGCGCTCACGACCGCCGAGTATCTGGCCTTCGACCTCGGCTACCACGTGCTGGTCATCCTGACGGATATGACCAACTACTGCGAGGCGCTCCGTCAGATCGGCGCGGCCCGTGAAGAGGTGCCCGGCCGACGCGGCTATCCGGGTTACATGTACACGGATCTCGCGGGCATCTACGAGCGTGCCGGTATCATCAAGGGCGTCAAGGGCTCGGTGACCCAGATCCCGATCCTGACGATGCCGGGCGACGATATCACCCACCCGATCCCGGACCTGACCGGCTACATCACCGAAGGACAGATCGTGGTCAACCGTGACCTGCACCGGAAGGGTATCTACCCGCCGATCAACGTGCTGCCGTCGCTCTCCCGTCTGATGAACCTCGGTATCGGGAAGGGGCATACCCGCGAAGACCACAAGAAGGTCTCGGATCAGCTCTACGCGGCATACGCGGAGGGTAACGATCTCCGGGGCCTGGTCGCAATCGTCGGGAAAGACGCGCTTTCGGAGCGCGACCGGATGTTCCTTGAGTTCGCCGACCTCTTCGAGGACCGGTTCGTGAGACAGGGCCTCTACGAAGACCGGTCGATCGAGGAGACGCTCGATCTCAGCTGGGACCTCCTCGCGACGCTGCCGGAAGAGCAGCTCGTGCGTATCGACCGCGAACTGATCCAGAAATACCACCCGAAGTACCGGAAGAAGGCACAGGGGTAAACGTCCATGGCGCTGCGAGATATCAAGCCGACCCGATCGGAGCTGATCAACGTCAAGCGACGGATCAAACTCTCGGAGCGCGGCTATAACATCCTCAAGATGAAGCGCGATGGGCTGATCCTGGAGTTCTTCAAGGTGCTGCAACAGGCGAAAGACAGCCGCGGCGCGATGCTGGAGCGCTACGAGCATGCAATGGAGATGATCGCTCTCGCGGAGACCGTCGAGGGTGCGATCGGGGTGAAGGCCGCCGCCTTCTCGGCAGCGGAAAGCCCCGCAATCTCCCTTAAAAGCAAGAACATCATGGGCGTTGTCGTCCCGGAGATCCAGGCATCGTCTGTTCGGAAGGGCGTGCTCGACCGCGGCTACGGGATGCTCGGCACCTCTGCCGTCATCGATGAGACCGCGGATGCGTTCGAGGACCTGCTCGAGGCGATCATCGAGGCCGCCGAGATCGAGACGACCATGAAGCGTCTGCTCGACGAGATCGAGAGCACCAAGCGGCGCGTGAACGCGCTCGAGTTCAAGGTGATCCCGGAACTCTCCGAGGCCCGGGACTTCATCAAGATGCGGCTCGATGAGATGGAGCGCGAAGAACTCTTCCGCCTGAAAAAGATTAAGGCACGGAGCACCTGAAGAGAGAGACTGGTGATACCCGGTGGAGATCGGTACCCTCGCAGATACTGGAAGATTGACGGGAACGGTGATGTTGCGGGTTGACTTCAACTCGCCCATCGACCCCTCCTCAAACCAGATCCTGGACGACAAACGGTTCCGGGAACACCTGCCGACGGTGCAGGCGCTCGAGGACGCGCGGCTTGTCGTCCTCACGCACCAGAGCAGGCCCGGCAAGAAGGACTTCACGACGCTTGAGGCGCATGCGGCGAAACTGGAGCGGCTGCTCGGTCGCCCGGTGACGTATGTGGAGGACATCTTCGGGCGGTGCGCCAGGGATGCAATCCGGAGCGCAAAGCGCGGAGATGTCCTGATGCTCGAGAACCTTCGGTTTGCCGCCGAGGAGAACCTGACCCTGAAACCCGAGGAGGCGAAGAAGACCCTCCTCGTCAGGAAACTCGCCGCGATGGCCGACGTGTACGTCAACGACGCGTTCGGCACGGCGCACCGGTCGCAGCCGTCGATCGTGGGGCTGCCGCTCGTGCTCCCGTCGGTGGCCGGTCTCCTGATGGAGAAGGAGGTAGCGAACCTCTCCCGGGTATTCTCCGGCGCTCCGCGTCCCGTCACCTTCGTCCTCGGCGGGACGAAGGTGGACGACTCCATCGCAGTCGCGGAGAACGTCCTCGAACGGGGGACGGCCGATCAGGTGATCGTCGTCGGCGTGGTGGGAAACGTCTTCCTGCTTGCGGCGGGTCACGAGATCGGGCGGCCGTCGACCCGGCTGATCGACGACCTGGGCTACCACGACGAGATCGATAAGGCGAAGTCTCTCCTCGAGTCCTACCGCGACCGGCTCTCTCTGCCGCACTCGGTCGCCGTCCGTGAAGACGGCGAGCGGGTCGAGTACCCCCTGGACGCCGTTCCGGAGGAGGCCCAGGTGCTCGATATCGGGAACGACTCGATCGGGAGCCTCACCCGGACGATCACCGACTCGGGAACGGTCGTGGTGAACGGGCCGGCGGGACTCTTCGAGGAAGAGCAGTTCGCCGTCGGCACGTTCGAACTCCTGAGGGCGGCGTCGACCGTGGAGTTCTCGGTGGTGGGCGGCGGACACTCCGGCGCGGCCATCGAGCGACTCGGTCTCGAGAGCGAGTTTACGCACATCTCCACCGGTGGTGGGGCGGCGATCGAGTTCCTGACCGGGAAGAAGATGCCTGCCATCGAGGCGCTGGAGACTTCCCGGAAGATCTTCGGTTAGGGGCACGGCGCCCCCCCGTCTCTCTGACTTTTTCTTTTCTGCAGCCGGTTCTTGCGTAGAGATACATACGCCCGGGTTTCGGAGAGGAGTTCGAGCACCTGATGGGAGAAATGAGGGTGGGGTTAACTGTATGGAATGAGGTGGGGGGGGCCACACCCGAACGGTTTGTAGCCCGGTGTAATCTTGTGGTCGCTGAACGCTGGTTCAGGGGCGCCTGTGCCCCCGAACCGAACCCTTGCATCGTTGGTTGTAGAGCTTGATTGTACAGCTGGTTGTGGTAATTGCTGATGGAATTGATTGACTGGTGAATGCTGGGTGTGGTAGTTCCCCATCCAGTATCTATTCTGCCGGCCATATATTATTTTCTGATAATTATTAAATCAAATTTATTCTTCAAAATATTAAATGGGGTTTTTATATGTCCCCTTTACCTAAAAAAGACGTAGTGTCCCGGGAATTTTTTTGCGGAGTGTTTATATACTCCTGATCCCCCTGACAGGCACTTCCCCCCGGGAAGATTCGGCACCCGCGCCGGCTCACTCCCTGAGGAGGGCGACCCGGGAACCGACCGGGATGCCGATCTCCGCGCAGATAGGGCCGCATTTCACCGACATCAGGTAGGCGACGGGAGGAAGGTCGCGGTCGTCCGAGAGCGACTCGTAGTTCGCCATGCCCTTCGCGATGACGAGCGTCGCGCGGTCGAGAGCGTCGGCGAGCGCCGGCGGGGCGAGATCGCGGTTGAGCCCGAGTTCGGCGATGCCGTCCGTGGTGGGGGTGAGCAGGTCGACCCGGCGGTCGAGTCCGAGCGCCACGGCATCCTCTAACGTTACGTCGTTCAGGATCGGGGCTCCCCGGACGGCGAACGTGACGTTTGATCCGTTCTTCTTGAGATAATCGGCGAAGAGCGCGTCGAAGACGATCTCGCCACAGTTGTCGGCGAGGTAGACCACCCGGGAGGTGAGCGCCTCCATCGCGGCGGTGTCGTCGACGGTCAACCCCGCCGCAAACTCCCGGCGGAAGAACTCGACGAAGTTATCCGTGACGGTATGCGCCTGTGAACCGTAGTCCAGCGTGTTGCCGATGACCGATGCAAGCGCAAGGTCGTGAAACGTAGAGAGATCCCCGCGCACCGCCCGGCAGACGGCTGCCGCGTCGGCGTTGTTGCCCCTCTTCAACGACCGGTAGGGGTCGGGATCGCCGATCATCCGGTAGGCGACCCGGTGTATCCGGCTCGCGATGATGGGTGCGGGCACCGGGTCGGCAGCGATGCGCTCAAGAAGGTTCCGGCACGCATCGACGATCTCGGAGACGCGCAGGGGATCGTCGATGCAGAGCCGGCTCTCGTACTCGACCCGGCTGATCAGGCAACCCATGCAGTCTGCAGCCAACTTCATGCTGCGGATAACTCTGTCGGGAACAGTGAAAAAGTGGTCTGATGGGGCCACTGCGATTTGAACGCAGGTCAGAAGACCCCCAGTCTCCTAGGATGGCCAGGCTACCCTATGGCCCCTTCCCTACTACGTATGCTCGAATTACAGATATATCTTCGCTTTGCGGGGGAGGAAGGTGTTCCTCTATCCGCGCACTCTCTTGTACTCCTCGACGCTTTTTGTCAGCTGTTCCAGTTCGCTGCCGGTGATCTCCATCCTGCCGCTTAACGCTTCGACCTCTTTGAGAAGTTGCTGGATGCGCACGTACATCACGTACATGATAAACAGCAGACAGACGATGGTTACCGAGAGCAGGACTATCATGACTGCATTAATATCCATAGATATCATGGTTCCCTCCTGAATAGTACGCGGGCGAGCCGCTCGACAAATCCTTCCTGCACTTTGTGCGGCTCCTCCAGAACGGGGATGCCCGCCAACGTGGCTGCAATTCTTCTGAACGCTTTCGACGATTCGGAGCCTGGTGATCTGACGACGACCGGCGTCTTTGCCGCCGCTGCCCTTCGGACGTTTGCGTCTTCGGGCACCGTGTCGATGATCGGTACGCCGAGAGTCTTCTCGATCCTCCTCCGATTCATGTCGGTCTCTTCCAGTGTCGCCCGGTTGAGGATAGCCCCTCCCATGGTGCCGCCGACCGTCTCCGTCAGGATCTTGATCTTCAGGGCATCCACGATCGATGAGATCTCGGGGTTCACGACCAGCAGGACCTCGTCTGCCACGGTGAGCGGTATGACGCCATCCGTGCCGATACCGGCGGGTGCATCGAGAAACAGGAAGTCACAGCGATCGGTGAGATCGCACATCACGTCCCTGAGTCGTTCCGGGTTCGCGTTCTGGAATCCCTGAAGCGAGAGACCGCTGGGTACTACCTTGAGGCCGTACGGCCCCTCATACATTGCATCCAGGATGGACGCCTCCCCTGCCAGAACCTCGTGGAGCGTGATTGGGGTCTCTGCAAGCCCCAGTATCAACCCGAGATTGGCCATCCCGACATCCGTATCGACGATGCATGTCTCCCTGCCGTGCTGTGCCAGTGCTGTTCCCAGGTTTGCGGTGACGGTTGTCTTTCCTGTTCCGCCTTTACCGGAGGCGATAGCGTAGGCCCTGATCATCCAAAACCGTCTCAAGGATAGATCGTAGTTCCAAAACATAAACTTATTTATTTGCTTCTTGGGGTTGGAGAGCATAAATACCGTTTTAGAGGGCGGAGGAACATTCTATGATATTATCCTGACTGGAAACGGGCAGAAACACCCCTGCAACCGGGTTTCATGGTTATCCTGCGGGGCCGACCGTCTCCCCGGCAACAGACATTTCCCTCATCGAGGGACGGCGATCCTGTGTTATGCATGGCAAAAGCGAGTAGCGAGGCGATTTGATGCAATGCAGATTCGATATTCATATATGATGCGAAGAAGATATCTTCCTAAGATATTTTGGGGTTAGCATGATGAGCCGTCATCCCTTTATGGGAGAGAGTGCCCGGAGGTACATCGGTGAGATCCAGTCGGTCGCCGGTGTTACCGCATGCGCTCTCGTATCCAGTGAGGGCAGAATCCTGGGTAAACACTTCCCGGAAGGCGACTTTACGTCGTCGCTTTTCGCGGCAATGTGTGCAACGGTCCTCGCATCGGCGGAGGCGGCATGCGGCAGCGTTGGCATAGATCGGCCGTGCCTGGTCGCCGTCACCTCAACCGACGCTACGGTCCTCGTCGTGAGTGTCGGGGAGGCCATCCTGATCACGGCGGTAATTGATAAGTCAGTAGATCTCCCAACAGTACAGAGACAGTTATTGGATATAGCAGTCAGGATCGGAGAGGAGGAGGCATGATGTATACGATATTGGTTGTCGACGATAGCCCCATGATCGTCGATGTTTTTGTTACCATGCTGGAGCGTGGTGGCTATCGGCCGATCACCGCCTTCAGTGGCGAAGAGTGTCTTGAGGTCCTGAATGCAACCCCTCCCGACCTGGTCCTTCTGGACATCATGATGGAGCCGATGGACGGCTGGGAGACGCTCGAGCGGATCAAGACCAGCCCCGCGTTGCGGCATATCCCCGTCCTCATGCTGACCGCAAAACCCCTCACGCCCGAGGAGGCGAACGAATACGGCCCCTACATCGAGGACTACATCCTCAAACCCACCACCCATCACCAGCTCTATGAGGCCATCGAGCATGTGCTGGCACGCCGGCACTCCATCGCCACCAACATCGAGCGGGCGCGCGAAGCCGGCGTGGACCAAAAACTCGTCGACGAGTACGAACGTCTCGCAAAGAGCGTCGATATCAATCGCCGTCTCTTAAAGATCCTTGAGACCACCTACAGCATCAAGGATGCCCGGGCGGGAATGGGCGAGGACATCACGAGGGCGATCAAGAGCATGGCGACGAGCGTCAAGATCCAGGAAGACCGGTTGAGCCAGGTGCGCGCCCAGTTCGAAGAACTCTTCGAGGCTCATTGATCGCCCTCGCTCTCCGATTTGATGGCTCAGCCCGGAAATAGGTGGTTTGAATCCGGACAGGGCTGTATCGCCGCCTCCGCCCCCTGCTTTTGCCCCTAGTTACCTTCTGCGCGTTCCTGCTTCCCGATATGGACGACCGCGATCGTCAGCACAAGGATCGCCGCGAGCGTCATCCCGATATCGATGGGGTCGAGGTGTTCGACCCCGAAGGTCAGCACCCGCCGCACCATTGCTGTGAGGCCTGCAATCAGGATCGGCGTCACGAGCACCCTGTTGGTCCTGAAATATGCCATCACCGTCTCCAGGATCTCCACGATGATGAGGGTCAGAAGGAGCGCGTGCAGGACCTCGAGGATGCCCTGCGTCATATTGTCGGCATGGGTGAGCGCCGCTATCTGGACGATGACGTCGTAGAATGAGAATATCGCGAGCAGGGAGAGCGCGGCGGCGATGAGCAGGTATATGCTCAGCGTCACCCACGATATGGCGGATATGGCTTTATCCGGGCGGTCTTTAGTGGGAATCATGGGGCACCCTGCTCTGTGGGAATACGTATATGAAAAGAACCCCCTGAGGGCATTAAATATTCCGGTAGGTCTGCAGCGGGTCGATAATTGAAAGGTTTATATTGTTAGACTGCGAATGATATGATACGCCCTCGGGTAAGTTATTTATACTATTCTCGCGTTGTAATAATGCTGGGATGGCAGTACGCGCGGGGCCTATAGCTCAGTTAGGTAGAGCGCCTGGCTTTTAACCAGGTGGTCGGGGGTTCAAATCCCCTTGGGCCCGTTGCCATAGGGCGATGTCTATGGGTTTTAACAAGGTGATGTATCTGATACGCAACTTTTTCGTCGGTGAGGTGTAGGTGATGGGCACTTCGCTTGACGTACTCAAACACGAGATGGTTCCGGACCATCAGATCATGGACGAGGAAGAGGTCGCCGACCTTCTTGCGACGTACCATATCTCTCTTGAACAATTGCCGAAAATCTACCACGACGATCCTGCAGTGAAGGCTATCGGAAGCGAGCTCGGGAACGTCATCCGGATCGTTCGCGACAGCCGCACCGCAGGTAGAGCCGAAGCCTACAGGCTCGTCGTGAAGAGACCGAAGAAATAAACTCAAAGGCCGGGAGCTGATACATCTGTTAGATAGAAGTGTTTTGTCGAGAGCATATTTTGCGCGGGAGCACGTGGCGCGCCACCAGTTAGACTCTTATAACAATTTTCTCCTGCACAACCTCCAGAAAGTCGTCGATGAGCAGCGCGTCATCGAGACCGATATCGAGACCCGCGGGAAAGGGAAGGAGGCCGTGTGGGTTGAACTGGGCAAGATCGAAGTGAAAAAACCTCTCGTCCGTGAGGCGGACGGGTCACAATCCGAGCTCTTCCCGAGTGAGGCGCGCCTCAGGAACCTCACCTATGCAGCACCCATTCAACTCGAGATGACACTTGTCCAGGGCGAAGAAGCACAGGATCCGATCATCACCACCATCGGGCAGTTGCCGGTGATGCTGGGTTCGGCCGCCTGCAACCTCTTCAACATGAGCGACCCCGAGCGGATCGAGCACGGTGAAGATCCCCTCGATCCCGGCGGCTACTTCATCGTCAACGGCACGGAGCGGGTGCTGATGACACTCGAGGATCTCGCCTCGAACAAGATCATGACCGAGTTCACCGAACGCTACAACGAACGGATCTATGTGGCGAAGGTCTTCTCGCAGTACCGGGGCTACCGCGCGCTCGTGATCGTCGAGCGGAACAGAAAGAACCTCCTTGAGGTCTCGTTCCCCTCGGTCGCCGGGCACCTCCGGTTCATCGACCTGATGCGGGCGCTGGGGCTGCAGGGTGATCACGACATCGTGGAGGCGGTCTCGACCGATGAGGAGATCCTCACCTTCATGATGCAGAACCTGGAGGAGAGCGAGTGCGACACGGTCGACGACGGCGTTATGTACGTCGGGAAGAAACTCGCCCCCAACCAGACCCGCGACTACCAGCGCAAGCGGGCAGAGTTCGTCCTGGACAACTACCTCCTCCCGCACTTGAACTACCTGATGCCCGTGGGCTTGAAAGAGGAGGATCCCGGGTACCGGTCGACGATCGAGGGTGTCCGTCTCGCAAAGGCGCACTTCCTCGGCCGCATGGCCGAAGCCTGTTTCGACCTGGTGCTTGACCGGCGCCGGATCGACGACAAGGACCACTACTCGAATAAGAGACTGAAACTTGCCGGCGACCTGATGGAAGACCTCTTCCGGATCTCGCTCAACCGCCTGACGCGCGACGTGAAGTACCAACTCGAGCGGGCGAGCATGCGCCACCGCGACCTCTCGATCGGGACCGCCGTGCGCGCGGACGTCCTGACCGAACGGCTGCTGCACCCGCTTGCCACCGGCAACTGGGTGGGCGGGCGCACCGGTGTCTCGCAGCTCCTGGACCGGGTGGACCACATGGCGGTGCTCTCGCACCTCCGGCGCGTGATCTCCCCGCTCTCCCGTTCGCAGCCTCACTTCGAGGCCCGTGACCTGCACCCCACCCAGTGGGGGCGGATCTGCCCGAGCGAGACGCCTGAGGGCCCGAATTGTGGGCTGGTGAAGAACTTCGCCCAGATGGTCGAGATCAGCAAGGGCGTAATCAACGAAGAGGAAGTGAAGAACATTCTGTACGATATGGGCGTCATCGCCCTCCGGAGAGAGACGGCATGAGACAGTCACGTGTCTTCGTTGACGGGGCCCTTATCGGGCTTGTGGACGACCCGCGGGACCTGGTCGAGCGGATGCGCGAGATGCGCCGGCACGGCGAGATCTCCTCCGAGGTCAACGTATCCTACAAGGAATTCAACAACGACGTCATCATCCATACCGATCGCGGCAGGGCGCGCCGCCCGCTGGTCGTGGTCAAAGGCGGTATTCCGCAGGTGAACGACGACGACATCGAGCGTCTCCGAAACGGCGAGATAGTCTTCGAGGACGTGATGCGGAAGGGCGCGATCGAGTTCGTCGACGCCGAAGAGGAGGAAGATCTCTATATCGCCATCAACGAGGAGGATCTCACTCCCGAGCACACGCACCTCGAGATAGACCCCTCGCTCATCCTCGGGATCGGTGCGGCGCACGTCCCGTTCCCCGAGCACAACGCCAGCCCCCGTGTCACCATGGGCGCCGGGATGGTCAAGCAGGCGCTTGGGTTCGGGACAGCCAACATGAAACTCCGGCCCGACACCCGGGGGCACATGCTCCACTACGTCCAGAAACCGCTCACCTTCACCCAGACCTCCGACGTGATCGGCTCCGACGATCGGCCTGCAGGCCAGAACTTCGTCGTCGCGATCATCTCGTATGAAGGGTTCAACATTGAAGATGCGCTGATCATCAACAAGGCCTCGATCGACCGGGGCCTCGGGCGGTCGCACTTCTTCCGGACCTACGACGGCGAAGAGCGGCGCTACCCCGGCGGTCAGGTCGACAAGATTCAGATCCCGGACGAAGAGGTCTCCGGTGCGCACGGTGCCGAGTTCTACGCGAACCTCGATATCGACGGGGTCATCAACCCCGAGACGGTCGTCCGTGAGAAAGACGTGCTGATCGGGAAGACCTCCCCGCCGAGGTTCCTCGAGGAGCCTACGAGCGAGTTGATCGCCGTCGAGAAGAGGCGCGACACCTCGGTCACGATGCGGAGCAACGAGCACGGTATCGTGGACACCGTCATCATCACCGAGGGCGAGAACTCTTCGCGCCTGGTGAAGGTCCGGACCCGCGACCTCCGGGTGCCGGAGGTCGGCGACAAGTTCGCGTCCCGGCACGGTCAGAAGGGTGTCATCGGGCTCATCCAGCCATCGGCGGATATGCCGTTCACCGAGTCGGGCATGACCCCCGACCTGATCATCAACCCTCACGCCGTCCCGAGCCGTATGACCATCGGGCATATGCTCGAGATGCTGGGCGGCAAGGTCGGCTCGCTCGAGGGGCACCGGATCGACGCGACCGCGTTCCGCGGCGAACGCGAGACGGCTCTGCGGAGTTCGCTCAAAGAACTCGGGTTTGCGCACAACGGCCGCGAAGTCATGTATGACGGCATCACCGGCCGGCAGTTCGCGGCCGATATCTACATCGGCGTCATCTACTACCAGAAACTCTACCACATGGTATCGAGCAAGATGCATGCGCGGTCGCGCGGCCCCGTGCAGGTGCTCACCCGCCAGCCGACCGAAGGGCGTGCCCGCGAGGGCGGTCTCCGGTTCGGTGAGATGGAGCGGGACGTGATGATCGGCCACGGTGCGGCCATGGCCTTGAAAGAGCGTCTCCTCGACGAGTCGGACAAGGTGACCCAGTGGGTCTGCGCGAAGTGCGGTATGGTGGCGATGGTCGACCGGAAACGGAAGGTGACGCGGTGCCTTGCCTGCGGTAGCGAGACGGATATCTATCCGGTCGAGATGAGTTACGCCTTCAAACTCCTCCTCGATGAGATGAAGAGCATGGGCATTGCTCCCCGCCTGAGACTCGACGATATGGTGTAAGAAAGGGGGCACAATCAAACTATGACCAGTCCAAAACGTGTTGGAAGGATCGAGTTCGGGCTCTTCTCCCCGAAGGAGATCCGCAAGATGAGCGTCCGGAAGATCATCTGGGCGGACACCTACGACGACGACGGGTTTCCCTACCCGCAGGGCCTGATGGACCTGAACCTCGGCGTCATCGACCCCGGCCTCCGGTGCAAGACCTGCGACCAGAAGGCGGCCGACTGTCCGGGCCATTTCGGGCACATCGAGCTCGCAAAACCCGTCATCCACGTCGGTTACACGCGGCTGATCCGGAAACTCCTCCGGGTATCCTGCAGGTCGTGCTCCCGGCTGCTGATGACGGCCGAGGAGGTCGAGAAGATCGTCGGCCCCGAAGACGGCGACCTCGCGGGCGAGATCGTCTCCGAGAAGGATATCAAGAAAGAGCGGATCTGCCCCCACTGTGGAGAGCAGCAGCTCAAGATCAACTTCGAGAAACCCACCACCTTCTCCGAGGTCTTCGTGGAGGATGGGCGGAAGATCGAGCACAAACTGACCCCGGCCGACATCCGGGCGCGCCTCGAGAAGATCCCGGACGAAGACCTCCGGGCTCTCGGGGTCAACCCGGACGTCGCGCGGCCGGAGTGGACGATCCTCACCGTCCTCCCGGTCCCGCCGGTCACGATGCGTCCCTCGATCATCCTGGAGAACGGGCAGCGGTCAGAGGACGATCTGACCCACAAACTCGTGGACATCATCAGGATCAACCAGCGGTTCAAGGAGAACCAGGACGCCGGCGCGCCCCAGCTGATCATCGAGGACCTCTGGGAACTCCTGCAGTACCATGTCACCACCTACCTCGACAACGAGGTGGCGGGATGCCCGCCTGCCCGGCACCGGAGCGGCCGACCCTTAAAGACCCTCTCGCAGCGTCTCAAGGGGAAGGAAGGGCGGTTCCGCGGATCGCTCTCCGGTAAGCGTGTGAACTTCTCGGCCCGTACCGTGATCTCCCCCGACCCGAACCTCTCGATCGGTGAGGTCGGCATCCCGCTTGCCATCGCAAACGAGATGACGCTTCCGATAAGGGTGACTCAGTTCAACCTCGAGGAGATGCGGCAGTACGTCTTGAACGGCCCCGAACGCCCGACCATCAGGTCGCCCTGCGGTGCAAACTACGCCCTCCGGCCGGACAACCGGAGGATGCGTCTCTCGGACGCGAATCTGGAGACGGTCGCGGAGATGATCGAGCCGGGCTGGACGGTGGAGCGGCAGTTGAAGGATAACGACATCGTCCTCTTCAACCGGCAGCCCTCGCTGCACCGGATGAGCATCATGGCCCACCGGGTCGTCGTGATGGACGGGAAGACGTTCCGGGTGAACCCGGCTGTCTGCCCGCCCTACAACGCCGACTTCGACGGCGACGAGATGAACCTGCATATCCCGCAGACCGAGGAGGCGCGGGCCGAAGCCGAGATCCTGGTCTCGGTCTCGTCGAACATCCTCTCGCCGAGGACCGGCGGCCCGATCATCGGGGGCATCCACGACCACATCTCGGGCATCTTCCTCCTGACGCACCGGATCCAGCACTTCGACAAGGAGACGATGCTCTACCTCACCCAGCACCTGGATATCGAGCACCTGCCCGAGCCGGACCGGATGGACGAGAACGGCAACCCCCTCTGGACGAACAAACAGGTCTTCTCGCTCGTTCTCCCCGATAACATGAACATGGCCTTCCAGGCCTCGTCGTGCCAGAACTGCGAGACCTGCAGGCGTGAGATGTGCGAGAACGATGCGTTCGTCAAGGTCATCGACGGGAACCTGGTCTCCGGCACCATCGACAAGAAGGGGATCGGTGCGTTCGACGGCCAGATCCTGCACCGGATCATCAGGCAGCACGGCATGAAGCGGGCTGCCCGGTTCATCGACGACGTGACCAAACTCTCGATCCGGGGCATCATGCTCGAAGGGTTCTCGTTCGGTATCGACGACGAAGACCTGACGAAGACCGAGTACGGCCAGATCGACGAGGTGCTCAACGGCGCTCTCGCCGACGTCGAACGCCGGATCAAGATCTACAACGAGGGGCAGCTCGAGCCGATGCCCGGGCGGACGCTTGAGGAGACGCTCGAGATGCAGATCATGCAGGTGCTCGGCAAGGCCCGTGACCGCACCGGTGAGATCGCCGGTCGGCACCTTGGTATGGACAACAGCGCCGTGGTGATGGCGGTCTCCGGCGCCCGTGGGTCGATGCTGAACCTGACGCAGATGGCCGGGTGCCTCGGCCAGCAGTCGGTCCGTGGCGAGCGGATCGTGCGTGGCTACGAGGACCGGACCCTGCCGCACTTCCGGAGGAACGACCGTGGTGCAGAAGCGCACGGGTTCGTCACCAACAGTTACAAGAGCGGCCTCACCCCCACCGAGTTCTTCTTCCACGCCATCGGTGGGCGTGAAGGTCTTGTGGACACTGCAGTCAGGACGTCGCAGAGCGGATACCTCCAGCGGCGGATGATCAACGCCCTGCAGGACCTCAAGGTGGCGTACGACGGCACCGTCCGGACGACGGGCGGCCGGATCATCCAGTTCTGCTACGGCGAGGATGGAACCGATCCCGCAAGGAGCAGTTACGGCGCCCCGGTGGACGTGAAGGGTATCGTTGAGAGCGTCTTAAAGGAGGAGGTCAAATGAACAGCGATATGGAGCAGCGGATCGACGCCCTCGATCTGCCTCACCGAACCAGAGAAGACCTCAAAGCGAGTCTGGCGGACCGGGACCTCACCGACGAACAGTTCGAGCAGATTCTCGAGATGGTCTTCTCCGAGTACCGGAAGAGCCGGATCGAGCCCTGCGAGGCGGTCGGTGTCGTGGCGGCGCAGTCTATCGGCGAGCCCGGCACCCAGATGACGATGCGTACGTTCCACTACGCGGGTGTGGCCGAGATCAACGTTACCCTCGGTCTCCCCCGCCTGATCGAGATCATGGATGCCCGGCGTGAGCCGAGCACCCCCACGATGGCGGTCTACCTGCTGGATGACTGGGCGTTCAACCGCGACCGCGCCCGTGAGGTGAGCTGGCAGATCGAGGCCGCGCCGCTCCATGAGTTCGGCGACATCACCATCGACATGGAGAACATGCAGGTTCTCGTCATGCTGAACAAGGCCGTCTGCGACCGGCGCAAGATCTCGGTCGACGAGATCCTTGAGGCGGCGCCGAGGAAGATCCGCGAAAAGCGGCACTTCCGCGACTTTGACGTTGAAGGTGACCCGAAGAGCGTCTCGCTCACGTTCACTCCGAAGGACCGGGAGAGTTATCAGAACCTCTTCCAGCTCGCGGAGCACGTCAGGCATGTCATCGTCCAGGGTATCGACGATATCGAGCGGGTCGTCGTCAGAAAAGAGGGCGGAGAGTATATCCTTTATACTGAGGGCTCCAACCTAAGAGGTGTCTTCGAAGTCGAAGGAGTGGACACCTCCCGCACCCGGAGCAACAACATCAGTGAGATCGCCGATGTGCTCGGTATCGAGGCCGGCCGGAATGCGATCATCCAGGAGGCTTTAAGTACCCTGAACGAACAGGGTATCGGCGTCGATGTCCGTCATATCATGCTCGTCGCGGATATGATGTGCATGGAGGGTGAGGTCAAGCAGATCGGCCGGCATGGTATCGCCGGCGAGAAAGAGAGTGTTCTCTCCCGGGCTGCATTCGAAGTGACGGTCAACCATCTGCTCGATGCTGCAATCGCGAACGAGGTGGACGAGTTAAACGGCGTCACCGAGAACGTGATCGTGGGCCAGCCGATCCAGCTTGGCACCGGTGATGTGAAACTCATCGCAAAACCCACACCAACAAACCTGAAAATCTAGGAGAATCATAATGGACTTTAATGCTTCACTACGCAAAGCCGTGAAGACTGGTACCGTGCTTCTGGGTCAGAACAAGACCCAGGAATCCATCGAAGAAGGCAAGGCCAAACTGATTGTGGTGGCCAGGAACAGCCCGGAATCCGTTAAAAATCTGGTGACCGAGATCGATATCCCCGTCTACGTCTACGAAGGCTCGAGCGTCCAGCTCGGGAAAGCCTGCGGGAGACCGTACGTCGTCAGTGCGCTCGCCGTGGTAGAACCAGGCGAATCCGATATCCTGAATGCTGCGAGAGTGTAGACGATGCCACAGGTCACGCTGACTGAGGAGTGCATGCGCCTCATCTCCCAGTTCGAGAGTCTTACCGGCGCAGGCAGCCGCGATTGCATCGTTGATAACCGCAACGAGCGGATCATCTTCGTGATCAATCCCGGCGACATGGGACTTGCCATCGGCAAGAGCGGGTCGAGTATCAAGAAGGCTTCAGACGTGATGGGGAAGCGCATCGAGGTCGTGGAATACTCCGCCGACCCGGGCCAGTTCCTCCGGAACTGCTTCCTGCCTGCCCAGGTCACCGGTATCGACTTCGATACGGACGAGGAGGATCAGCAGGTCGCCATCATCGAGGTCCGGGACGAAGACCGGGGCCTTGCCATCGGCAAAGCGGGGAAGAATATCTTCAAGGCGAAAGTTCTCGCACAGCGGCAGCACGACATTGCCGATGTCCAGCTGATGCAGAACGATTCTGCCTGAACACTTTTTTTACAGTAATCCAGTAATATCCCGTGGCGACAGGGAACCGGTTCTCCCGGGGGCGATTTGCGGGAGGGTTTTTAGCGTGCTCCTGTCCGGAAATTATTTATAGCGGTGTGCGCTCCATGAGACTCCCATGAACGGAGTTCCCGGCCGGGTAGTGAGTCCCGTGCCGCCTGCGGCAGAGCCGGTGAACGGGGTGCGTGGAGTTCCCATATGCCCGGGGTGGTGTCGTTGAAAGGATTTTATCTGATTATCGCGGCTCTGGTGCTCTGTATCTGCATGACCGGCCTTCTTACGTTCGCTTTTGCCGGCTCAGACGAAAACGGCACTGTCGAGGTACCGGGCGAGAAGCCCGCCGTCAACAAAGTGCCGGTCACGCCTGCGGGGAGTCCGGCGCCTGAAGAGGGGGAGGATAAATCCGTCGAGGAGCGGGAGCCCGGTTCCCTTGCTACCGGGGAGACTACGCCGCCGTCCGAAGAGGTAACGGAGACCCCGAAACCGACTGAGACGACTCCGGTAGCCTCCGCGCCGTCCCCGACTACAACGGCCCTGTCGAATTTCACCGGGGAGACGGTTGCAACCGGTAACGAGACCGCCGATACGGAGACAGAAACGCCGCTCCAGAATGCAACAAACACCACTGAAGATGCCGGGACAGAGTTCGATATTGTCGACGACGACTCCGACGACGAGGAGCCGGAGGAGGATGAAAACCCGGAACCGACCCTTGAACGGTATGCTCCGCCGCGGCCGGGCGCGACGATGGCGAAAGCGCACTACTCCCACGATCGTCCGCTTGTCCAGAGCGGCCACCACCTCGTCAACCCCTCCTCGTCGTATACCCCCGCCGGGGAGAACGAGACCGGGGTACCGTCCGTGGCCGCCGTGCCGCGCGACGGCCTCTTCGTCCGGGGTATCGGGGTGATCCTCGACCGGGTACCCGAAGACGTCGCCCTCACCCGGAGCGGGGTGGAGATAGCGAACCTTGACTGGCTCCTCGACCCGGCGATGCGTCTCGGCGGGCGGCACCCGCGCGCGGTCTTCGAGGGGGAGACGTTCACCGTCACCGTGACGGTGGAGGCGAGGAACGTGACGATCGCGGAGGATAACCCGGCCTACGTCGCCCTGGTGCCGCCGCCGGACGAGACGGGGGTCTACGAGATCACCCGGACCCGCGAGGTCCAGTCCCTCGGGGACGGAGAACGCGGTGTCTGGGAGTTCTCGGTCGCTACCCGCACCGGGAGGCTGACGCTTGCAAACCTCACCCTCGCCGAGGAGCGGCTGGTCACCAACCTGACATCGAACCCGGATCTCTTCGCCTTCCATGCCTACGCGCTTGCCGGCGGCCAGGAGGTGCCTTCGGCGGGCGTCTCCGACCCGGTGATCGCCATCCGGCCCGACGGGGGTGCGGAGACGGCGGAGGCGTCGTCGCTCCCCGGCCTCTACGCGCTTCTGGGCGTCGAGAACTCGACGCTCCGCCCGTCGGAGACGATGACCGGGGCGTGGGCGCGGGGCGTCGATCACGAGACGATCGCCGCCGCGGCGGTAGGGAACCTCAAGGCCCTGCGCGGTCTTGGGAAAGAAGATGTAGCGGCCCTCTATGCTGCGGAAGGGGGCGCCGGGGCGGAGGAGCAGTCCGCGTCCTCGTCGTCGATACTCGACCTGATCGTGGGGTTCTTCGAGGGCCTGTTCGGGATGGGCCAGGAACGTGCTTCGTGAGTGTGGGGGGATGGATACTTCTTTTCCCCCGATTCCTGTCGGAACTCCGGATTAAATTCCGGTCATTCGGCCCGTCCATCGCACTTGAAGACCCGGGGTGCTTGAGTTCCTCCCCCTTTGGGGAAGTCGCTACTCGAAAACGCTTCGCGTTTTCTCGACCTCCGCTCTTTCAGAGCTTCGTTTCTCTGAACACCTTCCAGAGATACGCGAGCCCGAAGCATCCTGCGAGCATCATATCCCCGAAGGGCGCCGCCTGGTAGGCCTCCGGCAGCAGCCGGAGCCGGTTCGGGCCCGTGACGACGACGGCACCCGTGGCGAGGGGTTTGCTGATCGCAGCCCCATGACCCCCGTCGTCGAAGACCTCCTCCGAGGTCAGGGTGCCGTCGGCGAGCCGCCGGATGTAGCGTTGGAGTTTTTCAGGGTCGAGCGCGCCGGTGTGGTGCTCGAAGAGCCCGTGGATCTCCCGCCCTTTCAGGGTGAAGCAGAGGGTGTGGCCGTTTCCCGCGTTGACGAGGGTCACTCCCTCCTTCGCCATCTGCCGCACCCGCGGGTCGCAGAGCGCCCCGATGAGGGCGACGGGGCCGGTGTCGGTGACGAGCGCGCCCGGCGCCTGGTGCCGGACGGCCTGCATCCGGGTCATGTCGGCGAGCGGTGGGTCGGTAACGAGCGAGAGGATATCCCAGCCCCCGGCGTCCAGCCGCTCCCGCATCAGTTCGAACCGGTGGATGCGGTTGCTCCGGTGCGGCGAGTAGCCGTGATCCTGGACCGCTACGGCAACGTTCTCCGGGTAGTCCACCCCGAAGAGGGAGAGCGCCTGCCTGAGTTCCGGCTCCATGTAGTCGGTGGTGCGAACGGTTTCCGCGTCCCCCGGTGGGGTTGGGCGGATCTCGACTCCAAGCGCCCGCACCCGTTCCGGGTCGTCGTGGAGGGTCAGAGCGGCCTCCTCTGTGGCGTAGACGGGAAGGTCGCGGGAGAGGTGTTCGCGTATCGCGCCGGTGTTCGCGCCGCCGCCCATCAGGTATCCGTCCAGGAAGACCGGGAGCCCGGCGCGGGTGGCCTGCCGGATCTTCTCCGCCACCACCACGGTCGGGGAGGGGAGGACCAGTTTGATGCTGTTCTCGATCGATCGGCCGGGCTCGTAGACCAGGATGTCCTGGGTGCCCCGGCCGACATCGATCGCAAGGAGCGGGGTCGTCAGATCGATCATAAGAATCCTCACGCGCCACCGCAGCATCGTGCCGGGCAGCTCTTAACAGAATCTCGCGGCAAAGCCAAAAAAGGTATGATCCCGGTCAGGCACCTGCCCGGTCCGCCGCCGGGGAGGTGCCGGCACCGGTTGCCCGGTCCTGGCGCGCCGGTTTCAGTTCCCGGTACTCCTTGAGGGAGACCGTCAGGTCGCGGGTGAAGGCGAAGTAGCCGATCTGGGTCGTCCGGCAGAGGTTCATCGCCATCTCCATCAGCCCCCGGGGATCGGGGCGCGCTTCCCCGAGCCAGATATGGAAGATGTTGCCGCCGTCCACGACCGGGAAGAAGACGTGCTCGATCTCGATCCTCTTTGTGAGCGGGACGGGGGCCGCCGGGGTGACGTGGGTGCCGTTCGTGTAGTAGATGGGGAGATCGAGCGTCGTGCCGAGCATATCGAGCGCCTTATCAGCGTCGCCCTTGATGACCTTGATCGCGTGGTCCCGGAACCGCTCGTCGAGGAGGTCGGCGACCGCGAACCGCTGGCCGGTCGTCTCCGCCGGGGTGCGGGCGAGGGCGATCGTCATGTTGTGCTTCTTCGAGAGTTCGCGCGCGTACATCTCGAGTTCGGTCATCGCCCGAACGGCGAGGCGGAACGCCTCCTTCGACTCGTGGAGCTGGTGGCCGGTGAAGTGCTGCACCATCTCGTTGACCCCGACGACGCCGATGGTGTAGACGAGCCCTTCGAGATCCACGGCAACCGCGCCGCGTTCGCCGGTGTTCGGGTCCTTCGGGCGCTGCATCGCAAACGGCATCCTGCCGTTCGTCCGGATCAGGGACATCCAGCGGCGCTTGATGCGGTAGAGGTCGACGGCGATGTCCATGAGCGATTTCAGTTCGGAAAAGAGCCGTTCCTGGTCGCCCTCCGCCTTGTACGCCGCCCGCGGGCAGTTGATGGACATCACCTGCCAGGACCCCATCGAGAAGTGCTTCCCCTCGCGGAAGTAGAGCTTGTCCTCGAACTGGTCGTCCTCGTCGGCGACCGAGGAGAACTGGTACGCGCAACAGTTTCCGGTCACGATTCCGAGCGCGTTCGTGAAGGTGTGGGTGTCGGCGACGTCGACGAGGTCGTAGACGTAGCCGTCGTACTCCACCGGTTCGATCGAGCGGATACGGAGCGGGTGGACGTCGCCCCGGACGAGCCGGCCCATCCCGATCTCGCGGGCGATGGGCGGGATGAAGAGCGACACCTGAAGCCCCTCGATCCCGTCGGCACTGTACCTGCCTGCGCAGGCGACGGCGGTGTATCCGGGGGCGGTTGCTCTCTCCGGGAGGTGGGTGAAGGCCCCGCCGGTCTCTCTTCCCGCGGGCACCTCTC
>DAIRGM010000093.1:0-3385 GCA_036794525.1 Methanoculleus sp.
TCGGGATCGACTGCATCGCGATGAACGTCAACGACCTCTACGTGATGAACCTCGAACCGGTGGCGTTCGTCGACTACATCGCGACCGACGCCCTTTCGCCTGAAAAGATGGCCCAGATCGGCCAGGGCTTAAACGAAGGGGCAAGGCTCGCGAACATGAACATCGTCGGCGGCGAGACCGCGACCCTCAAAGGGCTCGTGAACGGCCTCGACCTCGCGGGGACCTGCCTCGGGGTCCAGAAGAAGGAGCGGGTCGTCACCGGCGATGGGATCGTTCCCGGTGACGTGATCGTCGGCGTCCCCTCGAGCGGCATCCACAGCAACGGCCTGACCCTCGCCCGGAAGGTCGTCGAGGACTGCGCCTCCTACGATACGCGTCTCTCGAACGGGAAGACCCTCGGCGAGGAACTCCTGACGCCGACCCGGATCTACCACGAGGTGCTCCGGGTGACGGAGGCCTGCGAGATCCACGGGATGTGTCACGTCACCGGCGGCGGCCTCCTGAACTTTACGCGGCTCACGGGGTACGGGTTCTCCTTCACCGATCCCCTCGCGGTCCCGGCAATCTTTGCCTGGCTGCAGGAGGCCGGCGGCATAAGCGACGTCGAGATGTACCGCACCTTCAATATGGGCATGGGCTACGCCTTCGTCGCCCCGGAGAAGAGCGTCGCCGCCATCAGGGCGATCATCCCCGACGCCCGGGTGGTCGGCACGGTGACCGAGGAGCCCGGGGTGCGGCTGAAGGGTATCGAGATCCGGTAAGTGCGAGGGCTCCCTCGCCTTCTGGTTTTTGGCGTTCCGGGTGCTCGTCGGGCGGGCACCCGCAGGTTCACGGCGCCTGCCCTTCCTCCGGGCCGTGCTCCTCTGTACTGCACGATCTCGTGCCCGGGGGTGTTCCCGCTCTGCACGTCTCCCGTGCCTGTTCTCTTACGCTCCGGCCGTGCCCGAACTCATGCCCCGCCGCCTGCCTCCTCGAAGTAGTGCAGCGCATCGGGAACGTACTCCCGGACCTGCTTCAGGAAATGCTCCGTGAGGTCAGGGTCGGCCACCATGAGCGAGTGCTGCATCGCCCGCTCCGTCTCCTTGGATAGCCCCCCGTCCCGGTCCATCTCCGCCTTGATATCGCGGACGGCGTTCTCGACCTCTACTTTGCTCTCCCACTTCAGCACCGATATCGTTCGTGCCATTCACTTCACCTCAGGGTGTCGCGTATGGGAAGAAGTCTTACTTTATAGTAACTGGTGGGGTAAAAAAAGAAGAATTTCAGGTCTCGCCCTGATCGAGGAGCATCTTTTCGGCTTTTTCGCTGACGAGCATGCTGTTTCCGGCGGGGTCCTCGAGGATGACCGTGAACGGGAAGGCCACCTCCCGCGCTGCGGCGAGCGTATCAAGCATCTGGAGTGCGGCTGCCCGCTCCTCGGCGCTCTCCGGGTTGGCGAGGACCGTCCCCACCGCCTGCTCGAAGCGGGACAGAACCCCCTCGATGTTGGTGACGAACCCTTCACAGGCAGTTCCGGGCTCGACCGAAAGACCGAGCTCCGGGATCTCGATCGTCCCCGTCGTGCTCCGGGCCACCCGGATGGCGAGGTCGCCGGGCTCCTCGATCCGCACCGTCCACCTCACCGGGTCGCCCTCCCCGAGGATGATGGTGTCGGTGTGCCGGTAACCGCAGCCCTCGCAGGAGATCGCGACGAGCAGGAGGTCGGGGAAGTGGGGGATGTCCAGGCGGTGGTGGACCATCTCGATATCACACCCGCACGCCGGGCAGGTTCCGGGATAGGTTTCCCGCACTAGACGCCACCGCCGATCTTCTCGCGGGAGACCTTGACGGACATCGGCGTGATGACGACGTACTTCTGCTCCCCGAGGCCGACGATATCGCCGTTCACATCCTTCGCCACGTCGCGGAGGTCCTTTAAGACCCGCTCGAACGTCACCTTGTCCATCTTCAACCGCCCGATATCGACGATGACGATGTTGCCGTTGTAGACCTCGTCTTTGACGCGGGGGGTATCTTTGAGGTCGGCGATGGTGGCGATCTTGATGTACATGGTTGCCGGTTCTTCGGTGCCCGTTCCTTCATATGAGGCGAGATCGAGTTCCATGTATTCGTCTTCGTTTTTGACGGGACTTTTGCCGAGGATGCTGTCAAAGAGCTTTTTAACCATAAGGAAAATGAGGAAAGAATTTTATTTAATAGTATCTTTTAAAATCTGTTTCAAATTTCGAGATTCCAGATGTCGTCCCCGACATAATGGATGCTTTTGACCGACTTCCCCTTCTCCTGCCGCTCCATATCGGCGGCATCCAGGAGCGCAATACCGACAGCGAGCGGTTTACCGTAACGCTCCTCGATGACCTGCACCGGGCGCCCCTCCCGGACGTCGGGTGCGATCGCGACGATCCCGGGACGCATGGCGTCCGCGCCGTTTGCGACGAACTTGATCGCGCCGACGTCGACCGTCACCCGCCGCTCGGGGAGCGGGTGCTCGACGAGACCCCGGAGGGTGGGGAAGGCCCAGTCCCCGGAGGCCATCAGGAGCGGTTTTTTGTCGACGAGGTAGAGTTCAACGGAGGCGTCGGTCTCCACCCGCTCGATCCGGTCGGATCGGAAGAGTTCGGCCGATGGACCGATCTCGCTGGCAAGCCGGTCCAGGAGCTCGGTTATCTGCGACTTCCGGATAACGTGACGTTTCTTTACAGTGATCTTCGGCATGGTCTCTGGGCCTCGGGGGCGGGTATCTGCGCGCACCAATGCGGTTATATTTAAGTAGCTTCCTCACTCAAATATATTACTCCAAAAAGGACGGCACAGGGTAATCACATGACGCCAAGACCGTTAGATATTTTAGATCAGGTACTGAATCGTCAGCCCGTCATCATCAGTCTCAAAGGTGGAAGGGAGATCCGGGGAATCCTCCAGGGATACGACGTTCACATGAATCTGGTATTGGATAAGGCAGAAGAAGAAGTGGACGGCGCGGCCCAGAAGCTTGGCACGTTGATCGTCCGCGGTGACAATGTGATCTACATTACCCCTTCAGTTGAATGAGTAGGTGAAAGTTCATGTCAAAAGGCACACCCTCAATGGGCAAGAGGCAGAAGCGCACCCACATCGCCTGCAGGCGTTGCGGCAAGATCTCGTTCCATGCACAGCACAAGGTTTGTGCGGCCTGTGGGTTCGGCAGAAGCCGGAGGATCCGCAGTTACCGCTGGACGGAGAAGAAGGCAAAGGTACCGACGCATTAGAGCTGTATCATGTGTGGTATCGTTGGCATCGTCGATGCTGGCGGTGTCTCTTTTCCGCTGTACTATGCCCTGTACGCTCTCCAGCACAGGGGGCAGGAGAGCGCGGGGATCTCTACTTTTGAAGGCACGGCCCTGTA
>DAIRGM010000094.1:0-3349 GCA_036794525.1 Methanoculleus sp.
CGGTCAGCGCCTTCTCCGCCTGCTTCACCGGGATAGCGACGTTCTTGGGCATGCCGAGGAGGTCGGTGAACTGGAGCCGAAGGAATCGGACGTTATCCTGTTCGATGCGCTCAAGCATTGCAGAAGTGGCATCACGGGACATGTGGAAGTCTACTTCTATCCGATGGAATAAATATCTACTGACACAAATATACCCGGGCAGACTTATAGGAAACGGCAGCAGAACGTTATTCACCGAGGTTACAATGTGCGGCATATTTGGTGTAATGGATAAGAGGCGTCAGATGATGGATGGTTCAGGCATCCGGCAGGCCCTCTCCATAATGAACGAGCGCGGCAGCGGCGAGGGGGCGGGGTACGTCGCCTACGGCATCTACCCCGACTACCGGGACTGCTACGCGCTCCATGTCTTCCTCGACAACGCTTGCGAGAGCAAAGCGGCTGTCGACGCAACGCTGGAGCAATGGGGGGCGATCGAGCACGACGAGGCGATCCCGACCTGCAACCAGCCGAACCTCCGGGAGGTCCACACCCCCTGGCGCTACTTCTTCAAGCCCGACGCCTCTCTTGCTCCGGGAAGTGCAACGCCCGAGAAGGACGTCGTCACGAACCTGGTGATGCAGATCAATACATGCGTAAACGGTGCCGAGGTTGTCTCCTCCGGCAAGAACGTCGGCGTTTTCAAGGCAGGAGGAGCCGGCAGCTGGCCGGAAGCGGTGGCGGACTACTACCGGATTCAGGACTACGAGGGCTACCTCTGGCTCGCGCACAACCGTTACGCGACGAGCTCCCCTGAGTTGTGGGAGCGACCCGACCCGTTCAACCTGCACGACTGGAGCGTCGTCGAGAACGGCAAGACCACCACCTACGGGACCAACCGGCGCTACATCGAGAGTTTCGGCTACAACTGCACGACCTCCACCGACAGCGAGGTCATCGCCTACGCAATCGACCTCATGGTGCGGCGGCACGGCCTCGGTATCGACCTCGCCGTCCGGGCGCTCGCCCCTCCCTACTGGGAGGAGATCGACCGGATGCCTGAGGCCGAGCAGAAGTTGAACCGCGCCCTCCGGTTCGCCTACGGCCCTGCGGCGATGAACGGACCGTTCACCGTCGTGGCCGCGAACCCCGATATGATGGTCGGGTTCACCGACCGGGGCAAACTCCGGCCGATGGTCGTCGGCGAGTGCGCGGACCGCCTCTATATCGCAAGCGAAGAGTCGGCGATCCGGGTCATGGAGCCCGGCGTCGAGTCGATCACGCGGCCGGCTGCCGGTGAGCCGGTCATCGGGAGGGTTGCCCCATGAACTCCTGCAACCTCGGGAGCATGCCGCTGCGTTACCGGGTCGCGATCGACCGCGACCAGTGCATGGAATGCGGGCGCTGCGTCGAGAACTGCTCCTATGGTGTCTTCCGGCAGGACGGCGATAAGATCCTGATCAACTCCCGGAAGTGCACCGCCTGCCACCGGTGTCTCACCTACTGTCCCCGTGACGCCATCATGCTCACGGAGCAGCCCTGCGACTACCGGAGCCACCCGGTATGGAACCGGCAGGTCAGGGAGGCGATCTACAACCAGGCCCGGACGGGGAAGATCATCCTCGCCGGGATGGGCAGCGTCGCGAACCTCCCGGTCATATTCGACCGCCTGATGCTTGACGCAGCCCAGGTCACCACGCCCCCCACCGACCCGCTCCGCGAGCCCGTCGAGCTCCGGACCTACCTCGGGAAGAAACCGGGCAGACTGGACTTCCGGCGAAAGGAGAACGGCGACGTCGAGCTCGCCACGGAACTCACCCCGAACCTCATGATCGAGACGCCGATCCTGCTCGGCCACATGAGCTACGGTGCGATCAGCCTCAACGCCCACATCGCGATGGCCCGGGCGGCACGGGAGGTCGGCACCTACATGGGTACCGGGGAAGGCGGACTGCACCCGAACCTCTACCCCTACGAGGACCGGATGATCGTCCAGGTCGCCTCCGGGCGGTTCGGTGTGAACGTCGATTACCTGAACCGCGGCGCCGCGATCGAGCTCAAACTCGGCCAGGGTGCAAAGCCGGGCATCGGCGGGCACCTCACCGGCGAGAAGGTCAGTGCGGACGTCTCCAAGACAAGGATGATCCCGCAGGGGAGCGACGCCATCAGCCCTGCGCCGCACCACGACATCTACGGCATCGAGGACCTCCCCCAGCTCGTCCACGCCGTCAAGGAAGCGACGGAGTGGAAGAAGCCGGTCTTCGCGAAGATCGCGGCCGTCAACAACAACGCCGAGAACGTGGCGGCCGTTGCTCGTTCCGGGGTGGACGCCATCGCGATCGACGGGTTCCGGGGCGGCACGGGTGCCGCGCCGCGGGTCTTCCGCGACCACGTCGGCATCCCGATCGAGGTCGCCATCGCGAGCGCGGATAGAGAACTCCGCAAGCAGGGACTCAGAAACGAGATATCCGTCATCGCGAGCGGAGGTATCCGGGGGAGCGCCGACGTCGCGAAGGCGATCGCCCTCGGGGCGGACGCGGTCTACATCGGCACCGCAGCGCTCGCGGCGATGGGATGCCGGGTCTGCGGGAACTGCTACCGCGGCCTCTGCCCCTGGGGGATCGCCACCCAGCGGCCCGACCTCGTGGCGCGGCTCGACCCCGACGAGGCGTCGGAACAGGTGGCGAACCTGATCCGGGCGTGGACGCTCGAACTCGCCGAACTCCTGGGTGCGGCCGGGATCAACAGCATCGAGAGCCTGCGGGGCAACCGCGACCGGCTCCGGGGCTATATGCTGGACGAGGGTCTCCTTGACGTTCTCGACGTCAAGCCGGTGGGAGCGTGAGCATGATGGTAAAACTGGTCACAATCGATGCGAAGGGGATGCACTACACTCCCCTGAACCAGCAGGTCCGGAGAGCTGTTGAGGACGGTGCCGACGAGGTCGTCGTCCAGAACGTCCTCGGGCAGCGGTTCATCGGCGACGGACTCAAGGGCGACGCCACCATCCACGTCTACGGCGTCCCGGGCGGCGACCTCGCCATGTTCATGAGCGGGCCGACGGTCATCGTCCACGGTAACGCGGAGCACGCACCCGGCAACACGATGGATGCCGGGAAGGTGGTGATCCATGGGAGCGCCGGCGATGCGGTAGCGCACAGCATGCGGGGCGGAAAGGTCTTTATACGCGGCAACATCGGCTACCGGGGCGGGATCCACATGAAACAGTATGAGGCGCAGCGCCCCATACTGGTCGTCGGAGGGTCTGCCCAGACGTTCCTCGGCGAATACATGGCGGGCGGCCTCCTGATCGTTCTCGACCTTGACGGGGCCATGAAAGCCCGCGGTATCGGGAGCGGTATCCACGGCG
>DAIRGM010000032.1:0-25220 GCA_036794525.1 Methanoculleus sp.
ATCCCGGTAGAGCATCCCCGCCCCTCGTGCCCCTCGTCGAATCTGGGACAATGCATGCGGGACAATGTCACCGCAGGGGTGGTCTGAGTGGTCGCTACTACTCCTGCCTCCCGCAAGGCCAAGGGCCGGCGGTTCCAGCAGGCGGTCCGGCAGGACCTGATCGATCATCTCGGGGTCCCGGAAGGCGACGTCCTCTCGACGGCGATGGGACAGTCCGGGTGCGACCTCTACCTCTCCCCGGCCGCCCGGGCGCTCTTCCCATATGGGGTCGAGTGCAAACATCAGGAAGCGATCGCGCTCCCGGCGTGGTGGCGACAATGCACCGCGAACGCCGAGAAGGAAGGGTTGACCCCGCTCCTCCTGGTGAAGCAGTCTCGCAAAGAGCCTCTCGCGGTGCTCCGGTGGTCGGACCTCCTCGGGCTGCTGCAGCAGATCCATCTGATGCAGGGGTGGGGTGACCTCGTCGCCGAGAGTATCCGGGCCGCGGATACGTGTCCGACAGATGTCGGCGAGTGGCTTTCACTCCGAAGCCTAGCTATGCATTACCGTGACCATCTCCGCGGCGGCGACCATCGCTGGGAGAACCTCGCCGAGGGGCTGACGGGAGGCCGGACATGAGGCACGTCTCTGTCGGTCTCGTCCTCCACGTAGAGGACGATATCGCTGCAGACCACGAGGCTCTGATCACATACCTCGAATCGCACATCTTCGATGATGGGCTCATAGGGTCCATCGTCACGACCGCAGACATCACCGATCAGGTCGAGGCACGACTGGAGGAGATGCGGAGGAGGCGGTCGCGATGACCCGGCTCATCCGCGTCGAACTCTGCGACGAGTGCCCACATGGCACCGACCGTGCCCGGGGCTGCCGGGCGACCCTGTGGTGTGATGAGGGGGCCCTCCGGCTCAAAAAATTCGGCGCTAATTACCCCCTGATCCCCGACTGGTGCCCCCTCCCTCTCAACGGTCAGGATGGAGGCCGGCCATGACAAGCCACCAGCACGTGCGGGGGCACCCGGCGACTTGGGTCTACAGGGACACCTGGGAAGAGGTCGGCGCCTGGGACCGCCCGTGCGCCCGCTGCGGCCGCCCCCCGATCGCGGCCGAGGGGCAGGTCGGGTATGATGCCTGCCTCGGTCACATCCCCGGCGCCGTCAGCGCTTGCTGCGGGCACGGGGTAGAGGGGCCGTACGTCCTGTTCGAGGATGCCGCCGAGTTGCGCGGTGAGGTCGGGGACGCCATCGTCCGGTGTAGGTATTGTGGTGGAGAGGGATGCGTGATCTGCGCTCACCGTGGCGTCGTACTAGAGCGAGGCGAGCAGCCATGATCCCGCCCCCCTCCAGCCACGAGGTCATCTACTGCCTGGCCCACTGTCAGCACCGGGCGCACCGCCCCGACGGCGAGGCTTGCCGGACCGCCTGCCCCCTGGACCTCCCATACCTCATCCGCGGCAGGGACGGGATCGAGTTCCACATGGAAGGGGAGGTGCACCTGCTCGACCCTGCCGCCCTGAGCACCCTGTTAGATGACAAGTTCATGATCCATGTCTTCCGGCTCGGCCCGGAGGTCCTCGCGCCGGGGCGCATCACCCCGGACCGGGAGACTATCTACACCGGGACGGTCGTCCTGGACGTGGACGGAGAGTGGGTGCTGCTGCGGCTCTACGGCAAGACCCTGCGAACCTGGGCGACGGCGCCGGGCTGGCTTCGCGGGCTCGTCGCCAGGAAAGTTGTCCTGGCCCCGGTCCGGGAGCTGCTGGAGGAGGTGCTACGGTGAGGGTCTTGTACATATCCGGGCCGTTCAGCCACCACGATCTCATCCACCAGGTCGAGGTGAACATCCTCCGGGCCTCGACCGTCGCCCTCGAGGGCTGGCGGAAGGGATGGAGTGTCTTTTGTCCCCACAAGAACACGGCCGGCTTCCAGCACGCCCACGACGTCGACTGGGAGACCTGGGTCCGGGGGGACCTGGAGATCCTGCTGCGGATGGACCCGGGCAAAGGAGATGCGATCTGCATGCTCCCCGGCTGGCGACAGAGCGACGGCGCCAGGTGGGAGAAGCAGTTAGCAGAGAAGAGCGGCCTGCGGATCATCGACTACGAGACCGAAGGGCTGCCGGAGGCACCAAAGTGAAGTTCCGTTTCCCGAAGATCGAGAACGCCCTGGTCACCAAGATGACCGTCACGCCGTCAGGGGCGATCAAGTACATGACGCTCGAATCGTTCGCCGACGAAATAGACCTGTCCGGGGTGATGCTCGACAACTATGCGGAGATCACCATCGAAAGGATCCACCAGTGGCCCGACGCTCGCGAGGAGACGTCATGACCCCGTCCGCCTCCCGCCGCCCCCCGCTCCGGCGCCGGACCGTCGGCGCCCTCGACATCGTCCGGGCCACCCGGCAGGACCTGGACCTGAAGACCTACGACGATATCGTCGTCTGCCTCCTCGAGGAGTACGCCGATGCACACGGGATCCCCCGGTCCCGGCTCCTCCTCGACGACAGTGCCGGATCTGACAGTTGCGCCATTTCTGCCAGATCTGGCAAAACTGGCAAAAACTGATTCTTTTTCACCATAGCGACCCCACACCCTCCTGATGTCTGATTCGCCCCGTGCAGAGGATGCAACGGCCGTGCGGGCGGCCCTTGAGGCCAGGGGGTACGTCTATCTCGACGGACAGATCGCCCGGGACACCAGGGAGGTGCGGATGAACTTCGTCCGCCCTGGCGCCGGCACGCTCTGGATAAACCTCCGCGACAAGTCACCGTCGCTCCTCGAGGAGTGCTGCAACGTTTACGAAGAGGTGCACGCCGTTGGCATCGGCCTCATCCACACCTGCACCCGGCTCCGGCCGCTCGGGTACAGTGAGATCGCGAAGGAGGACCTCTCGCCGGAGCTCAAGCGGGACCTGGAAACCGAATACCATTACTACAAGGCGGCGTTCTGGGTGCCTCGAATTGTCGTCGCCCTGGCGATCCTCGTGGCCACCGGCAGCCTGGAGACGGTTGGGCATCTGCTCGGGTGGTGATAGTCGGTGCCTCGGACAAACGTCGGTGCGGCCGCGAAGACCTCCACGCGGAAACTGGAGATCGCCGAGCGCCGGGCCGAAGTGCTCCGGCTCCGGAAGCAGCGCGATCCCCGGCTATCCATCCGGGACATCGCAAAACGGCTTGAGATCCCCCGCTCGGTCGTCCACAGGGACCTGATGCACGAGATTGGGATTGCTCAGGCGAAGCGCACGATGCAGGCCGAGAAACTGATCGACATCGAGATCCGCGAGCTCGAATCCCTTCTCATCGAGGCGAAGCTCCATATTGAGAACGGGAGCGAGACCTCGATCGACCGGGCGTTGAAGATCCTCGAATCCCGGCGGAAGCTCCTCGGCCTCGACGCGGCGCAGAAGGTCAATGTGAATGGCATCGCGGAACTCCACTTCGATAAGGAAGACGAGGACCTATGAGCGGCATCAAGAAGACCCCCAAGCAGCGCCGCGCGATCGCCCTCATGACGGACCCGGAGATCCGCACCATTCTGCTCTCTGGGGGGTCCCGGTCCGGCAAGACGTTCATCGCCTGCTATGCCATCGCGGTCCGGGCACTCAAGGCCGCAGGCTCCCGGCACCTGATAACCCGATTCCACTTCCGCGACGTCAAGAACGCGGTCGGACGAGACACGATGCCGAAGGTACTCAAACTCATCGGCACCCCGTACACCCTCGACCGAACGGACTGGTTTTTCACGCTCCCCAACGGCAGCGAGATCTGGCTCGGCGGGCTCGACGACGACGAGCGGGTCGAGAAGATCCTCGGCATGGAGTATGCGACGATCTACTACAACGAGTCGTCCCAAATCTCTTACCACGCTTACACCACGGCGCAGACCCGTCTCGCGCAGAAGACGGATCTCGTGAACAGGGCATACGTGGACTGCAACCCGCCGACCAAATCCCATTGGCTCTACAAACTCTTTCTGGAACACATCGACCCGGAGACCCGCGTCCCCGTCCCGAACCCGGACCGCTATGCTGTCCTCAACATGAATCCGATCGACAACCGGGAGAACCTGCCGGACGGCTACATCGAGGACACCCTCGCCGCTCTGCCGGAACGCAAGCGGCGCCGGTTCCTCGAAGGCGAGTGGCTCGACGACCCTGAAGGCGCACTATGGAAGCGGAGCATGATCGACGAGCACCGGCACGTCGGCGCTCCACCCCCCCTCGCCCGGATCGTCGTCGGCGTGGACCCCGCTGTCACCGGGAGCGAGACGAGCGACGAGACCGGGATCGTCGTCGTCGGGAAAGATGCAGCCGGCCACCTCTACGTGCTCGGTGACTACTCTGTCCGGGGCACCCCCCTCGACTGGGCGAAGCGTGTTACCTGGGCCGTCGACAAGCACGGTGCGGATCGCGTGGTTGGGGAGACCAACAACGGGGGGGACCTCGTCGAGGTCAACCTCCGCACCGTCTCGAAAAACCTCCCGTTCAAGAAAGTCTCCGCGAGCCGGGGTAAGTACATCCGGGCCGAGCCGGTCGCCGCGCTCTACGAGAAGGGGGAGGTCCACCACGTCGGCGCGTTCCCCGAACTCGAAGATCAAATGTGTGAGTGGCTCCCCGGCGACGAGTCCCCTGACCGCATGGACGCCCTCGTCTGGGCAATCACCGAACTCTCCGAACCCGTCGAGGAGTTCGCCTGTTATGCATTGTAGGAGGATCATGACATACAGACAGAAACTCATTGAAACACTCGCCCGGCTCCTCCGCGTCGAGCCCCCGGTCCGGCTCGTGCCGGAGATCCACGAGGTCCGGGTGCCGCGGCCGGCAGACCCGGTCGAGTACGTCGAGACCCTGCACGACGCCCCGGACCGCGTCTACGTCTGGATCTGCAGAGAGGGCACGACCGACGACCAGATCGCAAGCATCGCCGAGAGGCTCAGTGAGAGAGATGGCAAGGCTCTGCATGTCGTCTGCCGGGACATCGCCGAGATCCGCAAACTCTCCCCGGAGGACGTCCGGCGACACCTCGCCCCGGTTGTGCAGCGAGCACAGGAGGCCGGATGGCAGTAATCGCGCCAGGTATCAAGCAAGCCGGTGCCCGGGCACTCAACGGCGCCGGAACCCCGCGGGCGCTCGACCTCTCGCAGTCGATCTGGTATACTCCAGGGAGAGGCGTCCCGCGCTACGAGGACCTCTACACGATTCGGCGATTCTCCCGCTCGCACACCGTCTCTATCCCCATGCTCGCGATCAAGGGGCAGGTGACGACGACTGAGTGGGGCGTGGTCCCGACCGTCGACGCCCCGACGAGCAAGCATTTCGCCGCCTGCGACGCCGTGGTCGATTTCCTTGACGGAGGTTTCTCGCGGAACCCAGCGACATTCGACACGCTGTGCAAGGAGGTCCTCGCCGATATCCTCACCATTGACGCAGGGGTGCTGGAGCTCGTGCCGGACTCGTCCGGATTCCTCCGCGAGATCTACGCCCGCGACGGAGCTACGTTCACGAAAAACCCCGACGAACACGGCATTCTTCCGGACCCTGGCACCGGGACCCCGGCATACTACCAGGTCGGGGCGCAGGCATCGATCGCACAGGGCGCATTCGCCGCCGGGCTCCCGGGCATGTCGTCGGCAGCCTCGCTCCTCGACGCCCCGCTCTATCGGGCGATCACGCCGATCCCATTCTCCCGCGACCAGATCGTGTGGATCGAGGAGAACCCCTCGACGGACCGGCAGTACGGGTGGAGCCGGGTGCAGATGGCGCACCGGCTCATCGAGATCCTGCTCAACCAGGACATATCGAATCTCAAGTACTTTCCGCAGAACGAGGTCCCGGAGGGCATCCTGAACCTCCCCGGCTTGTCAAACGACAACCTGACCCGGTTTCGGGAGTACTGGAAAGAGGAGATCGTCGGCAAGCCCCACAAACTCGCCTTGATGAACTCCGCGGACGCCAACTGGATTCCGTTCCGGGCATCACCGAAAGAACTGGAGTTCCTCGCCTCGCAGGAGTGGTATAATAATCTCGTCTGGATGTGCTTCGGCGTCAGTGCCAACGAGGTCGGCTACGTGCAGGACGTCAACCGCAGCTGCTACAGCGAGGATACCGAGGTCCTCACCGAAAACGGCTGGAAGTTGCACCCGGACGTGGCGCCAGGAGAGCGGATCGTGGTCCACGACCTGGAGACAGGCGAGTGCCGCCTGGAGGTGCCCGGCCCCCTGCACGCGTATTATGCCGATGAGGAACTGGTGAGGTTCGCGAACAACGGCCAAGACATCCTGGTCACACAGGAGCACACGATCCTCTACCGCGGCGGGAAAACGCAAAACAACACGCCGAGAGGGCCCCGCCCCAAGATCGTCCCCCGCGCCTGGAAAGTCGCGCCAGCAAAGGATCTGGTTGGCGCATCCCGCGTGAACGTCAAGAGTGGGGCGGATGCGTGGGTCGGGGAAGACATGGAGATCTCCGATGACTACCTACGGTTCCTAGGATGGGCGATCGGCGAAGGCGGGCTGAGCAGCGTTCACCGTGCCATGGGGAAGAAGCGGAAGGTGCGGTCTGACCGTCTCCTAGGCTACTCTGTGATGACCCTGGCCCAGAGCAACAAGAGCTCGGAGAATGTGGCAGAGATCCGCCGGGTACTGAAAGCAGTCGGGGCGGAGTATCGGGAGTATCAGGACGTCCGTGACAACACCACGCGCTGGAATGTTTACGGCGACCAGCTGATAGAACCCCTGTTCGATAGCATCGGGGCCTACTGCGGCGAGAAGCGGATCCCGCGCCCGTGCCTGAACCTGCCGCCCGACAGGCTACGCCCCTTGTTCGAGGCCCTCATGGCTGGCGACGGCAGCTGGGACGCCCGGGAGAACCGCGCCTGCGGTTACTACTCCACCACCAGTCCGGGGCTCGCCGATGACATCCAGGAGCTCGCGTTCAAACTGGGATATGGGACGAAACGGACGGTCCACTATGATGGCGACGGGCGGCGGCAGACATGCTACCGCATTCTCATCCGGGAAGACCACGAGAGGACGGTCTACCGCCCGCGGTTGGAGCCCTATACAGGATTTGTCTACTGTTTCTCCACCAGCACCGGATTCTACGTCACGCGAAGGAACGGGTGTGTCGCCGTTCAGGGGAACACCGCGCAGGAGCAGGCAGAAGCGGTCTGGCGGCGCACCACGGTCCCGCTCCTCGAGCTCCTCGCTGGCGCGATCAACCGCTCGATCCTCCCGTTCCTTGAAGAATACTGGGACGTCGGCGGGGAGATAGAGTTCCGGTGGGACCCGCACAACCCGATCATCGAGAAGCAGAAGCGGCTTGAGCAGGAGAGCGACCTCCGGCTCGGCCTGTCCACCCCGAACCGCATCCTCGTCGAGCGCGGGGAGGAGCCGGTCCCGTGGGGCGACATGCCGCTCGCGCTCGTGGACTCCCTCGCCCGGATGCACCCGGAGTGGTTCGCCGGGGAACTCCTCGGGATGCCAAACGCCCCGGAGCCACTCTACGGCGGCGGGCTCCTGCTCTCCTCTCCAGACCCCGTGACGAAAGCCCTCGCCGACATCAAAGCGGCACCTGAGGACGAGCCGGAAGAATGGAAGAGCCGCATCGAGGCGCTGCACCGCCGGGTTTCTGGCGTGTTCGACGACGCCCTACAGAGCCTCCGGCCGGCAATCGAGGCGGCGTTCCCGGCGGAGCGGAGCGAGGACGGCGCGAAACCGCTCGTAGACCTCGACGCGGTCCTCGACCAGGTCGCGATCGCTGAGGACCTCCTCGCGGTCACCGCCGACCCTCGGGCCGATGCCCTCCGGCACGGGATTGATCTCGAATCCCGCCGGCTGGAGGGGGAACTCGAGTCCAGGGTCGGTAAGGGGCTCTACCGAGTCCACATCACCAAAGACTTCGACGTCACCCAGACCTTCGCCTACCGCCTCCTGCAGCAGCGTGCGGCGCGGAACATGCGGGGCGTCGAGGACTCGATCCGGGATCTCGTCCGCACCTCGCTCACCGGAGTGGTCGAGCGGGGCGGCAATGTCAGCGACGCATGGCTGGCACTCCAGCGCGACGTCGCCGGCATGACGAGCGACCACGCCCGCCTCGTCGCGAGGACCGAGATCATGGGGGCGCAGCGCTACGGCAAGCAGGTGCTCGCCGAGGAGACGGAGCACCTGCTCAAGGGCAAGACCTGGCGCTCCCGCGGTATCAAGGGGCGGTCGAGAGAATGGCACACGGCGATGAACAACGTCACCGTCGGCGTCCGCGAGTCGTGGACCGTCCCGGCAACCGGAGCAAAGGGGCAGCCGCGAGACTATCCCAAAACCTGCTACGTCGTCGGGGAGGATCAGCCCTACAACTGCATGTGCGACCAGCGCCTGGCGCTCGCGGACGATCTCCCCGACACCGCGCAGGAACTCCGCTCCGTCAAGGGGTTGGCCCTCGAACCGCTGACCAAACAGGCCGCCGTCCTGCTGGGGTATGGGCGGCCGCATGAATCGCTAAAAGACCTCCTCGTGAGGATGGAGACTATGAGCAAGAACCAGGCGGCCGAGCATCTCGGCATCAGCAAGGCCACCCTCTACGAGTGGCGGAAGTCAGAGGGGATTGAATGAGTGCAGAGAAGTATGGCGCGGTCGGCGGCCACCGACCGGACTGAACCCATCCCCTCAGACAGCAAATAGGTGATCAGAGATGCCAGAACTGAAAACAAAATCCCTCGACGCGGCCCCCGGACAGGTGAAGGTCTGGAAGGCGCGCCTCGTCGAGAGCGGCCCTGAGGTGACGCTCATCCGCGTCCCGATCTCCTCCACTACCGAGGACCGGGACGGCGACGAGTTCTCCTCGGCCGGGCTGGAGAGCCTGCTCGCGGCCCTGAAAACCGGGAAAATTCCGTATTTCCTGGACCATGGGTTTACGGACACGGGGGTCAGGAACTACGGCGCGCTCGATATGATCGGAGCGTGGGTCAACGGCGAAGTCGAGGGCAATGTCCTGTATGGGACAGCGTTCATCGAGCCGGGAAATTGGCGTGGTGAGGAGCTGGCGCGAAAACTCGAGATGGGGATGCCGATCGGACACTCCGTTGGGTTTGGCGACATCAAGGGCCGCGACAAGCCGAATGGAGGGACGGTCTTCGACGAGGTCTCTCTCTGGGAGGTCTCCGCTGTCGGGATCCCCTCGAACCCCGACGCAGTGAACTCGGCTGCTGTGCAGGCGGTCGTGAAATCGCTCCGCGTGAAGGCGGGGCTGGAACCAGAAGACATGAAGCGCAAAACGAAGGAAACCGAAGAAGAGCGGTCCGAAGAGGAAGAGGAGGAGCAGAAGCAGACCCCTGAGACCTCCGAGGAAGAAGAGGAAAAACAGCCGGAGGAGGAGCCCCCTGAGGAAGACGAAGAGGACGATGAGGAGAAATCCTACGAGGTCCTCGACGAGGCGAAGCTCCGGACACTCATCGCCGAAGAGGTCGGCAAGGCGCTCGCCCCGATCACCGAGGCACTCAAGTCGCTCGCCGCCCTCGACGAGATCAAGACTGCCGTGACGAAGGCCGCCGCGACCCGAAGCAAGGGGCCGCGGGGGATCGTTGTCGCCCGCGAAGTCAAGGAACCGCAGAAGAACGAGACCCCGGCGGCGTCCCCCTACAAGCCGCTGTACTGAGAGCGATCAACTATGATGACTGCAAAATCTATCTTTGGACTGAATGCCCGCGAGCAGATGTTCGACCACTTCTGGAAGAGCCAGGGGTTCCGCGCAGACAACGAGGGTCTGACCCCCTCTATTCAGAGTGCAATGCGCGACCCCGCGACCCGCGAGAAATTCAAGGGATTCCTGGGAAGAGCGTTCAAGGCGCAGATGGAGCCGGAGAGGGTGAAGGCAACCTCGACCACCGTTGCCAGCGCAATCCCGCTCGTATTCGACCCGGATGTGATCGACATCCTCCGCACCGACGCCCCGCTCCTCGCCCGGCTCCCCATGCGCGGATACTCCGGTAACCCCGTTCGCGTGAACTGGATCTCTGCCCGTGCCGCCCCGGTGGGGATGGTCAACGAAGCGACGGCGCTCACCCTGAACACGCAGGCGAGCAACGACTTCACGCTCTCCAACACGGACTACGACCACAAGATCTACGCCGACCGCGTGGACATCTCCGACTTCGCCGAGCGTGTCGCCGCAGATGGTCCCGTGAACGTCCGTGAGACCGCGCTCGGTGCCCGGATCAGCGAGTGGGCGCAGTTCAAGGAACAGCAGATCCTCTACGGCGACCACGCGCAGGCGCTCAACGATGGCTCGCCCGGTGACGCCAACGCCTTCGACGGTATGATCGTCGAGACTGCGGCCGGAAACATTGTCGACAAGACAGCCGTCAACCTCGCGGACACGCAGGCACTCCTCAAGGATGTCAAGTCCGAGATCAAGAGCCTCCTCCAGACCCGCGGGATCTACAAGGGAGATCTCGAAATCTGGACCAGCCACACGCTCTTCGACGAGCTCGAAAACGAGCTCCAGACCCGGGCGATCCTCGATCAGAACACCTCCTCAGTGAACTTCGGTTACGAGGTGATCTATATCAGCGGCGTGCCGGTGATCGCGAGCCACAACGTCGACCAGCACACCTACGGCAACGGAGCCTACACGCCCGGTGATGAGGGAGACGTGTTCATCATGAACAAGCGCGCCAACGCCTTTGCGAGTCTCGCACCGCTCTTCACGGTCCCGCTCGGCCGCGCCGGTCTCGGGGACATGATGGCAATGGGCGAATACGGTACATATATCGACCGTGCTGGCGGCCAGATGAGCAAATATCTCCAGGCGTATGCAATCTAAGGGGGGTAAAGGATGACAGTCCTTGTACCTCCCGGAGCGCAGGCAAATATCAACTGCGCGGTGGAGGGGTTCTCCCTCTCCGCCACTATCGGCGGCACCCCGCAGGTCATGACGGCCACGGTCGCCACGCCCTCGGTCGCTGACGGCGATGTGGTTGTCACCGTCACCGCCGTAGGCCTGGCCACCGGCACGAAAGACGTCACCGTCACAGTCAAGGATAAGGACACGGTTGAAGCCGTCGCCGCTCTCCTCGCTGCCGCACTCGAAGATGACGATGACGTCGGCGCGTTCTTCGATGTCGGGGTCGCCGGTGCGGTCGTAACCCTGACCCGCAAGACGCACACCGCCGTCGACAACACGATGGCGCTCGCAGTCAAGACCGACGCATCGTCCACCGGCGTCACCGTCACCAGCGCGATCACGGTGCAGGGTGCGCTCGCATCCTCCACCACGATCACCTTGACGCCCGAGGTCACCTACGCGGCCGTCCCGGTGCTCGTCGGCCACCCGCAGCATGTCAAGGACGCCGGGTCCGCTGCCACGTCGATGTCGTGGGCGATCACCTCGCAGGCAAAGACCGGCGTCACGATCACCGTCACGCTCGACCAGGCCCCCGGCGCCGGCAAGACCGACACGATCGTGTTCAACGGCGGCCTGATCGGCGTCCCGGCGAGGTGATCTCGATGCAGTGGAAACACCCAACGCTGAAGAAGGGTCGGATCGCATTCGACCTGCGGGCGCGGGCGGATATCGTCGAGGGGGTCTTTGAAGCCCCGGACGACCCCGCACTCGCTGACCGCCTACGCGCAGCCGGATGCGTCCCGGCCACTGTGGTCGCGGCAGAACCTCGCGAAGAGATCCCTGAGGAGATCCCTGACGAACCCCCGGCCGACAACCCTCGTGGCAAGAAAGGCCGGTGATCGCGATGGCACACGTAATGCGGATGAATAACGGCGTCCCGGTGCCGGTAGACTGGGAGGAGGACGACGATGACGAGGGGCATCCCACCGATACCTGAAACGATCCCGGTCCCGGACGCGAACGACATTTACTCGACGATCGCCGACCTCCGGACGATCGGGGATGCGATCTGCAAGGTGAAGAACAACACCGATAAGGCGCTCGACGCAACGCTCCAGCTCGCGCTCGGCGACGACCCGACGATGACCGACCCCTATGAGGGCGGAGAAGGGACGGCCACCGGCGAGTATACCATCTCGGGCGCAATCTCGACGACGGCCGGGATCGCGAAGGCGACGATCGCCGCGTCGGGAGGCTCGGCATACTTCCGCGTCCGCGGCCCGTGGGCATACGCCCGAATCAAGGGCGAACCCTCTGCCGCGCCGGGACCGGACGGCACCCTCACGGTCGTCTGGAGCTACAAACACCGGGGGGACTGATCCATGTCGGCCTACGGTGACCCTGCCCGGACGCTCACCCGGTCCGGCATCACGTACGCCGACCTGGCGCTCGTGGACGACGACGCTCTCGCGTCTCTCGTCGAGGATCTCATCGGGCAGGCATCCGACATCGTCGACCAGTACTGCGGTCGGGATTTCGCCAACCACGTTGATACGTCAGAGCGTTACGACGGCACCGGCCGCCCCCGGCTGCGGCTCAAGGGCTGGCCGATCTTGTCTGTGACGTCCGTCGAGGTCGGCGGGGCCGCGCTCACCGAGGGCACCGAGTTCGAGGTGGTCGCCGGATCGGGCATCCTGGAGCGCATCGACGGCGCGGTGTGGCCCGCAGGGCTGCGGAACGTCTCGGTCGTCTACTCCCACGGCTACGTCTCGCCGCCGGGCGCGATCGTCAGCATCGTCGAGGATCTCGTCATCGGGGCGCTGACCCACGCCGCCCGCAACCGGGCCGTCAAAGGGGCGTCGAGCATGAGCATGGATGGCTACAGCGTCGCGTACTCGGAACTCTCCCGGCTGATGGGGCTCGTCCCGGAGCAGATGCAGATCCTCGACCGCCACCGGGTGGCAGGAGCGGCTTGATGAACTCCCCCGTCACGCATGCAGAGTGCGAGAAACACCGTGAGAAGATGGAGGGGATGGTCAAGGATCTCGTCCGGGAATCCGAGGCGCGGACACGGCGGGAGATCGCAGGACTCCGGGAGGATATCCAGGGGATGCGGGCGAAGATCGACCAGCTCCCCTGGCAGCTCGTCGGGATGTGCGTCGTCATCATCGGCGCGATCGTCTATCTGGCGGTGGCGTGAGATGGTCGGTGCGATCGTCTCGCGCCACGGGACTCCGATGATCGTCGTCCGCTGCACTACCGCAGCGTTCGACGACTACGACGGGTTCGATGCAGACGCCTCCGTCTGGGAACTCCAGGCGGTTCGGGCGATCCTCTCCGCGCCGTCGGACAAGGAGTCTCGTGACCTGGTCGGCCGGGGCATCACCGCCTCGCGCCGTGCCACGATTGCCGGGACGAATGATATCCGATCTGATCGAGAGGGGCGAGCTGACCTCATCATCGAGATCCCGGGCGCGAAGACCCTCGCGCTCGGCGGAACCCCAAGTGCCTGGACCGTCTCGATCGACGGTGACCCGGCGAAGGCCCTCACGGCCACTGACGAGGCGGTCCGTATCGCCGATACTCCCTGCCGTGTCTACCGGGTTGCTGATGTCAAGGACGATCGGCATCCGTTCACCGGCGTCGAGAAATTCAGCGTCTTCCTGCAGGAGGTCCCGAGCGCATGAGCTACAACGTTGAGATCGTGCTCGCCCCGGCACCGGACGTCGAGCGGATCGTCTCGGAAGAGCTCTGGAAAGCGGCTGAGAGGACGCGGCAGCAATACCAGGAGAATCTCGAAAAGGGACTCGGCGCCGATGGCTCGCACGGCCGCCCCTACGTCGGCACTGGCGAGGCTATTGCCCGGACCACAGTGTCCCCGGAACTACCGGGAGCCGATGAGTATCTCGTGAAGGGCGAGACGATGCAGCACATTATCGCCGAGTATGGCCGCGAGCCGGGAAAGCGGATGCCGCCGCCGGAACCCATCGAGAGATGGGCGCGGGAGGCCGGGCTCGTGCCTCGTGAGGGCGAGACCTTCGACGATATGATCCTCAACATCCGACGGCATATCGGCGCTCACGGGCTCAGGGGGTTCGCCCCCGGATTGCTCGCGATGCAGACCGTCGCACCGACCGTCGAAGAATCAATCAAAGCCAGATTCAAACGCGAACTGGAGGAACACTGATGCACACCGCTCCAAACGAGGAGGGATTCTATGGGGACGACCGTCCCATCTGATTCTCTCTCGACGTCGATTGTCGTCGACTTGTGGCGCGATAATCTCCGCGCCGCCGTGACTGCAACCACGATCACCGATCCTGATGCAGCAACGCGGCCGCCGAAGTCGCAGATGGTCGTGACCGAGTACCCCGACCGCGCCCGCCACTACCCGCATATCGTGATCACCGAGGCCGCAGACGTGTCCCGCCGCCCGGATATCCGGGGCGATGTGTGGCTGCACACCTACACCGTCGGGATCGAGATCGCCGCGAAGACCTCGACGCAGATGTTCAAACTCCGCGATCAGGTGCGGGGTTGGATCGAATCGAACACCGCCACGCTGAACCAGCTCAACTTCCACGACGCCGCGATCGTCTCCTCGACTGCGATGTCGTGGGACGCGGCCGAACAGGTGCGGCGGTGGCGAATAGCCGTCCGGGGCACGGTGTATACAGCCCCGCCCACAGAGTGAGACAATGACAAGTAGATACCTACATGCAGCAAAAAGCCAGGTCTACTGGGGGGTGGAGGGGACGCCCTACACAGTCGCAGACCCCCTCGCCACCCCGTTCGGCCTGATCCAGGGCGATATCGATTGGCCACAGGCGAACCCGAAAACCGCGGTCGCCGCATCCGGTCACCGGAGAGCGCCCTACGTGTACAGTAAGGACGAATACGATCTCACGTTCTCGATCGCCTACCAGATCCTCGGGAAAGAGCAGCCGTTCGCGTGCTGTTTCGGCCCGCGGTCCAATGCGAACGGCACAGGATACACCGGCTACGACTGGACGGACGAGGACGGCACATCCGACATCCTCGGGACGATCTCCATCCGCCGGGACCAGACGGACACAATCCTGCAGGAGACGTACGTCGGGTGCAAGGCGGACCTGTCGCTCTCCGCCCGGGCCGGTGAACCGGTCGTCACCTCGCTCGATGTGGTCGCGGCACAGCGGATCCCGGTCACGAGCGGCACGCCGACCTATCCGACTCTGTCGATCCCGTCGGTCCAGCCGTATCGGTTCTGGATGCTCGGTGAGGTCACGATGGCCGACGGGTTGACGAAGACCCTCGCGACCGTGAACTCGTTCGACCTTCGGTGGGCAAATGGTCTTGCCGCCCGGCACCACGGCGGGGGGAGGAACGCCTACTCGATCGTCGAGGAGGAGGTCGCGAACCGCTACGACACGAAACTTGGGATCACAGTGGTCGACACGTCGCTCTACGCAGCCGCACTCGAGGACGCCGGCAGCATCGACGTGACGATCCCCCTCATCCGGGACGGAGCGGCATCGCTGGCGGTGTCGAAAGACGCGATGGTGATCTACCTCAACGACTGCGATATCCTGGACGCTCCGATCCCGACGAAAGAGGCCGGTGACGTCCAGGGCGATATCGTACTCGCGCCGAAGTCGACCAAGATCCATATCCGGGAGCCGACATCATGACGTTGACGTGGGACGAGGCGCTCGCGGAGTTCCAGCGGCAGCGCGAGGAGACGAAGGTAATCGAGTTCCTGGTCGGAGCCGGCACCGTCCAGTTCCGTATCCGACAGCTCACACAGGCGGACAAAGATCGGATCGAGGAGCGGGCGCTCCGGGCGCGGGGGCGGGGCGGGGCAATCTCCGCCGCAGAACTCGCCCGGCTCAAACGGGACTATATCCGCGCCGGGGTGGTCGAGGGGCCGCCCGGGTTCGCGTTGACTTCCGAGCATCTCGACGCGCTCCCGGTCTACATCCGGGACGGTCTCGCGGACGCGATCGAGAAGTGGCACACGCTCGACGAGGAAACCGAGGCCGACTTTCGTCTTGTTGGGGAAGGGCGAGGCGATTGCACCGACTGAGGTCTGGGAGGCACGGGTGATGCAGGACGCCGTGTTCTGGAGCGAATACGGCTGCCCATTCGACGCCCGCGCTGTCTTGCCCGCCCGGGAGTATCAGGCGCACGTCGCGATCCTGCGCGGGAAGGCGGCCCGGATCGAAGAGGAGGAACGGAAGATGAAACAGCGCACACGGAGGAGATAGATGGGACTACTCGGCAGTCTGGTCTTACGTTACGCGGCCGAAGGGCACCATGATGTGATCCGGGCCGACAAGCGCGTCCGGGACAGTCTCTCGACGACCGCCCGCCACGCGAAACGCGACGAGGCCGCGACGAAAGGGTGGATGCAGCGGCACATGACGGCGCTGCTCGCGGTCGCCGGGACGATCGGGGCGGCGATGTACACGATCGCCCGAGAGTCGCCGTCGATGAGCGCCGCGATCGGGGAGATCCGGCTCGCGTTCTCCCTGTTCTTCATGGACGTTGGGGAGCGGGCAGCGCCGTTCTTCGATGGGTTGGCCGATCTGGCCTGGGGGTTCCTCGAAGAATGGGAGAAACTCCCGGACAGCATGAAGGACGCGCTCGTCAGGGGCACGCCTGCGATCCTCGAAAACTGGGATCAGATCTTCTTCGATCTCGCCGCCACCGTGGATCGCTATCTCGGCACCGGGGATACGTTTCAGACGTTCGCTCAGAAAATACTCAATGCATGGAACTGGCTCAAGGAAAACGCCCCGCTGGCCGTCTCGGCGATGTTCACCCGCATCGGAGAGGAGTGGAGGAAGTTCAAGGAGGATCCGATCGCGTGGGGGGCGGATCTCGTGGCCAAGTTCGTTGCCGGCATCCGGAACCTGGCTCCCGTCCTGTACAACTACGTGATAGGGGTCCTCGGCACGGTTGCCGGCAAGTTCCTCGGATGGCTACCGGGCGCCCGGCAGTGGGGCGTCGACATGATGAACAACTTCATCGGCGGTATCCGGTCGATGTTTGCCTGGCTGGACAGCACGATCGCGACCATCAAGAGCAAGATCGAGGCGGTGATGTCGTTCGACATCTCGGCAAACGATCGCATGGCCTATCGATGGGGTTCGGACCTGGTCCAGCATTTCGAGGCTGGCATGCGATCAGTGCAGTTCTCCCCGGCCCTGCCGGTCGCTTCACCGGCGCCTGTGGCTGTGGGTGCCGGCGGCGGGACATCGCAGACGGTATACGTCGATATTGGGGGGATCACGGTGTCGGGAGCGGCCGCACAGTCCCCGCTTGACGAGGGAAAGATCGCCCGAATGGTGCGGGACGAGATCGGGCAGGCGCTCCGGGAGCGGGCACGATGACGCACACTAGTGTCCGGTTGGAGAGAGACGGGGTAGTCGTCGCCTATCTCGCGCCCACGACCCAGATCACCCCTGTCTCGAAAAACGACCTATATGTCGGCAACCTCGCCCGGGGAAAGGGGGCAGTTGCCCGCGACGTCCGGCGGTGGTACTGGGAGGTCACGATCCAGGGCACGTTCCAAAGTTCCGACGGCCTGCCCACGGAACATCGGGACGCGCTGCAGAACTTGTTCGGATACTCGGAGGTGACGGCGGAGATGCAGATGCGCCGGATCTACCAGTACGCCTTCGGGGTCGGCGGAAACTTCGACCTCTACACTCCACAGGTCGTGTATACTGCCCGCGACGAGACCGAACTCCGGTTCGATCCTGCGAATCCCGGGGACTCGCTCCGACTCCCGCAGGTCGCGTTCGATGAGATCCGGGGGCCGTATGTGGCCGGGAAAGACCGGATAGACTGGATGCTGAAGTTCATCAGCGGGTTCTCGCGACAGGAAGAGGAAGAGGAGGAAGAGGAATGACGCGATTTATCGAGATACTCAAGACACAGACCGACGAGCAGATCGAACGCGGCGAACCGCAGGAGCAGATCCGGGTGAGGATCGCCGACGATCTGGAGGGCCCCGAGATCCTGACGTTGATCGACGCGCTCCGAACGCAGAGCGAGTGGGCTCCGGAGGAGGCCCCGGCACGGCTCCACATCTGCCGCCACGACGAGGTGCCGCCGCAGCCGTGCGAGCTCATCCCGGAAGACGTCCTCCGGGCGCAGGAGTGATCATGCCGCCGGTGCCGCCGCCAGGATTCGAGCACGCCCAGGTCGTCCCGATGCGGGTCGACCACTCGCGCATACAGGAGGCGCTGGAGGACTTCCCGGCGGCGCTGATCCTCTCGGCAACCAAGAAAACCCGGGCGCATCTCAGCGACCTCTTCTTCGAGATCTGGGACCGCCGCAAACAGATCGCGGTTGCCTTAGAGGACGGGACACAATGTTACGTCGAGATTAAGGAGTGGCAGCCGGAGCGGCTGTATGCGGTCCTCTTCGTCCGGATTCCTGAGGTATCCTCGGACGCGGATACTCCGCTCTACCTTTGGTACTCTCGCACCGCGCCCGAAAACACCTCCTGTGTCGGGGATACCGGGGAACCGGCGGCGCAGCAGGTGTGGACGAACGGCTACGCGGGCGTGTGGATGAAGCCTTCCGGCGGGCTGCTGCTCGACTCGTCGCCGAACGCGAACCATGCGACGATCTACGGGGCGACGGAGACGGACGGCCCGCTCGGGGCGTGCTACTCGTATGATGGGGTGGATGATTACGGAGTTATCCCCGCATCGTCCACTCTTGATATGGGGGGGAAGAGTTTCTCGGTCCAAACATTATTCCGCATCGATCGAACTGTCGCGAGCGAGCGCCTGATCCTCGAACATGGGGTTTGGGCGGGCGCAGGGGTATATCAGCTGGCGAGTATGGGTAATGGGGACCTACGGTTCTTTGGCGTCGGAGATATCATCTACGCGGATTACCGTCCCGATTACGCCGGGGCGTGGCATGATGTCTGGGGGGTACTCGACCAACAGGCTGCTGCATCATACCTCTACTATGACGGGGGCGTCGGCACTGTTGCGCCGGGCAGTACGGGTATACCGAGCAGCGGAGCGGTTCTGACGTATCTCTGCTCCAGAGCAGGCGCCGGGTTATTTTTAGAATGTAATCTGGCACTCGTTTCGATCTCCTCCACCCCCCGCTCCCCCGCCTGGATCGCCGCGACCAACCTCGCGCTCCGGGACGAGTTGATCGTCTACGACCCCCCGTCCCTCCCAGGGGGCGACACCGGGTCGATCTGGCACGCGGCGCATGGTAGTCTCGGCGAACTCGCGGGTGTGACTCGAATCCGAGTGCAGGACGCCTACTCGCGGTTCGCCCGGAAAGCGACCGTCGAGATCATCGATCCGGACGGTGCGATCGCCGCTGATACGCCGCGAGATACATCGATCCTGCTCTACGCCGCCCCGTCGCCCCGGAGCCCGCTACAACTCCGGTTCGGCGGGTTTGTCGTCGACGTCCGGACAAACGAGAACGTCACGACGCTTGACCTCCTCTCGTACGACTTCTGGCTCAAGCGCCGCGTCGTCTATAAAACCTACACCGATACCGGGCTCCGGGACATCGCCCATGACCTCGTCACGACCCTGACCCCGCTCGTCTGGGACCCGGCACAGGTCGACCTCACGAACGATATCGTGATCTCGCAGGTCTGGAAAGGCGAGGCGCTCGACTCCGTGCTCGCGGAGATTGCCGCGATGAGCAAATCGGAGGAGTGGGGGGCCGACGACGAAGGCAAGTTCTTCTTCCGGGAGTGGGACGTCCGGACGAGTCGGCGCCATTTTACCGAAGGCTGGTACACCGATGCCCGGTTCGAGGAGGACGGGCGGATGGAGGTCAACCGGGTCGTGATCTATTACGGGCAGCCGCCGAACACCGGCGCGGTGGCCGTGCAGGACCTGGCGGCGCAACTCGCGCTCCAGAACCGGTACGGTGCGCCGCGCCCTGTGGTGATCGAGGTCGCCCGGACCTACCCGGAGATCACGACGGAGGAGGGTGCCCGCAACCGGGCGGCGGCGATCCTGGCGAACCGGACAGTGATCCGGACGGGGGAGATTGAGACCTGGGGCGCGGTCCGCGTCCGGCCGGGCGACGTCTGCGCCGTCCGGGTCCCCGACCAGAGGATCGATGGATCCTACCGGGTGGCGCAGATCGAGTACGCCTATCCAGAGGACCAGACCGTCGTAAAACTCGCGGAGAACAACGAGGGCGTGGTCGACGTCCTGGTCGAGCTCTCGGACGAGGTCTCACGAATCGATGCCCGGGACGCCGACCCGGACGCGACGCCCCTCGAGGTCGTCAACCTGCTCGAAGAGGTCGAGATCGAGACGGAACTCGCGGTCTACGTGATCCATGTCGCCGCGGGCGTGTTCCTGTTCGGCGAGCCGGGCGGCAACCTCGGCGATCCGCATGTGGGCGGCGGCGTGCTCGGTGACCCGGGCGGCAGGACGAGAGTGATCTGAATGACTACACTGAACCAGGGGCTGAATGCCTACAGAGACCTGATACGGGCGGCGATTGCGACGGTGGAGATCGGGACCGGCACCACGCCGGAGACGTCCTCTGATACCGCGCTCCAGTCGCCGCTCGCATCAAAACCAGCAACGACGTTCAACCGGCTGACGGGCGAGTTCGTCGCCCGGGGCCGGCTCGGCGCAGCGGAGGGGAACGGGTCGTACCTGTCGGAGGTCGGGATAAAGACCGCGACGACCCTGACGACCCGGAAAACCCACGCGGCACTGCTGAAGACCAACCTGATCGAGGTAGAATACGAGATTCTCACGAGGCTGAGGAACAAAGCATGAAGACATTCCAGGATGGCGACCCTCTTTTCGGGGTCATGATGAACGCGATTGCGAACCTGTGGCCGAACGGCACGGCGGTCCTGTCGGGGTGCACGCAGACGGGGTCGGGGGCGGCCCGGCAGATCACGGTGGCCGCCGGCACGGTGGTGATCGGCGGGACGGTGAGACCGGTCTCGCAACAGACGAAGACGCTCGACGCAGCGACATTCGACCGGTATGACTTGCTCAGCGTGAATTCATCCGGTACGGTCGTCGTGACGAAGGGAACGGAGGAGCGGCGCGTGCCCGCGCTGCCCGCGAACAGTGTGCCGGTCGCGGTCTGCCTGATCGAGACCGGGCAGACGACGCTCCCGGCGGACAGGATCTATGATGCCCGGATGCTCGCGTCACGGCTGGTGGCGGCGGCGATCCGGTGCAGCACCGAGGTCTCCGGAGCCACCCTCCAGAGCCAGACGGGGAACATCGGCGCCCTGTCGCAGTTCGTGGACGTACCTGGTACGACAGTGCGGAAGGACGTTAATATATCGGAATCGGTCAGCGGCACATGGAAAACGTTATACACGATAACGGTTCCGCCGACTTACAGCAGTATCCCAATGTCGTCAAATCTTCGTGCATCGATTACAAACGCGGCACCCGGAGTGGCCGGCTACTCTCCCGTGTTAAACGTTCAGGTTTTGAGGGATGGGGAGGTGATCGGGACTTCATCAATCGGCGGGGATGCAATCTCAGTTACGGCATCAGTAGACACAACTGGGGGGTTTTGTGCGGGTAACACGCTCGTAATCCAGGGCTCCTGGAGTGACAATGTAACTAACGCCGTCACAATCACAAACGTCAAAATTATGTCGAATCGGAGCACCATCACTCCGGCGACGAAAGTGTTTGTCGAGGCAGGTAGCTGGTAACCCCTATATATCCCCCGCCCCCTATTCTCTCACATGACTGATACTAAAACCTCTTTCTGGACCCCGTCGCGACCACTAGACTACACAATCACCCGGATCTCGTCGACCTCGACGCGGTCTGCAAATCCCTGATACGCGATCGTGAGCCGGGCAGTCTCGCCGGGTCCGAGGTCCCGGACCGTCTCCCGGCCGTCGCCGACCAGCGCCTCGCCGTCGTAGAACTTCGCGAGGATCTCCACGGATGACAGTGGCTCGTCGTGGATGTTTTTCAGCGTGATCTCGCCGACCGTGTTGTATCCGGAGCTGAGGGCGTCACAGTACCGGATCTCGACCAGATCCGACCGCTCACCGTCTGCGTAGTCGGTCTGCTCTGCGGTGCATCCGGCTACGGCGATCGCTAGGACAAGCACCACGAGAACGACCGCGAGGAATTTAGCTTCGCGGTCGGAGATGTATTTGCATTCGGTCATGTGTGAGGGGTCGTCGAAAAAGGATATAGTTTTTACGGAAACATCCCGGCAAATTTGCCGGGAGGTCATAACAAATTTAGAAAAGTAGATTCCAACCTGAAGTTAGGATGCGAGAGGCCGGATTCGAACCGGCGAACTCCTACGAGACCAGGCCCTGAACCTGGCGCCTTTGACCTGGCTTGGCAACTCTCGCGCGATTGTGTGGCGAATCTCTGCCGTTGGCGCGTCCCGGCGTTCCTCGCGCCTAATACTGTAGCATCTCCAACAAAATAAAGGTAATCACTCCCGGCACACTCCGGTGCCGGGAGAGTTGTGGGAGTTGTTGTCCATAAACCGCCGCATCTCCAGTTCGCGCAGTTCGTGCCGCCTGATCTTGCCGGAGATAGTCTTCGGGAGCGACTCCACGAACTCGATCAGGCGCGGGTATTTGTACGGCGCCGTCACGCGCTTGACCTGCTTCTGGATATCCTTGACCAGCGACTCCGTGGGCCGGTAGCCGGGCTTTAAGACGATGAAGGCCTTGACGACCAGCCCGCGGAGCACATCGGGCGACCCGACGACCGCCGCTTCCTGGACGGCCGGGTGCTCCATGAGGGCGCTCTCGACCTCGAACGGCCCGATCCGGTATCCCGAAGACTTGATGACGTCGTCGTCGCGCCCGATGAACCAGAAGTAGCCGTCCTCGTCCATATAGGCCTTGTCGCCGGTGTAGTAGAACCCGCCCGAGAAGACCTTGCAGTTCTCTTCGTTGTTATTGAGGTAACCGGAGAAGAGCCCGACCGGCCGGGGATCGACCTTGATCGCGATCCGCCCTTCCTCCCCGACGCCCACCGGGTTGCCGTTGTCGTCGAGGAGCTCGATATGCCAGCCCGGCATCGGCCTTCCCATCGAGCCGGGCTTGGGTTTCATGCCGGGAAGCGTCCCGATGCAGAGCACCGTCTCGGTCTGGCCGTAGCCCTCGTAGATCGTCCTCCCGGTCCCCTCCTGCCATGCCCGGATCACCTCGGGGTTGAGGGCTTCACCGGCGCTGCAGCAGTGGCGCATGTCGGCAAGATCGAACTTGTCCAGGTCGGCGAGGATCAGCATCCGGTAGATGGTCGGGGGGCAGCAGAACGTCGTGATCCCGTACTTCTCCAGCAGCGGGAGGATCTCGGTGGCATGGAACCGGCCCCGGATGTCGTAGACGAAGATGCAGGCGCCGACGATCCACTGGCCGAAGAGTTTCCCCCACGCGCTCTTCCCCCAGCCTGTATCGGAGATGGTGAGGTGCAGGTCATTCGGGTGCAGGTCGTGCCACAACTGCGCGGTGACGAGGTGCCCGAGCGGGTAGGAGTGGTCGTGGACCACCATCTTCGGCTCGCCGGTGGTACCGGAGGTGAAGAAGATCAGCAGCGGGTCCGTCGACCGGGTCCGGTGCATCCCCGGGAGGTTCACCAGTTTGTGCGAGCAGGGCGCGGGGTAGTCGAGTTCGACGGGGTAGCTGACCCACCCGTCCCGCACGCCGTCGATCATCAGCCGGACGGCAAGCGTGGGGCACTCTTCGCGGATCTCCTCGACCTTGTCCGCGTGCTCGGCCATGGTGATGATCATCCTGATGTCGGCCGCCTGGATGCGGTACTCCAGGTCCTTGGGGGTCAGCATCGTCGTCGCGGGGCAGTAGACTGCGCCGAGTTTGATGAGCGCGATGACGAAGATCCACCATTCGGGCGTCCGGGGGAGCATCAGCATCACCCGGTCGCCTTTCTTGATGCCGTATTTCAGGCAGATGTTGACGGCCTGGTTCGAGAGGCGCATGAGGTCGAAGAAGGTGTATTTCTTCTCGTTTCCCTTTTGGTCGACCCAGATCATCGCCAGTTTGTTCCGGTCCTTCTTCGCCCACGCGTCGATCACGTCGAAGCCGAAGTTATAGTATTCAGGGACGTCTATCTTGAATCCGGCGCATAGGTCCTCGTAGGACGGCGTTTTTTGTTCTTCATCAGCCATAACGCGATCAATAGAAGGTTGCGCGTTTATGGTTTATAGCATTCACGAAGGTGAAGCGGGCTCCATAATCCGGAATGGGCATAAAGATTACCCATTAGTATTATGGTTCAAAAAACGATACTCATATCAATGGCTGAGAAGGGATACGAGTCACTGAAAATTGAGAACATCGTTGCCTCAGGGGTGATTGCCGACTCAATCGACCTCGAAAGTGTATCTGGAAAAATAAAAAACTGCGAACTGAATACAAAGAGGTTCCCCGGGGCGGTGTACCGCATCGAAAACCCCAAGATCGCATCCCTGATATTCTCCTCAGGAAAAGTGGTGCTTACCGGAATCAGGAAGAAATCCGACCTCCGACCGGGCCTGGAGATCATCATGAATTCGCTGCGGGATGCCGGTGTGGATACCTACGATGTGCCCCAGGTTGCGATCACGAACATGGTCTGCTCGTATGACATGGGCAGGTACATCAACCTGAACAAGGTGGTCATCACCCTCAACCTCGAGAACATCGAGTATGAGCCCGAGCAGTTCCCGGGGCTTGTCTACCGCATCGAGAATCCGAAGATCGTCGCTCTTCTCTTCAGTTCCGGCAAGATCATCCTTACCGGCGGGAAGAATATCGAGGATATCAAGAGAGGGCTCGATTTCCTGGAGCAGCGGCTCGAAAATATTATGTAAACCTCTTTTTGGTTGCGCTCTTTCTGATCGGGGAAGGGGGCTTTTTTTTGGGCCGTGTGTGATCCTGGGTATCGTGAGATCCTGCCCGTGTGTGCTGGCGGAGTATCCTGACCTAAAGCGGGTCCTTTTGGTGGCCGCATCTGAGGGGACTCGTGCGTCAAGCGTGTGCCGTCGATCTTACTCAAGAGCGCTGCTCTTCGAAGCGCCACAAACTCCCGTGCACGGCTTTCCAGTGGGTATCGCCATTGGGGGTGGCGGCTCGCGGGGAGGGGGGAGCATCCTCCCTCCCCTGTCTCCACTCGTAAGCTGATATCTACGACCCCCCCCCCCCCCCCCCCCCCCCCCCCCCCCCCCCCCCCCCTTGGGGCGGGGGCAGTGCATGGCGATACTCCCACGGTCCACGGTACCGGACTTTTCCATAGTTTCTGCCGCCTTCCAGCCACAGGCTATACCCAGACCACCGCCAGGTGCGCCTCACGCGCCCGCAGAACCCCCATTACCAATACCGGTGCGTCTTCACGTAGTTCCGCTCGGCCTTGAGGATCTCCCGGTAGAAGGCGTCC
>DAIRGM010000033.1:0-24844 GCA_036794525.1 Methanoculleus sp.
GGTGGGAGGGCGGGTTCGTCTTCGGGACGGCCGCCGACGATTACGAGCTGAACTACAGCGAGGCGCGCTGGGGCAACACGAAGACCGACTGGATTGTCCTTGCCTCATGCAACGTCCTGAATGAATCAACATGTAAGGAGTACTGGGGACCGGCCTTCGAGGGGCTCCACTCGATATGTGGCTTCGACACCATCGGGGGCGCTCACCCGGATCTGGGGTGGTATTTCGCGCAAAAACTGATGAATGGTGAAACAATCAAAAAGGCGTGGTTTATGGCAACCGATAGATATGTCTTCCCGAACGACGGCAGCCTGAAATCGGCGATTCTCGCCGCCGATATTGACGGAGACCTGAGCACGCCTGACTGCCTCGACGACCATATTTACGGGTACGGGTCGTCGATCAATCCGCCCGGCGATCCTCCGCTTTTCCAGTACAAAACAGATTCCTGTAAATTGGAGGTATAGTATGGTAGTGAAACAGATTGCAATCGGCTTTGCCGTCCTCATACTGCTCGTCGCCGGGACGGCACTGATACCGGCGGCGTCTCCACAGGACAATGAAGGCGTAAACGGGGGAATCGAGATTGTCGGACCGTACGGCGTGCAGAGTGTCTCTGAGATCGCTTTCGGCACAGCCCTCCCGCGGTATCCCGAACAGACCATGGTCTACAAGACGGTCGACTCCGTTGTGTCGAAGGACGATGCCCTGAAGATAGCGGAGAGGTTCGGTATGTCCGGAGCGGTCGAGGAAAGCGGAGGAAGGATCAAGTGTTACGTCGTCAAAAACGAACCCTACACGTTCGAGATCGAGAAGGAGGCCGGGTATATGACCTACACGTGGAATGACCGCTACTCCGGGGTGGACCCCCGGGACCGCCCCGAAAACCTCCCGACCGATGAGGAGTGCCGGAAGATCGCTGAGACGTTCCTCACCTCCCACGGGCTCATGCCAGAAGGGGCAGCATATTCGGGTATATCGCACGGGAAGGGATCTGCTTTCAATGTTGCAAAAAATATCAGTATTGCCACCTATAAAGACACCTGTGTCCACTTCACCGACACCCTGAGCGGCTATCCCGTGGCCGGGAGTGGGATCTACGCCACGGTCGGCGGGGGCGGCGATGTCCTCAAGGTTGGTAAACGCTGGCGCGATGCCGAACCCTACAAGGAGTTCCCGATCCTCTCTCCCGAAGAAGCGATTGAGGAACTCAAACAGACCGGGGTCGTCACCACGGTAGGTTCGCCGAAGAAGGCGGTCGTCGAGGAGATCAAGCTCTGCTACTATGCAACCCCGCCCGGGACCGAACAGCCCTACCTCAAGCCGACCTACTCCATCCGCGGCACCGTGGAAGGGGAGAACGGGACCGGGACCTTCTTCCAGTACGTCCCGGCGGCCCCGGAACTCGGGAAGGGGTTGTACTGACCCCTTTTTCGTGAAATGTTGAGACCATGATGAAACAGATTGCAACCGGATTCATCGTCCTCGTGCTGCTCGTTGTCGGGACGGCAATGCTGCCGGCGAGGTCCCCGCAGGGGGTTCCCGTCTAACCCGGCCATAGCGTTCTTCGTGCTGCTCGCTGCCGGTCGTGCCGGTGCCCTCGCGCCGGATGGGAGCCGGCGAACAAAGGCGTCCGTTCTGCAGGTGGAACAATGAGGGTAGATAATCTAGCCCTGCTGGCGCTTTCCCTCGGGATCATGGTGATCTCTTCGGGCTGCACGGGAGTGATCAGCGTTCCGGTTGCCCATCCTCTGCAGATCGAGGAGGGGCCGATGACCGGGGTATGGGAGGAGATCCTCAAGGCCGCGGACCTCCGGAACGAGACCGCTCGACTGGAGACATTCGATATCCATACGGACGCCGGCAGGGATGCCGATTCGTTGCACATCCTCTTTTCAGGGGTGCGGCACGAGAGAACGGTATGGTACGACGCAGCGCTCACCGGGACCGACCGGGTCGTCCTCCGGCAGGAGAGGAGACCGGAATCGTCCGGTTCGGGGCCGCATCCCTCCGGGGTCTTCGAGGCACTGGACACCTGTTTCCGGACCACACCCCGGGAGGACGGGACGATCACATCTGCAGATCTCCGGAACGGTGCCAACATCGTGTTCGATAGCGAGTATATCCGGACCTTTGCATACAGCAATGGCCGCCTGCACCCCCTGCGACTGGTAACGTTCCCCCAGGACGAGATGGTGTATTATCTGAGTGTGTGCAACTACCCTGAACCCACCATGAACGGAACAGCGGACCACCGCTCGGGCGGGGGAGCCACCGGGGGTGCAGGCCGGGGGTGTGAGCAGCCGTGCCTGACCCTGTTCACCAAAGATCAGCTGGCAAAAGCATCCCTGGTCGAGAGACTGCCGGAGACGGCCCCCGCCCCCGGGCAGTAGTGCAGGAACCCCTCCTCACCTCGGCACCCGCCGCAGCCTCTCGTAACATTTGACCGCCTCGGCGGATCGGTCGAGGTAGACGAGCGCCATCGCCTTCCCCTTGAGCGCGTCGGCGTCATCGGGATTCGTGGCGAGCGCCCGGTCGTAGCAGTCGAGCGCCTCCTCGCAACGCTCCAGGATGACGAGGGTGTTGCCCCGGGCGCACCAGGCCTCCGCCCTCGCGGGGTCAGCCTCGAGCGCCCGCGTATAGCAGGCAAGGGCTTCGCCGTAGCGCCCGAGAATGAAGAGTGCAAGGCCTTTGTTATGCCATGCGTCCGCATTCTCCGGGTGCGCCCGGAGTTCCTGGTCGTAGCAGGCGAGCGCCTTGTCGTAGTGCGTGAGGATCGAGAGGACGTTTGCCTTGTTGCTCCAGACCCTCTGGTTCTCCGGGTCGATCCCGAGCGCCCGCTCGTAGCAGACGAGCGCCTCTTCGTAGCGCTCAAGCCGGTAGAGCGCGTTTCCGTAGTTGTTCCAGGCGACGGCGTTCTCCGGGTCCGTCCGGACCACGGCCTGGTAGCAGGCCGTCGCTGCCTCGTAGTTCCCGAGGGCGTAGTAACTCTCGCCCCGGTAGTAGTATGCGTCCGTATGGTCGGCCCGGATCCTGAGCGCCAGGTCGAAGCACTCGATCGCCTCCTCGTAGCGCTTCTGGGTAAAGAGGAGAAAGCCCTTCTGGTACCATATCTCCGGATCAGCGGTGTTCTCCCTGAGCGCTCGGTCAAAACAGGCGATCGCGAGGTCGTAGCGTCTCAGCCTCTTCAGCGCCATGCCCTTCTGGTACCAGATCCCGGTATGCTCTGGCCTGATCCGGAGCGCCCGATCATAGCAGACGAGCGCCTCCTCGTAGTGTTCCAGGTGCTGTAGTGCCCGGCCGCGGTTGTACCAGGCATCGGCGTCATCGGGACGGAGGGCGATCGCCCGGTCGAAGCACCCGACGGCTTCGTCATAGCGCTGGAGCGCCGCAAGCGTGCATCCCCGGGTGTACCAGGTATCGGCGTGGTTCGGGTCGATGGTGACGGCCCGGTCAAATGAGGCGAGCGCATCGCCGTACCGGGCGAGGAGGATCTGCATCGTCCCCCTGGCGTACCAGGCACCGGCGTTTTCGGGGTCGAGCGCTATGACCCGGTCGTAACAGTCGATCGCTCTGTCGTACCGGCGTTCGGTGGCAAGCGCCGTTCCGCGGGCGAACCAGGCCTCGATTCGGCCCGGCTCGATGGTGACGACCCGATCGTAGCAGGCGATCGCGTCAGGGATTCGCCCCATATTCTTGAAGGCATGCCCCCGGGTGAGCCAGGCACTTGCAGAGTCGGGTGCGAGTTTTACCGCCTGGCCGCAGTACTCGGCTGCCTCCTGGTACTTCTGGAGGTTATAGAGCACCTGTCCCCGGGAGTACCAGGATCGGGCAGAGGTCGGGTCGAGCCTGATGGTCTGGTCGAAGCATTCTGCGGCCTCCCGGTAGCGTCCGGCGGTAGTGAGGGCGAGTCCTTTGTGGTACCAGGCCGTGGTAGCGTTGGCGTCCAGGTTGATCGCCCGGTCGTAGCACTCGATGGCCCGGTCGTACTGCCCACGCTCACCGTACGTCCGTCCCTTCCTGCACCAGGCCTCAGCGCTCTTCCAGGGAAGTTCCACTCCGTGAGTGATAGCAGTCTTTAGGCAAAAGGATTTCGATAGAGTTCCGGGTAAATTCCCTGACCTGGAGAAGAAATTTCCTCCATCATATCTCCTTTCCCGGCACTGCACCCGTCGGTGAGTGGGACCGATTGGCAACATATACATGCTCCGGGATCAAAACCGGGAATCAAGGTTACCCGATCAGGCCGGATGGGCATGAAGAGGATGTGCGATATACCGAACCGCGATCGTCCGCGTGAGAAACTGGCAACACGAGGACCCCAGGCGCTCACCGATGCCGAACTGATTGCTCTTCTCCTCGGGCGCGGCATCAAGGGGCGTGACGTCTCGCAGGTCGCCGGCGACGTCGAACGGTACCTGAGGACTGCCGAAGGCAGCCCGTCGTATGACGCCCTCCTTGGGATTGAGGGAGTCGGAGCGGCGAAGGCCTGTGAGATCATGGCCTGCTTCGAACTCGGGCGGCGTTACCTGGGGGACGACGGTGTCTCGGGAAGCCGAATCGCCTGTCCCCGGGACGTGCTCCCGCTGGTCGCCGAGTGGCGGGACAGGAAACAGGAGTACTTCTTCTGCATAACACTCAACGGTGCCGGCGAGGTGATCGAACGGCGGATTGTCACCGTCGGGATCCTGAACCAGAGTCTCGTCCACCCCCGGGAGGTCTTTGCCGAGGCGATCACCGACCGCGCCGCCTCGGTCATCCTGGTTCACAACCACCCGTCAGGCACCCTGGACCCCTCAACCCAGGACATCAGCATCACCCGGCAACTCGTCGAGGCCGGGTCAATCCTCGGCATACGGGTGCTCGACCACATCATCGTCACGAAGAGGGGCTACGTGAGCCTCAAAGAACTTGGGCACCTCTAGTGCATCGATTCTCAATTACCAGCACTTTCACCGGAGGAGATCATCGATCGTGTTTCGCACCACCCGGGAGTTTGCGTCCCCGGGCACGGATTTTCCCGGATATCCCCATGCACCGTCCCTCTCCCGGAGGGAGCGGGGGCTTTGAGGAAGAACGTACGGGTACCCGCCTGCGGGGGTGGGGGCGAGTCCCCTCCCAGGTCCCCACCCCCTCCGGGGTGATTCCCACCACGGTCCATTGCCCGGGGATAAGCCTGAGGAGAGGCCGTTTTCATGCGTGCAGCCTCTTGCATAGCCCCGTGTGGGTCTCACACAGCATGAGTTGCTTCACGCGGAAGTTCACGAAGGGGGGGCAGGAACTCTACAGACTTCGCGTCCTTCGCGCACTTCTGCGTGAGGTTACCCGGGACATCTGCAATGCGTAGCTGCCCTGGAGTACTACCACGATCGGAACTGGGTTGCCAACAATACAGCCACCCGGCATTTCATCCGCCTGAAGAAAATTTGCGACGAAAATAACCGTCCTTTTAGCGCGAATCCGTGTTGTCCCGAATTCCCGTCCCCGAAAAAGTTTATCCCCTCTCGCCTGCTATGGGTATGCGAGGCACAATCGTCATGAATACTGGATCTATCCGGGTGCTGCTCGACCCCGGGCGTTTCTTCGAGGAACGTATGCAGGACGAGCCGGGCCTGAAGATACCGGCGCTGATCGTGCTCGTCTACGGGCTTATCAGTGCGGTCGCGGCCGCGCTGGCAGTGAATATGGTCATCGCCATACTGCCCGCGGAAGCGCAGGCCTTCGGGGCGATCGGGGTGGCTTTCGCCGTGGTCGGTGCCGTTATCATGGGATTCCTGGCATGGATCATCTGCGCCGCTGTCTTCTACATCTTCTCGATGCTCTTCAAGGGCAAAGGATCGTTCACGCGGACGCTGGAGTTTACGAGCTACGGTCTCCTGCCCCAGATCTTCGGGGGCATCATCGGGACTGCCTTCTCCTACCAGGTCATATCGAACCTGACAATCCCCTCGGTAACAAACCCCGAGCAGATCGCGGAGATATCCGAGAGTCTGGCAGGCATAATTGCGGCCGACCCCCTGACACAGATCGCCGGCCTCCTGGGCATCCTCTTCGTTCTCTGGAGCGCGAACATCTGGATCTTCGGCATGAAATACGCGCGCAATCTCTCCACGCGGGACGCGGCTCTCACCGTCGGGATACCAGTGGCGCTCTATATTGCCTATATCCTCATCACACTCGTCGGATGGCTGTAAGATGAAACTCCTTCACCTGACTATCATTTCGCTCATATGCGCCGTCGCAGTGGTCGCCGTACCGGCCTCTGCAGGACCTGCCGACATCACCGTGACCTCCTCCACGCTCGACCCCTCTGTCCTGATGAAGGGCGACACCGGGACGCTCACGGTGGAGATCAAGAACAACGGTGCCGGGTCCGTCACCATCAAGAGCGCCCGGCTCTTTGGGAACGGTGTCGTGGCCTTAAGTGACTCCTACCCATCGGTCGGGGAGATCGGTGCCGGGAACGCGAAGACGTTCACCTTCACTGTCCGGGCAGACGGGGGGGAGGGGACATTCTACCCCATGTTCGTCCTTGACTTCCTCGACGCCGGCAGCCTCCGCTACCCGGTCCCGGTCCAGGTCGAGGACACCCCGCTCAGTGCGTCAGTGGTCGGAAAGCCTGACGCCTTCTCGGAAGGAAGGACCGCCGACATAACCGTCCGGGTCGGCAATCCCCGCCCGAACGCCGCCTCCGGCGTCCAGGTGATCCCGCAGGGAACGGGTTTTGCCGTCACACCGACCGGAGCGTTTGTCGGCGCTCTGGCGTCTGATGGCTCCGCCACCGCCCTCTTCAACCTGACTCCAACCGCGGAGACGGACGTCACCTTCCAGGTGGTCTGGCGTAACGGCATCAACACCCACTCCGTCGACCTCGCCCTGCCGGTCGCCTTCGGCGAGGATAAGCGGCAGGCGGACCCGCTCATCACCAACGTCGAGGTCACGCCGGAAGCCGGGGGATACCGGATCGTGGGCGACGTCACAAACGCAGGTCTGGAGCCCGCACGCTCGGTGCTCGTCACCGCCGGTGCGCCGGCGACGCCCACTGACCCGTTCCGGGTCTACGTTGTGGGCACCCTCGACCCGGACGATGCTTCTCCGTTCGAAGTGACGTTCCGGACCGATGCGAATGTGACGGAGGTTCCGATCGCCGTCGAGTATCGTGATAGCGACGGGAACCGCTACACCACGACGACGATGGTCGAGGTCGCCGGCGGCACGGCGGCGGCGCCTCTTGAGGAGCGTGACGGCGGCATACCGCTCGTCGGCATAATCGTTGCCGCGCTTGTCGCGCTCGGGATAGCCGGGGCTATCTACTACTCCTGGAGACGGAAGTAACGACGATGCCGGTCATCAGTTTCGACGCGGTCACGAAGGTCTATCCCCTCCCGGCCGGCGACGTTGTGGCGCTCGCCGGGATCGATCTCGCGATCGAGAAGGGCGAGTTCGTCCTGGTCATGGGCCCCTCCGGGTCGGGGAAATCGACGCTCTTAAACATCATGGGGTCGCTCGACGTCCCGACCTCGGGGGAGGTCACCATCGCCGGAAAGCGGATCAGCGGGATGGACGACGACGAGCTGACCCTTATGCGGCGGGACCACATCGGGTTCATCTTCCAGCAGTTCAACCTCATCCCGTTGCTGTCGGTGGTCGAGAACGTCGAGTACCCGCTCATCCTGAAAGGCCGACGGAACGGGTCCCGGGAGCGGGCAGAAGAGGTCCTCGCGGCGGTCGGGATCACCGAGACGCACCTCACCCACAAACCGGGCGAACTCTCGGGCGGGCAGCAGCAGCGTGCGGCGATCGCCCGGGCGCTCGTGAATGACCCCGACTTCCTCCTCTGCGACGAGCCGACCGGTAACCTGGACACGAAGACCGGGACCGCGATCATGGATCTCCTCGCCCGGATGAACCGCGAGGAGGGCAAGACCGTCGTTATGGTCACGCACGATCCCCGGATGACCGAATACGCCGACCGGACGATCCGGATGGTGGACGGGAGGCTGGCATGACCTTCCTCGACCTCGCCCGCCGGAACGTCAGCCGCCACTGGCTCCGGTCGGCCCTTGCTGTCACCGGGATCGTCATCGGCGTCGTCGCAATCGCCACGATGGGAATCCTCGGCAACAGCATCGGCCTCATGTTCAACGATATGGTCAGCGACGTCGGCGATACAATCGTCGTCTCCCCGGCGATGAGTGGTACGGGCGGCGACAAACTCACCAAACGGCAGGTTGACGATATCACCCGGGCGGCCGGTGCTAACCGGGTCATAACGATACCATTCGCGAGCACTTTCGATAAGATGTCCGTGGGCGAAAAGAAGGGAGGCACCATGATCTACGCGATGCCTGCCGGAGATATCCCTCTCCTGCTCGAGAAGGAGGCGGGAACCTACCCGAGGGACACGGGCTCCGGGTGCATGATCGGGAGCCGGCTTGCCGAGCTGAACAAGGAGACCGGCCTGAAACTCGGCGCCCGGGTCACGATCGGGGACGAGACCCTCCGGGTTGTGGGCGTGCTCAAGGAGCGGGGGATGGGGTTCGACATCAATCCCGACTACGCCATCATTGTGCCCTACTCCTGGTACTCGAGACACTACGACGAGGACAGGTACGACCAGGTGGTCGTGAAGGTCCGGGACGTCAAGGACCTCGACGTGGTCAAGGAGGGGATTGAGCAGAAGATGAACCGGCGGGAGGATGTCGTCAGCGTTATGGACACGAAGGCGATCCTCGAGAGTGTCTTTGCGGCCGCCGATTCGATCACGGTCTTCCTGTTGGGCATCGGCGCGATATCACTCATCGTCGCCGGAGTCTCGATCCTGAACGTGATGCTGATGTCGGTCACCGAACGGATCAAGGAGATCGGCGTCCTGCGGAGCATCGGCACCCGCCGGCGCGAGGTGATGCGTATGTTCATCTACGAGGCCCTGATCCTCGGGGTTGTGGGTGCCGTCATCGGGGGGGCGCTCAGTTTCGGTGCCGGGTATGTGATAACGGCGGTCATCGTCGAGAACCCGGACTACCTCTTCAACCCGACGAGCCTCCTCTACATTCTCTTCGGGATGGCGTTTGGCATCTTCACGAGCGCGGCCTCCGGCCTCTACCCGGCCTGGAAGGCGGCGCAATTAAACCCGATCCAGGCGCTTCGCCACGAGTAACGGGGATCTACCCCGCGCACTTCTCTTTTTCCCGCTCGATATCGTCGCGAAGCGTGCTGAGGATCTCCGCGGTTCCCCCGGGCGCTCCCGGGAGGAGGGTGAGGCACTCGTGCTCTCCTTCGGTGAAGAGGAGCGCAATCGGCACCAGGCTGACCGCGGCGCCCCCCTCCCGCCGCACCACGAGTGCCCTGATGATGGGGATGATGCACCGGCCGCCGATCTTCCGGGCGCCGCCGATGACGAGGTCGCCCCCCTCCTTCTCCTCACGCACCCGGAGCACCTCTCCCTGATACCTGGCGGAGCCGCTGCCGGACCGGTTTCTGCAGGAGAGCTCTTACGACCGCGACGACGATCAGGAGCGGCCGGCGGATCTGCATCCGGAGCGTGAAGGTGCCTTCGAAGATCTCATGGTCAAAGACCGGGGTCATCACGAAGTCGATCGCTTCGGCCGGCCAGAGGGCGTAGCGGGCGGCGGTGCAGTAGCCGTAGATGATGCCGGTGTCGGCCGGGCTCTCGAGACCGAGGGTGATATCTCCCCGGAGCGTCTCGAGATAGAGGGACCGGTAAACGGCAGCGAGGATCCTCCGGAGATGGGGCCAGAGGTCGCCGGCGGCATCGATGTACTCTCTCAACGGAAGGGCCGGTCTCCTCTCCTCTGCCTTCTTCTCCGGCGGGGCGGCGGCTATTTTTGCGAGATCCCGGGTCATGATCGGGCGGCCGGCGAGGAGGACCTCGAGCACCTGCACCCCGTCGTCGGCCCGGACCCTCGCCCCCACGATGCCCCAGGCTACGGTTGCCGTCGCCCGGAGGCTCTCCCGCCTGCAGTCGGCGACTGTCGAGAGGGTCACCGGGATCAGGTATAGGGCAAGCAGGATAGAGAGGATGATGATGGCGACGGCGAGCAGGATGGAGAAGAGAAGGGTCGCGGCCATAGAATGGAGGGGAAGAGAACCTTATGCCTCTTCTTCACCGCTGACCGGGATCTCCTTTCCCTCTTCCGATACCCAGGGCGTTTTACCTTTACTACCTTTGCGTTGCATCATCATCTCAGAGCCTTTTTCGAGCGCTTTAGCGACGTGCGGGCCGACCGTCTCCCCGATCGTCGTGATCACCTCGGCGATCTCGCTCTTCTTCTTCAGCGACATCACCTGGATGCCCTCAGGGCCGGGGACGCTTTTGGTGATGATGATCAGGGCCACGGCCGATATGCCGCCTCCACCGCCGGTCGCGGACCCGCCGTTCTGGCTGCCTTCCTTACTGCCTCCCGTGCCTTCCCCGCCACCGAACCCGAACCCGAACTCGGCGACCGGTATGATAACCCGGTCACCGGCCTCGACCGGGGCACCGAGGACAGCGCTCGCGCAGAGTGTTCTTGCAAGTTGATCGACGGTTATCTGGAGCATCGATTCGCCAGTCACACTATTCACCACAGGTATTCCTGTCACCGGCCTTGTATATAATGGTTGGGGTGTTCCGGGGGCCGCAGGATGCCCGTCAGGATACGTATGGATACCTACTTACGCCGAGAGGGCGACCGACAGGCTGATGAAGGATGATATCGTCGTGGACTGGAACGAGGTCTGGCAGAGGAGGCTCGCCCTGAACCGGTCGACCCCGGAGTTCCGAGAGGGTGCCGATCTCTGGGGCGACCGGGAGCAGGCCCAGCGGTATGCCGTTCGGTCAGAGGCCGGCCACGCACGCCGGATCGCCGAGGTGATGCAGGACCTCAGCGTCGCTCCCGGTGACCGGGTGCTGGATATTGGGTCGGGGCCCGGAACCCTCGCTCTGCCGCTTGCCCGGGCCGGCGCCTCGGTGACGGCGGTCGACCCGGCGGAGGGGATGCTCGCCGAACTCCGGGCGGCGGCGGAACGGGAGGGGATCACCACAATCGCCGCGGTCCGGGGCCTCTGGGAGGAGATCGACCCTGACCGTGACCTTGACCCCCCTTACGACCGGGTGGTCGCCTCGTTCTCTCTTGGTATGCCGGATGTCCGGTCGGCCCTCGCCGCGATGGATGCAGTCGCCTCCGGGTCAGTCCACCTCTACTGGTTCGCTGACGAACCGCTCTGGGAGCGGCTCTACCTGGCGCTCTGGGAGGATCTGCACGGGGCGCCATACCGCCCAAAGCCGAAGGCTGACTGCATCTTCAACGTCCTCTACGGCATGGGGATCTATCCGAACATCATGATGCGCCCGCTCGACGGCACGACCACATTCGTGACCGTGGAGGATGCGGTCGCTCACTTCGCCACCCGGATGAGTGTGGAGACCCCGCGGCAGAGGGAGACCCTCCGGAATTACTTCAAGAAACACCTTATCCGGCAGGACGGCGGGCTCGCCTTCTCCGGGGCCTCGACCTACGCCGCGATATGGTGGCGGAAACGGGGGTGACCGCCTCACAACAGAAGCCGTCCCCCCACGACCAGCGCGGCGAGTATGGCGAGGCCGAGCGCGGCGAAGAGCACCCGGCGGCTGGGTGGGCTCGAGAGCCGGGTGACGGCGGTTCTGATCTCCCGACGGTAAAGGACGGCAAACAGCGCGACAATCAGGAAGAAGAAGAGCCATTCGCTCGGCTGGGAGAGCTCCCGCCATATGGAACTCCAGAGGTAGTCTTGGGGGTAGTTGTGCCGCTGAAGGGGTCCGAGGAGCGGCCAGAACCATTCGACGGGCTGCTGCCACATCCCGTCAAGGAACTGGTGGCTCGCCATCCCGGCAGCCAGCACGAGGAGGCCGATCCTGTGGTGGTAGTGGTAGAGAACGAGGCCGAGGGCGGTAACCAGCAGAAGGACGGTGAGGCCGTGGAAGTATATCCTGCCGTAGTCTACGGTCCCGGCAAGGATGATGTGCCCGAGCGGCTTGTCAATCAGGTCCGGGAGCACGGCGCCCAGTGCGGCGAGCGCGACAACCCGGCGGTCGTTGGTGAACGCGACCAGCACGAGGCCGATGAGGATGCCGGCCACGACGTGGGCGAGGAGGTACATCGCTGACCAGTAGCAGAACAATCATATACTCTTTTTCCCGGAGGCACTTCCGGGCCGGGCAAGGACTCTGATGATCCCGTCATGCGACTGTGTCCTCAATGGTACACTGTTGGTCCGTAATGTATATTGGTGTGCAGAGTACACCATGTGGGTATGCAGACGAAGATCCTCCTTGACGAGGGGGAGATGCCGAAACGCTGGTATAACATCCAGGCGGATCTCCCGACGCCCATGGCCCCGGTCCTTCACCCGGCGACCGGAAAGCCGGCGGTCCCCGACGACCTCCGCCACATCTTCCCGATGGAACTGATCCGGCAGGAGATGAGTACGGAGCGCTACATCGATATACCCGGCGAAGTCCGGGACATCCTCACCCTCTGGAGGCCGAGCCCGCTCTACCGGGCGAGAAGGCTTGAAGCCGCCCTGAAAACCCCCGCAAAGATATACTATAAGTGGGAGGGCGTGAGCCCGCCGGGTTCGCACAAGCCCAACACCGCCATCCCCCAGGCCTACTACAACCGCGAGGAGGGGATCGAGCGGCTCGCGACCGAGACCGGGGCGGGACAGTGGGGCTCGTCGCTTGCGTTTGCAACGGGCCTCTTCGACATGGAGTGCACCGTCTACATGGTCCGGAGTTCGTACGAGCAGAAACCCTACCGGAAGAGCATGATGCAGGTCTACGGCGCCGAGTGCCTGCCGAGCCCGTCGAATAAGACCCGGTCGGGCCAGGCGGTGCTCGCCCGCGACCCTGACACACCGGGCTCTCTCGGCATCGCCATATCGGAGGCGGTCGAGGACGCGGCGAGCCACGATAACACCAACTATGCGCTCGGCTCCGTCCTCAACCACGTCTGCCTCCACCAGACGATCATCGGCCAGGAGGCGCGAGAGCAGCTCGCGATGGTGGATGCCTACCCGGACGTCGTGATCGGGTGTGTCGGCGGCGGTACCAACTTTGCCGGGCTCTCCTTCCCGTTTGCCGGCGAGAAGATGAAAGGGAAGCACCCCGATACGGATATCATCGCGGTGGAGCCTGCCGCCTGCCCAACCCTGACGAAGGGGCTCTACGCCTACGACTTCGGAGATGTTGCGGGGTTAACCCCGATGATGAAGATGTTCACTCTCGGTCACGACTTCGTCCCGCCGGCGATCCACGCCGGCGGCCTCCGCTACCACGGGGCATCGCCGCTTGTCTCCCGGCTCGCCCACGATGGGGTGATCCGGTCGGTCGCCTACCACCAGAACGAGGTCTTCGACGCCGCCATGACCTTTGCCCGGACGGAGGGGATCATCGTCGCACCCGAGTCCGCCCATGCGGTGAAGGCCGCGATCGATGAGGCCCTTCGTTGCCGGGAGACCGGTGACGCGAAGGTGATCCTCTTCAACAACTCCGGGCACGGCAACTTCGACTTCTCCTCCTACGACGCCTACATGGCAGGGAAACTTGCCGATTACGAGTACCCGGCGGAGCTGATCAAGGAGTCGCTCTCCCGGCTGCCGGTGACGGGGTGATGCCGGTGGAATGGACAGAGCTCGAAGAGAGCTGAACACTGAGCCGGGGTGCGAGGAGGTCGTCGCCGCGGCGGCAGAGAGCGGCCGGCCTCTCATTGTTCCTCTATTTTGTGAGATCCCTCTCCCCGCCTCTCCTCCGGCAGACCTCTACGCCTCCCTCCGGGACGGCCCGGGGTTCCTGCTGGAGTCGCTTGAAGGGAGCGGGAAGGCCGCCCGTTACTCGTTCATCTGCACCGCCCCGGCCGCGACGATCGCCGTAGCCTCCGATGGTGCGGCGACAGTCTCCGGCGACCCTCGCATCCGTGAGATAGCCGGGGATATCGAGGCCGCCGACGCCATCGATGCCGTCCGCTCGTTCATGGGCCGGTTCCGGGTCGTCCCCTCACCGCTCCAGAGGTTTTCGGGGGGACTTGCCGGCTACTTCTCCTACGACCTCATCTCTTCTATCTACCCGACGGTCCGGCCGGATGCGGCGGAGGACCCGGAAGAACCCGTCGCCCGGCTCATGCTGGCGCTGGACTGCCTGGCCCTCGATCACCGGGAGCGGCGGCTCGCGGTCATCAGGAACCTGCTCATCACCGACGGGGCCGATCCTGAGGTGGAGTACTGCCGGGCCCGGGACGCAGTCGCCAAAAGGATCGCCCGGATACGCGACATCGCTCCGCGAGCTCCGGCTGACCCGGACCCTTCCGGGGTCGTGGCATTGTCGTCCTGCACCCGGGAGGAGTTTTCGGGAGCGGTCCTCCGGATCCAGGAGCATATCGCGGCAGGCGATATCTTCCAGGCGGTCCTCTCCCGGAGGCTCACCTGCCGGATCGACGGCGATCGGTTCGGCGTCTACCGGCGGCTGCGGGCAAAAAACCCGAGCCCCTATATGTACTACATGGACTTCGGGGACCTGGTGGTCGCCGGGAGCAGCCCCGAGATGCTCGTCCGGGTGGAGGGCGGGGAGGTGACGACGGTCCCGATCGCCGGCACCCGGCCGCGGGGGTCGACCCCGGCGGAGGACGACAGGCTCGCTGCCGAACTCCTCGCCGACGAGAAGGAACAGGCCGAGCACATCATGCTCGTCGACCTCGCGAGGAACGACGTCGGGGCGGTCTCGACCTATGGGAGCGTCTCGGTGGAGGGGTTCATGACCGTCGAGCGGTTCTCACACGTCCAGCATATCGTCTCTACGGTATCGGGCACGCTCCGGGATGGGTGCGACCGTTTCGACGTTCTGCGGTCCTGTTTCCCGGCGGGGACCGTCTCCGGCGCCCCGAAGGTCCGGGCGATGCAGATCATCGACGAGGTAGAAGGGCTCCGGCGGGGGATCTACGCGGGAGCTGTCGGCTATATCGGCTTTGCCGGCATGATGGACCTTGCAATAGCCATCCGGACGGTCGTCGTGCAGGACGGCGTCGCCTCCGCCCAGGTGGGGGCGGGGATCGTCGCCGACTCCGACCCCGGCCGGGAGTGGACTGAGACCGAGAGCAAAGGACGGGCGATGCTTGCGGCGCTCGGCGCGGAGGTGCAATGATGCGGGTGCTCGTCATCGACAGCTACGATAGTTTCACCTTCAACCTCTGCCAGCAGATCGGGATGCTCGGGGCGGAACCGGTCGTGGTGAAGAGCGATACCCCGTTTGAGCGACTCCGCTGCGGCGGATTCGATCGGGTTGTCCTCTCTCCCGGCCCGGGGCATCCCCGGGAGTGCACCCTCTACCGGGAGGTCCTTGCGACGATCAGCCGCACCGTCCCGACGCTCGGGGTCTGCCTCGGCCACCAGGCGATCGGCCTCGCCTTCGGTGCCGGGATAGCCCCGGCCGACCGGCTGATGCACGGGAAGCGGTCGGTGATCCGGCACAACGGTGCGGGGATCTACGCGGGGGTGCCTAGCCCCCTCGTCGCGACCCGCTACCACTCGCTCGTCATCGACCCCGCCACGGTCCCGGACTGCCTCGAAGTGACCGCCCAGAGCGACGACGACGGGGCGGTCATGGGTGTCCGGCACCGGGAGTTCCCGATCGAGGGGGTGCAGTTCCACCCGGAGAGCATCCTCACTCCGGACGGGAACCAGCTGATGGCAAACTTCCTCTCCGGCACGGGGGACCGGGCATGATCCGGGAGGCGATCGCCCGGGTCTCCTCGGGCACGGACCTCACCCCTGCCGAGGCGGGAGGGGTGATGGAGGAGATCGTGCGGGGCGCCGCGACCCCCGCCCAGATCGGTGGATTCCTCACGGCGCTGCGGATGAAGGGGGAGACTGTGGCGGAGATCGCGGCGTTCGCCCGGGCGATGCGGGCGGCGGCCGTCCCGGTCTCCCTCCCGGCCCCGGAGGCGCGGGTGGATACCTGCGGGACCGGGGGCGACGGTGCGGGAACCTTCAACATCAGCACCGCGGCCGCCTTCGTCGCGGCCGGTGCGGGGGTTTCCGTCGTGAAGCACGGGAACCGGGGCGTCTCGAGCCGGTGCGGCTCTGCCGACGTCCTCGAGGCGCTCGGCGTCTCCGTCGCGATCCCGCCCGACCGGGTCGCAGGGGTCCTCGCGGCCGCCGGGATCGTCTTCCTCTTCGCCCCGGCCTACCACCCGGCGATGCAGTACGCACGGTCGGCCCGGCAGGAGATCGGGATCCGGACGGTCTTCAACCTCCTTGGTCCCCTCACGAATCCGGCGCGTGCGGGGGCGCACCTCCTCGGCGTCTACGACCCCCGCCTGACCGTTCCGGTCGCCCGGGTGCTCGGGGACCTCGGGGCGGAGCGCGCGATGGTGGTCCATGGTGCAGGTCTCGACGAAATCGCGACGACCGGGCCGACGACGGTCGCGGAGCTCCGGGACGGCGAGGTCCGGACCTACACCCTCGACTGCACGGAGTTCGGTATCCCGGCGTCGCCCGTCTCGGCACTCCGGGGCGGCGGGTCCGAGGAGAACGCCCGGACCCTCATCTGTGTCCTTTCGGGCGACTGTGGGCCCGCCCGGGATATCGTTCTCCTCAACGCCGGGGCGGCGATCTACCTCGGCGGGAAGGCCGGCGATATCGCACGGGGCATCGCCCGTGCGGAGGAGTCGATCGACTCGGGAGCGGCGCTCGACCGGCTCCACCGGCTGATCGAGGCGACCGGAGGCGGGGCATGATCCTCGACGATATCATCCGGTCGACCGCTGAGCGCCTCGACAGTCTTGAGGCTCTTCCGGCGGTCGATCCCGGCGCTCTGCCTCACCGGAGTCTTGCGAAGGCCATACGGGCGTGCCGGGGGAAGAACGCTATCATCGCCGAGGTGAAGTACGCCTCCCCGTCCCGCGGCAGGATTCACGACGGCTCCACCCCCGAAGCGATCGCCCGGGAGTTTGCCGCCGCCGGAGCCGCCGGCCTCTCGGTGCTCACCGAACCCACCTACTTCGGGGGGAGCACCGAGTTCCTCGTCCGGGTACGGCGTGCGGTAACGGTCCCGATCCTCCGGAAGGACTTCATCATCGACGAACGCCAGCTCGTAGAGAGCCGGGCGCTCGGCGCCGACGCCGTCCTCCTGATCGCCCGGGTGCTCGGGAGCAGCCTCCCCGTGTTCGTCGACGCGGCACTCGCGCTCGGCCTCGAGCCGCTCGTCGAGGTCCACGACAGAAGCGAGATGGAGCGTGCCCTCGCGACGGAAACGAACCTCATCGGGATCAACAACCGCAACCTTGAGACGATGACGATCGACCTCTCGACGACGGTCCGCCTTGCAGAGGCGGCACGCGACGAGGGGAGGATTGTGGTCTCGGAGAGCGGCATCACCTGGCCCTGGGACGTCAGGAACCTACGCCGGCACTGCGATGCGTTCCTGATAGGGTCCACCCTTATGTCGGCCCGGAACCGCCAAAAGAGGCTGGAGGGATTTGTATTCGCGTGAAGATCTGCGGGATCACCACGGTCGGCGACGCTCTTCTGGCCGCGGCGGCGGGAGCCGACGCGATCGGCGTGGTGCTTGCGAGCCCATCGCCGCGAGTCGTGACACCGGACCGGGCACGGGATATATTTGCGGCGGTTCCGCCGTTTGTGATCACGGTCGCCGTCACATCGACCGACCGGGCGGACAGTCTCGCGGCGATCCTCACCTGCCGCCCGGATGCGGTGCAGGTGGGGGGCCGCCTCGATGTGCCCCGGGATGCGGCGGTGCGGGTCATCCGGATGCTTTCACCCGGCGATCCCCTGCGGGACGACTGCGACGCGGTGGTCGTCGACGGCAGCCACGGCACCGGACGGGCGTTCGACCCAGAATATGCAAAAAAATGCGTGGCGGCATCGCGGGTGCCGGTCATCCTCGCGGGCGGGCTCACCCCCCGGAACGTGGGCGGGGCGATACGGGCGGTGCGGCCGTACGCCGTCGACGTCGCCTCAGGCGTCGAGACGGCGCCGGGGGTCAAGGACGGCCGTCTCATGAGAGCGTTTGTAAAGATATGCAGGACGACGGATCTATGAAAGCAGGACGATACGGAGTATACGGCGGGCAGTACGTGCCCGAGACACTGATGAGCGCGCTGATCGAACTCGAGGAGACGTACGGCCGGGTCTCTCTGGACCCGGAGTTCTCCCGCCGGCTCGGCTGGTACCTCCACGAGTACGCCGGCCGGGAGACCCCGCTCACCTACTGCGAGAATCTCTCCCGCGACCTCGGCTGCCGGGTCTACCTGAAGCGGGAGGACCTCCTCCACGGCGGTGCGCACAAACTGAACAACACCCTCGGCCAGGCGCTCATGGCGAAGTTCATGGGCAAACGCCGGCTCATCGCTGAGACCGGCGCCGGGCAGCACGGCGTCGCGACGGCGATCGCGGGTGCGGCCCTCGGCCTCCCCGTCGAGGTCTATATGGGCGAGGTGGATACCCGGCGCCAGGCGCTGAACGTCTTCCGGATGGAGCTCCTCGGGGCCCGGGTCATCCCGGTCGCTTCCGGGACGCGGACGCTCAAGGATGCCATCAACGCGGCGATGCGCGACTGGGTGGCAAACTCCCGGGATACCCACTACCTGCTCGGCTCCTGCGTCGGCCCGCATCCCTTCCCCTGGATAGTCCGCGACTTCCAGTCGGTCATCGGCGAGGAGGCGCGACGGCAGGTGCTCGAACGGGAAGGGCGACTCCCCGATACCGTCGTCGCCTGCGTCGGCGGGGGTTCGAACGCGATCGGCATCTTCTACCCGTTCGTGAACGACGACGTGGCGCTGGTCGGCGTGGAGGCGGGAGGCGAGGGCCTGGATACCGCCCATCACGGGGCTTCGCTCTCGGGAGGCTCGGTCGGGGTCTTCCAGGGCGCGCTCTCCTACCTCCTCCAGGACGGCGACGGCCAGGCGCTCGAGACGCACTCCATCGCCGCGGGCCTCGACCACCCCTCCGTCGGACCTGAGCATGCCATGCTGAAAGACTCCGGAAGGGTTCGCTACGAGGCGGTCACCGATGCCGAGGCGCTTCATGCCTTCCGCTACCTCTCCCGCACCGAGGGGATCATCCCAGCGCTCGAGTCCGCCCATGCGGTCGCCTACGCCCTCCGGGCGGCCGGCGATCTCGGGGAGGACGGTATCCTCGTCATCAACCTCTCGGGGAGAGGCGACAAAGACGTCGCCGAGGTTGCGAACCTCCCCGGAGGTGCGGCATGAGCCGGATCGACGGGCTCTTTGCCCGAAAAAACCCGGTCTTCATCGGCTTTACCGTCGCCGGAGACCCCGGTATCGAGACGTCGTTTCGGGTAGCGAAAACGATGATCGATGCGGGCGTCGACCTCCTCGAGATCGCTATCCCCTACTCCGACCCCGTGGCGGACGGCCCCGTGATAGAGCGGGCGCATGCCCGTGCTCTCCGGGCGGGCACCACGCCGGACGACGTCTTCGCCCTCGTCCGGCAGGTCAGGGAGCACGCGCCGGACCTGCCGGTCGTCCTCTTCACCTACTATAACATCGTCTACCGCCGGGGTCTCGACCGGTTCTTCGCGGAGACCGCGGCCGCCGGTGCCGACGGCGTCCTCATCGTCGACCTCCCCGTCGAAGAGTCGGGCGAAGTCGCGCCGTCCGCCCTCCGGCACGGCATCGACCGGATCGCCCTCATTGCCCCGACAACATCGCCGGAGCGGCAACACGCGATCCTCCGGGAGGCCTCCGGGTTCGTCTACCTGATATCGCTTGAGGGGGTTACCGGCGAGCGCGACCGGCTCCCTCTCCATGTCGCCGGGCTGGTCGGCGCGGTGCGGGAGAAGACGGATCTCCCACTCGCCGTCGGGTTCGGGGTCTCGCGCCCGGAGCATGTGGGTGCGGTCGCAGCCGTCGGTGCAAACGGCGTCATCGTGGGGAGTGCGCTTGTCCGGATCGTCGAGGAGCACCTCGGCGATGAGGCCGGGATGCACGAAGCGCTCCGGACCGCGATCAAAGCGATGCGGTGCGGGATCGTCCCCGACCCTGGTCCTGATATACCCCGGCGGGAGAGAGTAGAGGGATGATGCAGACCGTCGGGTTTCTGCTCAACCCGGTCGCCGGGATGGGCGGCGCCGTGGGGCTCGCTGGGACGGACGGACAGGTCGCGGAGGCGATCCGGCGCGGTGCGGTCCCGCATGCCCACGACCGGGCGGTGCAAACCCTTTCCCTCCTCCGGAGCGTCGATATCGCGTGGTATACCTGTGCGGCGCCGATGGGTGAGAACGCCATTGCAAGCGCGAAGATCGACCGCTTCACCGTCCTTTACCAGCCCGGCGTCCCGACCGCCGCCGCCGACACGAAGGCCGCGTGCCGGGCGTTCCTCGATGCCGGGGTCGATCTCGTCGTCTTCTGCGGCGGGGACGGGACGGCAAGGGATGTCTTTGACGCTGTGGGGCGGGAGGTGCCGGTCCTCGGCATCCCGGCCGGGGTGAAGATGTACTCGGCGGTCTTTGCCGTCAACCCGGCGGCGGCGGCCGACCTCATCCGGCAGGCCGGGCGGATTGACTGCCGGGACTCCGAGGTCATGGACGTCGACGAGGAGGCCTACCGCTCGGGCCGGCTCGCCGCCCGGCTCTACGGGTATGCTTGCGTTCCTTTCATCCCGGAGCGGACTCAAGGAGGGAAGCAGGTCTTCGAGCAGCAGGACGAGGAGCGGGCGAAGGACGATATTGCCGCGTTTATCACCGAGATCATGCTCCCGGATACTCTCTACATCGTCGGTGCCGGGAGCACGACGACCCGGGTCCTGGAGCGGCTCGGTCTTGCCCCGACGCTGCTCGGGGTCGATGCCGTCAGGAACGGGGAGGTCGTCGCCCGCAACGCCGACGAGCAGACGCTTCTTGCTCTTCTTGACGAGTATCCGCGGGCAAAGATCGTCGCGAGCCCCATCGGGGCGCAGGGATTCGTCCTCGGGAGGGGAAACCAGCAGATCAGCCCGGGCGTCCTCCGGAAGGCGGGACTACGGAACCTGATCGTTGTCGCCACGCCGGGGAAACTCGCCGCCACGCCCCTCCTGTACGTCGATACCGGGGACGCGGCGCTCGACCGGGAGTTCGGCGACACGCTCTTGGTCGTCTCCGGCTACCGGATGGCGCAGAGGAAGCGGGTCCTCCACCCGGAGTGACGCCGGCTCGCTCCTCTTCTGGACGGAGTACTGCTCGGCAAGCTTGCGGAGATCCCGCACTTTGGCGTTGGCCGCCTCGATGACGGAGAGGACCTCGAGATAGCGGCTGTCCCCGAGATCGCCCTCCCTCTTGAGGCTGATGAGCTGCTCGCGGTAGTGCCCGTTGATGGCGCGCTGGAGTTCGGCGTCCCGGGCGCGGAGTTCTGCGACGGTCGTATCCCGGATTTCCGGGAAGAGGAGCCCGAGCCCAACGATGTTCTCGTCGAGGATCCGGTAGACGCTCTCTGTCTTCTGCACGAGAACGACGCGGGCACCGTTTCCGTTCTGGGACGCCCTGCGGAAGAACTCCCCGAGATCCGCCCCGAGATAGGCGAGCCGCTCGATCTCGTTTGACATCCGCACAAGGAAGACCACCTCGGTCGCCTCCCTGTCCGAGAGCTGCCTCGCGGATATCGTCCGGAGAGCCTGCTCGATCCTTCTGTCCAGGTGGCTGTTGAGGTTCTTGAGCCGCTCGACCATCTGGTAGTCGGCCTCCTCTGACGTGGCGAGGTAGGTCATCGCCGCCCGGAAGAGGTCGAGCGTGACCTCGTGGGCGTGCCCGAGTTCCTTCCGGATCAGCTCGAACCCAAGGTGCGTATCATCGGGGATGTCGCCCTCGAGGTAGCGTGTCCGCATCAGGATCTCGGGTTCGCTCCCGGGCACCGCCCATGTAACGACCTGCCCGAACTGCCTGATAAAGAGGAGAAAGACCCCCGCCGTGAGCAGGTTGAAGATGAGGTGGGCGTTTGCCACCATCTGCGCCTCGCTTCCGCCGATCGTCGTCACGAGTTCGGTGAACGGCATGAGGAAGGGCAGGATCAGGAGCACCCCTCCGAGATTGAAGGTGAAGTGGGCTACCGCCGCCCGCCGTGAGTAGAGGTTCATCCGGGTGGAGGCGATGAGGGTCGTCGTGGTTGAACCGATGTTTGCGCCGAGCAGAAGCGGGATTGCCTGCGGGAGGGTGAGCAGCCCCTGCTGGGCGAGGACGACGGCAAGCCCGGTCGTCACGGCGCTCGACTGCACCATGGTCGTCACGAGAAACCCGATCAGGATGGCGAGCGGGAGCGCCGAGAACTCTGTGATAAGCCCGATGATCTCGGGGTCGTTCTGGAACGGTACGAGCGCCGTGGAGATGAGGTTCAGGCTGAAGAAGACCAGACCGAAGTAGAAGAGGGGTTTCCCGAGAAACCGGTAGCGCCGCCCGAAGATCCCGACGAGAAAGCCGACCGGGATCAGCACCTGCCCGAACGCCGTCATCTTGAAGGCGACGAGCTGGGCGGTGACGGTCGTCCCGACGTTTGAGCCGATGATGATTCCAAGGCTCTGGATGAACGAGAGCGTCCCGGTATTGACGAGATTGACAGTGATGATCGTGGTTGCCGCGCTCGACTGGACGAGGGCGGTGACGGCGGCGCCGAGGAGTGCGGCGAGGATCGGCCGCTCTGTCACTCTGCCGAGGATCCTCGCGAAGCTGCCTTTCGCGACCGCGAGAATCTCCCGGGAAAAGTTCTCGATTCCGTAGAAGAAGAGGATCAGGCCGGGAACGACGGCGAATACTATTTCCCACGGGACCATTGATGCTCCAGGAATATAGTATCTCTGCCCTGAAATACCTCTCTAAATGTGTTTCCGGCGGGGGTTTCCCCGGGATCGGGTGGTGCATTCCTCACCGGGCTACTACTCCGGCGGGGGTTTCAGAACCACAGATATATCTCCGGATGCAACCCAAACTCTCTTCGTGGCATCCTTCGACCCGTCGGTCCTCGGGATCTTCATCTTCGGCCTCGTCGCCGGCATCTGCCCGTGCAACAGCGTCCTGTGTCTCGGGCTGATCGGCTACCTGACGAGCGGGAAGACGAATCTCTCGCTGGCAAACATCCTCAAGTTGACCGTAGCGTTCTCGCTCGGCACGGTCCTCGTCCTCCTGCCGCTCGGGGCGGTCGCCGGGTACCTCGGGGAGTACCTGCTCTTCCTCAACGATACTATCGCGTGGGCGATCGGCGGGGTGCTGATGATCCTGATGGGGCTGCAGCTCCTGCACGTGTATAAACCGCCGATACGGAGCATCTTCAACTTCTTTCGGGCGCCCATCTCCTACTCCGTCACGGGAGCGTTCCTCCTCGGGCTCTCGTTCGGGGCGATCACCGTGGGGCGCGGGGCGCCGATGCTGCTTATCGTCCTGACCTACATCGCGCTTTACCAGACGGCGCTTGAGGGGTTGTTCACGATCCTTGTGTATGCCGTGGGGCTCTCGATTCCCTTGATAGCGATCAGTTCGCTCGGGGGTGCGCTCGGGAAGAGGGTCAAGGAGAAGGCGAGGATGAGCGGCGAGGTCTTCGACCGGTTTGTGGGCGTCGCGATCATCGCGATTGGGGTTTATTTCCTGTATCTGGCGTTTTGCTGAGAGAATCTTCCGGACCCGTCCCTTACCCCTCCTCGTCAGGACGACAAACGGGACTTGGGCTGCAACGCCGGTAAGCGTCGCCCGCTGTTGCCTGTGGACCGAAACGGCACCCGATGAGTGGGAACGAGGTTGCGGTTCCCGCGACTGACAAGGTGACGATGACGAGCCACGACCGCAACCGAGCGATGAGATTACCGGCCGTAGCCGCCTCCCGAGGAGAGAGGGGATGACGCTACCTGAACATATCTGCACCACACCGCGATGTGAACCGGGGATGGAAATTCGCGGTTCGGCCCGTCGGATCCTGTAACTCTGCATGAGAAGCAGACCCTCTTCTAGAAACGTTCACTCTCACGAGCCTCTCCATGTCGGGCTGCCCCGACCGATTCCGCTCCTGGAGAACCCTGTCCGTACAGCGACCCGGCCTAGAACAGGGAGATCACGGGGACAACCAGGGACCGAAGATCCACCTGGAGAAATACATCGCGAGAACCGCACTGGTTGCAAGAGAGACGAATACGGCCCGGTCCTCCGACATTTCATGGAATACCAGCACACTGAGATAGGTTATCAGACAGAAAGCGAGGAGGAGCAGCAGGCCTGCATACGGGGCCTTTACTACCACGACCGCCCAGGAGAAGAGGATGCAGGGCGACAGGGAGTAGATCACCGATTTCATCGTCTTCTCGAATTCCCGGTGTACGTCGACGAAGAGCAGAAAGAAATGCTCAACGAGGCTGATCGCGAGGAGTGCGACGGTTCCGGTTATCAGGCCCTGTATTAAGCTGATGATGGTGCCCGATATCACGATCCAGTGCAATCCACCGGTCCCAGGTTCAGTCTCCGGGTACGGCCCCGTAAAGAAGGGTACCACCATGAACAGGATTGAGACGGCTATGACTATCGTGAAATAGAAGAGGAGATCGTCTCGCAACGGCTTTTTGTTCAGTTGTTCAAAAAGCCTCCGGGGGCTGGTGTAGGCGGTTTCCGATGGTATTCCTGTCGACATGGTCCTTCTCTCGCAGACGGCGGCATTCACCCGTCCGGCCGGGCCCTGTATACCGGGATACCGGTTCCGGTACAGTGAGTGAACTACCCCCCGCTTGCGCAGGGGGCTTCCTGCGAGTGTCCGGGGCTCTCTGGGAGCCTCAGACCTGTTTGTCGCAGATTACCGGCGAACTGCCGGTAGCCCGTCCACAGGGCATC
>DAIRGM010000034.1:0-11619 GCA_036794525.1 Methanoculleus sp.
GTCGTAGAGCGCCTTGAACCGGAAGAGTTCCGCAAGCAGCGTCCCGGACTTGCCCTTGGTGATCCCGAGCGTGAAGAGGACGAGGAACGAGTAGTACCCGGTCTTCTCGACGACGATCCCGCTCTTCCGGAGATATCTCGTGACGATGCCCGCCGGTATCCCCCACTCCTCCATCTTCCCGCCCGGTCCGATCCCCGGGGTGAGGACCGTCACCTTAACGGGATCGAGCATGGCATAGCCCTCCTCGATGCCGTCGAAGCCGTGCCAGGCGTCATATGGGTTCAGAAGCCAGCAACCGGCGTGGTTCCTGAGGAGCGTATCATCCGCCTCAGAAAGCGGCCTCTCCGTCTCCTCGTCCATGATGCAGTCGGGCTGCCAGATGGTGAACCACCAGCAGTCCTCCCCGGGGGAGGAGCCGGCCCGGATCTCTTCGGCCACCGTCACCATCTTCTTTCTAAAGACGATCGCCTCCTCGAGGGTCTCCTCGACGAGGAACCTCCCCGAGTGCCCGGCCATCATCCTGGCGGCGACGTCGAGCGACGCAATGATGGTGTACTGGGGGGAGGTCGAGGTGAGCATCATGAACGCCTCGTTGAACCGGGGGTGGTCGACGGGGCCCCGGCCCTGCCTGACGTGGAGCATCGATCCCTGCGAGAACGCGGCGAGGACCTTGTGGGTCGACTGGGTGGCAAAGACCGTCGGGCCGACCCCGTCCGTCTCATGCATCCCGAACCTCCCGGCGTAGAGGGGGTGGAACCGGGCGTAGCCCGACCACGCCTCGTCGTAGTGGATGTAGGGGACGGTCTCCTGCAGCTGCTCCTCGATCCTCTCCGCGCTGTAGCAGATCCCGTCGTAGGTGGAGTTCGTGACCACGGCCATCCTGACCGTCCGTGACGCGGGATCCTCGACGAGCGGGCAGTTCAGGATCTTCTCTGCGATGACCTCGGGATGGAACTCGCTGCTCCGGACGGGCCCGATGATCCCGTAGTTGTTCCGGGCGGGGATGAGGTAGACGGGGATGGCGCCGGTCATGACGATCGCATGCATCACCGACGCATGGCAGTTCCGGTCGACGAGGACGACGTCGCCGCTGGTGACCGTCCCAAGCCAGACGATCTTGTTCGCGGCCGACGTCCCGCCGGTGACGAAGTAGGTCCGGTCGGCCCCGAAGACCTCCGCGGCCTTCCGCTCCGCCTCCCCGACGACGCCGGAATGCTCCAGGAGCGAACCGAGTTCCTGCACCGAGGCCGAGAGGTCCGCCCGGAGAGCGTTCTCCCCGAAGAAGTTGTAGAAGATCCGGCCCGGGGCGCTTTTCAGGAACGCAACACCGCCCATGTGCCCCGGCGTGTGCCAGGAGTAGCGGTGTTCGTCGACGTAGTCCATCAGCCCCCGGAAGAACGGCGGGAGGACGTCGGCGAGGTAGTTCGTTGCTGCCCGCTTGATGTGGCCGGCGATGAAGCCGGGGGTATCCTCGAGTTTCCAGATGTAACCGTCGATCCGTGAGATGACGGAGAGGGGTATGGCGGAGATCGCCAGTTTCTCGGTGTTTAAAAATATCGGGATCTTCGGGTTCCTCTCCCTGATGAGGGTGATGACATCGGCGGCGGTGAGCATACCGTCCGCGGCCTCGGGGGAGAGTTCCCAGTCGATGACGATGCAGCTCGCGTGGGGATGCGAGAGGAATGCGTGAACCCCGTCGCGGGCGGTCAGCGCCTCGATTACGGGAAAATCGTCCTCTTTGAGTTCCTTCACGATCTCCCGCGACGCCCGGCCTTCTGCGGTATCCGAATGCAGTTCGTCGTCGATAAAGAGAACGGGAAACTCCTCCAGGTAGTCCATGCAGCCACACTTCCTGAAGAGTAATCGGGGGAGGTCGTTTTAGAATCTTTTGGCCCGGTCACCCGAGCTCGAACGACGTCACGCCGAAGATCTCACAGATGGGGAGATCGGGGATCGTCTTCGTGTAGATCCGCCCCGTCTCGAAGACGGGCGACATCCTGTGCCGGCGGGCGAGTTCCACGGCGGCGGCGTTCGGCTCCGGGGTGTCCAGGTAGACCGGCTCGTCCGCTGCCTGTGCGGAGAGCGCGAGGAAGATCTCCTCTGCAAACTCCTGCGTCTCCGCAAAGAGCGGCCCGATCTTATAGCCGCTCCGGCACCTCCGGATGACGCCGTATCCCACGATATCGCCGTTGTCTGCGAGAACAGCGCGTCCCGACGTCCCCTCCTGCCGGATCCAGGATGCCAGGAACGCGGGACGCGGCGCCGGGAAGTGCCGGGCATCGTACGCGGCAAGTTGCTCGAACCCCACCTCCTCGAGGTCGACCGGGCCGTCGGGTTCGCTGCCGCCGCCGGTGCCCTCGAACCTGATGTTACGGTATGCAAGCCTGAACCCGGACCGCGTGCGGTACTTCTCCTGCATCGCGACGACCCCGTCGCCCCCGACGTTCCGGTCACCGGCATGAGCCATGCCCGCGGCAAACAACCGGCTCCCGTAACCCCGGTTCCGATATTCGGGTTTCAGGATATACAGCCCGGCGAAGGCGAACGTCTCGCCGTAGTTGACGACCGAGACCGAACCTATCGGCTCGCCGTCGAGTTCCGCGAGGAAGAACCCCCCGGGATCGGCTGCGTAGAAGGCCTCTGCATCGTGAACCCCCGGGTTCCACCCCTCCTGCTCCGCCCGGTCGACGGCGGTCCCGACCTCCCGGCGGTTCATCGTCCGCACCAGAAATCCGTTGCTGCTCACGATGTTCCTCACTATGCGATGGATCGTCCCAGGATTTGAGCCATCCGGAAGATAACGGGATGAGTCTCTCTCGATCTCCTGCCGGAGCAACATCCGCACGCTCTCGTTGCATCGGAGCCTGGAGAGACGGAGTGGATCGATGGGAGGCCGGAGCCGACGACATTTATATACGGAAACGGACATCTACCACCGATGACGGGCGAGGGCTTAAATCCACCGAAGGTCTGTCTGGGATTCGATATTCATTATCCCTGCTATCTCAACCCCGGGTTTCAACCTGATCAGGTAAAGGGAAAGAGAAACGTAAAAGAGAGTTACTTTAACCCGGACGCGAAGGAAGACCTGGGGGAGGTCATCGACCGCTCCTTCCGACCGGCGACGGAACTCCTCCTCGAACTCCTCGATGAGGGGTTTACGTGCGCCTTTGCGATATCCGGAACGGTGGTGGAGAACCTCGATGCGTGGTACCCGGAGATGCTCGACCTCCTCTCCCGTGCGGCCACCCACCCTAACGTCGAACTCCTCGCCGGAACCTATTACCACAGCGTCGCCGGACAGTTCACCGATCTCACGGAGTTCACGGACGAACTTCTCATGCACCGGAACCTGATGAAGGAGCACTTCTCGGTCACGCCGACCACGTTTGCGCATACCGACTACCCGATCACCCCGGCCACCGCAGAGGCGCTTGCCGGGGCCGGAATTGAGGCAGCCATCATCGAGGGAGGCGAGGGCCCCGCTCTTGAGAGGGACCCGAACCACACCTACACCTACCGGGGCCTCCCGGTCCTCATCACCCACTGCGACCTCTCCGACGATATCGCCGTGCGGTTTCCGTGGCGGGGGTGGGACAAGTGGCCGCTGATGGCCGACCAGTATGCGGGGTGGCTCTCCGTATCCCCCGGCGACTGCATCACGCTCTTCCTCGACTACCGCATCTTCGGGGACTTCATCGGCCCCGAAGCGGGCATCCTCGAGTTCCTGCGTGCGCTCCCGTCCGCCCTCGCCGCGGAGGGGATAGAGACCATACGCCCCTCAGACGCCGCCCGGCTTCCACCGCACGAGGAGATCGGGGAGACCGGCGACCCGATTGGCTTGCCGGGCCGGCAGAGGACCATCATGCAGCAGTCCGCCCTGGAGGCTCTCGAGGAGGCCGGGGGCCTGGTAACGGACGCGGAGGTCTGGCGCTGCCTCCTTGAGACCGAGCATATTCGCCGGATGGCCATGCGCTCGGCCTCGTGCGGAAAACCGCTTCACGCCGTCAGCCACCAGGCGACCTACGACTACTTCGCCTCATTTATGCGGGTCCTCTCGCACGCCGAGGAGCGGTCTGCAACCATCGCCCGGTCGCCCAAGGCCGCTCTCTCGCTCCGTTGCGTCCCCCCGGATAAGGCGTTCTACTTCTCGTCATATGACCGGCCGGCCGGGTACGCCGCCCACAGTCTCCAGGAACTCGCAAATATGCTCGAATTTGCCCCGGACGATGTCATCCGGTACCACGTGGAGCGGGAGGACTTCAACCGCTGGATCGCCCAGGTCATCGGCGATACGCAACTGGCGGAGAAGATATGGGGTATCTACGATCGCAAGAGGCTCCGAACGATGATTCAGAAGAGGATCAACAAACTATGGAAACGCTTAAGTTAGCATTCTTCTGCTGGGAGTCGCTCCATTCCACCTTCAAGGTGGGCGGCCTTGCCCCGGCGGCGACCCATCTCGCCGAACGCCTCGCCCTGACGGGGCACCAGGTCCACTTCTTCACGCGGGGAGAGGGGGACGACGCGACGATCAACAACGTCCACTACCACTACTGCCTTCCCTACGGCGACAACATCGTCGAGTACTGCAGAACGATGAGCAACATGCTCGTGGATGCCTTCCGCGCTCACGACACGCCGCCGTTCGACATCCTCCACTTCCACGACTGGCACCTTGTCGAGGCGCTGCACACCCTCCGCGACCGTAACACCGTCCTCTCGTACCACTCAACCGAGTACGGGCGGCACGGGGGGAACTTCGGCGGCTGGTGGGAGTTTAAGGAGATATCGGGCAAGGAGTGGTACGGGGGCTACATCGCAAAAGCGGTCACGACCGTCTCCAACTCGACGAAGACCGAGGTGATGTGGCTCTACAACGTCCCCGGATGGAAGGTCACCGTCATCCCGAACGGGATCGACCCTGACACGTACCATACCCAGGTCGACCCGGGCGAGGTGAAGAAACGCTACGGCATCCATCCGCTCGCGCCCGTCGTCCTCTTCGTCGGGCGCCTCACCTACCAGAAAGGACCCGACCTCCTGATGCAGGCCATACCCGAGATCCTTGCCAAACGCTGGGACGTGCAGTTCCTCTTCGCCGGCACCGGGGATATGCGCGGTTATCTGGAGGGGATGGCGCACGGTCTTCCCGTGCAGTTCCTCGGTTACGTCTCCGATGAGGAACATGTCCGGCTCCTGAACGCCTGCGACCTCGTCGTCATACCGAGCAGGAACGAACCCTTCGGGCTCGTCCTCACGGAGGCCTGGAGCGCGGAGCGCTGTGTCGTCGCGACCGACGTCGGGGGGCTCGCCGAGAACATCGATAACTTCAGGAACGGGATCAAGGTGCCCGTCCGGCCGGACTCGATCGCCTGGGGGGTCTGCCACCTCATCGACGACCCGACCTACATGCAGAAACTCGGGAAAGCCGGCCGGAGGAAGGTGATGGAGAGGTTCAGGTGGAGCGTCGTCAGCGAACGGATGCTCGGCGTCTACGCTGAGGTCCTCCAGACGGACCGCGACGAAGATCACCGGGTCGGGTGAGAGCGTGCAGCAGGCGTTGCCCGATATCACGAAGACCGGAAGCCTCGTCACCGATTACGACGTCTACCTCTTCCGGCAGGGGAACCACTCCCGCCTCTACGAGAAATTCGGGGCGCACCCTGTCGTCGCCGGCGGCAGAGAGGGAACCAACTTTTCGGTCTGGGCGCCGAACGCCGCCGAAGTCTCGGTCATCGGGGACTTCAACGGGTGGAAAGCGGGCGAGGACCCGCTCGCGGCGCGGGGCGACGACTCAGGCATCTGGGAGGGGTTCGTCCCGGATATCGGTCACGGGGCGCTCTATAAGTACCACATCCGGAGCAGGTACCGCGATTACTGCGTGGAGAAAGGCGATCCGTTCGCCCGTTTCTGGGAGGTTCCGCCGAAGACCGCGTCCGTCGTCTGGGATCTCTCCTACGCCTGGCGCGATCGGGCCTGGATGCGCTGCCGGGAGGAGGTGAACACCCCGGACGCCCCGATATCCGTCTACGAGGTTCATCTCGGTTCGTGGCGGATGCCGGGGGAGCGGCGGTGCGCAAACTACCGGAACTTCGCAACCGAACTCGCCGACCACCTGCTTGAGACGGGGTTCACCCACGTCGAGTTTCTCCCGGTCATGGAGCACCCGTTCTATCCCTCCTGGGGCTACCAGACGCTCGGCTACTTCGCCCCCACGAGCAGGTACGGCACCCCGCAGGAGTTCATGCACCTCGTCGAGCACCTTCACCTGCGCGGGATCGGGGTGATCCTCGACTGGGTGCCGTCGCACTTCCCTTCCGACGGCTACGGCCTCTCCTACTTCGACGGCACCTACCTCTACGAGCACGCCCTCCCCGGCCGGCGCTACCACCCGGAATGGAAGAGTTATATCTTTAATCTCGCGAGGAACGAGGTCCGGTCGTTCCTCACGAGCAGCGCCGTCTTCTGGCTCGAACGCTACCACGCGGACGGCCTCCGGGTGGATGCGGTCTCCTCGATGCTCTACCTCGACTACGCCCGGAGCCCCGGGGAGTGGACACCGAACGTCTACGGCGGGCGGGAGGACCTCGAGTCGATGAGCTTCCTGCGGAAGGTGAACGACACCGTCCACGCAAACTTCCCCGACGTCCTCGTCATCGCCGAGGAGGCGACCTCCTGGCCGGGGGTGACCGCCCCGACCGCGACCGGGGGGCTCGGGTTCGACCTGAAGTGGAACATGGGCTGGATGCACGACACCCTGGACTACTTCGCGCTCGACCCGATCTTCCGGAAGTACCGGCCCGACCTCCTGACGTTCAGCATATGGTATGCGTTCCGGGAGTGCTACGTTCTCCCCCTCTCGCACGACGAGGTCGTCCACGAGAAGGGTTCGCTCATCGGGAAGATGCCCGGCGACGAGTGGCGGAAACGGGCGAATCTCCGTCTCCTCTACGGGTACATGTTCACGCATCCGGGCAAGAAGCTCCTCTTCATGGGCGGGGAGTTCGGGCAGTGGTCGGAGTGGAGCCATGATGCCGGGCTTGAGTGGCACCTCCTGGAGTACGCCCCGCATCAGGGGATCCTCCGGTGGGTCGCCGACTTGAACCGCCTCTACCGGCGGATGCCCGCCCTCCATGAGCGGGACGCCGATCCAGCGGGGTTCGAATGGGTCGATTTCTCGGACGTCGAGAAGAGCGTCGTCAGTTACCTCCGGCGGGGGCGGTCGGCCGACGACGTCGCCCTCGTCGCCTGCAACTTCACTCCGGTGCCGCGCTACAACTACCGGGTCGGCGTCCCGTTCGGCGGGTTCTGGAAGGAGGTGCTCAACAGCGATGCGGTCGAGTACGGCGGGAGCGGCGTCGGGAACCTCGGGGGGGTGGAGGCGGAGCAGGTGCCGGCACACGGCCGGCCGTGGTCGCTCCCGCTCACCCTGCCCCCGCTCGGGGCGGTCGTCTTTCTCCCCGAGGGGGCGTGACGATGGATCGCGCCGTCTGCATCCACGGCCACTTCTACCAGCCCGCGCGTGAGAACCCCTGGCTCGGCGAGATCGGGGCACAGCGTTCCGCCGCGCCGTACCACGACTGGAACGAGCGGGTGTCGGCGGAGTGCTACGCCCCGAACACCGCCGCACGCATCCTCGACGGCGAGGGGCTGATCGAGCAGCTCGTGAACAACTATGCACGGATCAGTTTCACGGCCGCACCGACGCTTTTATCCTGGCTCGAGCAGCACCGCCCGGAGGTCTACGGTGCGATCCTCGACGGCGATCGGGAGAGCCGGGGGCGCTATGGAGACCACGGTTCTGCAATCGCCTGCTGCTACAACCACACCATCATGCCGCTTGCGACCCGGCGGGATAAACAGACCCAGGTCGCCTGGGGAGTCCGCGACTTTGTATCGAGATTCGGCAGAATGCCCGAAGGGATGTGGCTCCCGGAGACGGCGGTCGATACCGAGTCCCTGGAGATTCTGGCGGCGGCGGGGATCCGGTTCACCATCCTCGCCCCCCACCAGGCTGCAGGCGTGCGGGCGATCGGGGAAGAAGGCTGGACGGACGTCTCCGGTGGCTGGGTCGAGACGAGGATGCCCTACCTCTGCCGCCTCCCTTCCGGGCGGAGCATCGCGGTCTTCTTCTACGACGGGACGATCGCCCGCGACGTCGCGTTCGGCGACCTGCTCTCCGATGGGCAGCGATTTTTTGGGCGGCTCCTGGACGCGTTCTCCCGGGAGAGAGACCGGTCGGAACTCGTGCATATCGCAACCGATGCCGAGACCTACGGCCACCACCGAAAATTCGGGGAGATGGCGCTCGCCCGCTGCCTCGAAGCCATCGAAGCGCACCACGGCGTTCGCCTCACGGTCTACGGGGATTACCTCGACACCCATCCGCCCACGCACGAGGCGCTCGTTCGTGAAGGGACGTCGTGGAGTTGCGCTCACGGCATCGAGCGGTGGCGGGGGGCGTGCGGGTGCCATACCGGGAGAGAGCCCGGGTGGTCGCAGGCGTGGCGGTGCCCGCTCCGGGAGGCGATCGAGATGGTCAGGGACGCTCTCGCTCCCCGGTCGGAGGAGGCGCTCGCTGCTCTCGTCCGCGACCCGGCAGATGCCCGCGACGACGCCGTCGAACTCCTCCTCGGCCGGTGGTCGGACGAGAGCGTGGCAGCGTTCTTCTCCCGGCATGCTCCCGGCGGCATCGATGCCGGAGGGCGGCGGCGGGTGCTTGCCCTGCTTGAGATGGAGCGGCAGGCGATGCTGATGCAGACGAGCTGCGGCTGGTTCTTCGACGACATCACCGAGCCGGGGAGCGTCCAGGTGATGCGGCACGCGAAACGGGCGATGGATCTCGCCCGGCAGGTTCTCGACCTCGATCTTGAGGCGACGCTCATTGAGATCCTCCGCCGCGCTCCGGTGAACGATCCGCGCTACGCGACTGGAGCGGAGGTCTATGACGCCCTGGTACGGCCGGCAGCGGTCGATCTCTCCCGGATAGCGGCCGGTGCGGCTCTCTACGCGCTCTTCGGCCTCGAACACCCCGCGGCTGCGTCGGGGATGTACGCCGTTCATGGAGACTGGCCGTACCGCTTGAACGCCAAAGAGCGCCGCATCCTCGGGACCGTCCGGGTGCGCTCGCGGGCGACGGGAGAGGAGGGACTCTTCGATGCAGCCGCGTGCTTTTCCGGGATCGACCGGGTCGTCATCGGCGTGCGCGAACCGCAGGGTGGGGAGGCGCTCCAGGCGGCGTGGGAGAACTCCGATCCGGCCGGGGCGATACCCCGAACCTTCTCCCGGGTCTACACCGCGCCCGACCTCTCTAAAGAGGAGCAGTGGAGGATCGCACGCGAGATCGCGCCCGGTATGGGAGAGGCCGTCTGTGCGGTCTATCGCGGCTCGGCGGCGACGATCGGGGTGCTTGACGAACTCGGGATCCCCGCCCCGGGAGCCGCCGCCCGTCTTCTGGCGCACGCCTGCGTGATCCGGCTGCTCGCGATGATCGAGGAGGGGTGCCCCGATCTGGAGCGATCGCTCGCACTCGCGGAGGAGGTGCGGCGAGAGGTCATCGAGGCCGATCTCGCAGCCCTCGGGGCGGCGGCGAGCAGGCGGATCACGCTCGCGCTCCGGGCAGCGGCTGCCCGGCCGGACGATCCCGCCCCGCTCGACGAGGTCTCCCGCATCTTTGAGTGTGCAAAGATATTTCCGCTGCCGCTCACCCTTGAGGAGAGCCGGAAGATCTGCGTCGGGATGCGCGGGCACTATGCGGTGGTGCGGGAGCGGGGCGACGGGGGTGCAGGACGATGGGCAGAAGCCTTCAGGAGGACAGCGGCATGCCTTGGCGTACGGGTGACGTGAGAGGGAAGCGGGCATGAACAGGCGGAGCAGCGGGGTTCTCCTGCACATAACGTCGCTGCCGTCGGCATACGGGATCGGGGATCTCGGGCCCGCGGCGCACCGGTTCGCGGATCTCCTCAGCACTACCGGGCAGCGCTACTGGCAGATCCTTCCGCTCAACCCGACGTGCCCGGAGTTTGCCAACTCACCCTACCAGAGCCCATCGGCGTTCGCGGGGAACACCTGGCTTATCAGCCCCGAGCAGATGGTCGCAGACGGTCTCCTCGCCCCGGAGGATATTGCAGATCCGCCAGAATTTCCTATAGACCGGGTCGACTATTGTGCGGTTCTTGACTACAAGAACGGCCTCTTCGATAGGGCATTCGAGCGGTTCAAGGAGCAAGGCTGCGATTTCCGTTACGAGGATTTTGCGGCCGGCAACGTATCCTGGCTCAACGATTACGCCATCTTTGCCGCCCTCAAGGAGCGGTTCTCCGGGAAGGTCTGGAGCGATTGGCCGGCCGGGATCCGGGACCGGCACGAAGGGGCGCTCGGAGAACATGGCACGGAACTTGCCGACCGGATCTTCCGGGAGAAGTTTCTTCAGTATGTCTTCGACCGCCAGTGGCAGGCGCTGAAGGTCCACTGCCGTGCACGCCACCTCCAGATCATCGGGGATATCCCCATCTACCTCACCTACGACAGCGTCGACGTCTGGGCGAACCCGGGCCTCTTCAAACTCGACGAGCAGAAGAGGCCGACCGCTGTCTCGGGCGTGCCCCCGGATGCGTTCAGCGATACCGGGCAACTCTGGGGGAACCCGGTCTACAACTGGGATGCGCACCGAGAGCAGGGGTTCGCGTGGTGGGAGAGCCGGATCGAACGCACCCTCGCCCTCGTCGACCGGTTGCGCCTCGACCATTTCCGGGGGTTCGTGCAGTACTGGGAGGTGCCTGCCGGCGATGAGACTGCAGAGAACGGGCGCTGGGTCGATGCACCCGGCCGGGATCTCTTCACCCTGCTTGTACGGAGCAGGCCGTGCCTCCCTATCATCGCCGAAGACCTCGGCTACATCACCCCCGACGTCCACGAGATGATGGCCTATTTCGGGTTCGCGGGGATGAAGGTCCTGACCTTCGGTTTCTCCGGCGACGTCGCACAGAACCCTCACGCGCCGCACAACATCACACGGGACTGTGTCGCCTACACGGGGACGCACGACAACAACACCGTCCGGGGATGGTTCGAGCACGAGACCTCCGACGACCGGAAGAACCTCCTCTTCCGCTACATAGGTGGGCGGGTCGGCGCCGACCAGGTACACCGGATCCTCATCCGTCTCGCGATGCTCTCCCCTGCCGATACCGTCATCGTCCCGATGCAGGACATTCTGGGCCTCGGGGAGGAGGCGCGGATGAACCGGCCGGGCACGACGGAGGGGAACTGGGCGTGGCGGCTCCGGCCGGAGCAGGCGGGGGAGGATGGCCTCCGGGAGTTCACCGAGGTGACGGGGATCTACGGAAGGGGGTGAAGGAAGGAGGGGGATCGGAAAATCGATTTCGAGCGCAGATAAATGCACCAGGTTGCTTCGCTCTTACCTGTTGCATATAGTGTGCACGGATTTCCACTGGGTATCGCCATTGGGGGAGGCGGCTCGCGGGGAGGGGGGAGCATCCCTCCCCTGTCTCTACCTCGTAAGGCTAAATCTGTGACCCCCACCCCGCCCCAAGGGGCGGGGGCGGTGCGCGGGCGTTGCCGATGGTTCGTTAGAACCGGAGCAGGAGATGACCG
>DAIRGM010000034.1:11719-24615 GCA_036794525.1 Methanoculleus sp.
AAGGTCCAGGATTGGCGACTGGCCGAAGGTCCAGGATTGGCGACTGGCCGAAGGTCCAGGATTGGCGACTGGCCGAAGGTGCGAAGGCGCACAGCCCCGAAAATCAGCGCATCGGGCTTTGTCATCGTTTCCTGGCTACACGCCCTACACCGTTACCCTACCGCCCCGTGGCAGGATCATAGCAGGAAGTGGCCGAGCAACCCCTTGAACCTCCGGTTCCTCTCCAGCCACACCATTCACCGGGGGCACCGCCCAGATCCTGACACCTCTCAAAAAGCACTATATTAACTTTTATTTTTTATTTCCGCAACAATTTGAGAAAATATGAAAACATATATAATAATAAACAGGGACAGTACACCAACCAAAAGGGGACAGAATTCATGGAATACTCCATACACGATCAGTTCGATCACGTCCCGGAGCAGCTCTCCGGACTCGTCGACCTCGCATACAACCTCTGGTGGAGCTGGAACGCGGAAGCCCGGACACTCTTCAAGCAACTGAACAACCAGGCGTGGAAAGCAAGCGTCCACAACCCGGTCAGGATGCTCCGGGAGATCCCGGTCGAGTTCCTGAACCGGGCGGCGGCGGACCCCGCCTACTGCCACCGCTACGAGATCGTCATGCGCCGGTTCAGGAAGTACATGGGCGCCGCCGGGACCTGGTTCTCCGAGGAGTACGGCGACCGGTCCCCGCTTCCCGTCGCCTACTTCTCGGCGGAGTACGGACTCCACCACTCGCTTCCGATCTACGCGGGAGGGCTCGGGTTCCTCGCCGGAGACCACCTGAAGGAGGCAAGCGATCTCGGATTCCCGATGGTCGCCGTCGGGTTCCTCTACTCGCAGGGCTACCTGCACCAGCAGGTCAACCCCGACGGCTGGCAGGAGGACGTCACCGAACCCTTCGACCGCGATGCGGCGCCCGTCGTCCCCGTGCTCGATGCCGACGGCGAAGACCTGGTGATCAGGGTTCCCCACATCGACCCGCCCATCTACGTCGCCGTCCGAAAGGTGCAGGTCGGCAGGATCCCGCTCTACCTCCTGGATACGGATATCCCCTGCAACGATCCTAAGAGTCGGGGCATATCGTCCCGCCTGTATGCCGGCGACCGAGAGCAGCGCCTCCGCCAGGAGATCGTCCTCGGCATCGGCGGGAGAAAGGTGCTCCACGCCCTCGGCATCGAGTACGCGGCGGTGCACCTGAACGAAGGCCACCCGGCGTTCGCGCTGCTCGAACGGATCCGGGAGCGGGTCGAGCGGGGGATGGAGTTTGAGGAGGCGCTTGACGAGGTGCGGGCGACATCGATCTTCACCACGCATACGCCTGTCCCGGCAGGCCATGACGTCTTCTCCGTCGACCTCATCGACCGTTATTTCAGGACGTATTACCCGGCGCTCGGCATCGACCGGATCCGGTTCCTGCAGCTCGGCGTCCACCCGGAGAGCCCCGCCTCGGGGTTCAACATGACCGCGTTCGCCCTGCGCGCTTCGGCACACCATAACGGCGTCTCGCGCGCAAACGGGGCCGTCGCCTCCGATATGTGGCGATGCCTCTGGCCCGGGCCCGAGGAAGCGGCGGCGTCCATCGACTACGTCACGAACGGCGTCCACGTGCCGACCTGGCTGAACCCCCGGATGAAGGCGCTCTACGACCGGCATATCGGGCCGACGTCTCCCGACTGGCTTGCGGAGCACGACGACCCGGCGATATGGGAACTCGTCGACGAGATCCCGGACGCCGAACTCTGGGAACTGCATCTCCGGCTGAAGGCGAAACTCATCAACCGGCTCCGGGAGCGCGAACGGCTCCGATGGGCGGCGCGCTCCGGCGGGGCGCCGAACCCGGCAGCCGGAGGCGGGTTCCTCAACCCCTCCGCCCTGACGATCGGGTTTGCCCGGCGGTTCTCGACCTACAAGCGGGCACACCTCATCTTCGAAGACCCGGAACGGTTGAAACGCATCCTGAACAACCCCTGGCGCCCCGTCCAGATCGTCTTCGCCGGCAAGGCCCACCCGAACGACAACGATGGCAAGCGCGTGCTCCAGAAGATCTACCGTTACGCGCAGCAGCCCGAATTCGGGGGACGTATCGCGTTCGTTGAGGACTACAACGACCAGGTGGCGCAGTACCTGGTGCACGGCGTCGACGTCTGGCTGAACAACCCCCTGCCCCCGATGGAGGCGAGCGGAACGAGCGGGATGAAGGCGTCGCTCAACGGGGTGTTGAACCTCTCCATCCTGGACGGGTGGTGGATCGAGGGCTACAACGGCAGAAACGGATGGGCGTTCGGGGAAGCGGCAACCGACCGTGAGGCGAGGAACGCCGTCGACGCGGCGGCGATCTACGACCTCCTGGAGAAAGAGGTCGTCCCGCTCTACTACGACCGCTCGATCGACGATATCCCCCACGGCTGGGTGAAGATGATGAAAGAGTCGATCAAGAGCAACGCCCCCCGGTTCTCGTCCCGCCGGATGGTGAAGGAGTACGTTACCCGGTACTACCCCTCGTTCCTGAAGGCTGCGGGGGCGGCATATGCCCGAATCCCGGCGGCGGAACCCCGGCGATCGCCGGCCTGGGGGCCGCGGGCGCAGGGAACGGAAGCAGATGATCCCTTCTCCCCGTGAGCGACGCCGGGGTCGCTAGGGGGAGGCCTCCCTGCCGATCCCGGGGCGGGTGCCTTTCCGGGAGCCCCGCTTTTCATGCGGGGATCTCCCGCCGGTCAGTGCAACACGCTTCCGGGTCTCTTCATCGGCGCCCTGGAGACCTCGTGCTCCGTGCGGCGCCCTGCCCCCGGCACTCGCGACCCGCTGACGGGTCGCTTCGTCTGCGGATGCAAGACCCCGTTTCCTCATCCGCGTCATCGGACGCCTCCTGCACCCGGTGCAGGGTTCTGTTCTCTTCCGCGTGACCGATTGGGCTTTGCCAGGCTGTGAGGTGGGAGTCCTGCCCCTCTCGCTCTCGTGCTCTCTCCTGCCGTCATCCGTCTCTCTCCATGAGGGGCGGGGAACGGGGCGTCTATTATAAAAGGGTTATTCTGCCGGTGAACCTGCAAAATACTACAGGATCAGGCGGGAAGACCCGGTGAACGTGATGAGGATTTCAGGGGTTCCGGGTCATACCCTGCCCTGTATCTCCCTGATCATCCGCCGTACCTGGCCGAGATGCGCCTCCGGCCGGGTAACGATGCAGAGATGCTCATCGCCGCAGGGAGCGACGACGATGTTTCCACCGTGGTAAAAGAGGGTCATCTGTACGAGTGCCCCGTTTGACGGCGCAGCCGACTGCAGGCGGCGCACCCACCGGAGCAGATCCTCGGCAAAGGCGACGGTATGGTCGGTATCGATCTTCCCGACCGATGAGGTGCAGAGGCCGTCGGCAAAACAGGCAACGGCGGTCACCCCGGGTTGCCGGAGCAGCGCCCTGAACGAGTCGGACTCCTCTTCGGAAGAGGCATCGCGGGGTGCAGCATCTTCGTGCTCCGCGGTTTCGGCCGCGCTATCGTCTTGCCTCTCGTTCTCCGCGAACCGGCCGGTCGCGGAGGAACCGGTCTCGGGCTGCATGAGAGCCTGTATCTCTGCCGATACGGTAAGAGCCTCCTGCATCTCCCGGGGCTCGTACCGGAAGAGGCCGAAGTCGAGGATCGGCTGGCTGCCGAAGTACTTCAGCGCCGACCCCCCGCTCAGGGATTTCAGCGGGTGCATGAACTGCGCGGCAAGAGGCTCCCCCTTCTGCACCAGCACGAATCCCTCTCCGTCCTGCATCCTGATCCGCACCAACCCGGAAAAACGGGTCGTGTGGGAGAAGATCCACGGGAGCGGCGCCTGCATCTCCCCGATGGCCGTTCCATCCGGCAATTCACCCGTCATTCGCAACCCTGCCCGACCGCATCCAATCTGCCGAAAACAAGCGCCTTCACCGCCCGTTTCTCCTACTCAGCGTCGTCCCTGGCAAGGGTGTCGAGGATCTTGTAGGAGTTGATCAGGCGGTTGAACGCGACTGCGAGTTCGCCGATCTCGTCGTTGCTCGTCACCGTGATCTCGACGTTTGTGAGATCGCCCCGGCTTGCACTGGTCGCGGCCTTTGCAAGCTGTTCGATGGGGGTCGTGATGCTCTTTGCAAGGAAAAAACTCCACATGAAGACCACGAGAACCGTGAGCACGGTCATGATGATGATGCTGTTCTGCAGGCCGAGCGTGGCGATGACGCTCCCGGCATCCCCCGCCGAGACGATCCCCAGCAGGAAGATGGGGATGACTGCAACGGTGAGCATGCTTGCCATAAGTTTGTAGAACATCGGGATCTGGATGGTGAGGCCGTCCTGAAACACCCCGATCTCCTGTGAGAAGGGTTCAGCCATGAGAGAGTATTTACCCATTTTGTTATATTAATTTATGTATTGCCAAAAGTCGATGAATGACTAGAATATTGGATTCTAATGAATATACATAACCAGTGCACGATTTCGGACACTTTTATGCAACTTTAAACATAATATCCAAAATTCCTGAAAATCACGGCGTCCTTGAACTCCGGTATATACATACGCGTGAATATTATTCATCTCCCCGCTGAAATCCGTAAATGTTTTTCACGCGCAGGTCCGCCCGGCATGCAACCTTCGGCATGAAACGGCTACCCGGAGGGGCATCGACAGATTGATACGGTTATGGGGGAGTTGGGGTGACTGCAGCCTCCCGCCCCGTGCCGGGGGCTCCGGGTTCATGGTATGACGCTTGTGATTGCTTTCATCGGGGAACAGGGCGCCGTAATGGCAGGAGATATGCGGGAGATCGCATTCGGGGGGGACGAACCCCTCATTGAAGAGCTGGAGCGCGAACTCTACGGCGGTTCGATCTCCTCGGACAGCGACCTCGCGGAGCGGGCAGAAGCGATCGGGGTGACGATCCGCCTCAGGGACGACAAAACCAAGGTCTCGCAGCGGGACGGGGTGCTCGTCGGCGAGGTGACCGAGACGGAGGGGGCGAGCGTCCGTTGCAGGAGGCTCTACGCTGCGAAGGGGAGCTACGCGATCGCTGAGATCGTCGACTCGCGGTTGCGGGTGACGCAGAAGGGGAGAGCAAGCAACTTCGTGGTGCTCGGAAACGATATCACGAAGAGGGTCGCCGACCGGTGCATCCGGGAGATGTGGGAAGGGGGAACGGTCCAGGATGCCCTGCGCCTCATCATGTTCACCATGCAGATAACAGCAGGCGTAACGGCGTCGGTGAGCAGAACGTTCGTGCTGGTGCATACCGATACCGCAGCGGATATCTCGAACGCCATCGCTAACGATTCCCGAAAAGGACAAAAACCGGATTAAGTCCGCCCCCAATCGGGTATGGGGCCCTGCCGGAAGGCGACGATGCCTCAGCCCGGCGCGCAAAATGCAGAGGGTTACTGACTGAGGTAGTTGTGCTTCTTGAGCCAGTCTACCTGAGGCTTGATGTACCGGTAGACGATATCGCACTTCTCGTCCTGGAAACTCCAGGGGACGACGATCAGGAGGTCGCCTTCGCGTATCCAGAGCCGCTTCTTGATCTTACCCTTAATCCTTCCCGTACGCGTGACGCCGTCCTCGCAGCGGACACGGATGTGGTTTGCTCCGAGCATCAGGTCGGCCCGGGCGAATATCTCCTGGTTTCTCTTCTTCGGCAACCGTACGCGTATGATCTCTTCGCCTTCGTTGTTCTGGCTTCCTCGTGTATTTGTCAGTTAATCAACTCCCTCGCAGGCGGCGGCGTATCTCGCCCAATATTTACCTGAGAGTGTATATCAATGACCCGGGTCATCATTAAAGTATCTATCGCCGGGGAGATCCGCAGAACCGCGATCCCGCGGGCCGGGCGGACTTCCAGATCAACGATATCCCGCTCGGGATCCGGTCTTCAGGACGCCGCACCTGCACCGGAAATGCATGATCCCGGCAGCGGTGCGGCCACCTGCCGGGAGAGCTGACCCGAAACCGCTCTCTAGTTTTTTCTTCCGAAGAATAATTAAGGTTTGAGCGTACATCTGTGAAGAGGATCTTTGAATGGAAAGCAACAAGCTGTACGTCGGTAACCTCACCTACTCGGTAAATGAAGAGCAACTGAAAGAACTGTTCAGCCAGTATGGGACGGTAAGTGACGTCAGAGTCATCGAGCGCAAAGGGTTCGGGTTCGTCGAGATGTCCAGCCCCGAAGAGGCTGAGGCAGCAAAGGAAGCCCTGAACGACACTGTATTCGAAGGCCGTACCCTGAAGATCGATGAAGCTCGGCCCCCGAGACCGAGAAACGACTTCAGGCGGTATTAGGTACCCCTCAAGAACAGTACTCTGAATATCCCACATTTTTGAAGAGTCGGGGTTCCCGCGAACCTCATCTCTGATTGTCGGTATGGACGGTTCCGTACCTCCTGCCGTTGCAGTTATCCCGCCGGACGCGCCCGACCCCGGGATGCCGTCTCTTCCATCAGGAGACTCTCTCCCCCGGGATTGTCGGGGAGGACGAACCGCCCGCCCGCCCGGCGCAGCCGTCACCACTCCCTGCACGAAACGTTCTCTCGCTGAGTTGCAGGCATTTTCGCTTTTAACGACGACAACTTTTTTATTCAATCGGATCTATGGGGCAGCCCTGTGTCCCGTGATGCGGGATGCAGGTAAATGAGGTGGTGAGAACTATGGCAGAAGAGAGACCTTCAGTTAAAGGCGGCATGGCCTCTGCAGCACAGGCTTCCTCCGTCCAGGAACTGAGTGCATCCGCATTCCAGAAGTACCTCGGCGGTATGGACTACCCGGCCGGCAAGAGTGACCTGATCAGCCACGCACGGAGTAAAAACGCACCCGACGCGGTGATCCAGGTCCTCGAGATGTTCCAGGACAAGACTTTCCACTCTGCAGCGGACGTGAGCCAGGAGTTCGGCAGGGTCAAATAACCCTGCTTTTTTTTGCACCGGAAGACCGGTCGCGATCTCCTGTATCACTTCTCGAAGGTGAACTCCGCCGCCCAGTCGAACCCCTCGTTCTCTTCGTACCACTGCGGCCAGTGAGACGACCAGGCCGGCACGTCCGCATCCCGGACTCGTTCGGTGGCCGGGAGGTAGGGTTTGATGTCCAGCACCGGCGTCGCATCGTCGGCATCGATATATGCGACCCTGATGGTGCCAGACGCGGTATCGATACCGATGACCGGGACGACCGAGAGCGCGATCGGGTTCGGCCGGACGGGGGACCGGGTGGCGAAGACCCCGATCGTCTCCGGGCCCCTCGCGTACGGTTTATTGCAGACTGTTTCGCTCCGGCACTCCGGTATATCGACCCGGTCGCCCCACCAGAGCACGACGATGTGGCTGAACCCCTCCAGTCCCTGGAGCGCGGGCCGGAACCGTCCGGCAACCTCGATCGAGAACGATTCGCCGTCGGCATGCACGATGCCGACCGGCTTTACGATGAAGGTGCGCGTGTCCATGACTCAGGGTTGGCGCAGGAGGATAAATAGGGCCTGAGTCTCCCCCGGGGGAGAGTTGCGAAACTGTCGGGGGGGCATGCCGCCTGGACGAACCGGAGTAATACGAACCCGCGGAGAGAAACCGGTGGGATACAAACGACCCAAAAAAGCGCATGCGAGAGGCCGGATTCAGAACTTCGAGTTAGAAGCGTTTAAATAAGTTGAGGCTGATTTCATGGTATGCTTGAAGCTCCTACCCTCAACGACTCAAAGTTCCACGGCGATCGCGTGGGGTACGCTGTCCGGTCATTGGACCGGGCCGAACAAGAGGGGGGGCTCTCCCCGGCCGACCGGGGCTATATCCTCGAGTTCGTCAACGATTTAAGAGCCTGCCGCGGGATCACCGTCAGCCGGCAGAACAAGATTACGACGCACCTCTGCCAGTGGCGGCGCTGGATCGGGCCGTTCGACCAGAACACCATCGGGGATCTCCTCGCCGGGGTGAACGCAGTCCGGTCGGGGACCAGCATCCGATCCGGGAAGCCGTATAAGACCAACACGATAATCGACTACATCACGATCTTAAAGCAGTTTTACACCTGGATGAACGACCGGGGCTACACTGAGATCCCGGAGAAGCGCCTGGCGAAGATCCACCCGCCGCCGAAACCGAGGATGACAAAAACCGCAGCGGATATCCTCTCCCCCGACGAGGTCACATCATTTTTGTCGGCCTGCACGACAAGCCGGGACCGTGCCCTCTTCTCGCTGCTCTACGAGGCCGGGCTCCGGGCGGGGGAGGCTGCGACCCTGACCTGGAGGCAGTTAGACTTCGACGAATATGGTGCGATCGTCAACCTCGACTTCAAGACCGGCCGGCCGCGATACGTGCGCCTGGTCATGTCGACGGAAGCGCTGGCGGCCTGGCGGCGAGACTACCCGCTGCAGCAGTCGCCCGACGCCCTGGTGTTCCTGAACGCCCGGAATAAGCCCCTGGCGCATGCGGCGATGGCGAAACAGATGCGCGTGATCGCCCGTCGGGCCGGGATTAAAAAACACCTGACGCTGCACCTGTTCCGACACAGCCGCATCACGCACCTGATCCGTGAGGGCGTCTCGATCTCTGTCGTGGGGATGCTGTTCTGGGGCGACCCGACGGCAAAGGAGCTGGAGACCTACCTCCACCTGGTCAACACCGACGTCGATCGGGCGCTGCTCACTCACTACGGCCTGGCTGATCGGCAGATGGCCGAACCGGAGCGGGTCGAGATCCACGAGTGCCCCCGGTGCCACACGATCGCCGGCCCCGGCGCCCGGTTCTGCGGCCGGTGCGGCTGCGAGTTGACCGAGGAGGCGGCGAGATCTATAGAGGCGTCAAAAGGGTTCCTCGCGGACGACGCGGCGATCCAGAAAGAAGAGATGCGGAGGATGATCTTGGAGATGAAAGAGTTGGGGGAGATCTAGATGGGGATCGCCGTGGCGATCTCGCCCTCGACCTCATCAACAATCTCCTCCAAGCACGCGATCGGGATGCAATACACCAAGGAAACTTCATCGATGATCTCATTACGGGAGGCCCCTGCGTGGAGCATACCTGCGATGGTGTGTTTCACGTCGTGGGCGACCTCCTCCTCCTCATAGATCCCGTCAACCCGGGCGTTTTTTAGGTGGAATTGGATAACGTCCTCGGAGCGGCCGGCAACCAAGTACTTCTCGTAAAAAAAGGATACGTCTACCCACACGCGGCGTCGGGGGGAGACCCTGACTGGTAGCAGCATTACGGTATCCACTCCCCACCTATTTTGACCCTTTTTAGAGAAGATTTCTGCTCTAATTCATTCAGATCATCCTGCATTTTGGCTCTGAGTAATTCGAGTGCCTGTAAGGCAGCGTAATACGCTTCGGGGGTGCTTGGAGGCTCGTGCGCAGCGATGTACAGAGCGCAAGCATGGATTACTTCGCCGCTCTGGCTGCGATGATGAGATTTCGCGAGAGTGTTCATTTTTTCAATCAGATCTACTGGCATCCGGACGCCCACATGGTTTGTTTCGTCAGACATTTTCTCCCCCATTGTTGCATTTTGCATTAGTTCACGCCGTGAAACGATGTAAAACCGGAATGGATATATACTTATGTGAAAAATAGTAAAATGGAGTGAAACATTGTGAAACACGGTGCCCATAGTGACTCACTGCGGCACGTAGGGTTCAAAGTCCCTGTGTGGATGCTGGATGCGATCGACAAGGTGCAGGCTAACCAGAAGCTAGTCACCCGCACCGAGGCGGCGCGGCTTATCATTGTTCGAGGGTTGGATGCCCTCGGTATCGACTATGACCCTGCAGATATGGAGGCGACGGCATGACCCCGCCGCTTGTAATCAATCGTGATCTGCACGATGCACTGATGAAAGATCCCCTCTACGCCCGGAGGTTAACGATCGGAATCGAGATCGGGCGAGTTATCGTGAAAGACGGTGAAAACGTATGTCAAAAAGCGAATGTTTGAATGGCAGCCCTGCATGTTCCCCCGCCTGCAAGCTTCGGGAAACCCGGGCCGCCTCTGAGGTATTGTCAACAGAGAATATATTGGTTCGCACGCGCGCGAACGCGCCGGCGAACGACGATCTCCTGCACGGGCGGGCGCGTCTGTGCCGCTCCTGCGGTGCCGAGACCACGAACGATCGCTACTGCGATGCATGCCTCGCGGACGGGACGGAGTTCCGGACGTGCACCCGCTGCGGCCAGGGGTTCGATGCGTTCGGGCCGCGGAAGGCGGCGAGCGACGGCCTCTGCCTGCAGTGCCTGGACGATGATGCCAGGCGCGAGGAGCGAGCCGCGACTCTGCGTGAGCAATGCCGGATCCACCGGGTGCGGCGGGTCGAGGGCCTCCCCGTCTCCGTGCTCGCGGAGATGCAGGCAGAGCGGGGGCGGTGCTGATGGACGTCGAGGTCTACTGCCCGCGCCAGGTCTGCCCGGATGACGGGGGACTCTGCCCCTGTGTCGGTGCCGATTGCGCGCTGTGGGATCCTGATCGGGATCAGTGCGGCGACCTGACGAGTGCGCAATCGCTCGCGAGGGTTGCTGAGGTGCTCGGGGGGCGGTGCTGATGCCGGGCCAGTGGTGCGTGCTCTCGCAGGTTATCGATCACACGCGGTTATACGCGGCCGGTCGCCTGCGGGACCCGACGCAACCCCTCCACGGAGGGAACGTCGAATTCTCCGGCGGATACATCCCGGACCGAGACGTGATCGAACAGCGGGTCGCGGAACTCAACGCCGGGGGGTGCGCCTGATGTCCGGCGACCAGGAGATCCGGATCTCCCTCGACGGCAACAAGTGGTGTGCCCTCTGCGGCCCCAACCTCCAAGAGGGCTTATCGGGATTCGGCGATACGCCGGAGGAGGCGCTCATGGACCTGATCGGACAGACCGATGACCGGTTCGCCGCGACCACCGCCAGCCATGAGACGATCGCGGGGGCACTCCATACTGCCCTCGCCGTGCTCAACCGCGCTGAGAGTGTCTGCAATACGATACCATGCGGCGGTTGCCTGGCGGATGTCGCCTGCGGAGGGTATTGTCTCATACAGGGGATTCGCGACGACCTGACCGAGCGGCTGTCTCAGGAGGGATCCTGATGCACTGCGACTGCGAAAACCCCTGCCGCGAGTGCAAGGGGGATGGAAGCGAGTGCAGCATGGATCCGGCAGAGTGCGGCCACGCGGTTCTGCCCGACAACCTCCTGGAGCGGGCGTTCGTGGCTCGGATCCGGGCCGACGAGCACCGGGCCGAACTCAAGGCGCTACAGGACGAGTTCAACGAGCGCGAGGATGTTATCGAGATCAAGCGCAAGATCGACCGCTGCGAGGAGGAGCGGCACAACTGCATCGAGCAGGCGAAGATCGCCGGCGTCAGCAAGATAGGAAACTATCTCCTCAAGATCCGCACCCGGAAAACCCGCACCATCGTACCGAAACTGTTTTTCGCCAAGCACGGTGCAGAGGCATTTGTCGAGTGCTGCACGGTCGCAATCGGAAAAGCGGAGGCGCTGCTTGGCAAGGGGACGTTCGACGACTGCTGCGAGGTCGAGGTCAAGGACATCGGCACGACTGTCGAGTACGAGCGCCCGGAGGGATCGGAATGATCGACATCATCGAGCTCACCACGACCGCGACATACAACGAGAAGGCCGAGATGTGGATTGCCGACATCAAGGGGTATCCAATCATCGGCCAGGGTGAGAGCCCTGACGAGGCCGTGATGAACGCCCGCGACAAACTCCAGACGTTTTTCCTGTCGATGGCCGGGCGGCGCTACGTCTCCGTGGTGTATGCTCCCGTCTCGCTCAAGGCAGAGTTAGAGGTCAGGATCGAGTCCGACCGGGGCACGTCGCTCTCTGAGTTTGGGCTCGGCACCGGCCGCGAAGAGCAGGAGGGAGAGGAATGAGCAGCGAGTTCCAGCCCGCTGGCCGCGCCCTACCCCTCACTACAGTCGAGGGCTCGATTCAGATCGTGGAAATGGCCCCGTCTCGCGTCATCGGTATAGGTACGCTCTCAGGCGGGTGCCTGGGGGTCCAGTACTCCCTGCAGCATCTCCGTGACGCGATCGATGCGGCGATCGCCCGACTCTATCCTCTCGGGGACTCTGAGGACGCCGGGGCGTGCTCGGCGGATATCCAGATCGTCCACCCGAACTATGGGATCGTGGGTCCGACCGCCCCGATGCTCCTGATCAGCCGGCCGCGAGAAGGGGCCGAGGATGTGCCGTGCGTCATGGTCGCGGGCATTATCCCCGACCTCGACAACCCCCGCGTCGTCCGCGACGCCGTCGAGGCCCGGGAGGTGGACTGATGTCAGACCTACCCGCGACCCTCAACGCTGGCGGCATCGTCCCGGCACAGTACAACCAGCAGCAGATCCAACTCATCCGGGATATGTGTGCCCGGGACTGCACCGACAACGAGTTTTTGCTCCTGATGCAGCTCGCGAAGACCTACCAGCTCGACCCGTTCACGAAGCAGATCTGGGCGATCAAGTACGGCAACAACCCCGCCGCGATCTTCGCAGGCCGCGACGGGTTCCTCGCGATCGCGCACCGCTCCGGGGTTTTCGACGGCATGAAAACTGGCGCGAGAAAAGAAGGGGACGATACGATCGGGTGGTGTGAAGTCTATCGCAAGGACATGAAATATCCGTTCGTCGCAGAAGTCAAATTATCAGAGTATTCGGCCGGAAAGAACCTCTGGCAGACGAAACCCGAGACAATGATTAAGAAGGTCGCCCAAGCACAGGCGCTCCGGCAGGCGTTCAACATCTCCGGCCTCTACTCCCCCGAGGAGATCGACACTGGCGACCGCGCCCCGCGCTACGTGGGCGAGGTGCCCCAGGCGACCCCGACATGCTGCGAGGTCTGCGGGGTCCCGGTGCCGGAGGAGATCCGCGAGAAGACCAAGCCGCACACCGACCGGGTGCT
>DAIRGM010000035.1:0-24421 GCA_036794525.1 Methanoculleus sp.
ACCACGAGCCCATAGCGGTCCATCAGCCGCTCGACCATCGCCACCTTCTCCTCCGGGAGGAGGCCGGCATGGCACTCGTCGATACCGATGCGGCGGGCCACCGCCTCCCCGACGCGCTCGTTGTCCCCGGTGAGCATCACCGTCCTGATGCCTCGCGCCCGGAGAGCGGCAACAGTCTCTTTTGCATCCTTCTTTACCACGTCCGAGAGGGCGATGAGCCCGATCACCCCCGAGGCCGTGCCGGCGAGGATGACCGTCTTCCCCTCGCCCTCCAGCCGGTCATACGCCGCCCGCCATGCGTTGTCCCCGGGTTCGGCAAAGAGTGCCTCGTTCCCGAGGAGGTAGGTCTCGCCGCCGATCTTCCCCCGGATGCCTCTCCCCGTCAGCGAGGTGAACTCCTCCACCTCCCGGAGCGGGATGCCTTCCTCGTCCGCCCGCCGCCGAACCGCCTCCGCGATTGGGTGGCCGGAGCGTGACTCGAGCGACGCGGCGACAGCGAGCACCTCCGCCTCCAAAACCCCGAACCCGGCCACGCCGTCCACCTCGAGCCTCCCGGTCGTGAGCGTCCCGGTCTTGTCGAAGACGACCACCCGCGCAAGCCCCACGGCCTCGAGGGAGTCCCTGCCCTTGATCAGCACGCCGTTATGCGCCGCAGTCGTGATCCCCGAGACCATCGAGACCGGGGTGGAGATCGCGAGCGCACAGGGGCAGGCGATGACGAGCAGGATCAGCGCCCGGTAGAACGCTTCGAGGAACGGGACGCCGAAGGCGAGCGGCGGGACGACGACGAGGAGGGCGGCGAGGAGGATGACCGCCGGGGTGTAGTAGCGGGAGAACCGCTCGATGAAGGCTTCGGTGGGGGAGGTGCGGGACTGGGCCTCCGCGACCAGGGTGGCGACCCGGGCTATCGTGCTCTCGCTTTCCGGCTTCGTCACCCGGACTTCGAGGTATCCCTCAATGTTCCGCGTCCCGGCGTAGACTCCGTCCCCGATGCCCTTTGCCACCGGGACGCTCTCCCCGGTGATTGCCGCCTGGTCGACCGACGATCCGCCGGTGGTGACGATGCCGTCGAGCGGGATGGTGTCGCCCGGCCTCGCGATCACAATCTCCCCGACGGTGACGTCGTCGACCGGGACGATCGTCTCGCCGTCGTCCCGCCTGACCCGGGCGGTCTGCGGCGTGAGGTCGAGGAGCGAGGCTATCGAGCGTTCGGCCCTGCCGGCCGCGTACTCCTCCAGGAACTCGGCGACGGCGTAGAGATACAGCACGGTCGCCCCCTCGGCGGGATTTCCGGTCAGGAACGCTCCTGCCGCCGCGATGGATATGAGCACGGCGATGCTGAACCGGAGCCGGATGAGAGCGAAGAACCCGGTTCTCAGGATATCGTAGCCGGATATGACCGCGGCGGCGAGCAGCAGGGCTGTCCCGGCGAAGGGGTATGGGGTGAGGTACCCGACGATCACCCCCGTGAGGAGGAGGATGCCCGAGACCCCGAAGACCGCGATCTCCCGGCGGCCGACGACCGGTCTCTGATCCCGAGAGGCCCCAACCCGGCAGCGGGGACAGGACAGACTTTCCTCATGCTCCGTCACGGCCCGCCTCCGGCCGGAGTCGTTCGGGCGCAGGTCTCCGTCATGATCGTACAACCTTAACCGCTTCTCACTTAAAGGGTGTCCGGGCGCATATCCGGATCTGCCGCCGGCGCGATTGCTCGAATAGGGGGTCGCCCTTTCACCGAGCAGAACCATTATGACGAGTTCGACCCAACTGATCGGAACGACCGCCCCCAGCACAGCATGCCCGGGTGACGGCCTGCCGTCAATCTCCGTCACCCTGCCTGACTTCCCTTCAGTGTTGAAACATGCCGTCACCAGACTTCACCGCGACCGCTCCGGACAACCATGGCCTGCCTGCCGACGAGGCAATCTCCTGCAGGATCTGGATCAGCGGGCCCGACGGCGTGGCGCCTCCCCTCAAGGAAACGACGCTCGAAGAGCGCTCTGATCCCGCGTTGGGGGGCAACCTCCACCCGGAGGACGCCGGGACGGTGCTCGCCCGGTGGGAACGTTGCAACGATGCCGGTCTTCCGTGGAGGTGCAACTACCGGATCCGGGATGCCGACGGCGGATATCGCACCATCGCGAGCAGGGGCATCCCGGTCAGGGACGCCGCGGGCAGGATCGTCCTCTGGGCGGGGGTCGACCTCGACGTCACCGGCCGGGACGAACCATGCTGGCAGGCGAGGGAACTCTGCACCCTCTCCGCGGTCGCCCGCGCGATCGAAGGCGGCGCCGATGCCGGCGAGGCCTTCCGGGAGACGGCCGCCCTTCTGCCCCGCGGGTTCCGCCACCCTGAACAGGTGTCGGTGCGGATAGTGTCCGGAACCGCCGTTCCGGGGCCCGGAAGGATTGTTGCCGGGATAGATGCCGGAGGACGTTCAGCCGCATACCTCGTGGTCGAGTGCCGGAGGGTCCCGGAGGGGAGGGACGATCCGTTCCTGCCGCAGGAGCATGCCCTCGTCCGTGCCGTCGCCGCGATGCTCGGGGCGGCCGTCGCGCCGGCACCCGCCGGGGCTGCTTCGTCCGGGCACCAGTACCGCCTCCTCTTCGACCAGATGCCGGACGCCGGCCTCCTTCTTGAGATACTCCGCGACGGTTCAGGGGACCCTGCCGGCTTCCGGGTCGTCCGGATCAACCGCAAAGCCGCCGAAAACCTCGGGCGTCCGCAGGAGGAGGTCGTCGGAGAAGACCTCCCGAAGGCTATTCCGGCGATCGGCACCGTTGCGCTCGACCTCTTCTACCAGGTTGCCGCAACCGGGAGGACGGTGCACCGCGAGGTCTCGAGTCCGGATACCGGCTCCTTCTACGAACTGAAGGTATACCGGCCGCAGCACGACCGGCTCGTCGTCATTGCAGAAGACATCACGGAACGGCGCAGGGCTGAAGAGATGCTGCGGGAGCAGCGGATCGCCCTGGACAACCGGGTGAGGGAACTTGCGACGCTTTACGCCGTGAGCGGCGTCATCGAGCGGCCCGGGAACTCGGTCGAAGAGGTTCTCCGGGATGTTGCCGTCATCCTCCCGGCCGGCTGGCTCCATCCGGAAGATGCCGCCGCCCGGATCGTGGTCGACGGCCGGGAATACCGGTCGGCCGGTTTTATCGAGAGCCCCTGGCGGCAGGAGAGCCCGATCGTCGTCAAGGGGAGGATCGTCGGGAAGCTGGAGGTCTGCTACCGCCACCAGCGGCCCGAAGACGACGGTGCGCCGTTTCTCGTCGATGAACGCCGCCTGATCGATGCCGTTGCCGGGCGACTCGGCGGGGTCATCGAGCGGATGCGGGTGAACGAGGCTCTCGGGAGGAGCGAAGAGAAGTACCGTCTTCTCTTTGAACGGATGCTCGAGAGTTACACCCTCTACGAGGTTATCCGGGACGACGAAGGGAACCCTGTCGATTACCGTGTCAGCGAGCTGAACGAAAAAGCGGCCGAGGTATTCGGCCGCAGCCGGGGAGAACTGGTCGGACAGCGGCTCTTCGATATCTTCCCGGCGATCCGCGAGGGTGCCCGTGCTCTCTATGGGGAGGTCACAGAGACCGGTCTTCCGGTGCAGCGGCGGCTGCAGGAGCCGAGAACCGGGCGGTGGTACGACCTGCAGATCTACCGGCCGCGGGCCGGGATGCTGGCTGTCACGGGGCAGGAGATCACCGAACAGAAGAAAGCGGAACTTGCGTTGCGGGAGAGCGAAGAGCGGTTCCGGGGGATCTTCGAGCAGGCGGGAACCGGGATCGCGCTCATCGACCCGGACGGACGGATCATGGAGGCGAACCCGGCGTTCGTGCGTATGTTCGGCTACGACGAGGACGAACTGTATGGTATGCGGTCATACGACCTGATCTACCCGCCCGACCGGGAGGAGGCCGGTTCTCTCCACCAAGAGACCGCTTTGATGAAGGGTCTCCGCCGGGAGAAGCGCTACCTGACGAAGGACGGCAGGATCGTCTGGGGGCGGCTGACCACGTCGCTGCTCCACGACTCCGGGGAGGGAGGCCTGGTCATCGCGATGCTGGAGGACATCACCGACTGGCGGGAGATGCAGAATGCTCTTGCGGAGAGCGAGGAGCGGTTCCGCGAGATCGCGCAGCGAAGTTTCGATATTATCTACACCTGTCACCGCGACCGGGGGATCACCTATATCTCCCCGGCGGTGACCCGCATCCTCGGCTATACTCCCGATGAGTCCATCGGCTGCAGGTGTCACGACTATGTCGTCCCCTCGTCCCTCCCCGTCTGGGAGGAGGGGCGAGAGAAGATCGCCCGCGGCGAACCGGTCGAGGGGGTCGAGGTCGAGTTCCGCCGCAAAGACGAGTCGGTGGCGTTCCTCGAACTGAACGAGTCTCCGATCGTGGAAGACGGCCTTGTCGTGGGCGTACAGATCGTCGGCAGGGACGTCTCGGACCGGGTGCGCTACGAGGATATGCGGCTGCAGGCGTTCTACCAGATCGAGCAGAGCATCGAGCAGTTTGCAGTTCTCGCGGACCATATCCGGCTGCCCCTGCAGGTGATCCTCGGCATGGCCGATCTGGCCGATGATGAGGCGATGTCGGCAAAGATCCGGGAGCAGGTTGAGCGGATCAACGCGATCGTCAGGTAGCTCGACGAGGGCTGGGTCGAGTCCCGCGAGATCAGGGAGTTCCTGCGGAGGAACGAACTGGTGTAGCGATCTCTTGTGGGTAAATCTCGATCCGCATGAGAGCGCCCTACCTGATTGTCATAATATAATCCTCGTTTTTCCTGAATTGCGCCATATATGGGTTTTTCCCCATCCAATACTTTAATAGTCCATTGGATATATTAGTGAGATGAAACATGGGCGGATGGTCCGGGCCCTGGCGCCGCACCACCGGGGCAGGGTTCGGGCGGGACGTCCGGGAGCCGGCCCGTTGTTCCCCGCCCGCACCGGAAAGGAGCCATGCAGACCAACTCTATGCAGACAGATTCTTCGGCGCGTACAACCCGGAGCGGAGCAGAGAGCCAGTGGGGCCGCATAGAACAGGGGGCCGCGGAATCCGGCATCTGGCGATCGTTCATCGTCCTTACGGTGCTTCTGGCCGCCCTCGCGGCAACAGGCCTGTACAGGTATCTCCTCTTTCACACGATCGCCGAATTCGTCGCCATCGCGATTGCGTTGGGCGTCTTCATCGTGGCATGGAACGCCCGGACGATGCGGGAGAATGGCTACCTGCTGGTCGCCGGCACCGGACTGCTCTTCGTGGCCGGCATCGAACTGGTCCACACCCTCGCGTATGACGGCATGGGGATCTTCGTCGGCTACGACGCAAACCTCCCGACGCAACTCTGGATCGCCTCGCGCTACCTCCTCGCCGGGACGCTGCTTGCCGCGCCTCTCCTGCTCCGGAGAAACCCCGGTCCCCGGGAGGTGTTTGCCGCGTTTGCCGGGGTCACCGTGCTCCTGCTCCTCTCGATCTTCGTCGTCCCGGTCTTTCCCGACTGCTACATCGTGGGTCCGGGGCTGACGCCGTTCAAGATCTGGAGCGAGTACATCATAGCGGTACTGCTCGCCCTCGGGGCGGTCGCCGTCTACCGGGTGCGGGCCGCCTTCTCGCCCCGGGTGGCGGCCCACCTGCTCGCGGCCGTCCTCGTGATGATCGCCTCGGAACTTGCTTTTACGCTTTATATCAGCGTCTACGGCCCCTCAAACATGATCGGCCACCTCCTGATGGTGCTCTCGTTCGGGCTCATCTACGTCGCGTTCGTCGAGACGGGGATCCGGCAGCCCTATGCGCTGGTCTTTACCGGCTTGAAATCGAGTGAAGAGCGGCTCAGGCAGGAGAAGAACCGGCTCGCACAGTATCTGGACATCGCCGGAGCCCTCTTCGTTGTCCTCGATGGAGACGGGCGGGTCGCCCTCATCAATCGCCGGGCGTCCGAGGTTCTCGGCTGCCCGGCGGATGCGGCTGTGGGCGAGGTCTGGGCCGAGCGGTTCATCCCGCCGACGGAGCGGGAGCGTTTCCGTGCGCTCTTCGCGGAGTTGAGAGAGGGTGAGATCGGGGGGAATGAGCGCGTGAAGATGCCGGTCGTCGCTACAGACGGCGGCGAACGGATCGTCGCGTGGCACAACACCGTGCTTCGTGACGAGAACGGTGCCGTCTGCAGGATCCTGAGTTCCGGAGAAGATATCACCGAGCAGCAGCACGCCGAGGAGGCGCTTGTTCGGGCAAACGCGAAGTTGAACCTTCTCGCCGGGATCACCCGCCACGACATCCTCAACCAGATCACTGTCGCACGTGCCTACATCGGGTTTGCCGGGGAGGATAGCGAGAATCCCGGGGTTCGGGCCAGTCTGGATCGTGCTCATGCCGCCGTTGACGAGATTCAGAAGCAGATCGAGTTCAGCCGGGACTACCACGACATGGGGGTGAAGACGCCGGTCTGGCAGAGGCCGCAGGACCTTGTCGCGGAGAGCGTCTCCTATCTCGCCCTCCCGACAGGGATCGACGTCCGCGCCGACCTCTCGGGCCTTGAGATCTACGCGGACCCAATGGTGAAGAAGGTCTTTTACAATCTCATCGACAACGCCGTCCGCCACGGCGGAAGCGTGACGGAGGTCCGGTTCTCGTGCACGAGGGCCGGGCCTGACCTGCTGATCCTCTGCGAGGATGACGGCACCGGCATCCCGGACGGCGAGAAGGAGGCAATATTCCGCGAGACCTATAAGCGCCGGTACGGCCACGGGCTCTTCCTGGTCGCGGGGATCCTCGGGATCACCGGGATGACGATCCGGGAGACGGGTGAACCCGGGAAGGGTGCCCGGTTCGAGATCACGGTGCCGAACGGGGCGTACCGGTTCGAGGGCGAGAGGGAATAGGGGCCCCGGATCATCCCTTCGGTCGCGAACCCCTCATATGCCCCGGCGGCCCAGTCTCCTCCACTGAAAACAGCAGCCGTGCTCCGGGGGGCTCGGGTGGTGGTGAAAGATGGAGGGGAACAGACGACCGGGCGGGACGGCGGAAGATCTGGAATGGGGGAGCGGTCCGTTCTTCGGGGCACTTGTCGTCCTCGCTATCCTGTGCATCATTGGTCTCGGATTCCTCCACTGGAACAACCTGATCGACGAGACGCACCTTGCCGCGTTTCCCCGGGAAGGGTCTGTGGACGCCGCTTCCGTGACGCATCTCACCGAAGGCGACTTCCGGGATCACCCGGCGCTCGGCGCGCTGATCCTCGATGGGAAGCGTGTCCTGGTCTCGAAAGGCCCCCTGTTCGATGCACTTCTCTGGGTCGACCCCCGTTCTTCGTATAGCCCGTTCGGAAAAGAACATGAAAAGTGCAGTTCGCTCCGCATAACAACAGAGGAGATGCGGCGGATTCTCGCGAAGTATGCCCTCTGCGAATGGAACGGAACCGTCTACGGCGTGGCGCAGAGTGCGTGACGGCAGGTGGTTTCGGGGAGCCGGTCGGTAGACGGACGGCACAGAAACGATATATGGTGCTCTCCCCTTTCTTCTCTCATGTACTGTTCACCCGGGGGGACTGGCACGAGAAGACCCGCCTGCCTCGCGTGTATCCTCCTCCTTGCCTGCCTGCTCCCGGCGGCGTCGGCGGTCGGGGAGGACGATGCCGGGCGGTACGTCGTCCACTGGTTCAACGGCGACGGTGCGGAGGTCTCCTTCGACGGCGAGTTCAGGGGGACGATCGCCGATACCGAACTTATCGTGGCGGTAGACCCGGCGGCCCCGCCCGCACGGAAGTATACCGTCCGGAAGGGAGACCGCCTGATGTATACCGGCTTCATCGAGCGAGCCCCGGCCGCCGGAGAGACGATCGACCTCTTCCCGCAGCGCTATCAGGTCGAACAGCCTGCCCGGGGTGCAGAGGTGAGCGAGACCGGCTGGTACCTGATCTACGGCGCTGACGGCGAGGATGTCTACATCGACGGTAGGTTCGCGGGCGTCGTTGAGGGCGGCACCCTCCGGGTCGCGGTGAACACCACGCTCCCGCCTCCGGAAGAGTTCATCCGGAGGAGCAAGGAGAGGGGGACGATGTCGCGGCACCAGTTTCCGCCCCTGTCCCCGCCGGGAGGAACGGTTCATGTCTACACGTCGGTGCAACCGGCACCTCATTTCTCCGTCTCGGTGACGCCGAACACCTCCTCTCTCCCGGCGGAGACGGCGCCCACTTCTCTCCCCGGCTTCGGGGCGGCGGTGGCGGCCGCGGGACTGCTGATTGCCGCGAGATCCCTCCGGCAGCGGTAAATCCCGTCAGTGCTCTTTTTTAAGCAGCATCCAGTGGTAGCCCCAGACGACGAGCCCCACGACGACCTGCGCCACGCTCCCGGGGAGTTCGGGGTAGTAGTGCGGCACCGGGTAGGGCTGGGGCGGCGGGTATATGAAGACCTCGACCGCGATAGCAAGGAGGCTCACGCTACCCATGATCGCAACGATGAGTGCGATGAACGAGACGGCGTAGAGGTAGACCCTCCACGCGGTGAGACCCTCGGCTACCACGCCTACCTCCTCCGTCTCAAAAACCCGGCGCCGATGAGCCCGGCGGCGGCAAGCCCGACGGTAAACCCGGGGGACTGGATCGGTGTCGGCGCACCGCTGCTCTGCACCCTGAACTGCCCGACCTGCGCGGAGGACGGCTTTCCAGGGGTGGGGGCCGGTGTCGAGAGAGCGACCGGCGATGTGCTCTTCGCGGGGCTGAAGACCGCACCGTCGGCGAGGATCACCTGCGGCGGCGGTGCCAGGGTGATCCGGCCGGTGCTGGTCGCAAAGGCCGCGCCGTCCTCGACGAGCCGGATACGGATCTCGTAGTCGTAGCCGTTCGGCACCGTGATGCTCACTCTCTTCTCGGCGCCCGAACCTCCGGGAACCATCCCGAGCGGCCGGGACTCGCGGACGGCGGTGATCCCGGTCTGGAGGTTGATCGCCCGTATCTCCATCACGAGGTTCCCGGAGGTGCTGCCGCCGTTCACGATCGCGGTGATGATGTCGAGCGTGATCGGGTCGGCGCCGAGATCCGGAGTCATGACGTCGATCGCGGAGACGGTGAGGAGCGAGTAGGCCAGTCGTTGCGTAGCGACCGTCCTGTCCGGGAGGAAGACATTCACCGATCCTTTCTCCCGCATGCGCCCGTCCTGCCATATCGTCACCCAGACATCGTAACCCCGGCCGTTCTCGAGCGTGAGCGTGATCTCCTCCTTCGCCGTCCTCCCCGACGCCAGGGTGCCGATGGAGCGAACCGTCTCCTCGACGACGATATCCGTCCCGGCCTCTTTTGCAACGACCTGCAGGTCGACGCCGTCTACATCCGCGTAGACCGCGTCGAGGTAGGGGACCGCCGTGACCCGGGTGACATTCGACGGCGGCTGGCCGTCCGGGATGCTGATATCGACGCTCCGGATCGTCACGTAGCCCGCCGGAGGCTGGGACGACATGCATCCGGCCGCGAGCACCAGGAAGAGGAGCACCACGGCCGCACCGAATAACCTTCTCATACCTATCAGGAAAACCATCAGGCCGGCGAGAGAAAAGGTTTTTGCATTGCGGCCCTTCCCCCGGGGTCTTGAAGAAGAAAGGCGGTCTAGAGGCTGTGGATGTCCGTTATCGAAGCCCCTGGCCCTGCCGGTGCCCGAATGCCTGCCATGGGTAGGTTCGATTTTTTTCGTAGTTTACCATCGCCTTATCTCCCCATCCCCCCATACTATGTCGGCGAACACCGAAAGGGGGTACGAGCATGGCCCGTATCCTCGGGGGACGTCGCTGCAGGACTTATGATTGGTGCCGCGCGAGGGGCGATACGCAGTCCAGTGCCCGATTCACGATGCATCTTGGGACTCTGCCGGAATAATCGTGACGCCGTAGTGGCTGGAATCATGATCCCTCCCCTAAGTGTAGACGATTGTCACAGAAAACGTTAATAAGAGGATGTCGTAGTCTGCAGTAGAACGTCATCAAACCAGCCCTGGTGGGAGTGTAAAATGATACGAACGGAGAATCTCACGAAAGTATACAACGGAAAGGCGGCCGTCGACGGTCTGGACCTCGAGGTCGGGGAGGGCGAGATATTCGGCTTCCTCGGCCCGAACGGGGCGGGGAAGAGCACGACGATCCTGATGCTCACCGGGATGATCGAGCCCACCGGCGGCCGGTGCCTGGTCGACGGGATCGAGGTCGCGAAAGACCCGCTGAAAGTAAAGGAGATCATCGGTTACCTCCCCGAAGACGTCGGGTTCTACGGGAACATGACCGGCGAACAGAACCTGGATTACTTCGCCCGGTTCTACAGGATGGACGCGCGAGAGCGAAAGGAGCGGATCGTCGAACTGCTTGCGCTGGTCCACCTCGACGGCGTCACCCAGAAGGCCGGAGAGTACTCTCGCGGGATGAAGCAACGGCTCGGGCTCGCTCAGGCCCTGATCAATGACCCCAAAGTGCTCTTCCTCGACGAGCCGACGGCGAACCTCGACCCCGAGGGCGTCCGGGAGTACCGGGACCTTGTCGAACACCTCGCCGGCGAAGGAAAGACGGTCTTCGTCTCCTCCCACATCCTCTCCGAGGTCAGGGAGGTCTGCCGGACTGTGGGGCTGCTCGCGAAAGGGAGATTGGTGGCGCAGGGGACGCTCGAAGAGGTCGCCCGGGCGCTCGCACCGTCGGACGGCGATGCCGTCCGGATCGTCGTCGAGACACGGGAGCGGCTGCCGGATCTCGAGGACCCGGCGATCATCGACGTCGAGCGGAACGGGACGCGGGCGGTCGTCCGGGCGAAGGCCGATATCCGGGACCGGCTTTCCGCGGCGCTCTTCGAACAGGGGCTGCACGTGCGGGAGATGCGCCTTGAGGAGCCCGAGATCGAGGACGTCTTCATGGCGGCCTACCGGAGGTGAGATGATGGCACTCGATCGATTGCTCAACGTAGCACGGAAGGAGTTCTCCGACCACATCACCAGCAGGCGGTTCATCATCATCCTCGGCCTGCTCCTCGTGATATCGACGATCAGCATCTACGACGGCATCGAGAACTACAACAACAGCCTGGAGGCGTATACCGAGCAACTCCAGCGCATGGAGGAGTTCGATGACCCGTACAGGAACTGGATGCCCCAGAAACCCTCGATCATGTACGTCTTCATCTCCATGATGAGTTACATGACGATGCTCGGCGGCATCCTTGCCATCGCGATCGGGTTCGACCTGGTCTCAAAGGAGAAGGAGACCCGATCGCTGAAGTCGCTCCTCTCCCACCCGGTCTACCGCGACGAGATCATCAACGGCAAGGCGCTCGGGGGCATCGCCGCGCTCGGGTTCGCCATGGCGCTTGCACTCGCCATCGCCCTTGCCATGCTCCTCATCTTCTCGATCGTCCCGACACTGGAGGAGTTCGCCGCCATCCTGATCTTCGGGGCGGTAACGCTCGGGTTCCTGCTTGCCTACTTCGCCGTCGCGCTCACGATGTCGACGGCTGCAAAAGAGAGCGGGAACGCGCTGATCTACACCCTGGTGATCTTCTTTGCGGTCTCCTCGCTCCTCCCCATGTTCGGGGCGATGGCCGCAAACGCCTTCGCGGGCGACCCGCCCGAGCCGCCTGAAATGGGCCCCATGCCCAAAGAAGTCGTGCGGGTCGCGAGCAGTGGGGGGTATTCTACCACCACCGTTGCGCAGAGCGTGGTCTACGGTGGAGCCGAGGATCCGGATTGGAAGGCATACGAAGAGGAGATGCAGACCTACATCGAGAAACGGAGGCTCATCAGCGATATCTCGAACCTCCTCTCGCCGCAGACGAACTACTACACCGTTGCGATAGCGGTGACGAACCCACAGCTTTCCTCGATGATCGCGTCGCCTTACGACACGGCACCGGAAGAGACAACCGGCCTTGCCGGTGCTCTCGGCCGGGTCTGGATGAACATCGCCGCGCTGATCGTCTTCCCGTCGGTCTTCTTCGCCGCGACCTACGTGAAGTTCATGCGGATGGATATCAGGTGAGAAGATGACTGTCAGAAGATTGGGAATACTTATCCTCCTGGCCCTCCTCATGGCCCCGGGAGCGGCGGCGGCACAGGGCGGGACGATGCAGACGGATATCCGGTGCGACTTCCCCGGCGAGGTGATCGAGGCGGGCGACACCGCCGTATTCGATCTTGCGGTCACGAACCGCGGCGATACCGGGACGTGCCTCCTCAACTACTGGACGTTCCGCGGCACCGACGGCTGGAAGATCCGGTTCGAGGCCGACGACCGCGAGGTCTATCGGATGCTGATCCCGGCCGGCGAGACGAAGACCGTCCGCCTGGTGGCCGAGACCTCCGGCCATGCCGCGGTGGGGGAGTATCCCATCCGGGTGGGTATCGGCGAAGGCACGATCTGGGTCTATGTCAAGATCACGAAGACGCACAGCGGTGAAGTGGGAACGCTTGAAGCCACCGTGGTGGACAAGGAAGGTAACGTGGTGAAGGGTGCCGATGTCGGTCTCTACGACCGTGATACCCGGATCGAAGGGATGCTTGCGACTGCTGAAGGCAAGGTCTCCATCGGCGCTCCGATGGGCACCTACACCGTAAAGGTCACCCGGCCCGGATACCGAGAATGGGAGAAGAAGAACGTCGAGATCCGGATCGGCCAGACGGTCGACCTCGGGATCGTGCCGCTCGAGAAAGAGAACTTCTTTGCCGAGGTTCGGGTGAAATCCCCGTCCCGGATCGTGGCGATCGGCTCGAACCCGCAGTACGAGATGACCCTGAAGAACACCGGCAGGAACGACGATACCTACACTCTCTCTGTCGAGGGCCTCCCCGAGCAGTGGTACGCCCGGTTCAAGGAGAGCAGCACCGCCACCGAAGAGGTCTCGGAGATCTACATCCCGTCAGGCGAGGAGAAGACCCTGTACCTCGATCTCATCCCGCCCTACTCGGTGGGCGTCGGCGAGCACAACCTCACGGCGGTGATCGGATCCTCGGCCCGGCAGTACGAGGAAGACCTGACGCTCCGGCTCCGGGGGTCCTATGACCTGCGGACCTATACGAAGAGTTACCGCCATGAGATCAACCGCGGCGATACCCTCACGTTCGATATGACGGTAACGAACGCCGGTGTCGGGGGAGCGTTGACCAACATCGGGATCAACATGAGCGCACCGGAAGGGTGGCGGGTGACCGTCGACCCGGCGTCGGTCGCGAGCCTTGAGGCCGGCGAACGGGCGACGGTGCAGGTGACGGTGATCCCGCCCGCCGATATCGTTGCCGGCGAATACAAGGTCGTCGCGCTGGTAAAAAGCGACCAGGACGAAGAGGAGGACGAGTACCGGGTCGTGGTGAAGGAACAGTCCTACGTCGCGGTGCTCGGCCTCCTGGTGATGGCCGGGATCGGTGCGGGGCTCTGGTATATGTTCAGGAAGTACGGGCGGCGGTAAGACCAAACCGCTGCTTATTTTTTTCCAGCGGCCGGTCGGCCCCCATTCGCTCAAAACCGGGCATTGCCCTCGGGTACCGCCATCTCGAACCGCGCCCCCTTCCCGGGCTCGCCCGTCTCCCGGATGGTGATCCCGGTGATCGAGAGAACCTCTTTCACCAGGAAGAGCCCGAGCCCCGTGTGGCTCCCGAAACCCCGCTCAAATATCCGCTCCTTGTGCTCTCCGGGGACGCCGACGCCGTTATCCTCCCAGACTATCCGGGCCCCGCCGCCGTCCGGCACGGCCGTGACCCGGATCTCGGTCACCGTCCTGCCGTGCCGGACGGCGTTCTCCAGGAGGTTGAAAAAGACGGAAGAGAGGAGCGGGTCGGCATAGACGAAGAGCCCGTCGAGATCGGTGGAGATCCTGACTCCGATCGGCCGAAGGGCTTTCGAGGCGCCCGTGACCAGAGGCTCAACGGGGAACCATTGGGGAGCCCGGACGCCGAGATCCTGGTAATCCCGCGTGAACCCGATCTGCGACTGGATAATCTCGGCGGCGATCTGCTGCTTATCGAGGACGGCGGCAACGGCCGGATCGAGCGGCCGGTCCCGGAGGAGAGCGATATGGCCGAGCACCACCGTGACCTGGTTCAGGATATCATGCCGCACGATACTATTCATCAGGGTGAGTTTCTTGTTTGCCTGGATGAGCGCCGCCTCGGTCTGTTTCCAGGCATCGATGTCGTGGACCGCGTAGTCGATCGCAACCGGGTGCCCGTTGTTCCCGTAGGCGGGGATCGTGCAGACCTCGACCCAGGTGTAGCGTCCATCTTTCCGGCGCACCCGGAGGACGTACGGGTGGCTGGCGGTTGCATCCCGTTCCTCGCACAGGGCAAAGAATGTCTTCCGGTCATCGGGGTGGATCAACTGCCTGATGAAATCCGGATCATCCAGGTTCTCCTCCCGGGCGTACCCGGTCAGGTTCTCGCACGAGGGACTGATATACTCGATCGTCTGCAGATCTGTCGTAGCACGGATGTAGCAGTCGTGCGACCGCTCCACGAGGCTCCTGAACCGCTCCTCGCTCTCGCGTAGTCGCTCCTGGGCGCGAATCCGGGAGAAAAGATCGGAAAAGAGGTTGCCTACGATAGAGAGCAGCGAGAGGTCCTCGTCCGACCATACCCGCGCCTTGCGGGTGGTCTCAAACCCGATGACCCCATGGCACACATCAACGGTTGCAATCGGCATGAGGGCGATCGACCGGACCCCGAACTTCTGGAGGAATTCACGCTCCGCCGTCGCCTCTTTGGGGAGTTCGGCCGTATCGGAGATGCAGATCGGTCTCCCGCTCTCGAACCGCACCATCCCCCAGGCGACCACTTCGGTCGAGAGTTCCTGCAACGCTTCGATCTGCTGCTTGATTCCCTCCGCACACCACTCGTGGGTGTTCTCAGCGCGGGTGAGGTCGGGGGAGAAGCGGAAGATGTAACCCCGGTCGACATCGAGGGATGACCCGAGTACCCGGAGTGTCTCTTCGAGAGCACCTTCGAGATCTGCCGGATCGAGGCCGATGAACCGCGTGGAGATTGACCTCACTATCTGCTCGAACTCCATCCGGTGCTGGATCTGCGCCTCCATCCGTTTCGACGCGGTGATATCGCGCAATGACTCGATCGCCCCGGAGAGCCGTCCCTGCGCATCGTAGAGCGGCGACGCTCTTGCCCAGAGGCAGACATCCTCCCCCGTGCGGGGTGAAGTGATATGGGCTTCCCGTGCGATGCTCTCGCCGCCCCCCCGGGAGAGGACGGTCTCCGCCACCAGCGGGGACTGGAGTCCGGGCACCGCCTTGCAGACGGCTTCCAGTCCCGACCTGATGATCCGGCTTTTCATGATCCCGGTCACCTCTTCGATTGCCCGGTTCCAGATGATGACCTTTCCTTCACGGTCGAGCACGAACGTCGGATCGGGGAGAAAATCTATGATGCCCCGGAGGTTTGCCTGGTAATCCTCCATCTCGCGGCACTGCGCTTCGAGTGTCTCCTGACCCGCTTTTGCCTCCTCGAACGCCGCGATCATCTCCTCATGCGCCAGGTTCAGTTCTTCCTCGAACCGTTTTTGGTCTGTGACATCGATCATCGACGCAACGGAGCGCTCCGTCCCCGGGATGGTGCCGATCGTCAGGTGCATATCCTTCCGTCTGCCCTGTCGGTCGATCATCTGAAACTCGTAGGTTCCCGGCACCGAGTCGGGTTCCGTCCGCCGCTGCCGGTGGTAGCCCGCCAGCCGTTGCAGGTCTTCGGGAGCGACGAAGGTTGTCCAGGAGATCTTCCCTTCCACTTCTTCCCGTGAGTAGCCGGAGAGGCGGGCGGCCTCGCTGTTCATGAGGGAGATCGTCATGTCGCCCTCGATGATGAGGGTGGCGGAACCGGTGTGCTCGAAGACGCTCTGGTACAGGTCTCTGGCCCGCTGCGTCTCCTCCTCAGCCCGTCTCCTCCGGACTGCCTGGAGGATCATGTTCCGGAGTTCGGCAAACTGGGCGGAGGGGTTGCCGCCTTTCTGGAGGTAGAAGTCCGCCCCGTTGTTGAGCGCCTCAATGATGATCTCCTCGCGGCCGCGGCCGGAGAAGATGATGAACGGTATAAAATGGCCCCTCTTGCGGACCTCCTTTAAGAGCGCGATGCCGTCCATCTCCGGCATCTCGTAGTCGGCAACGATGGCGTCGTATGGAGTTTTTGAGAGCATATCGAGAGCCTGTAGTGGCGTTGTCGTCGTCTCGACCTGCATCTCCCCGGACTGCGTCAGGTAGATCCGGTTCAGTTCGAGAAGCGCTGGTTCATCGTCGACCACAAGAATGCGATACATGCACCACCCCTTTATGAAGTGAAGGATGATATAATTTTTAAGCATTGTGATTCGGCATTGATGCTGATATTCCCGGAAAAGAAAAGGAAATTTTATCGATCTCCGGCCGATGCCATGTATCCGGGGATCTCTACATTCGCCGAATGCGGCACCGGCACCCCGGAGATCGGTATCAAGCCCCGTATCCTCATCCGGCGATGGCACGGCTGTCTCGAACTCTATGGCCGACGAAGATCCGGAAGAGATTGTTGCGGATCTCGGGGCGCTGGCGGAGCACCCTGTCTCTGAAATCACCATCGACAAGTTCCTCCGCAACCGATCGCGGACGGCACGCGAAGGTGGGAGGCAGGCGAGGTTCGTCTGCCGTCCATCATCCGTAGTTCTCCTGGAAATGTCTGCGGCGCGCCGCTCGGGAGTACGAGAGGGCTATCGGCGCTATCTACGACGGGATCGGAACATGAACAGAGATCCCGTCGCAGACTTCCTGACAATCTCCCATAAGCGCGGGCACGGATGCCACCGGCGACCAGCTCATCCGGGAAAAGGCCGGGAATAAACGGGCCGACGGTGGGGCACGGCCCGTCATTCGATGTAGGAGAGGACTTTGCGCTTCATCGGACCCTTGCTCGCAATGGTGCTGTAGGCCCATCGGGCAACCCTGCCGAGGAGATCCTCCTGGCTCACCTCTAAAAAGAGGGTGAGGGAGGGGTTGAACTTGGACTTGAAGAGGTTCAGGTTCTCGTTGTTCGCCCCGACGTTCTCCATGTGGCGGTATCCCGCCTCCTTTGCTTGCTGGAGAAGCAGCCACTGCAGGAACTCGTTGCCGGGCATCGCGGTCATCTTCGGTGCTCCCATCCAGAGGGTGAAGGCCTTGTACTCCTGGGTTGCCTGCACGCCTGTTACGGCGTCTTCGTCGTCGTAGAGGTAGTAGAGCCCGAGTTCGCCGGGATATGCCCGGAAGAGTTCCTCGAAGTAGGCGCAGCTGATCATCGGTATGTTCATCTCGGGGTCGCTGAACCGCTCCGCGACCGTGGAGTAGAAGATCGATATGTCGGTGCTCTTCTCGATGCGGTAGCCGTTCTTCTCGACCTTTCGCAGTTTTGTCCGGAGGTTGGAGGAGAAACTGTTCCAGATCTCTTCGAGCGGCGGATCGAGGGCGATCAGGTAGGTGAAATGGAGCCGGGTCTGGTACCCATCCCTGAGAAACCGTCGGACATCGATGAAACCCGGTACCTGGGTTATGGAGAGGTAGTTCGGGGCCAGGGCCGAAAACTCGTTCTCCAGGTCGTCACCGACCAGTTTGAGCAGCGATTCTTTCTTGCTCTGCTTGGCGGTGTCGTAACGGCTGCCCATGACGAACCCGAGGTACGGCACCACCGACTGGAGCGGTGGCGGGGAGAGGAGGATGTTGATCCCGTGTGACTGTTTTTGGAAGAGCGGCATGACGGCGATCAGCTCATTGCCCTTGAAGACCCCGTAGGGGAGAAATCGAAAGCCGGTATGCTTCTGTGTTATCTTCATGAAGTCCCACTTGTGGACGAGGCGGCCGGCGGCACTTTCGTCTATGAATGTGTCCCAGGCGTTCCCATCATCGATAAGCCCTATCGTCATGCTCTCACTCCCTGCTCCGGTTCGCCTGCAGGGTCGTGCGGACTATCCCTCCCCAACGATATATACGTTTCCCGGGATGGGGGTGGCCCGCGGTGGATACCGGGTTTCCCCACGTGACCGGCGGGAGAGATCCCGGGCCGGGAGGCGATTTCACGGAATCACAACGTTCAAATTGCCGGGGATACCACATGAATTGCGTATTCAACTGCGGAAGCGAACGTTTGCCTCTCCACAGCGAGGATGAGTGACAAAGATGCTCACGGATCGGGAACGGGGACGCTATCGGCGGCAGATTGCGCTCTTTGGCGTTGAGGCGCAGGAACGGCTTGCGCGAGCCCGTGTCGGCATCGTCGGAGCCGGCGGACTCGGGTGCCCGGCTGCTCTCTACCTTGCCGCTACCGGTATCGGGGAGATCCGGCTGGTCGACGGGGATGTCATGGACCTGACCAACCTGAACCGCCGGGTGCTCCATGCCGACCGGGACATCGGGCTCATCCAGGCAAACGAGGTGATCAAGTATATCACCGGCACCGGCGATCTCCTCACGGACCGGCGTCTCGTCCGGGACGGGTGGGCCGCCGCGATGACGACCCTGCCGGTCGAGCGGCAGGAAGACTGCAGTGTGTGCGGGATCGATCGGTGTTGAGGCGAGGAGGAGAGATGCAGGTTCGGGTCAGGGCTTTTGCCCGGTTGCGGGAGGCTATCGGGGGCGATCTCATGCTGGAGGTTCCCGCCGGAGCGACGATGCCCATGCTGCTTGCAGCGGTCGGGGAGACCTCGGAGCAGGCAGAGGAAGCGCTCTTTGAGGAGAGCGGCGAACTCCGGGGATACGTGATACTGATGCACAACGGTAAGCGCGTGCGGCATGCGGAGACGGGGACGCTCACGCTCGCCGACGGGGACGAGGTCGCGCTCTTCCCGCCGGTGGCAGGCGGATGACGGAGGAGACTGGAATGATCAGCGTGACGCGAGACGATTTTGATGTGAATGAGGTGATTGGCCGGGTGAGAAGGCCCGATATGGGGGCTCTCGTCACCTTTCTCGGCGTTGTCCGGGACGACGGCGGAATCGACGTGATGGAACTCGAGGCCTACGAGGAGGTCGCGGTGAGGGAGATGGAGGCGATCCGCGACGAAGCATTTGTAAACTATCCCATAGCGGCCGTCGAGATCATTCACCGGATAGGCAGGCTCCGGGTCGGGGAGAACATCCTCCTCATCGTCGTCGGTGCCGGCCACCGGAAAGAGGCATTTGACGCCTGCGAGTACATCCTTGAGCGGATCAAGCAGAGCGTGCCGATCTGGAAGAAGGAGATCGGAGAGAGGGGCGAGCGCTGGGTGCCGGGCGAGTCGCACGGGGGCGACGCGTGATCCGGCTGCAGTCGTGCCGGAAGGCCTACGCGAAGGAGACCCAGCGGACGGTCCCCCCCGAAGAGACGCTCCGGCTGGCCCGTGCGAAACTCCCGGCGGCGGGGATCACCCGCGTCGCCGACATCACGAACCTCGACCGGATCGGGATACCGGTCTTCTCGAGCATCCGGCCGACCGCCGGGGCAGGAGCAATATCGGTCTACAACGGGAAAGGCGCCACCCCCATCGAGGCGGAGGTCTCCGCCGTGATGGAGGGGATCGAGCGCTACTCGGGCGAGATGGACGGCCGGGAGGCGGTCGTCGGGCGGTACAGCGAGGTCTCGGCCGGGAGAGCCGCCATCGACCCCGCTGACCTGATCCTCCCCGAGCGGGTCCCGGCCGATATAACTGTCCCCTGGGTCGAGGGCTACGATATCGTCGGGGAGGAGGAGGTGCTCGTCCCCGCTCACGCGGTCTACCACCCCCTCCCGGTGACCTGCGGACGCCTCTTCCGGACCAACACCAACGGGCTTGCGTCCGGGAACACCATTGAGGAGGCGACCTTCCACGCCCTGATGGAGGTGGTCGAGCGCGACGCCTGGTCGCTCGTGGAGGTGACCCGGAACACCGGCCCCCGGATCGAGGGGATCGAGGACGGGCTCGCCGCCGACCTGCTCGGGAAGTTCGCGGCCGCCGGCGTCGAGGTGACGCTCAAGGACATCACGAGCGATATCGGGATCCCCACGGTGGCCGCGGTCGCCGACGACGTGGTCCTCAGGGACCCGACGCTTCTCACGATCGGGATGGGGTCGCACACCTCGGCCTCCATCGCGGTTCTGCGGGCGCTCACGGAGGTCGCCCAGAGCAGGCTGACCCAGATCCACGGCGCGAGAGAGGATACCGATACGGCGGACGTCAGAAAGAGGATCGGGTACGAGCGGACGAAGCGGCTGAACCGGCACTGGTTCGCGGAGAGCGAGACTGTCCGGTTCCCGGAGATGCCGTCGTTCGACAGCGATGACTTCCTCACCGACATTCACCACGTCGTCGACCGGCTCGGTGCAGCCGGGCTCTCCCGGGTGGTCGTGGTCGACCTCACCCGGCAGGAGATCGGCATTCCGGTCGTCCGGGTGATCGTGCCGGGGCTCGAGATGTACGCGATGGACCAGGACCGGATGGGGAGGAGGTGCCGTGATGCACGAAGTCGTCGTCTTCCTCGGTCCCAGTTGTGACCATGCGGCCGCACGGGAGGTCCTCGACGCCGATTACCGCCCGCCGGCAAAACGGGGCGACATCCTGGAGGCCGCACGTGCCGGGGCCCGGATCATCGGGCTCATCGACGGCGTCTTCTTCCAGGACTGCGCCGTAGCCCACCGGGAGATCCTCGCCGCCCTCCGTGCCGGGGTGCGGGTCGTCGGTTCTTCGAGCATGGGAGCGCTCCGGGCCGCGGAGCTCGACAGCCTCGGGATGGAAGGGGTCGGGGAGATCTACCGGGCCTACCGTGAGGGGAGGCTCGTCGCCGACGACGAGGTGGCGCTCCTCTTTGATCCCGAGACGTTCGTGCCGCTCTCCGAACCGCTCGTGAACATCCGGGCGACCCTGCAGGAGGCGCTCGCGTCCGGGACGATCGGCGCCGACGCGGCCGGGGCGCTCCTTGAGGCCGCCCGGGGGCTCTACTTCCCCGACCGGACCTACGACGCGGTCGTCGAGGCGGCGGAAGGGAAGGCTGACCCGGACGACCTCGCCCGGTTCGCGGCATTTGCCGGGGAGCATGCCGTCGACCAAAAACGCGAGGACGCGCTGCTCGCGCTCCGGTACATCAGGGATCTGGCCGAAGGCATCCTGTGAGCAAAGGTCCGGTGCCCTTTCCACGTTTTTCCGACTCGCTGATTACCCCGGGCCGCGACTGTCGGCGAGGTAGCTGAGCGGGCCATCTCCCGGAGCAAGGCGAATCCCGGGCCGGTGAGCCCGGACGGCGTACGAGACGCCGTATCGTAACGTTAATATGTGTAAAAAATAATTAACACCTGTTGACATTATCTTTCAGCACCCTCCCCGAACTGGCACGGCTGCTCTCCCTGCTCGGGAACGAGCAGCGGCTTGCCGTACTCGGGTCGATCGCGGCCGAAGCGAAGTATGCCCGCGAGATAGCCGAAGAGCTCGGCATTTCGCGCCCGCTGGCTGCCATCTACCTGCGACAGCTCGAGAAGCTCGGTCTTGCGGAAGGGAACAGCAGGACGTCGGACGAGCCGCCGTACCTCCGGAGGTACTACCGGGCGGTGCCGTTTGAGGTGGTGCTGAATCTGGATCTGATTATGTCATTAGAGAGGTCGAAGGATGAGACAGGATAGGTGGAAACTCTACCTGAAGGTGCTCTGGGGCGCCGTCATCGCACTGCTCGTGATCAGCAGCCTTATCGCCGGCTTGCTTGGCGGTTCGAACTCTTTGAACGCCGTGCTTGCCGGTTCCGTCTACGTTATCATTAATCTTGGTGTTCTGACGCTGCTCTTCATCATCGTTGTAAGGCTCAAGGAGTGGATCGAAGACCAGATAGCGAGTGCGGCGGGACAGAAGAGCGGTGCGGCCGGCGGGGAACTCCAGATGCTGCGGCAGTCGCTGGAGCGGATCGAGGCGAAGGTGGACCGGATCGAGAAAGTCCTGAGCGAAATCTCCGAGTAACCGCATCCCCTGGAGGCGGCGGCTGTAAAAAAGGGTTGTGTGGGTTGATGGACGTGCGGTAGAGACGCTGAAAGGGACATAGACGGTAGAGGCTCGGGCGCAGGCAGGGTCTCCATTATGCGATGCCTGGCCATGTAATGGTATGAATAATATACATAATAATTTTACTATTTGTGATATTCCTACCTGGGCTGTGATATTACTGCCCCAGTTCCAGGGTGAACTGTCCGGCAAGCCACGCGATGCGGTCGCGGCGGGCCGTTTCGTTCAGATAGTGGCCCGCGTCGTACCACTTCTGCGACTTCGGGCCGCTTGCCCGTTCGAAGAACTCCCGGGACTGCTCCTCCGTGAAGACCTCGTCGTGAAGAGCGGACTGGAAGAGGAGCGGGGTGGGGGCGGCCCGGCCGACCCACACGGCGGGGTCGAGCTCCGCGAGCGTCCGGCGGTAATGCGCGAGCCGTTCGCCCTTTAGATCGGGCAGGTTCACGGCGGCGACGTCGGCAAACCTTCCGGTGCCCGCCATCAGGACGGCGGCGCGAAGACGCCGATCGACACCGGCGAGCACCGCTCCGATGAGCGCCCCGAAACTGTGGCCCACGAACCCGATTCGGTCCGGGTCGACGTCCTTCCGCGCAAGAAGGAGGTCGAGTCCCCGGCGAAGGTCGATCACCGTCCGGATATGCTCCGGCACGGCTTCCTCGGGGTCCGTGACCGCCCGGCCCCAGGCCGCCGCCGTGCTGTCCGCCCAGGGGGCGTCGACGAGCAGGGAGACCGCGCCCATCCCGGCAAGGGCCACGGCCTCGGCGAGGAACGTGGCGCGGGAGCCGGGCCCCGGGTGGAGGAAGAGGACGGCAGCGGAGCGCTGTGACCGGCCAACTTCTACCGGGGTCACCAGGTAGGCCCGGACCCCCCGACCCGGGGCGGTCCGGTAGGTCAGGTCGCTGACCGAGACGCCGGTACCGGCAATCTCGATCGCGGGCGGTTCTCCTGCGTCGTAGTCGAAGAGCGCGCGTGCGTTATCGGCAGTTCGTTTCATACTACACCTTCTGCCATCCCCCTCGACCCAACAAGTGATAAACCCGGCGCCTGCAGGGGGAAAGTGATTGCGCCCCTCCATATCGAGTTCCAAATGGAAGGTTTTTCTACCCGGGAGCCCCTTCCTTCAAGAGGTGATTTGATGGCGATTGACTGGTACGAAGAGTTTGTTGACCTGAACCACACCCCCGGCCCGGACGAACTCGTAGTCCTCTACTACTTCGAGCCTGCGGAGGGGATCAGTAGAGAGGAGGCGGTCGGGAGGATCGCGTCAGAGAGTTCGACCGGAACCTGGACGACGCTCTTCACCCTACCGCCCCGGATGCGGGATCTCCAGGCGAAGGCGTTCGAGATCGAGGGAAACTACGTCAAGATAGCCTACCCCCTCGCCCTCTGGGAGGAGGGGAACGCGGCCCAACTCCTGAGCGGGATTGCCGGGAACGTCTTCGGGATGAAGGCGCTCGACCGTCTCCGGTTGATCGACGCTTCGCTCCCACCCGGGTACCTCCGGCACTTCAAAGGGCCGCACTTCGGGATGGAGGGGATCCGGGATATGATGAAGGTCCGCGGCCGGCCGCTCACGGGCGCGGTCCCGAAGCCGAAGGTGGGCTTCACCGCAGAAGAGCACGCAGAGGCCGGCTACGAGACCTGGATGGGCGGGTTCGACTTCGTCAAGGACGACGAGAACCTGACGTCTCAGTCGTTCAACCGGTTCGACGACCGTGTCCGGGCGATGGCGAAGATGCGGGACAGGGCCGAGCAGGAGACCGGCGACGTGAAGTCCGCGTTCATCAACATCACGGCCGAGACGGAGGTCATGAAACAGCGGGCGAAGATGCTCGCGGACTACGGCTGGAACTACGCGATGATCGACGTCGTGGTCGCCGGGACGGCGGCCGTCGCGACCCTCCGGGACTACTGCTCCGACCTCGGGCTCGCGATCCACGCCCACCGGGCGATGCACGCTGCCTTCGACCGGGACGAGAGGCACGGGATCACGATGCAGTTCCTGGCGAAGATGATGCGCCTTGTCGGTGTTTCGCAGATCCATACCGGGACCGCTGTGGGGAAGCTGGTCGGCACCCGGGCGGAGGCCACGGTGCTTGCGGACGTGCTCCGCGAGAAGCATACGAACGCCGTCGACCATATGGCCCTCGACCAGGGCTGGGGCAGTATCAGGAGCGCCTTCCCGGTCTCTTCAGGCGGGCTCCACCCCGGGCTCGTGCCGGACGTGCTTGATATCTACGGCACCGAACTCGTCCTCCTCGTCAGCGGCGGCATCCACGGCCACCCGAAGGGGACACGGGCAGGCGCGGAGGCCACCATGCAGGCGATCGAGGCCTGGAAGGACGGCGAGACGCTCGACGAGAAGGCGAAGACGGCCACGGCACTCCGGGAGGCGCTTGAGAAGTGGGGATATTATAAGCCGAAGTGAGGATATTATAAGCCGAAGTGAGGATATTATAAGCCGAAGTGAGG
>DAIRGM010000095.1:0-3066 GCA_036794525.1 Methanoculleus sp.
ACTCCGACCAGATCGTCCGGAGGTAGCGCGCCCGGTCGGGGACCTCGATCTTCATGATCCCCTCGATACCCTGGCAGTAGCAGAGTGCGTGCATGAAACTGCAGATCCCGCAGATCCTCTCTGCCACGTAGACGTATTCGGTATACTCGCGCTTCTCGATCAGCCGCTCAAGCCCCCGGTGGATGTAGCCGATGGAAGGGATCGCCTCCACCACCGTCTCGTCCTCGAGGACGAGGTCGAGGTGAATCGGTTCCGGCAGCACCGGGTGCTGCGGCCCGAACGGGACGACTATGCGTTCCGGCATTGGTCACCCCTCCTTCTCGTGACGCTGAACGGATACTTCTCCGCCGTCTTGATGAACGTTCCTTTGAAATCGATGTTGATCCCGGTGACCGGGATCCCGAAGAGGTCGTGCATCTCGTTCTCGTAGACGAACGCCCCCCAGTAGATGCCGGAGATGCTCGGGATTTCCGTCTCCGGCCCCACCGTCAGGCGGAGGTTCCGGTAGTGGTAGCCCCTGTCGAACGAGTAGTTGACCTCGTAGGCCCCGCCGATGTCCGTGCACCCGATCTGGACCAGGCGGTATCCGCCGGCCTGGAGTGCTTCGACCTCACGCGTAAGGTCCTCCAGCGCGACGCCGATAGTAGTCTGCTCTTCGTTAATCGTCATGTGCTCTCACCTGCCGCTTGCCGCGCATCGTCTTTTATCTGCGCCGCCCCGGTCATCTTTGCCCGTTTCTCCTCGAGGATCGAGAGCGCCGTAACAACGCCGTCGATGATCATCTCCGGCCGCGCCGCGCATCCCGGGACATAGACATCGACGGGGATAACCTTGTCGACGCCGCCTGCGATGTTGTAGCACTCCCGGAATATGCCGCCGGTCGCGGCGCAGATGCCTATCGCAACGACGACCTTTGGTTCCGGCATCTGCTCGTAGAGGTTCCTGACCACCGCCCGGTTCAACTCGTTGATCCCGCCGGTGATCATCAGGATATCCGCGTGCTTTGGGTTTCCGGTGTTGATGATGCCGAACCGCTCCACATCGTAGAGCGGCGTTAAGCATGCAAGCACCTCGATGTCGCACCCGTTGCAGCTGGATGCATCATAGTGAAGGATCCAGGGTGATCGCTTCAGAAATGCCATGGTACTCATGCACCTCCAAGCATCATATAGGAGAGGATCGCCAGGTTCGCGATCCCGAGGAGCGCTGCAAGCCACCCGCTCTTCAGTGCCGCCTGCCACCGCGCTCGTGCGGTGACGTTGTCGACGAAGATCTCGGCGAGGTAGGTGACCGCGACCGCGATGATCCCGATCACGGGGTTCCAGGCAAAGAAGAGGAAGACGAACCCGAGGAGGAAGACGTTCTCGTACCAGTGGGCGATCTCGACCTGCGCGAGCGTGGAGCCCGAGAACTCCGTCGTGATCCCCTTGACGATCTCCTGATGCGCGTGGTGGGACGTCGATATGTCGAAGGGCGACTTCCTGAGTTTGATGGTCAGAATGATCGCAAAGCCGAGGAAGACGCCGGGGAGGTAGAGGATCGCCGGCACGGTCGTGGCGGCGATCTCCGTGACGTAGAAACTCCCGCTGACCATGTAGAGCCCGACGGCCGCGAGGATGATCATCGGTTCGTAGGCCATCACCTGGATCAGTTCCCGCTCCGCCCCGATGTGGCTGTAGGGCGAGTGAACCGCGTAGGCCCCGAGCACCAGGAAGACGTGGGCGAGCGTGAAGGCGAAGACGATCAGTAAGAGGTCCCATCCCGCGAAGAAGAGCGCGCCGGAGAGGGCGATGAAGATCAGGTAGGCGAGGACGTAGAAGTTCTGCGCCGTGGTGACGACCGCCCGTTCCTTCTCGAAGAGTTTGCCGACGTCGTAGAAGGGCTGCAGGAGCGGCGGCCCGACTCTTCCCTGCATCCGTGCGGTGATCTTCCGGTCGATACCGGCGATGAGGCCGCCGGCTATGGGCGCGAGGATGAGGAAGAGGACTGCGCCGATGAGCCAGTTCATAACGCCACCCCTGCGAGGATCCAGGAGACCAGGATCAGGACGATACAGACCGCCGCCCCCGGCCGGAAGAGCTTTGCCTCACCGAAGTACTCGGTGAGGTAGTAGTTCCGCGTCTGGGCTTCCCGGGTCAGGCCGAGTGAGCCTGCGAAGTGCAGGTCCGGCGTCGAGGGCCTCCCGCCCATATAGGCCGGGAGGTGTCTTGCGGTCCTCTTGAAGAGGAGGAACGAGACGGGGAGGACCAGGAGCAGGGCCATCATCAGGAGCATGATGGCGACGTTCGCCTCTGCGAGGTTTGCCGTAACCCCATAGATGGCGAGGACGTAGGGCTCAATCAGCATCGAGGAGATGACCGGGAAGAGGAAGACGGCCGCTATCACGAGACCGGTGATGATGTAGAGGGGCGCCCAGGGTTCCTGGAAGAACCCTTTCTCGACCCGCTCCGTATTCCGGGTGACCGTGACGAGTTTGCCCATCCACTTCGCCCAGAAGAAGACCGTGACGGCGCTCCCGTAGGCGAGGATGGCGATGAAGATCAGGCCGAAGGGGACCTGGACGAACGCCTCGATCGCCGCCCACTTGGAGATCAGCATACCGAACGGTGCAAGGAACATACCGGCGATCCCGATGAACATCATCACCGCCATCTTCGGCATCCGGACGATCAGGCCTTCCATGTCCTCGATGTCGCGGCTCCCGGTCCGCTGCTCGATCACTCCGGTCCCGAGGAAGAGGAGCGCCTTTGCGACGGCGTGGAAGACGATCAGGAGGATCGCTGCCCAGACGAGCATGTAAGTCCCGACACCCGCACAGGCGGCTATCAGCCCGAGGTTTGCTATCGTCGAGTAGGCGAGAACCGACTTCGCGTCGCTCCGCGATATCGCGATCGCGGATGCAACCAGGAAGGTCACTCCGCCGACGAGGCCGATGGAGAACCCGGCGAACGTCCCGGCGAAGACCGGCGAGAACCTGACCAGGATGTAGACGCCGGCCTTGACCATGGTGCTCGAGTGGAGCAGGGCCGAGACCGGGGTCGGGGCCACCATCGCCCCGAGGAGCCA
>DAIRGM010000003.1:0-85083 GCA_036794525.1 Methanoculleus sp.
GACGCGATACCCCCTCGAAATCCGTGCCGGGTGTAACCGAAGGGCTGTCGTGTACTCGTTTCCTCCCCAATCATCGCTGCCCTGACAGCCACACATGAAAACCTACAGGCCTCTCACACACCTTTGTCCAACACCACACCAAACCCTGCCCCCAACAAGGTATAAAAACCTTAAATGCTACTGTCCCACCGGTGCATGAAGCCATGGACATCGAAGAATACCGTTCGATCATATCAAACGCCATCGAGAAGGAGATCGAATCCTACACCTTCTACCGCACGGTCAGGGGGAAGGTCAAGGATGAGAACTTAAAAAACCTCTTCAACGAACTTGCCGGGGAAGAGAGCAACCACAGAAAGACCCTGGAAGGCTTTCTTACAAAAGAGCCCGGAAAACTCGGATTCGACACGAAGCGTGACTACAAGGTCACCGATGCCCTGGAGGTCCCGCCGCTCTCGGCCGACTTGAAACCGCTCGACGGTCTGGTCATCGCGATCAGGAATGAACTCGACGCGATGCAGATGTACACCCAGCTCGCGGGCCTGAGCGTCGACCCGGAGCAGATCGAGCTCTTCGAGAGCCTCGCCTCGATGGAGCGCGGCCACAAGGCGCGCCTCGAGGACATCTACACCAACATGGCGTTCCCGGAAGCCTGGTGAGAACCGGGCGCGTCGGGAGACGAGAAAACTGTTTTAGGAAGATGAGGGGGCCTTCCCCCGCATCACTCCGGGGTGCAGTATGCGCCCTTGAAGAACCAGTTCCGGTAGACGATCGGGGTGATGAGGGTGGTCAGCAGGCTCATCAGGATACAGGCCACAAAGATGCCCTGGTCGATGAACCCGGCATTCAGCCCGATCAGCGCGATGATCATCGTCACCTCTCCCCGCGCCGCCATCCCGAACCCGACGATGAGAGAATCTTCCCGGCACATTCCCATCAGCCGGGCAGGGAGACCGCACCCGACGATCTTGGTGACGAGAGCGACCACGGTCAGCGCCGCAACGAAGAGAGCGATCTCAGCGGTGAGTGCATGGATGTCGACCAGGACTCCAAGCGATACGAAGAAGATCGAGGCGAAGACGACCTCAAAGTATCCGGCGCCCAGTTTGACGCTCCTGCTCTGCCGAAGTTCGACATCGCTGAAGGCAATTCCGGCGAGGAACGCACCGATGATCCCCGATAGACCGATGAGATCGGCGACCATCGCGTAGAGGAACGCCAGCATCAGGGCAAAGATGAAGACAAAACCGGGGTACTGCCGCGCCAGGGCGGAGGTATCCATCCGCTGGATGAGTCTCCGTACGAAGAGAACCCCGACGGTACCGGCGATGACGACAAAGGCCAGAGCCATGGCGATCGTCTGGATGAGCGACCCGATCGCGACTCCCCCGGCCACCAGATCCAGGGTGATAGAGAGCGCGAGTAAAGAGAGGATATCGTCGATGACCGCTGCGCCGATGATCGCCTTCGCTGCCTCGGTCTGAAGCATGCCGATCTCCTTGAGGACGTTCGCGGTGATGGCGGTGCTCGTCGCGGTCAGCGCCGTCCCGACGAAGACCGCGGTTGCGAAGTCGAACCCGAAGAGGATGGTGACGGCGTAACCGCCTACCCACGGGACGACCACGCCGAAGAACGAGATGACGCCGTTACGAAGCGTGAGGATATCTTTGAGATTGAACTCGAACCCGATGGCAAAGAGGAGGATGATCGCCCCCATGTGGGCCAGAGCCGCGACAAAGTCCGTGTAGGTGATCAGGCCGAGCACGCTCGGTCCGACCAGGATCCCCACGAGGATGGCCCCGACCGTCGCCGACTGGTTGATCCTGGATGCCAGGAGATAGCCGGCGAGCGCGAGGAAGAGGAGGAGGCTCACCTGGAGTTCGATAGATAATGCACTTTCCATGGTTTACCCATGATCTGGGAGGGAGGCCTTAAGAAATATGTGGAACACGGGAGAGTTGCAGTGCAATCCAGAACCATCTCTCCGCCACACCCGAGATTCTGCCTGATGACACGGTCTCAGACGCCACCCCGGCAACTACCGGACAAAACCACTCCTCCCGGCATACCGGGCCGTATCCCCGGCCGCTTCTTCGATCCTGATGAGCTGGAGGGGACGGTGAAAATCAAAGCGCAGTGCCTCTATAACACGACAGGCACTGTGAAAATTAATGGGTGACGGCATTCACGTGGAATGGCGATTTTATCGAAAAAATATAGCCGATCAAGGGCGGCAACGGCATCCGGGACGAGTGCCCGGATCTATGTGCCAGTGTCGTGGGCGGGGAAACGGGTTGCAGTGGTCCTGCTGGACCCGCCCGACGACCCTATTTTCGGTAGACGGTACCGAACTCCGTGTCCCGATACCCCCGGGCGGATTCGAACCGCCGTCGCCGGATCCAAAGTCCTGCATGATTGACCACTACACTACGGGGGTGAGAGAACGAACGCAAACCGCCGATACCGCAGGCATCGGCTCCTATATTCTATGTACCGCGGGATTATATCGGTTTGCTCGCGGGCAGAAGGAGTGGGGAAGGGGGCCGGCCCCGGGCCGCTCACGCTCGCTCGAAATCGTCCTCGTACCGGACGATGTCGTCCTCTCCGGTGTACTCCCCGATCTGCACCTCGATCAGTTCGAGCGGCAGGAGGCCGGGGTTCGCGAGCCGGTGGATGGTTCCCGCCGGGACGAACGTGGACTCGCCGTTCCGCAGAAGGTAGGTCGCATCGCCGATCGTCACCTCGGCGCACCCGGTGACGACCACCCAGTGCTCGGAACGGTGGTGGTGCATCTGCAGCGATAGCCGCCGTTTCGGGGGGACGGTGACGCGCTTGATCTTATACGACCGCCCCTCCTCCAGGTTCGTGTAGGAGCCCCATGGCCGGTGGACCTGCGTGTGGAAGAGAGAGCGCGAATCCCCCTTCTCGCGGAGGGCCTTTGCAATCTCGCCCACACGCTGGGCCTGGTCCCGGTCGGCAACCAGGATCGCGTCCTTCGTCTCGACGATGGCGAGGTTGTGGACCCCGACGGTGGCGACCAGACAGTCGGCGATGATCAGGTTCTCGGAGGAGTCGATCCCGATATGCTCGCCCCTGACTGCGTTACCGCTCCCGTTCTTTGGGAGAGCAGCGTAAAGCGCGTCGAAATTCCCCACGTCGCTCCAGTCGCACTCAAGCGGCACGACCGCCGCCCGCCGGGTCTTCTCCATGATCCCGTAGTCGATGGAGAGGGCGGGGGTTGCGCCGTAGGCCTCCCCTACAGGGAGAGTGAACGCCCGGACCACCTCCGGCGCGCACGCCTCGCACTCGGAGAGGAAGAGGCCGGCGTCGAAACAGAACATCCCGGAGTTCCAGAGGTAGCCGTCGGCGACATACCTCTCTGCGGTGGAGAGGTCCGGCTTCTCGACGAAGGCGTCCACGAGCGAGCCGTCCGCAAGAGGCTCTCCGGGGCGGATATAGCCGTATCCGGTGTGGGGCGAGGTCGGCCGCACCCCGAAGACCACCAGATAGTCCTTAGTAAGCCGCTCCGCCCGCCGGAATGCGTCGCGGAACTGCCCGGCCGCGGTGATCAGGTGATCCGAGGGGAGAACCGCGACCGTCTCCGGCCCGTCCTCCCGGGCGATCTCGCGGACGCCGTAGTAGATCGCCGGCAGGGTGTTCCTGCCCACCGGCTCCACGAGGACACGGCAGTCGCACCCGATGGCGGCGAGCTGGTCTCTGACCAGGAACTTGTGGTCCTCGTTGGTGACGATGACGATCTCCTGCGGCGAGGAGAAGAGGAGCGACCTCTTCACGGTCTTCTGAAAGAGAGACTCGTCGTCGACGAGCGGGATGAACTGTTTCGGATAGTGTTCCCGTGAGAGGGGGAAGAGGCGGGTGCCGCTCCCGCCTGCAAGTATAAGCGTCTTCATGCGATGACTCCGTGCCGGAGCACTCGATTATATACGTTATGCAGCAGGGAGAATAAAAGCGTAAGGTTCTCCGGGAGTCCGGACGAACCCGGCGAACCGTATCGCACCCGGGAATATATCGGCCACCGGACCCTGGAAAAAAAGAGTGTTCCTGCTCAATCAAGCCCGGGTCATCGTCGAGTTCCCGGGGTAAAGCGCCCGGGCCTGCGGGTCGAGGTCTTCGGCCACCGCAAGAACATTCTCGGCCTCAGGGTAATTTCCGAGCCTGCCGAGCACCATGCCGTACGTCACAAGAGCAAAAATGCACGACCGGTCGATCGCGAGCGCCTGCCTGCACGCAAGCGCCGCTTCCTGGGGGCGGTCGAGCCGGGTGAGGATCACCGCCCGGTTGTTCCAGGCATAGACATCATCGTTGTCGCAGAGTATTGCTGCACTGAATGCAGCGAGCGCTTCCTCGTAGCGCCCCTCCCGTTCAAGCGCCACACCCCGATTGTTCAGGGCAGCCGGGTCGTATAGGCCCTCCGTGGCGACGTCGCTGTACGCCCGTGACGTATCTCTGTCATTACCCTTGCGGGGCATCTCCGGTGTAACCAATTGGGGCATACGTCTGCACCTCGCCCCCTTACTGTGGAGTAACAATATATAGGTTCCTGCACCTGCCGTGCCCGGGAGCGTAGCGAGCTCGGATCGACCGACGGTGCCGGAACAGCCGGGGGTTCACGGGGAGGGTTACCGACCGCCGTCCCTGAACCACGCCACCGTCTCGCGGAGCCCCGCTTCAAGCGTGCAGCAGGGAGAGAACCCGAAGGCATCCCCTGCCCGGGATATGTCGGCGACAGAGTCACGCACGTCCCCCGGCCGCGGCGGCTCATAAACCGGCCGGTGGTGTATGCCGGTAGTCTCCATGAGAATGGACGCAAGGTGGTTCAGACTGATCCTGCTGCCCCCGGCGATGTTGAAGACGCCGGAAGCGCCGCTCTCCATCGCCAGGATGTTCGCCCGCACGACATCGGCGACAAAGATGAAGTCCCGGGTCTGCTCTCCGTCGCCGTAGATGATCGGCGGCTTATCCCCGAGCAGGCGGGTGATGAACTTCGGGATCACCGCCGCGTACTCGGAGTTCGGGTCCTGCCGCGGACCGAAGACGTTGAAGTACCGCAAGAATACCGTCCGGATGCCGTAGAGGTCGGCGAATACCTTCCCATAGTACTCGCCCGCGAGTTTCGAGGCCGCATAGGGGGAGAGCGGTTCCGGCGTCATCGTCTCCTGTTTGGGGAAGACCGGATCGTCGCCGTAGATCGCCGAGGTGGAAGCCGCAACAACCGTCGGGACGCCGCACTCTTTTGCCGCCCAGAGAACGTTCAGGGTTCCGGTCACGTTCACCGCGTTCGTCTCCAGGGGGTTTGCTACGGATCGGGGAACCGAAGCGACGGCCGCCTGGTGAAAGATGCCGTCCGCCCCGGCACAGGCGTCGATGAGCAGGTCGAGATCGGTGACGCTCCCCTCGACGAACGTCACCCGGAGACGACCGATGTTCTCCCGCCGTCCTGCGGAGAGATCGTCGACGATCACGACCTCATGGCCGTCGCGTGCCAGCCGCTCTGCGAGGTTGGACCCGATGAACCCCGCCCCGCCCGTGACGATGTAGCGCATACGGGCAGGATAGATACTCTAGTGATATTTGAGCGTTGCCGGGGAGAGGGAGAGGGGAAGAATGCCCTTTCGGGAGGGGCGGGGAGGTTCTCCGCGAATACCCCCGGCACGGCCGCACCAGAGGGTCCTACGTCGACCCGCACCCATATAGCATCATGCGGTTTATTCGGATCGCCCGGAGGGCCGGATCATTCCCCCTTTTTTTCCGTTTGAAAGCGGGAAATACTGCTGATAGACACGTTTACGCTCGTCGATGTCGGTGTGCAGGTAGATCTCGGTCGTCTTGATGGAGGAGTGCCCCAGGTTTTCCTGCACGACACGGAGGTTCTTTGACCGCCGATAGAGTTCGCTCGCATAAGAATGGCGGATTTTATGCGGCGTAATCCCGGAAGGAGCGTATTGCTTGAAGAGGTGCTGGACAGTCCGCGGGGAGATGTGGTTACCCTGCTGACCCAGAAAGAGCGGCCCCTCGATCTTGTTGCCGATAAACCGGTTAATCTCTTCAAGCGTATCTTCGTCTATGAAAACAGTCCTTATTTTGTCGCCTTTCCCCTTCACCCGTATCGTCTGCTCCTCGAAATCGATATCTTCGACGCACATCGCGCAAAGTTCCGAAACACGGACGCCTGTTGCGTAGATAAGGCGGACGATCAGCCGGTCGCGTTCGCTCTCGATAGTGTTGATCAGGCGGACCACCTGACTGTGTTTGAGGTATTTCAGTTCCTGATTCTTGATCCGGGGCCGTTCCACCCCAATCATCGGGTCGGCGACCACGACCCCCTGCACGTAGAGATACCGGTAGAACGAGGAGAGCGTCGAGATCATCCGGTGGAGGGTCTTGGGCTTGTAATCCCGCTTCTCCGTAAGATAGGAGAAGAAATCGGTGACAAGGGCCGTCGAGACGTTGACGTCCGCATCCAGCGGAGCGTTCTCGAACGCGGCCTCATCGAACAAAATTTCGCCGGAATCCAGATTCTGCCGGAACCGGGCGTACCGGGCGAAACGCCGGATGGTCTGCAGGTATTTTTCGATCGTCCGGGGCGAATAGTTTCGCATCCGGAGGTAACTGCCGAAGCGATCCAGCCATTCCGAGAAACAGGCATTTTCCATTGTACAATACATTAAATAACGGAGCATATCAAGATTGCGGTAAATGCCTATTCCCCGCAATAAATTGCATCACCCAAAAACCACCTCAGACTCAAGAGAGGCCGCCGATCCCCGACCCCCCACATCTGCGCCAAAAGAGCCGCTGCAAAGGAGGCGGCCCGGCAAAAGGAACCCATCAAGCACCGGATGCACGGGCAGGAGGGATATCCGGACAGATGGGAAATAACCCGCCAGAACCCTGCAGCCGCAGCAGACGACGCCACGCCCCGGTAAAATCACTCACAAAATGCGTCAGAGCGTCAAAGAGAGGCCGATTCCACCCGATCTATAAAAAAAGGGTATCCGGTGATGCAGATGATATCGGAGTTCGGAGGTATGCGGGGCTGCCCATCCCAGGTGGGCGGGTGGCAAACCCTACTGAATACGTCCCCTTTCAGGTATATGAACCCCATACCGCGCGGGATGAAAGTGAACGACCCAGGAGCAGCACAGGCGCCACGCAGCCCGCACCTCCGGCTCATATATAAACAACCCCCGTAGATGCGCAAAGACGCTCGATCCGCCCTTGAGACGACCTCACCTGTGAGAGCGAGCACGATCGTGGCTCAAAACCGCAATGCGAGGGTGCCGGATTCCCGGCGGCCGCCCTGAAGGAGAGCAGGCAGACAGGGACCCTTCAGCGGAGATTCAGGTAACCGGGCGTCTTCTCACAGGCATCACGCCCTTTGAGCCCGCAGGTCCCGGAAGTTTCGCACACCGGGGCCCCGGGCGGCTCTGAGGGTATCGAACCCGGACGGGCGCGAACGGGGGCCCGGAGGTATCCCCCCGGGAGCGATACCCGGCCCGAGTATTGCGCCCGGATGGGGCAACGCACCACCCGGATGACCGGATTACACCGTCCCGCACCGGGAACAAAGGGACAGGAATAAACCATATGATGCTATATGATTAACCGGGACGGTTGTGACGCCGGCAGCCCGCAGAGCAACCGATCCTGGCAGCGCATCCGGCTTCTCTCGAAGCACCACCGTTCGACCAGCCTTATTGAAATAGCAAAACCAACAAGAGGTAGATAAAATGGAAGGACCAGACAGCATCAAAGACCCGAACAAGTACCAGAAGTTCAAGAAGGTGGACGGCGCCACCTACCAGCGAGTCAACCAGTTCCTGCGCAAACACACCCACATCACCGCCCGCGAGTGGGCGATAGCCCGCCTCTGCGCAGACTTCAAGACCACCAGCGGCTCGGAGATGACGTTCATCGGCGAGAACCTCCCCGAACTCTGCCCGTTCATGGTCGACTCCTACTCCCCGCAGGCGGTCAACCAGGCAAGGAGTTCGTTCAAGAAGAAGGTGAAGAAAGCAGGAGCCACATTCTTTTACGGAGCGATGTGCGGTTTTTTCACCGCAGAAGAACTCGACGAGATCCTCTTTGAGGCGAGCGAGGTCGCCCGGTTCCTGCTGGAGGTGGAAGGGACGAGCCTGAACCTCGACGACGAGATCGACGTCGAGGACCGGATCACCGAGGTGATGCGGGGCGTGGCCGAGGCGGCCTCGGTCATCCTGAAGGCCCGGCCCGGCCAGGAAGGGAACCAGGGAGTAGAGGATCAGGAAGCCAGCAGCCAGAAGATGCAGACCGAAGAGGGAGAAGACGGAGAACCATGAAGATCATACAGATCGTCGGCAGCTCGAACGCCGGGAAGACCACGTTCATAAAGAGCCTGATCGGGGCGCTCTCCGTACACGGAGCCGTCGGAGCAGTCAAACATCTCGGGCACCACGGTTTTTCGCTCGAGCCCGGAAAGGACACCACCCTGTATTATGAATCGCATGCTGCTATATCCGGCGGTCTCGATGAAGAGAAGTCGGTCATCGTCAGGCGCGAGAACGATCTCGACTCCACCCTGGAGGTCCTCTGCAACGCCGGGATCGAATACGCTATACTCGAGGGGTTCAAGTCGAGATCGTTCCCGCGGATCGTGATAGGCGACCTTCCAAGCGAGAACGTCGTGCTCCGGAACCCCTCAGTCGAGGAGACGGTCGCCGCACTCGACCGGTTCGAGGACTACTATACCGTCGAGGGGCTGGTCAGGGAGCTCCGGCGCGAGTGCGGTGTCTCGCACGCCGGGGCGATCCTCACATTCAACGGAATCGTCAGGGAGTGGACCGGAAGCGACCGGGCGGAATACATGGACTTCGACGAGACCGTCGATGCCGTGGCAGAGAGCATCCGAAAAGAGATGGAGACCGTCCCGGGAATCATCGGCGCCCGGTTTTACCACCGGAAAGGGAGGCTCTATGCAGGAGAGGACATAACATATCTTGCTATACTCGCAGAGCACCGGCAGGAGGCGTTCGCCGCCGCTGCGAACGCCATCGACCGGTTGAAACGGGAACTACACGACGTGGAGAGGTGACTGAATGGGAAACGAAAAACAGATGTTTGGAACGAACGGCGTGCGGGGCGTGATCGGAGAGACGATGACACCGGCCCTCGTCCTCAAGATTGGCGCCGCGCTCGGATCGATGAGGAGAGGCCGCATCGCGGTCGGCAGAGATACGCGGACGTCCGGCGAAGCCCTGACACACGCCCTCAAGGCCGGGCTCCTGATGACCGGGTGCGACGTGGTGGACATGGGCATCCTCCCTACGCCGGCCCTGCAGTACATCATCAAGACCAATCGGTTTGCCGGCGGCGCGATGATCACCGCGTCCCACAACCCGCCCGAGTATAACGGCGTGAAGATCATCGAGGCCGACGGCACCGAGATGGCCGATGAGGAGATCGTCCAGCTCGAAGGCCGGTTCTTTGCAGAGGAGTTCGACGTGGCCGACTGGGAGGGCGTCGGCAGCGAGAGTGCTGCACCCGACCGGCTCGAGGAGTACATCGAGGCCATCGTGAACCACTTTCCGGAAGGCATCGGCGAGGGCATGACCGTCGTCGTCGACCCCGGCTCCGGGCCTGCGGCGCTCACGACCCCGATCATCCTCTCGAGGATGGGGTGCCGGGTCCATACCATCAACGCCCGGCTCGACGGCACCTTCCCGGGCCGGATGCCTGAGCCGACCCCCGAAGGATTGCAGCCCCTCTCGGAGATGGTCCTCGCCACGGGCGCCGACTTCGGGGTGGCGCACGACGGCGACGCCGACCGGGCGGTCTTCGTCGATACCAGAGGACGCTATATAGAAGAGAACTATGAGTTCAGTCTCATCGAGGACTATGTCTGCGGTAGAAACGGCGAGGGGCTCGTCGTCACCCCGGTCGCCACCTCCCGGCTGATACGGGATATCGCGGAGAAACACGGCTGCACCGTTGATTATACACCCGTCGGGAGCATCTACGTCGCGAGGAGGATGCTCGGGCTGATCGGCGAGGGCAGGAAGGTCTCGTTCGGCGGCGAAGGAAACGGCGGGCTGATATATCCCGACCACCAGTTCTGCCGGGACGGGGGCATGACCGCCGCCATGATGGTGGCGGTGCTCGCGAGCCATAAAGGCAGGAAACTCTCGGATATCGTCGACGAACTCCCCGCATACCACCTGGTAAAGGAGAAATACCATGCCGCCGACCCGGCCGCACTGGTCCGCACCGTCGAAGAGGCGTTTGCAGGAGAGACCATCGAGAAGATCGACGGCGTCAAGATCGTCAGGGAGAACGCCTGGGCACTGGTGCGTGCATCGGGCACGGAACCGATGATCAGGATCATGATCGAGGCAAAGGACCCGGCCGTCGCGGACGCCATGTACCGGGAGATCATGATGATCGCGACGGGTCGCTAAAATCAGGGCTGATTACTAACACCACAGGCGCAGGCGATCCGATCGTCCGGATCCCCCTTAACCCCTCGCCTGCGGGATCGGCATACCATGAAGCAGTTTCGCACGGGATGCCCGGGATGACTGCTATCCTCCACCTCATCCCCGATATTTTTGAGGAACTCTCCAAATCCATTGAAAAACATTCTTGTGAGAGGGGGGCAACCTATATATCCGATAATGGATATGCATGATGCAGAACCCACGAGAGAGCGCTGATCAAAATGGATGGAAAGCTACAGATAAAACAGAAGATCAACTCCGCTATCTCTTCTGGCGATCTGCGTGAGCTTGAAAAGGTAGCTTCGGACATATCGGAGACCCAGACGAGGAAGGAGAAGAGATCGCTCTACGAGCAGATGAATGCCGCCCTGGTCGAAGCGGCGTTCAACGAAGACCAGCCGGAACTCTTAAGCCAGCTCGTCGAACCGACCAGAGAAGAGATATTCGAACTCGCCAATCGTGCTGCCGCCACCTATAGCGAGAAAAAAGACGAAGCGTGGTTCTCCGTGATATTCACGCTGGTCGATAAACTCGACCGCAAGAGCCATCAGTCAGATATCCTCGCCCGGATCTCCCGTGACCTCGTCGAGGCCGGGATTGATTCCGGCGACATCCATCACATCGAAAAAGCTGGAGAGGCCTTCGATAAGATCAGCATCCGCAAATACCGCTCGGCAATCCTCTCCGAGATCATCCCCCTCTTCATCAGGTACGGGCAGAAGCACCAGAACGTCGAGATCATGCAGTATGCTCTCCAGATGCTTCCCGAGATCGGCGACATATCGCGGCAGTCGCAACTCCACGCCGATGTGGCACGGGCGATTGCCGGGGCCGGCATCGAGGCCGGCGAGATCAACCTTGTGATCCGCGGGCTTTCAAGCGCCGCCGAGATCAACCAGAAAATCCGGCGCACCAACTCAATCGCCGACATCGTGGACGCTGCCTGGAAATCCTCCCTGAAGAAGGAGGTCTCCGATATCGAACATATCCTCGACTCTCTCCCGGATATCCCTGAAGAGCGGCTTACGGAGATTCTCGCGATCCTGACCGAGCATCTCCTCGACCGCCAGCGGGACAAAAAACAGGTATACGCCAGACTGCTCAGTATCAACGACGAAAAGCCGTGGGCAGGCCAGACCCTCGTCCTCGAACTCCTGAAGAAGGCTGAACGGAGCGGGGAGCGCTGGTTCCTCGAGAAGGCGTTCGAGTTCAACGCCCGGGGTGCGGGAGAGGGGCAGCTTCCCATCGAGGAGATCGTCCTCTCCGGGATCGCGGTCGTCGAGAAGAGCGGCAACCCGACCATCCTCCTCGACATCACACCGCTGATCGACGAGTCCTGCGATGCCGTGAAAGCGGCCCAGCTCTACCGGCAGATCACCGACGCACTCTCCCGCATGGGCGACTTCTACCACGCGATCGAGGTCATGAAGAAGGCCAGCAGCAGTGCACAGAGGATCAACGCCCAGTTTTTCGACACCAGTGTCCGCCTGATCAAAGAGGGGGTTCGGCGCGACGAGATCGGGCTCGTCCACGAGAACATCCTCGCCACACTGGAGGTCGATATTGCCGACTCGCTGGTTCACCAGGCGGTGACCGACTTCTGCAAGGAGTACGACTTTGACGAGGTCGTCAGGCATATACCGGCCATAAAGGAACTCGCGGGCTCGCACCGCACACAGGACACCCTGCTTCTCGAGTGCAGCACCATCCTGATCGAGCGGGGATTCGTCCGCCAGAAAGACCCGTCGTCCCTCGTGGATCTGGTGAGCCAGATCGGCAACCAGGAACTCCGCGAGCAGGCCATCTCGACCATCGCAGTCGAGATGGCACGGGTCGGCGTCGCCCGGAAAGACCGGGATCTCCTCCGGCACGCGACCGGACTCACCTGCGAGATCGTGGACCAGCGGGCACGGGCCGAGGCGATGGGGGGCATCGTGGACCAGGCTGCCGTGCTCGCCGTTGAGGACGCCGACCTCGACCTGCTCCACGGGATGCGGGTTCTCTCCACGTCCCTCTTAGAGCGGGACTACTGCCTCTTTGCGATGGGCAAGGTCGTCCACGGCCTGATCATGTACGGGATCGAACAACTCTCGCTCCAGGCGCTGGACGAGGCGGGCCAGATCCTCTCCCAGATCGTCGACCCGTCCCTGCAGCGGCAACTGGCCGATCCCCTCGTGGAAGGCTACGTCCGGGTCGGGAGCCTGCAGGTGGCGGACCACCTCTCCCGGGGGGAGGCGCAGATCTTCGACGGCATGATGGAGTCGTTCGAGATCGCGCTCGATCTCCTCAAGACCAGCACCCCGCGCGAGGAGATATCGATCAAGATAGCGAGTTACGTCGATATCATGCTCGAGTACGCGCAGGTCTACGCGAGCCCGATCTTTGTGGCGCCCATGTCGCTCTTCTCCCTGGAGATCGACGGCGAATACGAACGCACCGCCATGATCCAGCGGATTCTCACGTTCTTCACCGACTACACGAAAGAGTTCGACTCAGCCGATCCGTATGAGGTGACGGCATACCTGCTCGAAGGGATCAAAGGAGGGGCGGCAGCACAGCCGGTGCTCGAACTGATGTATCGGCTCCTCGAACACACCAGCGACGTCTATGCGCGCTACACCGGGATGTACCGGATCGTGAGCGCCTACTCGGCCCTCGATAACGTCGAGCGGGCCGAGACGATCATCCGGAGGCTCCACGAGACCATCGGCGACCTCTCCGATCCGTCCGTCCGCGCGATCATGCTCGCCGACCTCGCCGGACTCATGGCCGGGATCGATCACGATGCGGCCAGAGACTACCTTCTCGAGGCGCAGAAGACGCTTGACGCCGCAGGGGGCGAGCGGGAGGCGTTCGTCAGGAAGAATCTGGTCTACGCCGCAAGAAACCTCAGTGCAGTAAACCGGCACGAGAATGACGTCGAGTGGGCGATGGGACAGGTCGGCAAGATCGAGGATCCGGTCGAGTACGTGGACGCGCTTGCGGCGGTCTTCGACATGGTCAGCGAACCTGCGCAGAGAAAAGATATCCTCTCATCGATGTGCCACACCGTCGTGAACATCCCCTCTCCCTACGTCCGGCTCTCGATGCTCTTTGATGTGGCGCAGTTCGCCGAGTCTTACGGTGACGAAGAGGAGATCGATGAACTGTTGAACGGCATGGAGCAGACCGCCGGTCACATTCAGATCCCGTTCATCACCGCCATGGCGCAGCAGCGGATGGCCCAGATGCTCTTCTCGTACTACCGGGCGAGCGGGAAGCCGGCTGCACGGGAGCGCGCCGCCGGTATCGTCTCCGCAATCGATGACGACAGGATCCGGTACAACCTGACGGTCCAGCTCGAGCAGAACATGCCTCCGACATGGAAGAACACCGTGTATGCCAGGATCCTGGACTGCCGGAACAAGATCCGGAACGGCGATTACACCACAAAGGACATGGTCACACTCGATCGGGCGATACGTGCGGCGCCCGACAGGGCGAAGCGGGCGACCTACTACACCGAACTCTACCTTATCTCCAGGAACGCAGGGCAGCAGGAGGTTGCGGACAGGATGCTGCTCTGCGCGCTCGAGGAGGCCCGGATCATCAGGCCGCTCTCGCGGCGGGCGTTCGTGCTCGGCGATATAGCGTGCAGGATCTATGCGGAGCGTTACGAAGACCGCACGAGGGAGATCCTTGATCTGGCCGTGAGCGAGGCGCTCAACATCCGCGACTCGGCGATCCGGGATGAAGTATACGATGAACTGGATATGTCCATGCGGATCATCCAGGAGCACTGGCTGTGAAGACGATCGAGGTCCGGGTCTCGGGGAGGGTGCAGGGCGTCGGGTTCCGCGCGTGCATCAAGAGGATCGCCACCAACCTCGGCGTCGGCGGCGAGGCGATGAATCTCCCCGACGGGCAGGTGCTCATCACCGCAACCGCCGACCCGGTCATTCTCGACAAGTTCGTCTCCATGCTGTACGGGTGCCCACGGGTCGTCATCAGGGAGATCGTCCAGCAGGAGATCCCTCATGCCGCCTACCCCGAGTTCACCGTCCAGCGGGGCAGTTACCAGTACAACACATGAAACTCGGCGTTCGCAAGGAGCGCGTCCCGCGCGATGCGTATCTGCGCATCGATACGGGCCTGGTCGATGGAGTCGCGGAGCGCCGCGGTCAGCCGGGCCGAGAGATCCCCGCCGAGGTAGCATCTCTTTTCACCGCACTCGTAATCCCCGCTTGAGATCTCTTCGCGGGCAAACCTGATGACGGCACGATCCACCATCGAAGGTTTCTGGGGTTCGATGAGGTCGTGGACAAAACTCCCCGCCCCTTCATGGAGCATGCCGAGGTCGGGATCGAGGTGGGCACCGACCACTGAGACGCAACAGTTGCCGTACAGCATCGCATACCCGAGCGCAAACATTGCATTGACGGGGTCGAGGTAAGGGCGGCCCGTCCTGCGGCGGAACCCGAGTTCCGGCGGGAGCGTGCGGGAGAGGATCTCGTAGTACATATCGGCGGTCAGGCGGGAGAGACGCCGCAGATTCTCCATCGTGACCGAGACCGAGAGTTCCTCCCGGGCCTGGTGGAGGAAATCGAGCTCCCCGGCGTAGAAGATATCGTGCCCGGTCTGATCGTAGAGTTCCTCAAGGAGGAGAAGCCTCGCCTGAAGGGCTGCCCGGGCGAGCGGCTGAGCGAACCGGTGGGGGCCGGCCCGCTCCTGGGCGAGGCGCACCGCCTCGTCCGGCCGGTAACCGTAAGGGTAGAGGTATCCGACGGGTGTGCCGTCGATGTCGAAGATGGTGATGGCAGCGCCGGCTTTGAGGAGATTCGTCACCGCCGAGGTGTGCAGGGTATGCCCGCCGACGATCAGGAGGTGCTTCACCGCCGGGATGGGGTAACGCCGGATGTCGCTTCCGCGCGCGATGATGAGTTCCTGTGTCGTCGCCTTGATGTGCCCCCCGTAGCCGAAGACGGGGAGCCAGGGTTCCGTCGCTGCCATCTGATCACTCTGGAAATGAACATTGGGCTGTTTTTGGTGATTAATGCATCGAATCTCCCGGATAAAGGGAGTACTCAGTGCCAGGAGAAGGCGAGCAGATCGACCGGCCGGCGTGGGTCATCCGGGGCTGGCCCGGAGACGCTCCGGGACGGGGAGCCGGCCGGGGACTGTCACGGCATACCATGCCACGCTTTGACAAACCTTTTCCACGCCGCGCGCCCACATAAAGGTAAAGTATGTCCGGCGGTGCGGGAGAGTACCGCAACCAGATACCGGACAGCATAGCCGGGATGAGGCACGATCTCTCCAACCGGCGAAAAAACCGATGGGATACATATGTTCTGGAATAGAGAGATGGAGACGATCCGGCCTGACGAACTCGCGGATCTGCAACTGAAGCGGCTGAAATGGTCGCTAGCCCAGGCACAGAAAGTAGGGCTGTACCAGAGAAAATTCAAAGAAGCGGGCATCTCGCCGGACGATATCAGGACGCTCGACGACGTGGAGAAACTCCCCTTCACCTACAAAAAGGAACTCCAGGCCGGATACCCGTTCGGCCTCTTTGCGGTTCCCATGAAAGAGATCGCCCGGATCCATACCACCTCCGGCACGACGGGGAAACCGACCGTCGTCGGCTACACCCGGCAGGATCTGGATAACTGGTCGGAATTGATCGCACGGAATTTGACGATGATCGGCCTTGGAGAAGACGACATCTTCCAGAACGCGGTCAACTATGGTCTCTTCACCGGGGGGCTCGGGTTCCATTACGGCGCCGAGAAGATCGGGGCGACCGTGCTCCCGAGCGCGACCGGAAACACCCGGCGCCAGATCGAGATGATCGAGGACTTCGGGGTGACCGCGATCCACTGCACCCCGAGCTACGCTCTCCACCTCGCCGAGGTGGCCGAGTCGATGGGAAAGACGCTGGACTCCCTCAAGACCGGGATATTCGGGGCCGAACCCTGGTCGGAGAACACGCGGGCAGAACTCGAGCGGCGCCTCGGCGTGAAGGCATACGACAGTTACGGGCTCTCGGAGATGTACGGCCCCGGTGTGGCGTTCGAGTGCCCGGAGAGGGACGGTCTCCACCTCTGGCACGACTGCTACCTTGCGGAGATCATCGACCCGAAGACGGGCGAGCGTCTCGCTCCCGGCGAACGGGGCGAACTCGTCATCACGCCGCTCGTCAAGGAGGCCCTGCCGCTCATCCGCTACCGCACCGGCGACGTGACCCGGCTGATGGAGGATGGATGCGCCTGCGGGCGCGGACAGAAGATCGAACGGATCACCGGCCGGAGCGACGATATGCTGGTCATCCGGGGGATCAACGTCTTCCCGTCCCAGATCGAGCACGTGCTGCGCGCCCTCCCGGAGGTCGGGGAGCAGTTCATGGTATATATCGATCGCGTCAAACATCTGGATGAGATGACTATCGAGGTAGAGATGAGCAGGGCGGGGTTCTCCGGCGAACTGCAAGACCTCGCCCGTATGCAGAAGAAGATCTCCGGCGAACTTCACAACGTGCTCGGCCTTCGGACCGCGGTGACCCTGGTCGAGCCGGGAACGCTCCCCCGGTTCGAGGGGAAGGCAAAACGGGTCATCGACCGGCGGGGAGCGATCTGATGGCCTCGTGGAACCCGCGGGCGGAGGAGATGCCGCTCGACGAGCTGCGGCGTCTCCAGTTCAAACTCGTTAAGTCCCTGATATATCGGCTCTACAGTTTCAACGACTTCTACCGGAGCCGGATGAAGGAGCACCAGGTTCACCCCGACGATATCAGGACGCTCGAAGATGTCGCGAAACTCCCGTTCATGTACAAGAGCGATCTCCGGGACGGTTACCCGGACAGGATCTTCACCGCCGAGCGGAATGAACTGGTCAGGTACCACGTCTCTTCCGGGACGACGGGGAAACCGACCGTCGTGGGCTACACGGAGCGGGATATCGAGAACTGGAGCGAGTCCCTGGCGCGGGGCTTCTCCTCCTGCGGTCTTGGACGGGGCGACGTCATCCAGGTGAGTTACGGCTACGGCCTCTTCACCGGTGGCCTTGGCGCCCACTACGGCGCCGAGCGTGTCGGCGCAACCGTCCTTCCGACGAGCGTCGGGAACACCGAGCGGCAGATCGAACTGATGCAGGATCTCCACGTCACCGCGATCGCCTGCACCCCCTCCTACCTCCTCCACATGGGGGAGGTGGCGGAGAAGATGGGCGTCTCGATCAAGAACGATACCGAACTGCGGATCGGCTTTCTCGGCGCCGAGCCCTGGTCGGAGCAGATGCGGAGCCGGATCGAGGACTGGCTCGGGATCCGCGCATACGACATATACGGGACGAGCGAACTCTCCGGGCCGATGTTCACCGAGTGCGCCGAGCAGCAGGGTGTCCACATATGGGGCGACCTCGCGCTCGTCGAGATCGTGGATCCCGCGACCGGCGAGGTGCTCGCGCCCGGCGAACAGGGCGAACTGACCATCACCATGCTGCAGAAAGAGGCGCTGCCCATGGTCAGGTACCGTATCGGGGACCTCACCGCCATCGAGGAGAGCCCCTGCGCCTGCGGCCGGACCCACCCACGTATCAACCGCATCCGGGGACGGGTCGACGACATGCTGATCGTCCGGGGTATCAACGTCTTCCCGTCGCAGGTGGAGCACGCGCTGCTCGAGATCCCCCAGGTCGGCAGACACTTCCAGATCGTCGTCGACCGCAAAGGTGCGCTCGATTCCATGCTCGTGCGGGTGGAGGTGAGCGAAGAGGCGTTCTCCGACAAGATCACCGAACTGATGGTGATCAAGAAGGTCGTGGAGCACCGCCTGCGGAGCTCGCTGAACGTGGGCGTGGACGTCGAACTGGTCGAACCGGGAACTCTTCCGCGGTTCGAAGGCAAGTCGAAGAAGGTTGTTGACAGGAGGTCATTATAATGGAGAAGTCGTATATCGTCAAGCAGATCTCGATATTTTCGGAGAATCGCCCGGGACGCCTCGCGGCGATCGCCGGGGCGCTCCGGGAGGCAAAGATCAACATATTTGCGTTCAGTATTGCCGAGGCCGACGGGTTCGGTGTCGTTCGCGCGCTTGTCGACCGGCCGGAGGACGCCCACCGGACGCTGACCGATCTCGGGTTCAGGGTCTCGTTCACCGACGTCATCGGCGTGAAGATGCGCGATGAGCCGGGCGGCCTCTCGGATATCGCATCGATCCTCGGGGATGCCGGGATCAACATCGAGTATGCCTACGCCTACTCGGGGAAGGACGCGGCGGTCCTGATCCTGCGCGTCGACCAGGCCGAGGATGCCGTCCAGAAGATCCTCGGTCGCGGCGGGGAACTCCTCAAAGCATCACTTTTCCGTTAATCCAGGGTCAGACCGGGGCACTCCCGGGTTCTCACCGTTTTGACCCACGCGACACGCCGGTCTCCGCCGCCGGTCAGTGCCGTTTCTCCCATTTCAGGAGTTCGGAGACCTCTGAGAGCGTCTTTCCGCGCCGGATCTCCTCGCGGATCCGCTCTTCGGTCTTTCTGACTTCCATCGCGCGCCGGGCAACCTCGTACGCGCGCTCCCGGGGGACCACCACGACCCCGCTCTCGTCGGCGACGATCCAGTCGCCCGGCCGAACTTCCTGGCCGCAGCAGGTGATCTCGGTGTTGATCTCCCCAAGACCCTTCGGGTCACCGGCGTTCGGAACGGTCGCCGTCGCGAAGACGGGATACCCCATCTCCCGGATGTCGTCGACGTCCCGGGCGGCTCCGTCGATCACGATGCCGGTAATCCCCCGGTTCATCGCGGAGTGGGTGGCAAGTTCTCCCCAGGGCGAGACGTCCGTCCTCCCATCGTTGCTGATGACGAGGACGTCTCCCGGTCCGGCGACGTCGATCGCCTCGACGGGTTTTGCCCAGTCCCCGGCGACGGTCCGGACGGTCACCGCCGGGCCGACCGCCCTGACTCTCCCGCTGAGGGAGACGATGCCCGCCATCGCGCCCTTCCGGTGCATGGCATCGGTGACGTTCGGTGCGGAGACCCCCTCGAAGAGGCGGCGGATAACTGCGTCCCGGCTCTCCTCCTCCCGCGGCCGGATCTCGGGCCGGTCGATCGCCTCCCTGACGCGCCGTGTCGCTCCAGTCACGTCGGCGGCCTTGATGATATTGCCCCCAACGATGACGATCGAGGCCCCGGCGGCGACCGCCTCGGACGCGGTCTCTGCGTCGAGCCCTCCGGCAACGGCGACGGGCGTGCCCACCTCTCCTGCGAGGCGGCGGAGGAGATCGAGCGACGATTTGCCGATCATCTGCTGATCGATGCCCACGTGGGCGTTGATGTAGTCGACGCCGAGCGCAGCAAGTTCCCGCGAGCGGGAGACGGGATCGGCGACGTTGATGAGATCGGCCATCAGCCGGACGCCGTACTTGCGGGCGGAACGGACCGCCTCGGCGATCACGGTGTCGTCGGCGTCGGCGAGGATGCAGACGATCCCGGCACCGGACTTCGCCGCCATCTCAACTTCGATGGCGCCGGTATCGGCGATCTTCATATCCGCGACGATCTCGTGGCCGGGGAACCGTTCCCGGAGCACCCTCACGGCCTGCATCCCCTCGCTCTTGATCAGGGGTGTCCCGACCTCAATCCAGTCCGCACCACCACGGACCGCTTCACCTGCGATCTCAACCGCACGATCGAGCTCGAGGAGATCGAGCGCCACCTGGAGAGTAGGCGTTGCCATGCAGTACAGTATGGCGAGGGTTCTATTTATCTGGTGCCGGGCCGGGGGAAACCTATATCCATGAGATGAACGAGGTAGCCGGCGCCCACGCCGCCCCTGCCCCGGAAAAGAGGGGACGGGGCAGCCGTATAGGTGGCATGGATGTGGTTGAAGGATGGTTGAAATAGGATACAAACTGGCAAGCGAAGAGCATGGGCCCCTCGATCTGGTCTGCTACGCCCGCCAGGCTGAAGACGCCGGATTTACGTTTGCCATGATATCGGATCACTACCACCCCTGGACAAACCGACAGGGGCAGAGCCCGTTCGTCTGGGGAGTCATTGGCGGCATCTCGCAGGTGACGGCGGACCTCCACCTGGTGACCGGGGTCACCTGCCCGACGATCCGGACGCACCCGGGGATCATCGCCCAGGCTGCCGCAACCGCGGCGAGCATGATGCCCGGACGGTTCAGTCTGGGCCTCGGGTCGGGCGAGAACCTCAACGAGCATGTCTTCGGCGATCCCTGGCCGGCGGCCCCCATTCGGATAGAGATGCTCGAGGAGGCGATAGAGGTGATCAGACTGCTCTGGAAGGGGGGCATGCAGGACCATTACGGCTCCTTCTACACGCTCGAGAACGCGCAGATATTCTCGCTCCCCGATGAACTCCCTCCCATCTATATCGCGTCTGAAGGCCCGATCAGCGCATCTCTGGCCGCTCGGGCCGGTGACGGGTTCATCAACCCGGGCAGCGACGCGGAGAAGAACCTCATCATTTTCCGGGACTCCGGGGGCGGCGATAAGCCGGCATACATCGATATATCGGTTTGCTGGGCAGAGACCGAGGAAGAAGGACGGACGACCGCATACGAGCAGTGGCCGATCGCGGCAAATGAGGGGGAACTCAACCGGCTCCTCCCCACGCCGACCCACTACGAGCAGGTGGCGAAGATGGTAACACCGGAAAATGTTGCAGAACACGTCGTCTGCGGTCCCGACCCGGAGCCCTTCATCCGAAAGATCGAAGAGAGCGTCCGGAAGGGGTTCGACCACGTCTGCATCCACCAGATCGGAGGCCAGCAGCGGGAGTTCATGGAGTTTTATACGAAGGAGGTTTTGCCACATTTTGGGGAGTAGAGACACCAGGTTATATTCACTCCACGCCAACCGCCACCCTCCATGCACCGGAGCGCTGTAGCGAAGGGGAGGAGCGGGGAGGCGATTACGGAGACAGTGGAGTCGTGAAATCTAGCACTTTCAACCAATGAAAAACCCGGTACAGTGGACCGTGGGAGCATCGCCACGCACTGCCCCCGCCCCTTGGGCGGGGGAGGAGGCCGGGCGGGGTGGGGTTTGTAGATCGGTTTACAGGTAGAAACAGGGGAGGGGGACATGCCGCCTCCCCGCGTGGCGATACCCCATGGAAAGCCGTGCATGAGTTGTGATTGATCGGAGGACACGAACCCATGCATCGAAGGATGACGTTCCTCCAGGAAAGAAGTTCAAGCACCGACGGTATACATGGCGACGGGTCACAGGTGCGACAGACAGCACATCTTACGTGCGGACACTGTCAGAAAATAACCGTTCCCAGAGCAAAACCCATCCTCCGGACCAGCCCCAAAAAAAGAGTTACGAATCTTCCGGATCCTCCTGATCCGTCCGCACCCGGCAGATGCTCTCGACCGATAGGACAAATATCCTGCCGTCGCCCGGTTTGCCGGTTCGGCCGTTCGCCCGGATGATGCCGATGACCTTCTCGACATCGGCATCCCTGATGACCATCTCGATCTTCATCTTCGGGATGAGCTCGACCGGCATCACCTTCCCCCTGAACTTGAGGGCGATGCCCCGTTGCGCCCCCCGTCCCATGACCTCGGTTACAGTCATGCCGTAGACGCCGTCCGCTTCAAGTGCTGCCTTCACGGAGCCGAACATCTCCGGCCTGATGACCGCACAGACCATCTTCATCCGCACCACCTCACACCCGCACGGACTCGCCGTGCTGGGCGATGTCCAGTCCGACATACTCTTCGTCCTCGGTGACCCGAAGCCCCATCGCCGCGTCGATGACCCTCGCGATGACGTAGGTCACGCCAAACGAGTATGCCACGACCACGCCCACATCCACGAGCTGGATGAGGAGCTGGCCCGGGTTCCCGTAGAGCAGACCGTCTATGCCCCCGATTGCCGCGACCGCAAAGACCCCGGTCGCGAGAGCCCCGAAGATCCCGCCCATGCCGTGGATTGCCCACGCATCGAGGCTCTCGTCAAGACCTTTCCGGACGCGGAAGACCAGCGCGCCGTAGCAGAAGAGGCCTGCACCGGCACCGATCGCGATGGCGGCCATGGGTCCGACGAACCCAGCCGCCGGAGTGATGGCGACAAGGCCGGCTATGGCACCGCTGATCATTCCGATCGAGCCCGGTCTGCCGCGAATCCAGGCCGCGCAGAGCCAGGCAAGCGCCCCGGAAGCGGCAGAGATGTTCGTCACGATGAATGCATTTGCCGCAAGGCCGTCCGCGGCGAGAGCGCTTCCGGCGTTGAACCCAAACCACCCGAACCAGAGGAGCGCCCCGCCGAGGAGAGCCAGCGGGATGTTGTTCGGCTCCATGCCGTGGCCGCCGAAGCCGAGACGCTTCCCGATTACGAGCGCAAGCGCGAGCGCAGAGAACCCGGAACTGATGTGGACGACCGTGCCGCCGGCAAAGTCGAGCGCGCCGAGCTGTGCGGCCCACCCACCGCCCCACGCCCAGTGGGCAAGCGGATCGTAGACCAGCGTCGTCCAGAGCAGGCCGAAGATGAGGAACGAACTGATCTTAATCCGTTCCGCAACCCCGGATGTCACGATCGCAAGCGTGAGGCCTGCAAAGACCATCTGGAAAGCCACAAAGAGTAGATCCGGAATGCCGTCGCCATCCATCCCGATGCCCTGCAGGAAGGCGTGCTCGAGACCTCCGACCAGCCCCAGGATATCGGCCCCGAACGAGAGGCTGTAGCCGCAGATGATCCACTGGATGCTGACGAGAGCGAACGCGATGAACGAGAGCGCGATCATGGAGATGAGGTTCTTCCGCCGGACGAGCCCGCCGTAGAAGAGCCCCACTCCCGGGGTCATCAGCATGACCATAGCCGTACAGACCAGGATAAACGCCGTAGCGCCGGAGTCAATCATACTCCAACCCCCGGCTCAACCACACAGTCCTCAGCACTCATCGGAAGGAATTTTCCTTCCATCAGATATAATTTTTACCAATGACTGCGTACGACGTGGAAGAACCGACGCACCTGCAGGCACAAACCCCACCAGGCGATGTGATGAGCCTGAGAGGAGAGCACCCGCGGGTCTGCGCCCGCCTGAGGTCAACCGGGGCCCGGAGGGAACCCGCCGGGTTCCTCTACCACGAGGTGTCCGGTTACCCTCCTCCGACCTCCGGATGAGGCGGACGAGGGTGGAGCGCGATCTCCCGCCCGTCACCGCGGGATACCGGCGACGCCTCTACCCGAGAATGATGGAGGCGATCTTCGGGACGGACTCAAGGTCGAGACCAGGGACGGCGAGTATCTACGCCCCCACCACACGGCAGAGCAGAGCGACGCTTGAGAAAAACGTGTGGAATATCGCCAGGATACCCCGGCCGGAGTAAAAAGGTATCCGGATCGTATCCGCCTACTCTTCCTCGTAGCGCTCGAAGAACGCGACCTCGTCGATGGTCTTCTTCGTTTTTATCTGGAGCTCCTCGGGGTATCCCGCGGGCACGAGCGATACGAGCGCGTATCCTTCAGGGGCATTGAGAAGTTTCCGGACATCCTCGGCGTAATCCTTCTTCTCCCCCGCAACCCAGCAGGACCCGACGCCCCATGCCTGGAGCGCGAGGATGAGTTGCATCGTCGCCGCACAGCAGTCTTCGAGGTAGTACTTCGCGCCCCGCTTCCCGAAGACGGCGAAGCAGATAGGCGCATCGGCGATGAACTTGCCGTTATCGGCGAGATCGGCGATCGCCCGCAGCGTTTCGCGGTTCTGGATCGTCCCAAAGAGCCAGGGTTGCTCGTTTCGCGCGGTCGGAGCAAGGCGCGCGCAGTCCAGTGCATCCTTGATGGCCTTCTCCTCAATGGGCTTGTCCTTGTACTTCCGTACGCTATGCCTGCTCCGTATCACGGTGACACCGAGATTGACCGTTCCACCAATCGAACTCATGCAACGATGATGGGCACTCCCGGCCTAAATACCTTGGGGAAACGGAGGAGGGGAGGACTCCAACAGAGAGACCGCCCTAGAAGAGGCCCAGTATCATCTGGAGCATGTTCGAGAAGCCGTCGCTGATGACTACCATCGGATCGACCCCGAGGATCGGGAAGATAAACAGAAAGTACGTGACCGTCCCGAGCGTGCTCCCGATGTTCGCGAGAGCGGCAACCAGCACCACCCGGAAGAGCGGGATCCGCCGCATCTCCGCGAACGTCTCCGCCCCGATGATCTGCCGGAACTCTCCCGTCGTGGGTTTCCGTATCTTCGCCTCGACGATGGCGGCGAACCATCCCGCCGCAAGCAGCGGGTTGAGCGACGTCAGCCAGGAGACCGCAAACGCGGTGGCGGCCGAGAGAGGGTGCCCGCCGGCTGCAAGCGTGAATACGGCGCTCAAGACGCCGTTGATCACGATCCAGTAGAAGAGAGCGGCCAGCAGGACATCGAGCCCCACGCCCGAGAAGGCTATCGCGGCGATCAGGAGGAGGAAGAGGAGGGTGACGGCGGCTCCGAGGATCTTCGCCCACGGCAGGCCCTTCTTCACCTCGGCGGTCAGGGCCGTGAGCGGCGGCAGCGTCTCCGGCGCGTCCAGGTAGCGTTGCACCCCCCGGATATGCCCGGCCCCAACAACGGCAAGCACCCGCTCGTACCGACCCCCGAGCATCAGAACCTGGTGAGCGAGATATGCATCCCGTTCATCGATCAGGGCCTGGGCGCCCCGGGGGGAGAACTTCCGGAACTCCTCCATCGCGGCGCTCACGACGTCCTGGTTCGTGAACTCGTCAACGTTAATCTCCTCACCCTCTACACTCACAAGCGAGTAGATCAGGGCGCCGATGAGCTTGATCTTCTCCCAGATACCCATCTTGCCCCAGAACCGGGCAAGCGTGATCCGGATATCCCGGTCGATGAGCGCCACGGGCTTCTGGTGCGCTTCGGCCTCCTCGATGGCGGCGAGCATCTCGGCACCGGGCTTCACACCGACCTCTGCGCCGATTCGCTGCTGGATGTAGGTGAGCACCCACTGAACGAGGAGCTGGCCGAAGTTCCCGCCTTTCAGGATCTCCGTCACCGAGGGTTCGGCCGTCTCCTGTGTGAGCGATATCAGCCGCCCCCGGTCGAGCTCGACCCCGACGATATCGGGCTGGAACTCCTCGATGGCGGATCGAACCTCCTCGATGCTCTTCTGCGAGACGTGGGCCGTCCCGACGAGACGGATCTCAGCCATGGAGCACCTTCATGCCCTCGCTGTCGATCACGGCGCGCTCTCCGGGCGGCACCAGTGCTCCCGGGAAGACGGCGCGGATACCGGCCTCTTCCACCGCCTCGGCGGCCTGCCGCCTGCAGAGGTCGGCCGCCGCATCGCGCGCATCGCAAGGGGAGAGCAACGCCCCGAGACCGGGGCACTCCGATGCCACGAGGTCGTCATCCACCAGCATGAACGGATAGGTGCGGCAGATCCAGGGGCGGTGAGCATAGACCGAGCACCGCCCGTCCCGGAGGAAGAGACAGGCATCGGCCGTTCGCCTGAGGCACCATGCAAGGGTATACTCCCCGCCGCCATCGGCACTGATGAAGTCGGGATAGGGCTCGGCAACCTCGTTCCAGGCCATGCCGGTCGCCGCCATGATTGCCCGGACCTCGGCAGGGCTCACCAGCACGAGGTTCGAATCCTCCGCGACCCGCCGGCAGCAGCCGCCGCACTCCCGGCAGCAAAATCCAATCGACCCGATTTGAGCCGCAACGTCATCTATTCCGAGCATATCCTGTCAAAATTCTCAAAGAGAAGCCGCCCGTTGACGGTATGGCTGACCTCCGGGTGCCACTGGATGCCGTAGAGGTGTTCATCGGGGGATGCGATCGCTTCCACGCTGCAGATGGATGATTCTGCAAGCCGGACAAACCCTTCGGGCACAACCGAGACCTCGTCCGCGTGCGATGCCCATACCTGCATCCGGCCGGGGTAGCCCTGGAGGAGGGGATTTTGTTCGAGGTTCTCGACCTCGACCGCACCGAACCCGCCGCTCGCACCCCGGCGGATCGCACCCCCGCGGGCCGTCGCCATGATGTGCAGCCCAAGGCAGATGCCGAGGACAGGAAGACCGAGATCAAGGTAGGCAGAGGCGACGCCGGCACGCTCAAGGGTCGGGCCGCCGCCGATGATGATCCCCCGGCAGCCCCGGGCAACCTCGGCCGGCGGCGTCTCATTCGGGATCATCCTGGCTTCGATCTCCATGTCACGGAGCGTCCGGAGGATCAGGTGATTGAACTGTCCGTGATTGTTGACCACATAGAGTGGAAGCATTGCTTATAGATGGATGTAAAAGGGTAATAGTCCTTCCCTCAGGAGTACTCCCTGACGAAATCGAAGACTTTTCGGGAGATCTCATCGGGCTCGTGATCCATGAGGTAGGCGAGCATCAGGGCCCCTCCGGCGCCCATTCCCTCCTTGACCTCGCCGATGCAGTAGCGGGCGAGCCCGACGTGGCCGAGCTCGCCGAAATTTGGGTCGACGTAGTACGCGGTGGTGCCGACATCGGCGACCGATCGGACGAATCCGGCCGTGGGATCGTCCCTGACGTAGACCGTCGTCGCGAGGTGCGGCACTCGCTTCCCAAGCGCTTTCAGGACGGCCGCAACGGAGAGCATCTGGGTTCCGCCCGCAAAGAGGATGTCGCCGGTATAGGTGCTCGCGATCCCTGCAGCGACCGGCATCATGGGGTCACCCGCAGCACGCAGGATCTCGAGAGGCTCTTGCGCACCCGTCGCGTCGATCCGGGCGAGCGCTTCCCGGCAGATGGTGTCTTTCAGGCCGAGGGGGTTCTTCGCAAACGCGCTGCTGACCGAGGCGTCGTATCCGAGCGCCCGCAGAACGCAGAGGGCGGTGGTGGTGCCGCCGGGGACGCACTCTCCAAGCATCAGGAGATCGCTGTACTGCGCAAGAAGCCTGCCGACCATCTCCCCACGCTCGAAGAGGGCAGCCGCCTCCGGCACCGCGTCCTCCGTTCTCGGATCGCCGCCGGGGCTCCCGTAGACGTCAAGGCAGGGGACGGTGGGGGTATGGGCGAGCCCCGCGTTGATGATGACGGGGCATAGCCCGGTCAGTTCCACCATCGACCGGGTGATGGACGCCGGCGTCGGGCACCCCGTGGGGGTGTTCGGCCGGGCCGCGACACTCGTGATCGCGCCGGTCGTGACGAGCTCCGCGTCCAGGTTCGGGGTGAGCAGGGTCTTTTCAGGGGTCGGCCCTGCGCCCGACACGCCGGGGACGGTGGAGAGCATGGTGTTCGCCAGGACGAGCGCCAGCATCGGGCGCTTCGGCCTGATTCCGGGGTCTTGTGAGAGGAAGGGGTGAGACATTATTACAGGGTAGGCGCCGCGGGATGGAAGAGGTTGTTGTCGGGGCATCGGGAGGCAGGCAGGGGTCGGGTGTGAGCAGGGAGGGGGCGCGCAGTGGCCAGGTGTGGTGGAGCGCCGCGGCCGCACCTACGGCGCTTAAACTCCAGACGTGCCATCCGTCGTTGCTCGCACCTTCGGTGCTCCAGCTCCGGCCCTTCGGCCCGTCGCTACTCGAAAACCCTCCGGGCTTTTTCTCGAACTCCGCTCGCTTGAAGATCTTCGGTCTTCTCCGAGCGTCGTTAATTCCAAAACCCCAAAATACCTCCCCTACCCTAATACATGAATAATGTTCGAGATAGAGCGCAGACTGGAAGAGAAGGGCATCGTAAGGGGAGATATCGTCGCTGCCGCGATGGAACTCTACGTTCCCCACGGGATAGAGGCGGATGAGGCCGCGCGCAGGCTTGACGCAAAGATCGGGAAGGCACTGGAGGACCCAAACATCTCGTCGCTCCTCCTCGGTGCCCTCCTGCTCGAGGACGAACTCTACGTAAAGCGAAGAGACTCCGAGATCGCCGACGACCCGGTCTTCCTCCTCTCCGATGAGATCATCGGGATGGCCATCGCCGAGGTGATCGGTGGGACCTATGCGCGGTTCGAGTTCACCCGGTACGACCAGAAGAAACCGGGGATCCTGGGCAAACTCGGGCCGTTCCTCGACGACGCCGTCGCCGGGCTGATCGCGGGCTGCACGTCGCGCCTCTACAGCGAGTCGATGGGATCGGTGTGAAGTCCGTCCTCGCCCTCCTGCAGTTCTGCACCTCCCTCCCCCTCGGGAGACCGGTCGAGTTCGAGCACTTTGCCCGCCGCTCCTACCTCTATCCGCTCGCCGGGTACGTCATCGGCGGGATAGCGGCCGGTATCACCTGCTGGATAGCATCCCCCGTAGTGGGTGCGGCCGTCGCTCTCGCGACGGTGCTCCTCCTCTCCGGGTGCAACCACTTCGACGGCCTGCTGGACTTCGGCGACGGGCTTATGGCCCACGGGAGCCGGGAGAAGAGGGTCGCGGCCATGACCGACCGGACGACCGGCGCAGGGGCGGTCGCGGCGGGGATCGTCGTCACGCTTCTCGCGTTCGCCGGACTCCAGACCGCCGCGAACCTCCCGGCGACGATCCTCATCGCCGAGGTCTCGGCAAAGGTCGCGATGTCCGGGCTCACCACGCTCGGCGCGCCGTTCCGGGAAGGGATCCACTCTTACCTTCATGGGTTTGCAAAACCGTGGTTCCTTTTCCCGACCTTGCTGCTCGCGCTGCCGCTCTTCCTGCTGCCGGTGCCGAAGATGCATATCGCGCTCGCTCTCGCGGCCACGGCAGTCATCGCCGCGCTGATGCTCGCCCTCTCCCGGCGCCTATTCGGCGGCGTCAACGGCGACGTCGTCGGCGCGACGAACGAGATCGCCAGAGCAGGGATCATCCTCCTCCTCGCCCTCCTGTAATCACCTTTTTTATCCCGGCGCCCGCTACTACTGTAGAATGATGCAGGACCATAACCTCCACTCCCGGGGAGGGATCATCACCGAGCGGAACGCGGACTATGCAACGGTACGACTGCGAATTCCGGCAGGAGTTCTCTCCGCGGCGCAGGTCAAGCAACTCGCAAAGATCAGCGAGAAGTACGGTGACGGCTCGCTCCACCTCACCATGCGCCAGACGGTGGAGATCCCGCATGTGAACCCCGATAACTTCAAAAAGATCGCGAAAGCCCTCGAACAGAACGGGACGCCGATCGGGGCGGAACAGAATGAAGTCGTCAACATCATGGCCTGTCCGGGCACGGAACGATGCAAGTACGCCAACTGCGAGACGATCGACCTTGCCCGGAAGATCGACGAGCGGGTCTTCGGGAAAGAACTCCCGATACGGCTCCGGATCGCCATATCCAGCTGCACCTACATGTGCAACAGCCCACTCCTCAACGACATCGGGATCATCGGCAGGATCCGGCCGCTGCGGGTTCCAGGCCTCTGCACCGGGTGCGGCACCTGCGCGGAATACTGCAAGCAGTGCGCCATAAAACTGAAGAACGGCGTATCGGTTCTCGACGAGAGCAGATGCGTCCAGTGTGGCATATGCATCCACTCCTGTCCCTTCCACCTCCTGAAGTCCGAGTACGCCCACTACCAGATCATGGTCGGCGGCCGGCGCGGGGCCGCCCCCGCTACGGGAAGAGAACTCGTCACCGTTGAGACCGAAGAGGAGGTCATCGAGGTCGTTGACCGCATCGTCTACTGGGTCTACCGCACCGCATGGAGCGGCCGGCCCCTCGCGGACCAGATGGACGAGATCGGGTATGACAGGTTCGCGGAGGAGATCCAAAAAGAGTTCGGACCGAACGGCCCGAAAGCAAAGCAGTGAAGGGATAGCCCCGCGCGCTGGAGGCAGAGGCGGCTGCAGGCCGACGGCAGCCCCGGTGAAGAACCGGCACCGGGTTCTACCGGCGGTACATTGAAGAGAACCCTTCGCCTGCATCGTCATCGCACTCGATAGCGGTGCCGTCCCGGACAAGGGTGTTGAACATCATGGCTGCGTTGAGCAGGCTCTCGTCCGGACTTCCACCCTGCGAAAGACCGGAGAATGCCTGGCGCTGTGGCGTCGCGATCGTCCGTTTGCCCACCCGGACACCCGCACAGTGTTTGCAGTAGCCACAGTGGGAGTGGACCGAGACCTCGCGATCTGCGCATGCCACCTTCACCCGGTCACTTCCATCGTCACGGTGAAACTCAAGTATCTTCATGGTACGAGGAACGTAGATTTCCCGAGAATAAGATTCTGTCGATTACCGGGGGTTTTTGAAGCGTGCGCGCTACTGACGCGCATAGAAATACTTTATATGGAGAACGTCATACGTATAAGTTACTCGCATAAGCAGGCTGTTCGAGCTGACAGACCTATTTGAGTGGAGGATACTATCTATGGCAGTTGAAAAGCCCCACATGAATTTAGCAGTAATTGGACACATCGACCACGGGAAGTCTACTACCGTCGGCCGGTTGCTCTTTGAGACGGGAGCTGTGGCCCCCCACATCATTGAGTCGTTCAGGAAAGAGGCAGAGACCAAGGGTAAGGGCTCGTTCGAGTTCGCCTGGGTTATGGACAGCCTGAAGGAAGAGCGTGAACGTGGTATTACCATCGATATCGCCCACAAGCGGTTCGACACCGACAAGTACTACTTCACCGTCGTGGACTGCCCCGGTCACCGTGACTTCGTCAAGAACATGATCACGGGCGCGTCCCAGGCAGACGCCGCACTGCTCGTCGTCGCCGCACCCGACGGCGTGATGGAGCAGACCAAGGAGCACGTCTTCCTCTCCCGTACGCTCGGCATCAACCAGCTGATCATCGGCGTCAACAAGATGGACGTCGTCAAGTACGACGAGAAGCGCTTCAACGAGGTCAAGGAACAGCTCTCCCAGCTGCTCAAGATGGTCGGCTACAAGCCCGACGCCATCAGCTTCATCCCGATGAGCTCGTTCGTCGGCGACAACATCGCGAAGCCCAGCGCAAACACCCCCTGGTACAAGGGCCCGACGGTGCTCGACGCACTCAACGCGCTCGTCGAACCCGAGAAGCCCACAACCCTCCCCATGCGTCTCCCCATCCAGGACGTCTACTCCATCTCCGGTATCGGAACCGTCCCCGTCGGGCGTGTCGAGACCGGTATCATGAAGAAGGGAATGAAGGTCAGCTTTATGCCCGCGAACAAAGAGGGTGAGATCAAGTCCATCGAGATGCACCACGAAGAGATCCCGCAGGCACTCCCCGGCGACAACGTCGGGTTCAACGTCCGCGGTATCGGCAAGGGCGACATCCGCCGCGGTGACGTCTGCGGTCCCGCCGACGTGCCGCCGACCGTTGCGGACGAGTTCATCGCACAGGTCGTCGTGCTTCACCACCCCAGCGCCCTGACCGTCGGCTACACCCCGGTCTTCCACTGCCACACCGCTCAGGTCGCATGCACCTTCATCGAACTCCAGAAGAAACTCGACCCCCGCACCGGCCAGGTCAAGGAAGAGAACCCCACGTTCCTCAAGACCGGCGATGCCGCGATCGTCAAGATCAAGCCAACCCAGGCCATGGTCATCGAGAAGGTCAAGGAGATCCCGCAGCTCGGCCGGTTCGCGGTCCGTGATATGGGATCCACCATTGCGGCAGGCGTGTGCATCAACATCACGCCCAAGCAGATGAGATAAGAAGGTACCCATAATTTTTTGGTGGTAGATATGCAGAAGGCCAGAATACGTCTTTCAGGAACTGACTTTGAAAAAATCGAGATGGTCTGTGATAGGATCAAAGAGATAGCAGAGCGTACCGGCGTCAATCTGGCAGGTCCGATCCCGCTGCCCACGAAGAAACTCGTGGTGCCCACCAGGAAGAGCCCTGACGGCGAAGGTACCGCAACCTGGGATCGCTGGCAGATGCGGGTGCACAAGAGACTCATCGACATCGATGCCGATGAACGTGCACTGCGCCAGTTGATGCGCATTCAGGTCCCAAAAGACATCGGCATAGAGATTGTGCTGGAGAGTTGAGGTGAGAGCGGCGTGAAGGCCGCCGCGTTCGCGGCAGAGTTCCGTGAACGACTACTCTCACTCGAGGGGCTTTTTCTCCTCATACTTCTGGCCACAATTATTCTTCGTTTTTACTCGCTCGACCTGAAACTCTTTCACCATGACGAGGCCATCCACGCGTGGTTCTCCTATCGACTCCTGACCGAAGGGACGTATACCTACGACCCCATGTACCACGGGCCGTTGCGCTACTACGTCACGGCCGGGATGTTTGCGCTCCTCGGCGACTCGGATCTCGTAGGAAGGCTCGTCCCGGCACTGCTCGGCACCCTGCTTGTCCCGTTGCTCTACCCGATCTACAAGCTCGGGTACCTCGACAAGAAGCAGACCCTGGTAGCAGCGCTCTTCCTTGCCGTATCGCCGAATATGGTCTACTTCTCGCGGTTCCTCCGGGACGATCCCTTCATCATCTTCTTCACGATGGTGCTCCTGGTCGCCCTCCTTTACTACTTCGAGCGGCACCAGATGCGGTATGCGCTCCTTGCCGGGACGGTGATCGGTCTCGGGATATCCACGATGGAGAACATGCCGATCGTCATCCTGATCTTCGGGGTGTACCTCCTCTACCTGGTCTGGACGAGGAAGGTCCGGCTCCCGGCCCGCTGGGTCCGGGATCTCGCTCTCGTCGCTCTCGTTGCCTTCGGGATCATGGCGGCCTTCTACTCGTCGTTCGGCGCCCACCCGGAGATGATCATGACCTGGTGGCTCCGGGCCATCGAACACTGGACCGCCATGCACCAGATGCAACGCCTCGGAGGGCCGCCGTACTTCTACATCCTGCTCTTCATCCTCTATGAGTTACCGGTCCTGATCCTCGCTATCGTCGGGGCCCTGCAGTTCATCGACATCCCCGGTGCTCTCTCCCGCTGGAGAGAGAAGAGGAGAGGGCACAGGGAGGGGCCTGAGGCGACAGAAGGGGTTGAAAGAGTAGACGAAGAGCCTTCGGCAGTTACAACCCCTCCTGCCCGGCAGACGCCGGGATGGAAGGACCGGCTCCGCGAGATCCTCTCGGGTGAGGGAGAGATCCAGCAGATCGACCGACAGAAGGAGTTCGCGAGGTTCGCCATCTTCTGGATGCTCCTCTCGATGGCGATTTACGCCTACATCGGCGAGAAGGTGCCCTGGCTGATCCTCCACCAGCTCCTGCCGATGATCTTCGTCGCGGTCTATATGATGACGACGAAGAAGGCAGTCATCGCTGTCGCGGCAAGCATCTTCCTGATCGCCATGACGTTTCACGTGGCGTTCACTCCGGCAGATATCAACGAACCCATCGTGCAGGTGCAGAACTCCGAAGACCTGCGGGAGGTCTTCGCAAAGATAGATGCCGCGGATAAGGTGGCGGTCGCGACCGACAACTACTGGCCGCTGCCGTGGTATTACCGAGGTGAGAACGCCTCGAAGCTTGCCTATTACAGCCAGAAGGTGAACGAGCAGACGATATACGGAGGAGACTTCGACCTCGTGATCACCCACGACGCCGATACCTACCCGACCCTCGAAGGCTACGTGAAGGAGACCTACCGGCTCAACTACTGGTTCTCCTACGACGAGAACAAGGACAGGCTGCTCGAGTATTACTTCCTGCGGGACGGGAAGATGGGAAGCAGAAACATCGAGGTCTTCTCAAGAGTCCCCGCAGGGACGACTGCGTAGTGGAGCACCGCATCTATCTTTCACCTGCTGTTGCCTCTTGAGCCGTGCATGGCTTCCCATCAGGCTACACGCATGGTGGTGCTCGTGCTCGTTTTGTCCATCGCATATCGCCACGCTACGAGAAGAGAGTGATATGAGGTTCTTTTCCTCATGGAGGTGCTCCGGATCCCTCCCGGATAGACAGGGGATCTCACCACGGGGTTGTCCCGGAATGCTTTTGCCGGAGGGGGGACACCCCCAATTCCGCGTGGTGATACTCGATGGAAAACCGTTCACCGTCTTGACCCCGGTCATGGCCCGGGCGATAGAAATCTTGAATATCCGCCCCCCAATCAGGGTTTAGCGGAGGATCTCAGGCCTTTTGGTGAAGAACTCCACATAATCCACCCCTCCCGGTATCACCGGATGGCGCAATCCGCATTCCATAACCTCTCCGGTTGCACCCCCCACAGGTCTTACCAGGACCTCAATTACAAAGAGAAGATCGCAACTCAAACACTATTTCGGAAGAGATGCCCGGGTCTGGCAACAACGGGACAGACAATCAGGAGAACCAGCCGGAAGAACAGCACCCCCGTCAGGAGGGACAGGATGGAAAGATCAGGAGAAAGGGTGTGAAAAGAGGGGTTTGCCGGGGACTATCCAAGCTCGTCCCAGCCGGTCTTCTTCCGGTATATCACGACGCCTGCGACGATAAGGACGATGACGACCCCGATGCCGATGTAGAGGAGGAGGTTGCCGCCGATGTTGAACCCTTCGCCGATCTTCTCCTTGAGCGCATTTGCATCGGTCAGAGCCTCGTTCGCCTTATTCAGGCCGTCAGTTGCCTTCGAGCGCGCCAGCGGGTAGTTCTTGCCGTTCAGGTTGTCCTGTGACTGGGAGTAGAACTGGACGGCGCTCTCGCGCTTGGTCATGATGGCGACCACCTGCGGGTCGGCACTCATGGAACGGTTCTCGACGAAGTAGGTGATCATCCCATCGAGAGACTCGATCGCCGCGCCGGTGTCGGCAACCGATTTCTCGGCCCATGCCTTATCGAGGAGCGCAATCGCCTCGTCGATATCTTTCTTCGCGGTGGCGATGTAATTCGCCGCCTGCGACGGGCCTGCCGATGCAGCGCTGGTGAGCGCCTGGCTCGCAGCGTTGTACCTGGCCTGGGCAGCGGCGACATCCACGCCCTGTGCCGATTTTTCGTCGAGATCGGCCTTCAGATCTTTGAGGCGCTGCTGCTGGGCGGTAAGGGAGCCCTCGGCCTGGGCCGCGTTCACGACGTCGCGGGACATGCGGTATTCATCCTCCACAGTCTTGTCCCTGAAATGCTCAATCTTGACAATCTCTAACTTCCCAGTTGCGGTTGGGGGCACGGTACCGCGCAGTTGAACATCAAGTTCGACCTCGCCACTGTAACCAACCTCAAACTCCAACAAACTCTGGAAGGCTCCCGCTCTTGTAGGGAAGACTAGATCCGGAGTACCTTCACGTCGGATTTTGAAATCCCATGCAGGTTTCTGCAACCCGGTACTGAACTCAAATCTTTCATCGTCCATGTAATTTTTGCCAGTGGAGAGCATCTTATAAGAGACCACATAATGCGCGTTTACGTTCTGACCGGGTTCGAGAATGTCACTCTCCGGTTTTATCTCTTCCTTGGTGACGTCGAACGCCGATGCTACCTGCGCGACACAGACCAGTGCCAGCAGGAGAATGAACCATCTGCTGATGTTTGTCGTCATAACGTCCTCCCCTCACTCAAACAGCGGCTCTATGCCGTCGTCAAACATCGTCGAGCGTTTCTCCTTCGACTTAAGCACATCTTCCTTCGTCGCCTTTGCAATCTCAAGGAGTTCGGTGATCCGGGGAGCGTTCCCGATCGTCGCAAGAACCACCACAGCGGCGATGTAGTCGCTCTGCACCGGGTAATCCCCGCCACGCACCTCGACGCCGGCGATGTTCTCCTCCACCCAGCTCTTCGACTTCTCAACGCCCTTCCGGTCCATCTCATCCGGCGGGCCCGCGAGGAGGACAAGACCGCGCTCGGCCGTCGAGTAGTCGCACGGCAGGGTGAGGCGTCCGAGCATGGCACGCCGAACAAGAGCGATGATCTTTGCCGACTTGTCCTCCCCGGTCAGGACTTCCTCGGTCTTCTCCTTCTTGCGTACCAGACCGGAGAGGAGCCCCTGGCTCTGCTTCGTACGGGGGCTGATCTTCTCGCTGATGGCGTATCCGACAGAACTGATGCCGCCACCCCGGAGAGTGTTGATGACCTCGCTCGAGTCCACGACCATCTCGCCGACGCCGGCCTTGCCGACCTCGCCTGCACGGAAGAGCACGCCGAAGCGCCGGACAATCTCGTCGTTCAGTCGATTATATGCATCCTTGACGCTCTCTCCTTCATTCTTCCAGGCACTGTTATCGAAGATGAAGGTGTTATCCGCCTCGTTCACCAGGGTGCTCAGGGAACGTGCTGCGTTGTAGGAATAGAGTCGGCCTTCTTCGGGGGCGGGCAGGATGCCGATCGCATAGACCGGTTCCCGGTAGATGCGCTTCAAGTGGCGGGCGAGTACCGGCGAACCCCCTGATCCGGTTCCGCCGCCGAGGCCGGCGATGACGACGAAAGCATCGACATCGTGCGTCCCTCTCGAATCGATGGCGTTGATGATGGCATCAATCTCATCGGCGGTCACCCGCGCACCGGTTACATTGTCGGTCCCGACACCATGCCCTTTCACCACGGTCTGGCCGATCAGGAGCCGATCTTTAAGTTCGATATTCTTCAGTCCCATCAGGTCGGTACGCGCCGTATTTACGGCGATCCCCCTGAAATTCTGGGTCTGCATTCGTTTGTCCTGTTCAATGAACATATCGACAATTTTGCCCCCAGCCTGACCGAATCCTATGAAGAAGACCCTCATTCAGCTTCACACCCTCATAATGACTAATTAATTATATCCACGCTTATGTATAAAGACCATGCATACATTATAACCCAGTATTCTTATAATTTTCATACGTAGGGGTGAAGGATGAAGATCTGCGTTGTGGGGGGAGGTCTGTCCGGTCTGGTCTCGGCTCTCGAACTCGCCGGGACACACCAGGTAGATCTCTTTGAGCGAAGGCCCGTTCCGGGCGGCTGCCTCGGTTCGTACCGGATCGGCGATTACTGGATCGAGGAGTATTACCACCATTGTTTTGCCGGCGATACCGCCCTGCTCGACCTCTTCGATACGCTGCAGGTGGCCGATCGGCTGGTATGGCTTCGAGGATCCACCGGCTACTACGTCGATGGAACCATCCACCCGCTCACCACCCTGACCGAGATCCTGCGCTACCCCCATCTCACGTTCATGGATAAGGGCCGTCTCGGCCTGCTGACCCTGCGCTCCCGGCGGCTCGACGTCTCGGCGCTCGACGAGATCACCGCAGAGGAGTTCATCCTGGATAACCTCGGTTCCGGGATATACTCCTCGTTCTTCGAACCACTCTTAAAGAGCAAGTTCGGCGACCGCGCCGGCGAGGTCTCCGCCGCCTGGCTCATATCCCGCATCGCCATCCGATCCGACCGGGGTGCCGGGGGCGAGCGCCTGGGATACCTGAAAGGGGGGTTCCGGCACTTCATAGCACGGCTCGAGGAAGAGGCGGTGCGACGGGGGGCCTCGATCGTGCCGGACACTCCCGTCGAGGAGATCCGGCGGGAGGGGAGCGGCTGGGTCGTCAACGGGAGACCATACGATGCCGTCGTATCGACGCTCCCCCCGCAGGTGACCGCCGACCTTGCCGGTCTCGATATCGCCAAAATACCCTACCAGGGCGCCGCCTGCATGACCCTCGCGCTCGACCGGGACGTGACCGGCGGCATATACTGGCTGAACATGAAGGATGCAGCTCCTTACGGTGCGGTGGTCTCGCACACCAACTTCGCCCCGCTCGAGTGGTACGGCGAGCATATCGTCTACCTTGCGTCCTACTTCACCGACAGGCTCCCGGAGGGATTCGAGCAGTCGATGCTTGCCGACTTCTGCCGCCGGTTTTCCGTCAGCGAGGACGAGGTGCACTGGCACCGGCTCGCGGTCGACCCGTATGCAGGCCCCGTCTACACGACCGGTCTTCGGGACCGGCTGCCCGACTACGAAGAGCATGGACTCTTCCTCGCCGGGATGTTCAGCCCCCCGAATTATCCGGAGAGGAGCATGAACGGTTCGGTCGTCGCCGGGCAGGAAGTGGCGAAGAGGGTTCTCGCGAGGTACCCGGATGCGTGAGATCGAGGTGAGCGCCGTCCTTCCGGTCTACAACGATCTTGCGGCACTCAGGATCGCCATACCGCGGTCGCTCGAGACCCTGGAGGCGATCGCTCCGGAAGGGTTCGAGTTGATCGTCGCCGAGGACGGGAGCACCGACGGGAGCACCGAGTTCGTCAGGGAGTGTGAGAGAAACGACCCCCGGGTTCGCCTGCTCCATTCCGACGAGCGGCTCGGGCGGGGACGGGCGCTCAACCGTGCATTTTCCGGGGCGTTGGGATCTATTGTCTGCTACTACGACGTGGATCTCGCGACCGACATGCGGCACCTCCCCGAACTGGTTGACACCATCCGCGACGGCAACGACATTGCAACGGGCTCCCGCCTCCTCCCCGAGAGCGTCATCGTACGGAGCGGCGGGCGGGAGATCGCGAGCCGCGGTTATAACGCGCTTGTCCGGACGATCCTCGGAAGTTCGCTCTGCGATCACCAGTGCGGGTTCAAGGCGTTCCGGCGCGACCGCCTCCTCTCCCTGATCCCGTCGGTGACCGCAGATCACTGGTTCTGGGACACCGAGGTGCTGGTTCGGGCGCAGAAGAACGGTTACCGGATACGCGAGTTCCCCGTGCAATGGCGGCAGGGCGAGGGGACGACGGTACGGAGGAACGACGTAGTTGATATGGGATCGGCGATACTTCGTCTCTGGTGGCGGCTCCATGTGGAAAAAAGTTAGCGCGGTCGTCATCCCTACCCTGATCGCGGTCGGAATCGTCGCCTACATGCTCTACCGCGTGTGGGACGACCTCCTGCTGACGCTTGAGCACGCCGTAATACCCTTCCTCTTTGCCGCCGTCGGGATCTGCGTTGTTGCCTGGATCCTCCGGGGGTACCGGTACCAGTTCATCCTGCAGGGGCTTGACATCAGGAAGAGTCTCGGCTTTGCGACCGCCTGCATCTTCATCTCCCAGACGGCGAACCTCATCGTTCCCGCGCGTCTCGGCGATCTCGTGCGGATGCTCATCGTAAAGCACGAGGATGACGCCACCTACTCGCAGGGGTTCTCGTCACTCGTTGTCGAGCGCGTCTTCGATATCCTGATGATCGCGGTGCTCGGGGCCGTCGCGCTCCCGTTCGTCCTCGCCGTTCTCGACGTCCCCGACTGGTTCCTTACGGTCATTATCGTCCCCCTCGCTGCAGGAGTCGTCTTCTTCGCCGTGCTCCTCTGGTCGGGCCGGATGAAGTCCGAGAACCGGATCGTCGTTGCCGTCCAGCGGATGCTCGACGAAGTGAAGCGGGCCTCGCTCAATCCCCGGGCGCTCGTTACGCTCAGCGGCTCATCGCTCCTGATATGGCTCGTCGACGTGCTGGTCTGCTACGCGGTCGTCCTGATGTTCCAGGTCTCGGTTCCCTTCGGCATCGTCGTCCTCGCGATCGTCATCGGTAACCTCGTCAAGGCTGTTCCGATCACCCCGGGAGGGGTGGGCACCTACGAACTCGCACTCGCCCTGACGTTCGGGCTCGCGGGAACCCCGGCGGTCACGGCGACGCTGATCGCGGTCATCGACCACCTGATCAAGAACCTGGTCACGCTCGTCGGGGGCGTCGGGTCGATCTACTACTTCGGCGATTGGTCGATGGATCTCTTGAAGAAGGTTTTTTCCAGGGAGATCGAGAAGGAGGAGACGTTTGGCGATTGAGTTCGCCGTTCCCGTGCTGCTCTGGCTCGCGGTCGTCAAGGTGCTGCATCTCGCCGTCTGGCCGGCGCTCGACCGCACCCTCGGCAGCCTTGCGGCGGCGGCCGCCTACCCGGCATCGATCCTCCTCTTCACGCTCGGCACGTGGTACCTGGGGCTGACCGGCCTTCCGATCGTGCTCGCCCTTCTGCCGTTCGCGGCCGCGATCGCGTATGCAGGGTCACGACGGTTCTTCACGAGGGAGCGGCTGCGGTCGGCGCTCACCTGGGACCTCGCCTTCCTGCTCCCCTTCCTCTTCATGCTCGAGGTGCGCTGGATCAACCCGAGCATCTCCTACGCCGAGAAGTTCATGGACCACGCCATCCTCGCCTCGATCATGCGGGTGCCCACCGTCCCGCCGCTCGATCCCTGGTACGCGGGGGGGACGCTGGACGTCTACTACTACCTCGGCTACTGGACGGGCGGGGCGCTCGGGCTTGTATCGGGCGTGCCTTCGACGGTCACGTTCAACCTCATACTCCCGACGGTGCTCGGCCTCTCCGTCGTTGCGCTCTACGCCCTCGGGCACCTCCTCCTCGACCGTCACCGGTGGCTCCCGGTGGTTGCGCTCTTCCTTCCGAACCCCTCGGCGTTCTATCACATCCTGATCGGGGATACCTGGTTCGACGTCCTCTGGGGGAGCACCCGGACGATCGAGAACACCATCAACGAATACCCCATCTTCTCGATGCTCTGGGGCGACGTGCACCCGCACGTCATGAGTTTCTTCAACCAGGGGTTCCTGCTCTTTCTCCTGGTCTTCGCCTACCTGCGGTGGGGAGAACTCTCCATGCGGGGGCGGGCACTCCTCTGCGGGCTTGCCGCCCTCTCCCTCGGGTCGATGCCCGGGTTCAACTCCTGGGACGTGCTGGTCTACGCCCCGGTCACGCTGGTCTTCGGCCTCCTCGTATGGTGGCGCTACGGAAATCTCCGGCTGGACGGCCTGAAGTCCTGGATGGTGCTTGCAACGGTGCCGCCGCTCGCGATCGCGGCATATCTCCCGTTCTACCTGCAGCTCAACAGCCCCGGCGTCGCGGGAGTCGGAACCGTCCCCGTCCCCTCCGCACCGGTGGAGTTTCTGCTGGTCCACGGGTTCTTCCTCGCGGTGCTGGTCGCCTACTGCCTTCCCGACATCCGGAAGCGCCCCTACCTCCTCCTCGCCGCGGTGCCGTTCGTGCTCGCCGGCTATCCGGCCGCGGCCATCGCCGCCGTTCCGCTGGTCTACCTCCTTGTTCGCCGCCGGTTCTCAGCCACAGACACGCTTGCCATCCTCGGGCTCACGATCGTCCTCGTCACCGAACTCATCTATCTCGTGGACAACATGGGAGAGATCTACTTCCGGATGAACACGGTCTTCAAGTTCTACCTTCCCGCGTGGTTCCTGATGGGGACGGCAAGCCTCGCCGTCCTCGGGGAGTGGCTCCGGGACGCCGGGATCGACCGGCACATCTCCGCCCGGATGGACAGGGCACTCCCGGCACTGGCCGCCGTTCTGCTCCTCGTCGCGCCCTTCGCAATCAACGTCGATTTCGGCTACGGGAGCCATACCCTCGACGGGGCGGCATACCTCGAAGGGTCGCATCCCTCCGATGCAGCGGCGATCGCGTTCCTCCGGGGTCTCCCCGGCGACCACGTCATCGTCGAGGCGGAGGGCGGCGACTACACCTACTATTCAAGGGTCTCCTCATTCACCGGTATCCCGGCCATCATCGGGATGCCCTTCCACGAGTACATGTGGCGGGGCGACGAAGGCCATATCGGCGAGCGGAGCGCCGATGTGCGGGCGATATACGAGCAGCCCACAAGGACCGTCGACCTTGCGCGGGCGTACAACGCCACCCTGCTCTACGTGGGTGCGGCAGAGCGCGAACGCTACACCGTCTCGATCCCCACAGATGCGCTCGAACTCATTTATGACAGAGAGGGAGTTCAGATCTACCGGATCCCCGCGTGATCCGCTTGCGGCTACGTCCATGCGGGCCGGCGCGAAAACTGCGGAACTCTACCCCCTCCCCGGAGGGAGAATGACAAACATTTATCCCTCCTCTTATTGACATAATAGAGCGCATTCGATCAGCTACGCTACTGATGAATGATGACGGAGCAGCAGAGATCTGTTCCCGAAAGAGGCGAGTTATGGCAAAGGCATATGTAAAATTCGAGATTCCGGAAGAGATCCAGAATAAGGCCCTTGAAGCCCTTGAGATCGCAAGAGATACCGGCAAGGTGAAGAAGGGGTCGAACGAGGCAACAAAAGCAGTTGAGCGCAACATTGCCCAGTTGGTTCTCATCGGTTCAGACGTTGAGCCAGAAGAAATTGTGATGCATCTGCCGCCGCTCTGCGAGGAGAAGCAGATCCCGTTCGTCTATATCAGCAAGCAGAACGATATCGGCTCCGCGAGCGGCCTCGAGGTCGGCTCGGCAGCCGCCGCGATCGTCAAGTCCGGCAAGGCAAAGGACCTCGTCGATGAGATCGCGAAGCAGATTGCTGCACTGAGAGAGTGAGGGATAAATCATGGCAAACGACGGAACGCCCGCAGAAGTTATCGAGATCATCGGCATGACCGGGATGCATGGCGAAGCCCAGCAGGTCAAGTGCCGGGTTCTCGACGGCCCGAACAAGGGGCGGATCATCACCCGCAACACGGTGGGCCCGATCAGGGAGGGAGACATCCTTTCGCTGCTCGAGACCGAGCGTGAGGCGAAGAAACTCTCGAGGCGGTAACCATGGTCGACAAGTACGTCTGCACGTTCTGTGGAGAAACTCTGGAGCCCGGAACCGGCAAGATGTTCGTCAAGAAAGACGGAACCATCTACTACTTCTGCAGCACCAAGTGCCAGAACAACTACAGGCTCGGCCGGGTGCCGCGCCGCGTCGAGTGGACCGCGGCCGGACGGAAAGCCCGCGGTAAAGAGTGAACCCGATGGATCACACCTTCGTGATGGTCAAGCCCGACGGCGTCCAGCGCGGACTCGTCGGGGAGATCGTCTCCCGGTTCGAGGCGAAGGGCCTCAAACTCGTCGGGGCGAAACTCGAGATCCTCCCCGAGGAGCGGGTCGTCGAGCAGTACCGTGAACACAAGGAGAAGCCCTTCTTCCCCGGCCTTAAGGCCTACATCATGAGCGGACCCTGTTTCCTGATGGCCTGGGAGGGGAAGGGTGCCGCCGCGGTCGTCCGCATGATGGTCGGCGCCACCAACCCTGCGGAGGCTGCACCGGGCTCTATCCGCGGCGATTTCGCGCTCGATATCGGGCGGAACGTGATCCACGCATCCGACTCCCCCGAGAGCGCCGCCCGCGAACTCGGCATCCACTTCGCACCGGGCGAACTGATCGGCTACTCCCGGATCGACGAGCCCGTCCTCTACGAGTGAACGGCGAAACCGCCGGATTCCGGCGGAGTCGTTTCTTTTTTCTTGGAGATTTTGTTGCGTAGCGGCGTGGGGGGATTTTGCTGTGGGCACTCCTCGGGTGATCAGAGTCATCTCGATACCGGGGGTGCTTCTCATCTGGGAGTGAAGATTCGTAATCTTCATGTTGCGAATGCAAGCGCGCATGACGAAATGCGAAACCGCCATAGTGGGAGAAAACACGACACAGTGAACCGGAAAAGACTCGCACCCTCGCACCATTCTATGCTCAAACCCCTGTCGGGACGGCAGTTGCACTTACGAACCATCGCACCTCACGCAGCCCGTGCACGGCTTTACTGTGGCTATCGCCACGCACTGCCCCCGCCCCTCAGGGGCGGGGGAGGAGCGCGAAGCGCGGGCGGGGTGGGGGCTATGGGCATCCCCTTATGGGGTAGAGACAGGGGGGGGGGCACGCCCCCTCCCCGCGAGCCGCCACCCCCAAGGGCGATATCTCCACGAAATCCGTGCCGGACGCAACCAAAGAAAATCGTCAGGTACGCAGTCCTCACAGTCCACCGCGCCGGGCTTCTCCCTCGTTGTGGCCGTTGAAGATCACCCCTTGCCACGCCGCAAACATCCCGGACCACGAAAAGCCCGCACAGGAATAACCCAGCACCACCGCCCCCCTTCGCCGGAAAAATCCTTCACAAAAGGGAGTTTCCGAAGCAACAAATTGCCCTTCCTCCCCCCAAACCACAAGTGCTAATATCAAACCTACCAAATATCGGATCATAAATGGTGGATCTCCTGAGTTTTGCGTTGCTGAGTTTCTCTTCGATCCTCATCGTAGTGAACCCGCTCGCAGCCACCCTGATCTTCGTCTCCCTCACCGGCACGATGGACCAGGCAGCCAAACTCAGGGTCGCCCGCGACGCAACCTGGTTCGCCCTGATCATCCTGCTGCTCTTCACCTTTGCAGGCGGCTGGATCCTGCAACTCTTCGGCATCTCCATCGAGGCGTTCCGCATCGCAGGCGGTGTCCTCCTCTTCGGCATAGGCATGGACATGGTCTACGCCAAGACTTCCCGGACGAAGATGACGGCTACCGAGAAGTACGAAGGGCAGGACGCGGACGATATCGCCGTCATGCCGCTCGCAATCCCGATGATCACGGGGCCCGGCGCCATCACCACCGTGATCGTGCTGATGAACGAGGCGATGACCGCAAACGATGCGATGGGCATGAACGCCGCCGCGCTCGCCATCGTGCCGCTCGCGGCCGTTATGGCCATCGGGATCACCTACTACATGATGCAGAATGCCGACGTCATCGTCCGGCGCATCGGCCAGCGGGAGTACCGCGCCGCCAACCGGCTGATGGGGATGCTCCTCGTCGCAATCGCAGTCCAGTTCATCCTCATCGGCATCAAAACCGCCTTCCCCATACTCACCGGAGGTACTGCATGACCCACGATCTTACGCTTCCTGGAGCCGCCCTGATCAGCACCTGCATCATTGCAGGCGGGATCCTGATCGCGGCGCAGATGTTCGCTGTCGTTATCCCGTTCGCCCAGTATGTCATGGTGGCGCTCGCCGTTCTCGTCGTCATCGGTGCCGCCATGCTCATCTTCTCCTGCAGGGACCAGATACGCCCGTCTCAGGAATGACGAAGATAACGCTCGCGCAGGTTGCCGACGGCCGCGGCAGTGCTCTGGAGAGGCTGGAGGCGGCCGACCGGATGGCCGGGGCGGCCAGAGCAACGGGAGCATCGCTCATCTGTTTTCCCGAGCAGTTCGTGGCCGGATGGACGCCGAAGGTCCCGTCGGGCTCCAGCGAACCCCTGGACGGCCCGCTCACGGCTGCATTTTCGCGGATAGCAGAGAAAAACGGCATCGCGGTCGCAGGATCGATTGTCGAAGCAGGAGACGGACGCCTCCCAAAAAACACCGTCGTGGTGCTCGGTGAAGACGGGGAGTTCCTCGCCGCCTACGCGAAGATCCACCTTTTCTCCCCCGAGGGGGAGGACCGGCACTACACCGCAGGCGATCGCATCGCCACGTTCAGCGTCGACGGGACGAAGTTCGGGATTGCCGTCTGCTACGACCTGCGGTTTCCGGAACTCTTCCGGATCTACGCCATTGCCGGCGCGGAGTGCATGCTGGTCCCGGCAGCATGGCCCTGTTCCCGGCTCTCTCACTGGGAGACCCTGCTTTCCGCACGGGCTCTCGAGAACCGCTGCTACGTGGCCGGGATCAACACGGCCGGCCGGCCGGGCGCGCCCTGGTGCGGGGGATCGCTCGCCGCCGATCCGGACGGCACCGTCATCGGCCGGTGCGGGGCCGGAGAAGAGGCCCTCACCGTCGAGGTCGATCCTGCGGCGGTTTATGATGCCCGGTCCAGCATCCCTTCACTTTCAGACCGCAGAAGTGACCTTTATCACCGGCTGCTCTCTAAATTTTAGAGATTTCCGATGCGGGGTAACCAGCATGTATCGCTCAGTCTCGCCACGACAGCGCTCCTTATCGCTCCCTGGGCCACCGCCATCGACCCGGCCGCGATCGCCGCCATCTTCTTCGGCGTCTTCGTCGGATCGCTTGCCCCGGACGCAGACGCCGTCGATGCAGCGATATTCAACGGCAGAATTGCCGGCGCGAAAGGGAAGAGAGGGCAGGTCGTAAACGGTTTTGCCGTGGTGCTCCCGGCCTTTGGCTATACCATCAGATACCTCATCTACTACCCGATCTCCCTCGTCTTCATGCTCCTCCTCCGGAAGAGTTACCGGCACAGGCACCGCGGGCTGCTCCACTCGTTCTCGGGCGTCGCACTGACATCCCTCGTTCTCTCTGGATACCTGGCCCTCATCCTCACCTGGCTCGGGGGTCCCCTCGCGCTCCTTCCGGCTTTCGGATGCGCGTTCTTTGCAGGGTGCATCCTCCACCTCGTCGAGGACACCTGCACCCCGGCCGGGGTCGCCTGGCTCTACCCCTTCTCCCGGCGGCGAGCGGCCGGCCGTGTCCGGAGCCAGGGACCCTTTGAGGTGCGCCCTGCAGCCTTCACCATCGCGCTCGTCATAGCGGCGGCAGGGTTCGCCGTCGCGCCGTTCGCGACCACCATGTCCGTCCAGGAACTCGGATCACTCGCGCTCATCGCCGCTCCCGCCCTCTGGCTCCTCTTCATGCTCGTCTCCCGCGTTCGGCCCGAGCGGCGGCGGTGAGACAAACCTTCCCCGAACTGATAGAGCATATCTATACGTATCCGCGCGATCAACGATTTCCTATGTACCGTCTTGTCTGCGTTCATTGTGGTGCAACCTACTCACCGGACCAGATCATCTATACGTGCAACCGCTGCGGACACCTGCTGACCGTCGAATACGACATGGACGGCATCGACGTCTCACGTGACGAATGGAATCGGCGCCCCCTCTCGGTCTGGCGCTACCGCGAACTCCTCCCGGTTCGGGGCGAACCGGTCTCCCTCCAGGAAGGAGGCACCCCGCTCTACCACTTAAAGAAGATCGGCAAGGAACTGGGCCTCTCCGAACTCTACGCAAAACACGAGGGGATGAACCCGACCGGTTCGTTCAAGGACCGCGGCATGACCGTGGGTGTCAGCATGGCCTGCGAACTCGGGATGACGAGCGTCGCCTGCGCGAGCACCGGGAACACCTCCGCAAGCCTCGCCGCCTACGCGGCGAAGGCCGGCGTCCCCTGCGTCGTTCTCCTGCCCGCAGGAAAGGTGGCGCTCGGGAAGGTTGCTCAGGCGCTGATGCACGGCGCCCGGGTCATCTCCATCCGCGGCAACTTCGATAAAGCGCTCGAGATGGTACACGAACTCTGCATCAGCCACGGTCTCTATCTTCTGAACTCGGTCAACCCCTACCGGCTGGAGGGGCAGAAGACGATCGGGTTCGAGGCGATCGACCAGCTCGGTGGGGAGGTGCCCGACCGGATAGTTCTTCCCGTCGGGAACGCAGGCAACATCTCCGCGGTCTACAAGGGGCTTCGGGAACTCGAGGCTCTCGGGTTCATCGACCGGCTGCCGATGATGACCGGCATCCAGGCTGCCGGTTCCCAGCCGGTGGTGAAGGCGATAGAACAGAACCTCGAGGTGCTGGTCCCGGAAGCCGCGCCCGAGACCATCGCGACCGCGATACGGATCGGCGCCCCGGTGAACGCAGAGAAGGCGCTCGTCGCCATCCGGGCGACCGGCGGGACGGCGGCATCCGTGACCGACGAGGAGATCCTTGCCATGCAGCGCGACCTCGCGCGGAAGGAGGGGATCGGGGTCGAACCCGCCTCGGCAGCCTCGGTCGCCGGAATACGAAAACTTGCCGAACTCGGCCTGATCGATAAGGATGAGCGGATCATCTGCGTGGTGACCGGGCATCTCTTGAAAGATCCCGAAACTGTGGTGCGACAATGCGAGCCCCCCACCGAGATCGACGCAGACCTGCCCTCGCTGCTCTCTGCCTTGCGCTGATCCTGATCGCTGCTCCGGCGGCGGCACAGGAGGCCGTCATCCGGGTGCTCCCCGACGGCACCGCCTACGAGGCCTCGATCACGGTCACGGGGAGCGAGCACACCTTCTGGACGCCGGGAATGCTCGGGGAACGGGTTCCGCTCCAGGTCGAGGATGTCAAGGTGCTCGGGTCCGCGGGCCCGGTCGAGTACCGGGAAGAGGGGAGGGGCGTCATCACCTTCCCGGAGGGGAACTACACGATCACCTACCGGGCTCCCGTGAGGGATAACCACCTTGTCGTGGCCTTCGATACGCCGTATGCTGTGACCGTCGACCTGCCCGGGGACTTCGACGTCAGAAACCCGCTCATCGGCATGGCCAGCCCCGGTGCCGTGATCTCCACCGGACCGAACGGTACCACGGAGATCGCCTGGGACCAGATACGTCTCGTGGAGACCCGCTTCTACACACCGGAGCGCGAGATCCTGCTCACCACCTTCGGCACCGTATGGCTCGCGGTCGCGCTCGTCCTGATCCTCCCCATCTTCATCTCGCGGAGAGGGGGCGGATGATCGAGATCGTCGCCGCATCGTTCCTGATCGGGTTCTCCGGGGCCGCCTCGCCCGGCCCCATGACCGCTTCGGTTCTCGGCCTCGGGGCGCGGCCGCCCGGGCGGTTCGTCGCAGGGCTCATCGCGGGGCACGGCATCCCCGAGGCCGCCATGGTCGCGGCCATAGCCTTCGGCGTACGCGACATCCCGCACATCGATCTCGTCGCCCTGCTCGGCTCGGGTATTCTAATCGCGTTCGGCATCGTGCAGTTCCTCCGTGCGGGAGAGAGGGTCATCGTGAAGGAGGAGACCCGGGCGCCGGTTGCCCTCGGGCTGGCCTGCACGCTCGGCAACCCCTACTGGTGGGTCTGGTGGCTCACGTTCGGCGTCGGATTCCTCGCGCTCCACCCGGCGTTTCTCGAGTTCTACGCCGGGCACATCGGTGCGGATATCGTCTTTCTCGGGTTCCTCGCCGTTGCAGTCTCACGGGGAGCGAACATTCTCGGCCCCCATTACAAAAAAGTGGTGCAGGCGAGCGGACTCGCCATGATTCTCTTCGGGCTGTACTTTATTCTGACGATCCTTTTCGCTTGATGTCGATCCCGAACCTCTCGGCGTTCGCATCGGCGATCGCCTGGATCTTCGCGATCATATCATCCTGCCGGGCGGGCTTGAAGAGGTGCCGATAGCGCTTCTGTTTTTCGAGGTACTCCTCGACGGGTTTGCGCATCACCTTCTTTGCCTTCACCACCTCGCCGTCGACCATCTCGTAGTTCACCCAGAGACCGGTCTCGATGGCGAGTTTGGCCATGTTAAGCGTCTCGCCGGACTCAAAGCCCCATCCCGTGCAGCAGGGAGTGTGCACCTGGATGTAGCAGGGGCCGGGGGTGTTGATCGCCCGCTCGACCTTCTGGACGAAGTCGTTCGGGTAGGCGATCGAGGCGGTCGCGACGTAGGGCGCGCCGTGAGCGGCGAGGATCCGGGGCATGTCCTTCTTCGGAAGAGGGTTGCCCCGCGAACACTTCCCCGCAGGGCTCGTCGTGGTGCTCGCACCGTAGGGCGTCGCACCCGACCGCTGGATGCCCGTGTTCATGTAGGCCTCGTTGTCGTAGCAGATGTAGGTGATGTCGTGGCCGCGCTCGAAGGCGCCGCTGATACAGAGCACCCCGATATCGAGCGTGGCTCCGTCGCCGCCGATACAGACGACCTTCTCCGTTCGCCCCTGCCGCTTCAGCGATGCTTCGATGCCCGACGCAACCGCCGCACAGTTCTCGAAGAGCGAGTGGATCCAGGGAACCCCCCACGCGGTCTCCGGGTAGGGCGTGGAGAAGACCTCCATGCACCCTGTGGCGGCGGCGATGATGACGTTCTCTCCGGTCGCCTTGAGGAGGAGCCGGGCCGCAAGCGCCGGGCCGCATCCTCCGCACGCCCGGTGCCCGGCCGAGAAGAGTTCACATCCTTTCTCTACCTCAGCCATTCAGAGCACCTCCGTCCGTAGTCCATAAAACATGTCTCCTTCTCCCTTCTCGGCGAGGTCGACGACCGCGGCGATGTCCCGCTTCCGGACATCGCGCCCGCCGAGGGCGATGATGTAGTCGTACACGGATATGCCGGAACCCAGGAGCGCCGCCTTCACCTCGGTGCCGACCGCCCCGCCGCTGCCGAGCGATATGTTCTTGTCGAGCACCGCCACCGTCGAGACGCCCTTCAAGGCATCCGCAATCTCCTGAGCGGGAAAGGGCCGGAACATCCGGATGTTCAAGAGCCCCACCTTCCGTCCGGCCGCGCGCATCTCGTCGATGGCATCCTTTGCGGTGCCGCAGATGGAGCCCATCGCGACAAGCGCGGTATCGGCGTCCTCGAGGCGATACCCCTCTACGAGAGCGGAGTAGTCCCTGCCGAACTGCTCGCCGAACTCGCGCCCGGCCCTGACGAACGCATCTTTTGCGCGATACAGTGCCTGATTGATCTCATACCGGAACTCGGTGTAGTACTCGGGCGTCGCGTACATCCCGAAACTCAACGGGCTTGCCGCGTCCAGCCGCTGGTAGGGGTTAAAGGCCGGCAGATAGGCGTCCACCTCCTCCTGCGTGGGGAGGGAGACCGGCTCGTAGGTGTGCGAGAGGATGAACCCGTCGAAACAGACGAATGCCGGGAGGAGGACGTCGTGATCTTCACAGACCTTATAGGCAATCATGTGGAGATCGGCGGCCTCCTGGTTGTCCTGCGCGTAGAACTGCAGCCATCCGGAGTCGCGCAGCGATATCGAGTCCTGCTGGTCGTTCCAGATCGAGAGCGGCGCACCGAGGGAGCGGTTCGCGATCGTCATCACGATCGGCTGGCGCATCCCGGCCGCGTTGAAGCAGACCTCGAACATCAGGGCAAGCCCCTGGGACGTCGTTGCCGAGTAGACCCGGGAGCCCGCCGCGCTCGCGCCGAGGCAGGCGGAGAGGGCCGAGAACTCGCTCTCGACCGTGATGTATTCGGCATCGATCTCGCAATTCGCCACCATCTGGGCAAGGTCCTCGACGATGTGAGTCTGCGGTGTGATGGGATAGGCTGCGATCACCTGCGGGCGGCAGCGCTTTACGATCTCGGCCACCGCATGCGACCCTTCCATAAACTCCAGCATTATTTCTCCTCCTTCTCCATCCGGATCGATTTCTTCGGGCAGACTTCCTCGCAGATCCCGCAGCCTTTGCAGTAGTCGAGGTCGGGCTCGAACGTGCCCTCCTCCGTCTCGCGGACGCACCCTTCCGGACAGACCGTGGCGCACATGCCGCACTTCGAGCACGTCTCGGGATCAAAGACCGGTTTGAAGACCCGCCAGGCGCCCGTCTTGTTGTCAAGTGCTTTCCCCGGCGGCGCGACGCAGCCGACTCGCAACGCCATTACGCGGCACCCCCGACCAGGTTGTACGCGCGTTCCGCCGCCCTGACGTTCTTGTCGGCCATGCTCCCGGAGAACCGGCTGCGCAGTGCATGTTCGAGCGCATCGAGTTTGATCTCGCCGGTGGCTGCGGCGAACGCGCCCATCAGGGTTGTATTGGTGATGGGCAGGCCCAGTTCTTCGAGCGCGATGGTAGTCGCATCGACGGCGTAGACCTTCACGCCCTCCGGGACCAGGGCATCGAAGTCGGGTTTCTCGGTGTTGATGATGGCGATACCGCCTGCAGTCATGCCGTTGAAGACGTCCACATCCCCGATCAGGGTCGGGTCCTGCACGATGATGTAGTCCGGCTCGTATACCTGGCTGCGCAGCCGGATCTTCTCATCACTGAACCGGACGAACGCCTGAACCGGGGCACCCCGACGTTCCACGCCGAAGGCCGGGAATGCCTGGGAAAAGACACCTCCCTCGAATGCAGCGTAAGCAATGAGTTCGGCGGCGGTCACGGAACCCTGACCACCCCTGCCGTGAATGCGTAACTCTCTCAAACAAAAACCCCCTTTAAATCTTAACGATTAATAATATAAATACCCGGCACTCAACAGGGCGGGCCGCAACATCTGTTGCCCCAGAGAGGTGATAATTTTTGCCGGTGTCATGAGAAGAGGAGAGAAAAGTCGGAGACTCGCGCTCACTGGACATTAGCGAGGCGACTTCTGAGATCCTCGGCGGTGCAGTGCCGCACTTCCATGAGGGCCGAGACGATCGCGTCCGAAAAGACCAGCGCTACGGTCTCGAAGAGTGTCCCGAGCGGGGCGAACGACCCGGAGACCGATCGGTACTGTCCGGTGAGCTGACGGATCTCGAAGTCCTGCGGGATATCCGCATCTTTGAGCCGGTTGTTCCCGATCTCGACGACGCAATCGGCCATGCGGCCGATACGCGAGTCGGCCGTCGAGGTGACGAGACAGATCTTCCCCCCGATCTCCCGGGCGGTCTCGCACGCGTCCACGACCGACCGGGTCTCTCCCGAACCCGAGAACGCGACGAGAATATCTTCCGGGCCGAACGCGGGCGTGATCGTCTCGCCGATGACGTAACTCTCGAACCCGAGATGCATCAGCCGCTGGGCAAACGCCCGCGCGACAAGGCCGGAGCGCCCGGCCCCGGCGAGATAGATCCGCTTTGCACTGAGGATCTCTTCGAGAAATAGGCCGGCATTCACCTGATCCACCGTGCGCGCCGTCTCTTCGAGGCGCGACGTCATCAGGAGCATGAGTTCGGCGATACTGGGGCATTCTGGCTGCATGGTTCCGGCCTCTCCTCCGGTTAATCCACTATACGACACCGCGTCACTTAAAAGAGTAGGAAACAGGAGGTTCTGTCTTTGCCATCCCGGGAGCGGGCTACCGCTCAACCGCGAGCCCGAGGATATCGGTTGCTCCGGTGAAGACGTCGCGGGCGATCCGGGCGAGCCCCCGGGCCGCACACCACTCGTCATAGACGGTGACGTCACAGGAGAGGAGTTCCTTCACCTGCGGCGCGATGGCGGGCGCCATGGAGCCGGCGAGGGCGACGTTCGCGCCGGGGTTGAGGAGAAGCATCGAGGCGCACTCCATCGCGGCAAACATGGCCATCGTCTCCACCCTGAGATCAGGGGGCATGGTATGGTCCACGCCTGCGTGGAGAAAAGCGTCGTTCGCCGTCGACTCGCCCCGGTCGATCCGGCGGATGGCGTCCACGTCGAGAGCACCGTGCTGGGTGCCGGGCGCGAAGACGCAGGCATCGAACGCGCCGGTGATCCTTCCGGCGGTCAGAAGGAGGGTGACGGTGTTCGAACTCGCGTCGCAGACCACGACGTCGTCCCCGAGGTCGCGTGAGACCTCATACAGGATCCCGATCTTCTCGGGGCTCGCCTGGTGGGAGTAGGCCTTGAACCGCGGATCGGTCGGGGATCCGCGGTGCAGCCCGGGGATGACGACGGCGGGAAGACCGCTTGCCCGGATCTCGTCGTAGACCCGGGTGCCGCCGCCAATGTGCTTGCCGGCCCCCTCCTGGGAGACGACGCCGCGGTCCCGGACCTTCCTGATATCGGTGATGGCCGGGATACCGTCGCCCATCGAGTAGCAGACGGCGATACCCTCGATCTCGTCGAGCGGAGAAAGGCGGGTAAGATCGCCGGCCGAGAACTGCCTGGCTTCTTCGCGGGAGATCTTGAACTCCGCGTCTCCGCTTGAGAAGCGCATCGCGGTGGTGCCATGGTCGATGCCGATGAACATGATAGGTACCTCGTTACCTTCCAGGTGGAAGTAAGGTTTCGGATCGCCCCATGAAACAAGGCGAGGATCAGGCCGTGCCGACCAGGTAGCGCCTCTTTACGTACTCAAACGCGCCGACGACGGCAAGTCCCGCAAGGAAGAAGACCCAGCCGCCACCCACCATATCTCCGGCCGCGGCTCCTGTATCCCAGAGCATCCGAGCCGAACCGAGCATCAGGCCGGTGAGCAGAGCGAGCATCGCCGCGTGGTAGGTCGCGAGGAGGTACTTGAGGGCTTTCGTGAAGAGGAGGAGGCCTGCAACACCGCCGGCGATGTAGGCCAGGATCTCGGGAAGCAAGAATGCGCGGAGCGCCGCAAGCATGAACTCGTACTGGTTGAGAACAAGGGTCATGTAGGCTCCCGATATCCCGGGGAGGATCATGGCGCAGAGCGCCACCATCCCGGTGAGGAAGAGGACCGGCAGGGAGTGGCCGGCGTCGAAGCTCCCGAGGCCCCCGAGGAGGTAGCCGGCGCCGGCCCCGACGACGAGATAGGCGACGGTGGCCGCGTTCGGGGAGCGGATCTCAAGGAATATCGCGACCGCAGAAGCAATGATCAGGCCGAGGAAGAAGGAGTAGGTCGCTACCGTGTGGTCGGTGAGGAGGGTAAGGATCACCCCGGACATCAGGAGGAAGGCGGTGCCGATACCGGCAAGGAGGACGACGATGAACGGAAGATCGATCTTCTCGATGTCTGCCCTGAGAGACCCAAAGTCCCCCCGGACGAGGTGTTTTACCGAGGCAGGGTCGACACTGCCGATGGCTCCGACCAGCCGCTCGTATATCCCGGTGATGAGGGCGATCGTTCCCCCCGAGACACCGGGGATGATATCGCAGGCTCCCATCGCGAGGCCGCGGAGATAGATCCCGGCGTGTTCCCGTATGCCATCCGGGCGCAGGCTCATCGTCCGGCTCCGCTCAGGCTATCGACGAACGCAAAAATTCGGCTCTGCAGGCTGACGGCGGCTAAAAACCGGCCGGATCTGTAACGGGTGCATGCCACTCTCAATCGGACAACTCCTTGTGATCCATCCTATGTCGGAGGCAATCATGAAAAATCTGCCCCGAACGAAGGTACCGGATCGTGGAGTGAACGGCGTGCGCACATTAACTTTTCTCCGGGTTGAACTCCCCCGCTCGTGCCGGATAGAGAGGGCGTCTCCCCGCTTCACCCATAAGTAAATCCTATAGCATGAGAGGGAGATTACTCTATGATGTTCTGTATCGTAACGGGCGGTGCCGGTTTCATCGGCTCGCACGTCGTCGACGCTCTGGCAGCCCGGGGAGACGACGTGCTGGTCATCGATGACTGCAGTGCGGGCACCGAGAGGAACCTTGCACACCACGCGGCAGCCGGGCGGGTCGCCCTTGTCAGGCAGAACCTGCTCGACGACGGGTGGCAGGAGCGGTTTTCCGGCGCAGACCGGGTCTACCATCTCGCCGCAGACCCCGATGTTCGGCAGAGCGCCGTGACCCCGGACTCCCAGATAAGGAACAACATCGTCGCGACGCACCGGGTGCTCGAGGCGATGCGGGCGCACGGCGTGCCGGAACTGGTCTTCACCTCGACCTCGACCGTCTACGGTGATGCCGCCGTCATCCCCACGCCGGAGACCTATACGCCGCTCGAACCGATATCCGTCTACGGTGCGACGAAACTCGCCTGCGAGGCGCTCATATCGTCGTACTGCCACTCGTTTGAGATGACGTCGTGGGTCTACCGGTTCGCAAACATCATCGGTGAGCGGAGCGGGCACGGCGTCATCACCGACTTCATCCGGAAACTCCGTGAGAACCCGCAGGAGCTCGAGATCCTCGGCGACGGCAGGCAGACGAAGTCCTACCTGGAGGTCGGGGAGTGTGTCCGCGCCGTGCAGTTCGGGATCGAGCATTCGCACGACCCCGTGAACACCTTCAATATCGGCTCCGAGGACTGGATCGACGTTGTCAGGATCGCGGATATCGTCACGGAGGAGATGGGCCTCTCCAGCGTCCGCTACCGGTTCACCGGCGGAGCGCGCGGCTGGGTCGGCGACGTGCCGAAGATGCAGCTCTCGGTCGAGCGGCTTAAAGGTCTCGGCTGGCGGTGCCCGACCACATCGGAAGAGAGCGTCCGGGCGGCGGTCCGCGCCATGCTCGGGTAGGGGGCACGCCACCCCGGATCACCAGGACTTGCCACAAGGGTTCGCATGAAGTACATCATCATTCTCGGGGACGGCATGGCGGACGAGCCGCTTGCCGAACTGGGGGGCAGGACGCCCCTCGAGTACGCAGAGATACCGAATATGGACAGGATCGCCCGCGAGGGGCGGTGCGGGATGCTCCGGACGGTGCCGGGGGGATTCGAGCCGGGGAGCGACGTCGCGAACCTCTCGATCCTGGGCTACGACCCCCGCACCTCCTATACCGGGAGGGGACCGCTCGAAGCGGCCAGCATGGGCATCGATCTCGGGGACGCCGAGATGGCCTACCGGTGCAACCTGGTCGCGATCCGCAACGGCGTGATGGATGACTTCAACGCCGGGCACATCTCGAGCGCCGAAAGCGCCGAACTCCTCCACAGCCTCTCTGCCGCGCTCGGCGATGTCCGGGTCCACCCGGGGATCAGCTACCGGAACCTGATGACCGTTCCCGGCGCGCGGGGCGCCGTCACCACCCCGCCCCACGACATCGTCGGTCAGCCGGTCACGGAGTTCCTCCCGCGCGGAGACGACGCCGAACTCCTCCTCGACTGCATGGAGCGGGCACGGGAGGTCTTTGTCGATCATCCGGTCAACCGGCGCCGCCTCGAGGTGGGAAAGACCGCTGCAACCGATATCTGGCCGTGGAGCGGCGGGAAGAGGCCCTCCTTTGCGCCTTTCCGCGAGAAGTACGGCCTTGCGGGCGGCGTGATCTCTGCGGTCGATCTCCTGAACGGCATCGCCCGCCTTGCCGGGATGGAGGTGATCCGGGTTCCGGGCGCTACCGGATTCATCGACACCGACTACGAGGCGAAGGCCCGGTACGCGGTCGACGCCCTCGACCGCCTCGACTTCGTCTACATGCACGTCGAGGCCCCCGACGAGGCCGGGCACATGGGGAGCGTGGAGGAGAAGGTGCGAGCGATCGAACGGCTCGACGAGGCGATCGGGATCGTCCTCGACCGCCCGGACACGACCGTCGCGGTCCTCCCCGACCACCCGACGCCGATCCGGTATAAGACCCACACCGCGGAGCCCGTGCCGTTCGCGGTGCTCGGGAAGGGGAGGGACGATGTCTCCGCGTTCTCCGAGCGCGAGGCGGCAAAGGGCTCGTTCGGGCTTATAAAGGCGCCGGACTTCCTCTCCCTGTTCTTTTCGCCGTGAGCCGCCCCTGAGAAGGGCGGATCTTTTGGCACCACCTTTTTGTAGTCCCGTGTACAATTCCTGCTCACGGATATGGAACCCCTGACGGCAGACAGCATCGTCGAGAAGATACGGGAGATCGAGCAGGGCGTGGGAAGGCTCTCCCCGATGCAGAAGGTTCTCATCGGGACCGACGGGTCGGTGACCGGCCTGCTCGAGATGGCGACCGGCCACCCCGTTACCATCACCACCCTGGTACAGGACGTCGTCGGCGCCGATACCGAGGCGGCGGCGGCACTCGATATCGAGCAGGGCGACGAGGTCAACTACCGCGTCGTGGAGTTAAAAGACAGCGTAACGGGAGAAGTGCTCATCTACGCGGTCTCCTGCACCCCGCTCCGGCGGCTTAAACCGGAGTTCAGGCAGGATCTCATGCGGGCGGACATCCCGATAGGGAGGATTCTTCGCCGCCACCGGATAGAGTCGCGCCGGGAGATCACCGACGCCCGCGTCGTCCGTGCCGGCACGGATCTTGCCCGGACGTTCAACGTCCACCGGTGCGAACCGATGCTCTCGCGGAAGTACCGGATCATCCACCGCGAAGAGCCGCTGATCGCCATCGAGGAGATCTTCCCCTGCACGGCGTTCACCGACGAGATCAGGGTGCTCGTCGATGCTCCATCAAGGATCCACATCACCCTGCTCGACATGAACGGCGCCTCGGGCAGGGTGGACGGCGGGGTCGGGATCACCCTCGACGAGCCGGGGTGCGTGCTCGATGCACGGAAAGCCACGGGGATCGAGGTTCGCGGCGGCGACGAGGAGTCGCGCCGCAGGGTTGCCGGTGCGGCCCGGGCGGCGAAGGAGACGCTCGGACTTCCGGGGGGCGCGGAGATCGCCCTGCATGCCGCCGCGCGGCATCACGCCGGGCTCGGGAGCGGGACGCAGGTTGCTCTCGCCACGGCCGCCGCCCTCTGCCGGCTTTACGAGCGGGACGTCTCCGTATGCGATCTTGCGAAGGTCGTCGGGCGCGGCGGGACCTCCGGCATCGGCACGGCGGCGTTCGAGCAGGGCGGGTTCATCCTGGACGGCGGGCACCGGTTCGGCTCTCCGGGAGGCAAAGATGATTTCCGCCCCTCGGCGGCGTCGCGGGGCGTCGCGCCCCCGCCGGTTCTCGCCCGGCACCGGTTCCCGGAGGACTGGCGCATCCTGCTCGTCACGCCGGAGGTGGGGGCAGGAGCGCACGGGAGCGGGGAGGTCGATATCTTCCGCACCCACTGCCCGGTGCCGCTCGACGAAGTCCGGGAGGTCTGCCACGAGGTGCTCATGCGGATGATCCCGGGCCTCGTCGAGCACGACCTCGACCTCTTCGGTTCGGCGATCAACCGGACACAGTCGCTCGGGTTCAAGAAGGTCGAGGTGGGCCTGCAGCACCCGGTCATCTCCTCGCTCCTCGAGGCGACGGTGCAGGCCGGCGCCGCCGGAGCGGGCCTGAGTTCGTTCGGGCCGACGGTCTACGCCGTCGGGGATTCCGGGATGCAGGGTGTGGCCCGGGCGGCGAGGGAGGTGCTCGACGAGCGGGGAGGGTCGGTGCTGCTCACGCAGGCGAGGAACTCCGGGGCGAGCGTGCGGGCGGGGTGACGAACTCGAATGCTCCTTCGCGGCTTCGCGTCTTTCGCGTGAGGCCGTTTCGTTGCTCATCCCGATCATCTCACGCGAAGAACGACGCTCCTCGCACCTAACGGTGCTTACGTTCGCTATCGCTCACGCCTCGAAGACCTGCGGTCTTCTCGAACTCCGTTCTTTCAGAACATCGTTCTCCGGAGCGGAGTTGGAGCACCGTTATGGAGGCCTCAGTACTTTGAAAAGTCTTCCGGATCAGCCGGACAATAGGGACAAGGATCATGACCTTCTGTCACTTTCTCAAACTGATTCTCATCCGTCCCGGCATGCAATAGTGAAGACTCCTGTTTAGGGGAACCGGATGATTTCAGGTTCTTCGATGCCCTCATAATCTCTACCAGGGCGTTGAGGATCAGACCGGATGTGATCAGGAGCATCCCCATGATGAGGGTGAGAGCACTGACCATCGAGAACGCAAATGGAAATCTTGCTGTGATGTAGTAATCCGAAAAAGCCATGAACCCCACAAAAACTCCAGATATGGTTAATAACAGTCCGGGCATGCCGAAGAACCATATCGGCTTCTTGCAACTGACAAGTTTGATAATTGCATTGAGAACGGACAACCCGTGAATGAACGGATTTTGTGACGAAGTGTTCTCAATGTCATAGCGAACTCGAATAGGTTCCTCCGCAACTTTAAGATTCTGAGCGCCGATTTGAATGAGGATCTCCGAACCTGCCGACATATCGTTGCCGCCGAGCTGGATTGTTTGGATCGCTCGTTTCCCATATGCCCGGAATCCACTCTGTGAATCAGTAATATTCATATCACTTGCGTATTGTGTGGCGGTATCGAGGACCTTCATCCCGACCCGTCGATAGGCCGGGATGTCTCCTCTTGCGCCCTTGATAAACCGGGAGCCTATGACAACATCGTTCCCCTCGCGAAGTTTCCTCAGGAGGTTTTCGATGTCCCGGGGATCATGCTGACCATCGGAATCCATGATTACAAGCTCGTCCGCCCCGATTTTCCGCACCGTGTCGAAGATTGTCTGAAGAGCCCCGCCATAACCCCGATTGACCTCATGCTGTATGACGAGGGCACCAAGCGCTCTGGCAATCGGCACTGTGTCATCTTCCGATCCATCATCGACCACGAGGACAATATCGGCATACTGCCGGGCCCCCATAACAGTCTTGGCAATATACCTCTCTTCATTGTAGGCCGGCATAGCCACAACAGTGCGGGTAGAAGTGTGCCTCGCCGGATTACCGGCAGGATCTTGTGAATGAAAACGATTTCGTTCAACGGTTCGAGCAGGTGCAGGTAATAAACTCATCGAAGAGCCTCCTCAAAAAACGACTGATAACCGGTCAGGTGTACCAGGAATAGAAGGCCGTAGTAGGAAACCACATCCGACTTCCTGCGCTGTATCAGGGTATGGAGAGTACGGTGGGGGTAAAAACGAATGCTATACGGGGTTACATCCCCGATTCGCTCCCGTGTATCGCTTCCCGGAGAGTATATGCAGCCAACGTGGTTGCAGGTGGAAAGGCAATTCCTTTCAAAGGTTTCCCTGCAACCACGGACAAAATCGACATCGTTCGGCATCAAGCGATACATACTAATCAACCCCCCCTGCATGCATGTTATAGCGTGGTATTGAGTTTTTCGCATCTGAACAATATCTAACCGGATTTGGGATATTCGGTGCCCGTATGTTGACCATTGCTTTGCAGCAACTCTCCAGCAGGCACTCGATGGTAGAAGCCATACCGCTTAGTATATATTTTTTGGGGAGGGCGATGATCCCAAATGTCCTGCAATCCGCCCTGAACATTGGTTTGCCAAAGGCAACGGGGATATCGTCTCATTTTGGAAATATAACAAGTCCAGCAGGTGGAATGCCGTATAGAACACCAGCTCACCGGAAACGTGTGTAACGCCACGGCCACCAGCACTATCTGGAGTGATATATAAACATTTTTGATAATACAAATTCCATTAAAGCATGACGTTATGTGAAAATCGAGAATATTATAGATAATTTAAACCATTTACGACACATAATCAACGATATTGATAAAGAAATAAATAAATATAAGTTCTTAAGAATATACTACTGAGGGGCTACCCTCTATGAATCCTCTGAGGCTGCATCGGCCTCCAGAGGGCATTCTAAGGAGATGATGCATGAAAAAAACCCAGTTTCTGGTACTGACATTGTCCGTGGTGCTTGCTATGGCCGCACCAGCACTGGCAGCCCAGGACCAGACCCCCCAGGGTCCGTATGATGTCGCGGTATACATCGACGATACGAAGGTCCTTGCGGAAGGCAGCGACGGACAGATCATCAGCGACGGAACAGCAGGAATCGATGACAGTAAAGTCATACAGGCCGCAATGAAGGCCGTCAGCAACGGCAGCGTGGTCATTCAGGCCGGAACCTATGCCCTGAACAGCCCCATTGAAGTAAGGGTATCCAATCCTACCCCGACTCCCCCCGGAAAGCCGGACCTCGTGGTGACTGATATTTCCTGGAGGCCGACAAAGCCAACAGCGGGAAGTCCCGTGACGCTCCGGGCTACGATCAAGAACCAGGGCGACGTCCCCACGCCTGCGGGTGTGAAGCACAGCGTCCTCTTCACGTTCGATGACGGCGGCGCCGGGTCCAGCGTCTGGTCTGACACCCACACGGCGCCGATTGCCCCCGGCTCCTGGGTCACCCTGACCGCGAGCGGCGGTTCGGCCGGTGCAACCTGGACGGCCGTCGAAGGCACTCACACCGTGAAAGCCACTGTGGACGATGCCAGCCGGATCGCCGAAAGCGACGAGACGAACAACGTCCGCAGCGAGCAGATCACGATCTTGAAGGCCGCATCGACACCCACTCCGACTCAGACACCAACTCCCAGGCCGACGGAAGATCCTTCCGACGTGCCGAAGCCCTACAAGGCGCATGCGATGCCCGGCCGGATCAACTTCGTTGACTTCGACTTCGGAGGCGAAGGTGTTGCGTATCACGATACCGAAGCAGGCAACCAGGGCGGTTACGCATACCGCACCGACAGCGCCGCCGTCGATATCGGTGAGCGGAGCAGCGTCAACGTCCCGGTTGTTTCCCACACCTATGCCGGAGAATGGATCCAGTTCTCCGAGGTGCAGGCGGCCGAATCCGGCACCTATGTTGCCACGTTCTACACCAGCACTACAGAAGGCGGGAAGTCATTCTCGGTTCTGGTTGACGGGAAGAAGGTCGCTACGGTCGACGCTTCCAACACGGGCGACTGGTACACGTTTGCTCCCACCACGGTGCAGATACCCCTCACCGCCGGTAAGCACACGATCCAGATAGCCATGGATACCGGCTGGGTTGACATGGCGTATGTCGAGTTTGCAACCGAAGCACCGACACCCACGCCCACAGCGACGCCGACCGTGACGCCGACGCCCACTGCAACGGCGACACCAAAGCCGACCCAGACTCCAGTGCCGACTCCCGGCGATGAGTATGGAGCGGGTGCAAACCCGACCGGAAACCCCATCGGCGGAGGTGACGGGTATACGGACATCATCAGCCGGAACGACCCCCGCGTGAAGTTCATCGTCGATACGCGGAGTGAACTCCTCTCTGCCCTGCAGAGTGCACGCTCCGGAGATATCATCTATGTCGAAGGCAACGCGAACATCGACATGAGCGGCTACTTCAACGTCCGGGTGCCGACCGGGGTGACAATTGCGAGCAACCGGGGTGAGGATGGAGCTGCAGGCGGGCGGATCTTCCAGAACAGGCTCGCCAATGACAATCGCCCCTCCGAGTACTGGCCGCCCTTATTCAAACCCTCCGGGGCCGGGACGAAATTCACCGGCCTGCGTATTGAAGGGCCGGATAAGACCACGAGTGCTTCGGATCTAAGATGCGGGATCCAGACAAATTACCAGATGGAAGTTGACAACTGTGAGATCTGGGGCTGGAGCGGTGCCGGCATCGCGGTCTACGGCACAGGAGGGGGATCCGACATGAAGAACGGCGGATACTTCCACCACAACAACATACACCATTGCCAGATGAACGGTCTTGGATATGGCATCATTGTGGCCAATGGTTCAGCATCCCTGATCGAAGCGAATTACTTCGACTACTGCCGGCACGCAATCGCGGGTGACGGCCATGTCGATAACGGATACGAGGTGCGATACAACCTGTTCGGGTACAACTTCCCGAAGAGTAACAATGCGCACGTGGTTGACATGCACGGAGTAAGTACGGCATCCGGGAACGTCGCCGGCGACAGGCTGATCATCCATCACAACACGTTCGAAGCTATCAGCACAACCGATTACTGTATTGCCGTCCGGGGGATCCCCAAAACAGGGGCCTACATCGACCACAACTGGATCAAGTATACCGGCGATCCAATCGGGCGAACCGGCGTTACAACCAGCCAACTCAGCACGCGCATGTACATCGGTGAGAACAAGGGACCGAACGGCCAGATCCTGTCGACGCTTAACCAGCGTATCATCTCGACCAGTCTGTCGTAACAGTTCTCATCCTTTTTTTGTCGTGTCGCGGATCCGGGAATCCACACCGTCAATATGCCGCGACAGACATGGCGTGAAGAACACCATTACACAGTCGTACGCTTTCTCGTGAACCCATAGTACCCCGGTCTGACACCTGTCCGACCAAAAACCCGGAGCAAAAACATTTTCACAACAGAAGGTATAAGGCGCGAGATGGATGTGTCACAAAAAAGTGGTCATCGTTCTGACTCTGTTCAGCATAGCACTGCTCACTCAACTAGCGGTCGGAGATGATCATCATGCATTTATGAAGAGCGGAGAACACGGAATCCAGGAATTGAGAAACTCCCTTTTTGATCCCTTTGGTGCCCAAGAAAATATACCGTTCATGATTATTGGCGAGCGAGTCGGCAACACACTGCATTCTCTTGAACCGGAAAAGACAGATCCCGTGAATTCCCTCTCATTTCCCTTCAGGGTTAACTCGGCATTGGCCTCTGCAGCACTCAACCAACTCCCGACGTTTGGCGCCGAATCGAATCCCACCGGCAGCCCCATCGGCGGAGGGTATGCCTATCATGATATAATCACACCGACGGACCCAGCGGTGAACTATACCGTCACAACCGCAGATGAGTTGCTCACTGCCCTTCAGAACGCAGAGCAAGGAGATGTGATATATATCGATGAAATGGTCAACATCGATCTTACAGATACACCCGAAGTTGTCATCCCTGCCGGTGTAACCCTTGCCAGCAACAGGGGAGCCAGAAGCACGGCCGGATCGGCGGCATATTCGTTTAACATCAGTAAACCAGGAAATTACGTCCTTTGGGGCCTTACTTCTGCACCCCGGGAGAACGGCAAATCCCTCTGGGTTTCAATGGATGAAAAGGAGAGTCGGCATTGGAACCTCGAAGGTAGTTCAAATTGGAGCTGGAATCGTGAAGGGAGCCACAATCTGTCTTCCGGGCAACATTGCCTGGTCATCCGGGGGCGGGAGAATGGATCGAAACTCGACAGACTCTTTATTACAGCAGATCCGGACCTTGTCCCCGATGCCGCCATAAAAGAACATGAAGAAGAAGACCGCATATGGTTGGAAGCGGAATCCGGCTTAACATCGCCTCCGATGAGGAAACTCCCGGACCCGACAGCATCAGGCGGAATGTGCATCTCAATCCTCGAAGGCTCCTGCAGGAATGAAACTCCAATTTCTCCCGGCGGAAAAATCTTTCTGACGAGAGCGGCCAACTCACGGTATCCGACCGGGCTTGTCATAGGCGGGGAGAATACCAGGATCACCGGGATCCGTCTGGAAGGTCCGGACATGACAACCGAGAATGTGAATCCACCAGCTCTTGGGATTTATGCCTCCTATCGAACGGAAGTTGACAACTGTGAGATCTGGGGCTGGAGCGGTGCCGGCATTGGGGTCTACGGCACAGGAGGGGGATCCGACATGAAGAACGGCGGATACTTCCACCACAACAACATACACCATTGCCAGATGAACGGTCTTGGATATGGCATCATTGTGGCCAATGGTTCAGCATCCCTGATCGAAGCGAATTACTTCGACTACTGCCGGCACGCAATCGCGGGTGACGGCCATGTCGATAACGGATACGAGGTGCGATACAACCTGTTCGGGTACAACTTCCCGAAGAGTAACAATGCGCACGTGGTTGACATGCACGGAGTAAGTACGGCATCCGGGAACGTCGCCGGCGACAGGCTGATCATCCATCACAACACGTTCGAAGCTATCAGCACAACCGATTACTGTATTGCCGTCCGGGGGATCCCCAAAACAGGGGCCTACATCGACCACAACTGGATCAAGTATACTGGCGATCCAATCGGGCGAACCGGCGTTACAACCAGCCAACTCAACACGCGCATGTACATCGGTGAGAACAAGGGACCGAACGGCCAGATCCTGCCGACGCTTAACCAGCGGATCATCTCGACCAGTCTGTCGTAACGGCCCTCATCCTTTTTTGTCGTGTCGCGGATCCGGGAATCCGCAGCCGTCCGTACACCGATGACAGAAACACCGTGAACACTCACATTTAGGCAGTTCTGTCCGATGTGCATGATGACATTAGAGTGTTATAAGGCGAACTCTATCGCCTAACACGCTACACACGCAGAACTGATACCTCAACAATGGGTAAAAGGACTGGAGGGCACCTAAACTATATATAGGGCAGGCGAAATGGTCTGTCGATGAACTTCATCGTCCTTGATGAACACCCTCCAGAAGACGGGCGCATTGGTCGGCACATAAGATATCTACTGCAAAATAACGAGCGTGTCTTTCGCCTGCACTTCAGTCTCTTCGATCCTACCCTGGAGTCAGGCCATTTCTCCCTCTACGGCGAGAAAGGTTTCAGGATCTCCCCTCCATCCTCCCATATGCGTCCATTGAATTTCTGTGTATTTAATATGAAATATCTCCTCCCCTTCTGTTTTTATTCCAGAATTAAATGGATATTGAAAGAACTGGATATAGATCTAACCGCCCCGGCGGTACTACACGTCCACGACCCCTGCCTCCTGAAAATTGCAACTATGATGAAGAGAAAACTTTTCCAGAGCGCAAGAATTGTGTACGATAGGCACGAGTTTTACGAAGTATTCAATAAGAGAACCCAACTGCCAACGCTGACCCGTCACAGATTTCACGAGATTCTTGCAATGGATGCGGTCGACGGAGTCGCCCATGCCAGTTTGGGGGGGGAATCGGATCCAAGGCTGCTCTTCCCAAGAGCAGAACAGACGCATATTCCAAATTTTCCCCTTGCCGATACATACGATGAGGCACGTATCCGTGAGAAGATTCTCATGTCGGAGAACAACTCTGCATTTAACCTCCTTTACATCGGCTCTCTCAACCCACATGACCGGGACGTCCGGCTCATGCTGAAGATCGCCGCGGATATACTGGCCCATATCCCAGAGACCACATTCTTCATCGGCGGACCATCCTACGGTAATGATGAGGAGTTACAGCAGATGATGATACCATTGCGGGAGAAATACGGCGCGCGGTTTCATTTTCACCTGGGATACGTGGGCAGGAACATGGCCCAGAGACTCACCGAGGACTGTCACATCGGTCTTCTCTTCATTGACCCGGAGACCACGTACTGGATCAAAAGTTCTCCAAACAAGTTGTATGAGTATCTCCGTTGCGGGGCGATTCCGGTAATGCGAGCATCCATTGAATCGCCTGAGAGTGTATCTTCATGTTCGCTCCTGTTTGACCGGTATACCCCCGAAGAGGAGATCGTCTCAAGCCTTCGAGATCTGGCGACCGATCCCGAGAGGTGCAGGAGGATGATGGAGGATGCACTCACTCTCAGTGCTCAATTCACATTTAATACTGTGGGTCCGGAATACTTCAGGTTGTACAATCGACTCTGGAACGGTCGTTCGTCGCCGCTATAATGCCGGGTACATCTATCGGCCAATCAGGATAGCCGGTGAAGGCCGTCGCAATGGGCTTTTAAGTACCCTCATCGCAGGTGAAGACCCGGGTTCTCTCGGTCCCCGCGGACCCTTGCAACCTCTCGACCAGAAGGTAACATTCCACACCTCGCGGCTCAGCACAACCGCAAGAGCCACTTAAACGGCAGAAAGGTCTTCCACGGCGTGAAGATCCGACCCCCAGATAAGCGGCACGCCGTAATGATCGGCCAATTCGAGCCACATGTCTTCCGGGACCGCGCACTTCCGGTTCATTTCCAGGGCAATCTCTTGTTCCCCCATCTCTTTCAAGACGACGGCAAGCTCGCTCTCACCGATAACCAGATTGGAACGATTGAGAAAGGCGTCTGGATGAGGCCAGGTATTTACGCGTTCGTTGCGGAAACAGGCGATCGGCGAGCGGACATAGAGGGGAGATCACGGGGAAATATATGGAACGACACGCTCGGATAATCAACCTCCCCAAAGATCCATATCCATCGCGGGGTGTTTGGCTCACCTCCAGGAAGAAAGGTGAAATTTATTACGGTTGACTGCTGAAGGCGCTACCATCTAAAGAGAGGAACAGGATCTGGAATGAAGATTCGGTTACTGGAGAAGACGGCCTGTTTTTTTCCATATCTGATGTTGGTTGCCTACATCCTGGGGGCAATCTCCTGCTACATGTTTGGCATGACGGGCTACCTGATCAACGGCTCAATTATGGCAATGCCGGTATTCATCGCATCCGTTGCATTCATTCTCATTAAGAAAACCGATATCGACCTTTTAACGAAGGTGACGTTGTTCCCTTATTCCTCTTCGACGTCGGTAACGCTCTTTTTACTAGCCTATACGTTTTCCATCCTGCTCCTGTTCGCGGCCCCGGTCGAACCGAAATTGAGCCTTGCAGCGGTGATTATCCCGTACGCTATAATATTTATCCAGACATTATCACGGAGGATACTTCCTGCGGTTGTGCTCTTTGAGATCATGCTCGTCCTTGCAGTCACGATTTACAGTTATACACTCAGATCAGCGCTGTACTTCGGGGCTACGGACACAATGCCGCACATCTACATGTCCGCCGTAACCCTCCTTTCCGGGCATGTTATCTCCGGAGGGCTCGGGGATTATGCCTACTTCCCCCTGTATCACGTATTTATGTCCCTATCATCGCAAATCCTGGGTCTGGATATTCAGACCGCTCTGTTCATCATCACCTGCCTGATCTACGTTACAACAGTGTTGTTCCTGTATCTTCTGGTCAACGGCATCTTTCACAATGAACAGATCTCTCTTATGATTGCTCTTGTCTATGCCATGAATGCCGACGTCATATACTACGGCACATATATGGTGACCAGAACCCTCGCCTATGTCGGGTTTCTCATCCTCCTGTACCTGCTCTATTCCCTGGAAAAACCAAAGGCTAACTCAGAACGTGTCATCACGAGATCCACAGGCCAGAGATTCTGCGTTGTGGTCGTACTCATCTTCATTCTTTTAGTCCACCAGATCTCCACTCCGATGATCATCATCCTGCTCGGGCTCCTCCTTGGTATCGAGAGATTCATTCATGATAGAAGGCATGTGAACCTGATCCTCTTGATGGTGCCCATCACCCTGTTTGCCTGTTACTGGACCTTCACTGCCTATTCTTTCTTTGAACAGATACTCCCACGCGTCGATCCGGCGCTGTATCAAACGATTATTCTATCCGGGGTGGTAAATCTGGGTCTCAGTTTCCTAACGGACAACCTTGATACGTTGTTTGTTGTATTTTTTGGCGTGATGGGAATGCTTTATCTCCTATGGAAGCAGCAGCCGAGATACTCAGTAGTATTCGGGATTTTCGGAATGATAGCGATCCTCCTGAACGTTCCGAACATCCTTTCCGTAGTATTCCAGTTTATGCAGATACTCCGAATCGACAGGTTTGCATTTCTGTTTCTGCCGTTCCTTGCCATCGTTATGGGCGTTGGGATATACGTCCTCACCAGGCATCTATCAACTATGAAGATACCGCCAAAACTGGTTGGAACACTGCTGATTGCTCTGGTTGTCCTCTACGGCATCGGTTCCCTGGGGCTTGTCAAGCATGAGCCGTCTTACCAACGATACTCCTTCGAACAGGATGAGATCGCCGGATTCAACCACGTGCTGGAGACGGTACCCGGGGACTCTTCCCTGTTCTCGGATTACTATACGAGCCGTTTCTTCGCCAGGCAGGGCAGGTACGAGCCGGAAATTCCGGGATTGCCTTATTACACCCTTCACTGGATGCAGGACAATCTGACGGTATCGGGCGAGAGCGGATACATTATTATTCCGTATGAGCAGTTCCGGAAAGGTGGGTTACTCTACGGGAAGAGCGCTGGATTTGATCCGGAGAATAACCAGCCCTATCTCCCGACAGAGGAAAACATCCGATATATCACGCTTCAACTTTCTTCTAAAGACAAAATTTACTCGAATGAGGGCATCGATCTCTATCGCTTCATGCACTGAAGTATGCAGAAACGGCGCGTCTTTTCGATTCACTCAACGCATCCGTGAAGCCGCAATCCGGATCCGGCATCGACGCATCGTTGCCCGGAGTTTTTCAAGACAGAGAGCAGGACGCCATCGGGTCACCGATACTTACCGTGCAGGCCAACCCATACAAAGCCAATAACTCCGTTCGCACTCACTCCGCAACGGTAAATTGCTCATCACGAAAAAAAGCTACACTTAACCCTGATCCATAACTCTCTACCCGAAACGCTCCGAAAAATTGAACCTATGGATATCTCATGCCCTGCTTCACCGGAAAACATAGGAAAATTAACCGGAGGACAGACCTGCTTTGAGGAGCAAGGGGCTCGTTTCCACGCAAAAGGGCCTGCTGAGAAAGATATATATCCTTTTGCTAACATGGCAGTGTAACCCGATGGACACCTGCCCGACATTACCACAGCACCTGCCCATGAAAGAACTGGTTCCGACCGCAGGGGATCCGACACCATATTCGATGAGTAGTCTATGGGGAACCTTCTGCACGGACCGGGCCCGACCAATTCTCTCTGTCGCATTCGAGATTTCAGCTAACGCAGTAAAGAAAATCACTTCAAAAACGTTCTTCGATATCAACAAAATTTTCTGCAGCATGTGTCGTAGATGGTAACCGATAAGATCGATTGGCCGCCCGAAGAGCGCAACCCTGGACAATCGGTATGTGCCGGTTATTCGGGACGGCGAAGCCAAGGAACCTCGATGTCGGCCCTGAGGTTCATGCCAAGCATGCTGGTGCATTAAAGGAGATCGGATGACGGGAAATGAACACAATGCGGCAATAAACACAATGCGGCCTCCTCACATAACATCAGCAATAAAAATGCGGTTTTACGAGGTGAAGGAGAGATGACATTATTATGGCTCTTTGTAATCGTCGGCGTGTCGGCGTTGTTGATCTGGCAGTTTGTAGGATATCCCCTATTAATGGCAACCGTCGCTCTTAGGGCAAAACCCAGGGTCGTGGATTATACGTACCAACCGTTCGTCTCGATCCTGGTTCCGACGTATAACGAAGAGACCGTTATTGCACAGCGGATAGAGAACCTTTTGAACCTTAATTACCCCGGAGAGAAATACGAGATCATTGTGGTCGATTCCGGTTCTCTTGACGGAACCGTCGGCGTCGTGCAAGATCTCCTGCAAAGTTATGGGGATCACAATCCGCCAGTGAAGATCATTCAGGAAAATGAGAGGCGTGGGAAAGCATCCGCAATAAACTTCGGAAAGAGGGCAGCAAGAGGGGATTTCGTCTTGGTGACCGATGCAAACGCAGCCTTTGACCCGAACGTGCTCCGAGAAATCATGCCGCACTTCAAGGATCCGGAAGTAGGGGCCGTAGGAGGTAAATACTGTGTTGCAAATCCAGAAAATCCTCTTGCGGCCTCTACCTCTTTCTACTGGGATCTGGAATACATGATGCGGGTCGGTGAATCCGCGCTGGACTCGGCATGTACCTTCCACGGGGAGATCAACGCATGGAGGAAAGACCTCGTCGATGCCGATGTCCGGATGCTTACTGAAGATTTAGACATGTGCGTCTCCATCAAAGAAAAAGGATATAAAATCGTTTACGAGCCCGATGCGATCGTATATGAACCCGCTCCCACCACGCCGGAGGATCAGATCAAACAAAGAAAGCGGACGAGCATCGGGACAATCCAGATTCTATTTAAACATGGAAAGTTCCTGATATCCGCAAAAGACTGGTATCGAAGATTAATCTTCCCCTCACATAAGGCACTGACCATGATTTCTCCCTTCATGATCCTGACTATCCCAATACTCTATCTGGTCATAGGGGATCTTCAGGTTGTACTGGCACACGTTATTCTCACGTTAACTTTCTTTGTAAGCCTTTTTGCTGCACTTCTTTTTGCGAGATCCCGGTTGTTACCCGGGAGGAAAGATGAAACAGCTTTCTCAGTGGCTTCAATTCCCAAAATTATACACTACGTACTGTTGAACGAATATCTCATACTCCTGGCATGGAAGGATTTTCTCTTTGGGAGATACTCAGTCCTATGGGAAAAAGCAACGACAACTCGCTGAAGGTTTCGATCCCGATACCTATCTTCAGTCCGGCACCACCGCATCCCGGGACTCCGGCATCCGCTCTTAATGAGGCATACCTGAACAGGCGATCAACATATGCCGGGAGTATCGGCAAAGGGCTCCGGAAGGAGTCCATTGCCCCTGCACTTGATACCTTCCCCAGAAGCGCCGACACGGCGAAGACACCGAACTGCACCATGCCCGTGAGATGAACCAGATTTTCCTTGAGATCTTGACCCCAGCCGGAGTAAAACCCCGTATTCCGGGGATAGGCACTCGAAGTTCGCACAATTCAGACATGAACCCCTGTCTTTGCGGCATGCCATCGGTTCAGGCATCAGGGATGTGAACTACATGAAAATTATCATGCTCCGCTCCAATCCCATCGATCCGGATGTAAGGCTGGAGAAAGAAGCGAAAACATTGGCGAACGCGGGTCATGATGTGACACTGGTAGGATGGCAAAGATTCGGTAATGCGCCGGTTCAAGAAAAACGGCACCGTTATACCATTAGGCGCTTGAAATTTAGAGCTCCCGTTGAAAAAGGAGTAATCCTATATCTGCCTATCTGGTGGATTCTCGCGTTATTCTGGTTGTTAAAGGAAGACTGGGATGTTGTCCATGCTGCCGATCTTGACACATATGTCCCTGCCATCCTTGCCGCCAAATCCAGGGGGAAACAACTGGTCTACGACATCTTTGACTTTTATGCCGATCTGGTGGTGTTGCCCGCATACGTCAGGAACTGTGTGGCTGCGTTTGATATTTACTTAATGAGATTCGCAGATGCAGTCATTGTAGTAGACCCCAGCCGATTGAGGCAGATTGGAAAAGACGGGGATAACGGTATCAACATCGTTTATAATTCCCCTGAGGATTCCCGGCACTTAGCGACGATGGATATCCGGAAAGAGCAGTGGAAGCCGTTTAAGATCTTCTATGCCGGAATACTGGGGGAAGGTAGGGATTTCGAATCGGTAATTCATGCAGCAAAAGAGATTGGGGATGTTCTGGTCGAATTTGCAGGATTCGGATACTATGCAGAGTATTTACGGTCTATAAGCGAACAGGAGCCCCATGTCACGTTCATCGGAAGAATTCCTTATGATGATGTCATTTCGAGGACGTTACAATCTGACCTGCTGTTCGCCCTCTACGATCCCGATGTCCCAAATAATCGTTACGCCAGCCCTAACAAACTATTTGAAGCGATGATGTGCGGGAAACCGATCCTGATCAGTGACGGGACAGCAATGGCTGAGATCGTAAGGGAGGAGAAATGTGGCTTCGTCGTGCCGTACGGGGACGCTGACGCGATCAAGCATGCAATCCTTACGCTCAAAAAAAATCCCGCCCTGTGCAAGCACCTTGGCAAGAACGGCCGGGATGCCTATGAAAAAAAGTACAATTGGGAGATCATGGAGGAGCGGTTGCTGAAGATTTATGTTGGCTTACAAAAGAAATAAGCTTAAAACAACTCTTCTCAGATATGGAGTGTTATTGTGACCTGCCGATCCGAAGAAAATTTACCCCGAAGATCCGGGTATCAGAAGCCTGCTCCTGAATCGAATACCCGGTACCTTCGACACGGCACAATGACGGCAGGTGCTCTACCTGACCCGGTAAGCCACCATGGCATACACTATATTGAAGCATTGCCGGAACAGGACAAAAATCAGGGGTGCAAGAGCAATGGAGGGATCATGGCTCAATCCGTTTCAGCCAGGCTTCCCTCCAGAAGAGCAAGCACGACCTGTCGCAATCACTGTGCCTCTTCCCATCGCAGTAGACCCCTTCCAGAAAAACCGTAGGGCTCCTTAATATCCTTACTTCACCGTTAGATTCAAGGGTGATTGACCGTACCTTTTTAAATACGCGGCATTTTTCCCCACAAAAATCCTCCATTTCCGGCATGAAGAGCAGACCTTTGTATTTCCCATTCTCATCAAGCGTGGAGCGTATTTCTTCTAAAGACCGAACCTGGACAAATTCACCGGGTTGTAGATCGAGTACCTCTTCCACAGGCATAACCTCCTTTTGGGTAACGGTTGGTGGATTTGTGCTGCAAGCGTCGTCGCTTAAAGGTGAAAGTATCGGCTGAACCTGCCTCCATAATGGAGCGACGTATGGAACCTGTTTAACAATAGGTACCAGAGGAGTCTTGATAGACGCATTCCATACTCTCTGCACGCGAAACACGTATGACGGCCGCGTAAATCCGTATACTTCCTGAGCCATGAAGGTACAGGGTATTGCACGTTGGTTCATACTCCCCCCATTACTTTTACCAAGAGATTAACTCCCGGACACCACCGACCAGCAGTCACGCAGTTAAATCCATCCATTGCAATTATCAGGATTTACCGGCATATTATGGACTATTTCCGGAAAGAGTGCAAGATTCAAATCACATTGTTCCATCTCATCCAGCAGCACGGCCGGCATAAGCTCCTGATTTGACAGGGTCCAGGTCATCATACTATATAAATCATTTGCTGCAGATATAATTCCCGACACCTGCGGAGAACGATACAGGATCCTGGAGTTAACTTTGACCCTTGATTCGAAATGGGGTAGCATACTGAATGATAGCTGAAAAGAGTTTCAAATCATTCCCTCTCAAATACTCTATCTGTCTCCAATCGACCTCGTTCAACGGAGTATGGTTGCCAATGGTTTTCACCGGCAACTCAAACCACAAGGTCTTACCATCGAAGGCTGCTCCGCTGCGACGGTACCTAGGCGGAAACAGGAGCAATAACTCTCGAAAAGAAGGTTAGCCTACCGACGCAACAACTATTTCGGAGTGAAATCTCAGGCGCCCATGGACAAGACCATGCACAGGGCTGCCTGCGGTCGTCTCCTGCCGATCAAGGAGAGAGGGCTCGGGGCGGTCCCGGATGTCGGCTGCTTCATGGTCACAATCGTTAAAAACCGCCTCTGTAGAACGGCTTCAGCCAACCCCGGATACTGCTCAGTCGACATGGGGAGGAGGTGTGTTCTCCCGACAAGGTTTTTCTGCAGAGCCAAAAAACCGTCATTACTCATTAATACCCCACATTGTGTCATATAGAAAGTTTTTTTTACATTTGGAAAGGTAATGGCCCTTCCATGGGCTATTCCATACAAAAACTGTCGGAGGAGAATGCAGGGGCCTGGGATGAGTTTAACAACCGGTGCCCGGAGGGGACATTTTACCATACCACAAAATGGAAGAGTACACTGGAAAATGCACTCAATATTGACCTTAAGTACTGGATCCTCCGGAAAGAGCAGAAGATAGTCGGCATATTCCCTTTGAGGCATCGCACAATAGTATTTCTAAATGGGCTTGACCCTATCCCTTATTCAGGATTCAACAGTATCCTACTGGATGATGATTTCAATCCCCGAGACCTGAATGAAATACTCGCTCTGTTCGCATCGAAGTACGCGTTTTTTTCATTGAATATGAATAATAAAACGCTGTTGAACCATATAGGATACAACCATCATCCCACCGACAATACAGGCAATATGGTATTGGACTTACAGCAGAAACCACCAGACAGTATCTGGGAAAACTTCCCTGCCAGAAAAGGACAGAGGAAGTTTATTCGCAGGTTCGATGAGAAGGGATTTAAAATCCATGAAGTTCGCCGGCAGGAAGATATGAAAAAGTTTTACCAGTACTATGCTGAAAATCTCATGCGTATAAATACGGATATTCTGCCACCTATTTTTTTCCAGAAACTTCTGGAAACGTATTCACAGGATGAGATGCGTGTGACATTGTTATCAAAAGGGGACATATATGCCGGGGGATTGCTCACCTTCGTCCATCCCGCCAGCAAGACAGCATATTTCCAATATCTCTCCCTGAATCGAAGTCTCCCCAACACATATCACCCCACCTATGCACTCTTCTGGGAAGGGCTTAATTGGGCGTGGGAAAGAGGATATCAGAAGATCTCCTTCGGCCGGCAAAAGATGGATCCGAACAATGCCCGTTTTCGAATAAAGACAGATTTTGGAGCAGAACACCTGCCGATATATTCGAGGGTAGTCCTGTTCTCTAAAGCTACCTCGTCACTCTATCGGCTCAGAGAACTATATCATGGAAGCCGGCATGAATAGAACTCCTCAATAACCAGAGGAACCCGACAGTGCGATGGGATGTGAAAAGGCTTGAAAATGATAAATTGAACATTCCGATGCATTGGCAGTCGACTCGATCCCGGGCACGGCTCCCCATATCGGTAACCGTTTACTCAAGGCTGAAGTCGCCTAAAACCCTCTGCCGGGCGGGGCTGACCTTCAAATCCCACGTGTGCATAATAACAGGGCCGGACTGCACATCACCATCAGGCATCTCGTATGGATTCCGCCTCCCCGACATGTTATCAGGTGCCGACATGAGGCTGAAATAGAAGTCGGAGATCACTTCTCGTCTAGTGAGTCCGCAACCTGCAAGGCCTCATGATCGTTTCAGACTGTGCTCAACAGCAGTGGAGATCGATGATAGGATCCGGGAACATGATGCCAAAAGGGCTTTACCAGATCCTGCCATTTTTGGGGGGGGCGTGAGGAAAAGCATAATATCTCCCGTTCCAAGTGTGCGTGAGGGAGTCGTCTGCAGAGAATAGATCTGCTCAGGCAGGACAGTGAGATCTGGAACCTGTTTACCAGAAAGGAAGAGTACGATGCGTGCAGCCGTGACCGGTATGACCGGTTTCCGTACTACAGGAGTTGCCACCGGGACATATCCGTACCCCGGGCATCACAGTTGTTGACAGAAAAGGGTTACCAGTGCGAATATCCGGAAGCACAGCCATTCGCAATCTGTCTGACACACGATATTGACACAGTATACAGGCCCATACATTCCAAGAGCCTTGAAATCCTGAGTGCACTGAAGAACAGGGATTTCGCACGTGCCGGCCGGATCGTCCCACAGCTGCGCTCGAAGAAGTGTCCGGAATGGAACTTCAACGAGATCGCCGATCTCGAAGAATCCTACGGAGCATGCTCCAGTTTCTATTTCCTGGCCCTTGACGATGAGGACAGGAACTGCACATACGCGATCGAGGATCTGGAGCAGGAGATGTGTACACTCCTTGACGGGGGATGGGAGATCGGCCTGCATGGAGGATGCGAGGCCTACCGTGACTTTGAGCAGCTGCAGAGAGAGAAGCGGCGATTAGAGAAGGTTCTGAATCAGACAGTAAACGGATATCGAAATCACTTTCTCAGGTTCCGGGTGCCGGACACCTGGGAACTGCTGGAACGAGCAGGGTTTCGGTACGACACCACCCTCGGATACCCGGACTGCACCGGGTTCCGGAACGGGATGTGCCACCCGTTCCGGCCGTTTAACATAAATACCAGCAGGGAAATGACTATCCTGGAGATTCCGCTCGCAATAATGGACAGGACACTGCTTTCCTTCATGCGGTTGAACATGGAGCAGGCCTGGACTCAGACAGAGCGCCTTCTCGATACCGTCGAACGGCATAACGGCGTACTCACTATCCTCTGGCATAATACATTCATGACCGGTGCACCGCTTCAATTCTATCGGAAGATCCTGGAGTACGGCCATGAGAAGGGCGCCTGGATGGCGAGCTGCAAAGAGATTGAAGCATGGTGGCAGAAGAGCGGAATGCAGCCCCCTTGACTTCAAGGGGCACCTGTCCTTAACACTCTACGGGCGCCTTTCACCCGATGATCCCCGGCACCCTCTCCGACTGATCCGGGGACAATTTTCTCAAATCCGCTATCGAAAGAGGCCTAACCGTTCCATCCAATCGATGTGCTTTGTGGGAATCGAACCCTGGATCATCCCTATGACTTCGTTGCGAAGCAGGGGATCTGTAAAGAAGATCAGGAGATAATAGGCAACCGCGGTTATACCTGCGATCCCAAACAGGAGTAAGAGCGGGAGCCCGACATATACCCCGAGCATAAGAGGGAGGGAGATGATGATGCTCAACAGCAGGTGCCGGCCCAGACTGAGCATGCTGTCCCGGGATCCAGCCCCGGATTCACGTAAGAGGTAGACACTCTTCGCTCCCCATATGAGCATGCCGCCGATGGAGAAGATAGCAAGGGTTAAGAGGGGGTTACCGGTGGCGCCGACGACGGAGAAGATGGCCACCCATGCACATAGGGTCATGACCTCGAAACATGAATAAGTCTTCTGTCTCTCCAGAACTCCGAACAGCGTTGTAATCGGTGAGACAATGAAAACTGCGAAGAGCCAGGGGGCGAGGATCTGTGCATAGGTACCGGCGGTAAGCCAGTTCGCCCCGAAGACAAAGGTGAAGAGATCCTCGGCAAGGATGATGAAGATGATAAAGGGGAAGATACCAACGGCGATAAGCCGCGTATGGACCTCCTGGACGACGGTCTTCACACCACCGGTTTGATTCATCTCCTCACTCGCTTTCTGATAAAACACCTGGGAGATGGCTGTTCCCACCATCGCCATCGGCAGTTTTACTGCCATTATGGCAAGAGCATAGTTGCCGAGGACGGTGGGGTTGAAGAAGTAGGCAAGCATGAAGGCAGGCAATTCCCAGGACATGCTGTTTGCAAGGTTTCCTGCGGTTCCATAGGACGCGAACTCCCTGTACCGGACGGCAAGTTCCCTCATCCGCCTCATCGTAACGGATTTTAAGTGTCTGACGTCCTCCTGTGTTCCGAAGAGCATGAAGAGGTCGGCAAGAGCAAAACCCGCCACCGAACTGAGGATAAGGCCCAGGGGGGAGGCGATGATCAGCCCGCCACCGATCTGGAACACTCGTGTCGAGACCGAATTCACAACAATGCCCCTGGAGAGTACGCCGTACCTCGCCTTCCGGGAGAGCCACCTATTCAGGATCACGAAGAGACTATTGAAGGTGATGAAGACCGGGAGCCATATGAGATAATCAGCGATCATCGGTGTTTCAAAGACTGTCCCGAGCCAATCCGAAAAACCGATGAAGACAGCGCCGGCTGCGGCAGAGGTGCCTAAGATACAGACGATACAGAGCACGGAGACATTCATGGAGTCCTCATCCTTCTCCGGCAGCATGATCACATAATGGTAGGAGAGGGAGGAGATGACCACGAGCACCGCGGCAATAGAGAGGAAGAGCTGGGCGACGCCGAAATACTCCGGAGAGTAGATCCGCGTAACTACCGGGATGAGGAGGATGCCGAAGACCTGCGCGAGCACGGTGCCCGTTGTCAGTTTGAAAATATTGCTGAGGAAACTTGCCACGCGATTCCCCTGTCTCCTATCCAATCCCGGAGGGGCTATATGTGTTTCGCCCTGCACTCAGAGAGGATCCAAAAAATTATAGACGGATACCCGGCAAGAGGTTCCGGAAACATTAGAGACGAGGGAGGGGCGTCTGGTTCGATCCGGAACTCTGCAAGAAGCGCAGTGCCATCGAACGGTTCTCCAGCCGGATCGAGGCATTCAAGAAGATTACTTCCCGATATGGACGATACGAGGCCTCGTTCCTCGGCCTGATCCGCCCGGCATTTGCTATCACGAACTGGAGAGTTACGGGATGAACTCAATATCAACGCCACCAACAACCTCTTCCTCAAGGCAACCATGCAGATGCATGAGATCTTCCAGCAGAACCCGGAGGTATGACGCCTCTTCACCTATGCGGAGATGTGCAGTGAAACATTCAGTGACGACCAGGACCGGTTCCCCCACGATGTGAACAACCACCGTGAGCCCTTTGAGCCCCGGGCCTCACACCGCCTCGCCGAGCACAGGGCTACCACTCCGAGGACCCGATATCCAGCCGTTCGCTGTCTGCCTCACCCGTGTATCGACGGGGTTTACCGGTTCGCGCTCCCCAAGGTGTGATGCATTGCGGCCCCTGAAGGCCGGCGAGATCACAAAAACTCTCACCGGCACCCGGCAGTTCCGGTTGAAGGAACTTCCCGGGTTCAACTTCCGGGAGAACACGGCCCTTGAGGAGGGGTGCGGCGCCCGGCCGAGTTTTTACTTCCTCGCCCTCGCAGCCAAGAAGCTGCGGCTGGAAGCGGTCCTCGACCGGCCGATCGTCGGCTACCTCAGCCGAGCGGGGTTTTGCGGCGAAGCCACCATCGGGTATGCCGACGGCATCGGTTCCAGGGGTGGGCTGTGCTATCCCTTCAAGGCTTATGACCTCAAGGCCGGCCGAGAGATTGATATCCTAGAGATCCCTCTTGCTGTTATGGACCGCACGTTCGAGGGTTATATGCGGCTCGACGCCGGAAAAACTCGGGAGGTCGCCCGGTGCCCCATCGACGCAACCGAGCGCCGCCATGGGGGGTTCACCCATTCTCCGGCATGATTCCTGCATGGAGGGGGAGAGACTGAAGATCTACGAGAAGATTCCGCGACACTGTAAGGGGAAGGGACGGCGCGGGGCGGAAATTGCCGATAGATTGATATGATGGCAAATGAGCTTGAAGCAAGAATCCTTGAGTTCCATGAGTACGGTTTGTGGAACGAACTTGCTGTTCAGTCTCCTCAAGGAACCATCTTTCACAATAGCGACTACTTGCAGGTAGTTGCAGATGCCTCCTCAAGTAAACTCAAAATCTATGGGTGTTTTAAAAATGATGAACTTGTAGGTGGGTGTTCGCTGTTTGTAAAAGACTGGGGCGGGGTCGTTTCTTATGCGGCATCATCGGGACCTCTCACCCCATATGGAGGTTTTCTCCTCCCGGGCCTGGACACCTCAAAAGTGCGCGAAAGTGAATTGGTCCAACACGGTATCATCAATACACTCTGTGACAGCATCCGGGAAGATCGCTATTCTTCAATAACCATAACCAACTCGCCGGATTTGCCGGATATTCGACCCTGTTTATGGCGTGGCTGGAAGGGAAGTGTGGCGTATGCGTATTACATCGATTTAGAGGGCAATTTTTCTGAGAGGTTTTCAAAGAGCGTTCGAAGAGAAGTAAGGAAAGCAGAAGATACCGGTTTGCATATTGAGAAACTTGATGATGCTGCGACGCATCATAAGTTACTTACTCAAGTATTTGATCGTCAAGATCAGGATACTCCAGTTGAAGAGAATTTTTTTACGAGCATGCTTGGCCTCACTGAGAGAAAAAAATGTGGCGGCATGTGGGTTGCACGAGATGAGTCTGAAAATATCTTAACATCCCGTATCTGGATCTGGGATAACAAAAGGGCATATGCCTGGAGTGCAGCTTCGAACCAGGGATTTCGGGGTAGTGGGGCAAATCGACTCTTATTTGTCAGTCTTCTTGAGGAGATGCAGAAGATGGGATTTCATCAGGTCAATATGATGCATGGAAATACACAACGCCTGAGTTATCATGCGACAGGGTACAATCCAATTTTGGTGCCGTACTATAGTGTTGCAAGAAGGGATTTTGTCTATAACCTGGCATCGACGATCCAAACGGCAATAAAGAACCGCAGATGAGAGTGAAAAGCGGGGCACTAGAAGGATATCCCACGGAGCAGCCCCGAAAGTAAGCGCGAGCAGCGCCAGGTGCGAGCGGGTGTCCTCTCCCGGTAACAGCGTTTTGGGACGACCTCATGCATAGTATTTTTCGTACTCCGGCGGATCAGCGGTAGTGCTGACGCTGTGCGCTATCGTTTTTGATCGCAGGTGAATGCAAGCCGGTGAACGCTGACCATTCCGCCTGCCGGTTCCCAAACGGTTGCGGTGTCCTGGAAGTACCTCCCGGGAAATATGAGAGGCGGCTGAAGCATGGATAGGGAGATGTGATAGCATAGTGGGGCCACCATCAAACCCGCAGACCCGGGATCTGCTCAGGCCTTACCGAAGGGAATATATGTAATACGCACGACTTCAGGCATGTTCCACCGATGCGTAAAAGAGATATTGCACCAATCGCCCTGATGGTCTGGATGCTCACCGTGAGCAACCTTATGGATATATCCTACGGCTCGGATTTAAAATATTTTATAGCTTTCGCGCTTGTAGGGTTCTTCGTCATTCTCTACTTAATTCACCCGGTGTTTTCAAAACCAGGGTACATTCGCAATATTTACCGTATGGGAATTGTTTATGCGGCGCTTTTTTGTCTGATCATTTTCCTGAGAGTACTGGAGCTGATCGAATACTTGAGTTGACCAGCATGCAAGGGACGTTCCACTCCCTATCCAACGGGTTGCCCTTAGATACCGGGTATGACAATGAACGGGTATAACCATTACAGAATCGGCTCCTACCTCCTCATCGGTTTTGCACCTCTGCTTATCCTTGCAGCCATACTCACCGATCCGCAGGAATACATGCAAAGCCCGTTCCTCATGCTGAGCGCGACCTGTTTCATCGGAGGAGGCTTTCTCTTCGCTCTCAGCGGAGATAAACCCATAGATGCACGGCTTGCCGGCCGACTCTCCGTGCAGGGCATCCCTGCTCTCGGCCACATCATCCGTGACATGGGCGGCTCCGGGCCCGCGGTTTTTCTTCCACCGGAGAGCGAAGGTGGGAGAGTCATGCAATTCACTTCGACCAGGTCCGATTACAGGTCCTTTGCGACTGAAGGAGACGGATTCGCGTACCATAACGGGAGCACGGGCATCCTGACCCCTCCCCTGGCGGCTCCCCTCCTGGATGACCTAAAAAATGACAACGATCTCGCCCTCCCAAAGGATTACAGTCTGCTCATGGGAGCGATCCGCGAGGTGTGTGAGGAAACTCTTTCGGTTACCGAGTGGATGGACATCCAGAGAGAAGGTGATCGGGTAATCTTCACGCTGCACAACTATCTGCTCTTTTCAGGCTGCGCTTCGCTTCACGCGGAGTCCCCTGAGTTCTGCATGCTCTGTCCATGCTCGATCTGCAGCCTGATCGCATGCATGATTGCTGAAGGGCTCGGGTGCGAAGTCAGCCTGAACCGGACTGCTCTGGAAGATGCCGACCACTCAATCCGAGTAGAGCTGTCCTGCGCCTTCGCGGAAAAATCCCCGCTACCGGCCTGATGGATATTCGAGGAGAGAAGAGTCGTTGCGGCATCAGTCCCCTGCTTCATCACCGTTCAGTGGGGGTAACTCTCATCATCTGCCGCCCGGCGATCCAGGTACATACTCGGTGCACGAGCAGTTAATGGTTCGGCACCGCGGGTTCCACCGTTGCCGGCGCCGCATCATCCCGCCGAGATCTGGGAGGCCCCGAAAAGCCGTATGCGTCAGGATACGCATACCGAGGGTCACGATCAGGGTAAAATATATATTGTCGCATCGCCTGTCAGGGACTCAACGTACCGGGGAGGGAAGGCAGTATTCACGATTACCCGTACACGACAGTATCTCTCGGAGACGCCGGCAGAGTTCAACCGCTCCGGCTCGATGGGATGGAGGGCTCCGGAGTGGCGATGAAGACCGGCTGCTGGCCCGGATCCTCCGTCCCGGGCAGAGAGGCTGCAGGAGGAGCGGTGTGACATCGGTGCGGCTGCGAGCGGTCGGAGACGTGCTGCTCTGGATGAGGAACGGCAAGAGGCCTTTTGATCTGGTTCGGCATGAACTCCGGCAGAAGGACCTGCTCTTCGGGAACCTGGAGACGGTGCTCTCCGAGAGCGGAACCGAGAGGAAGAAACGCTGGGTCAATACAACCCCCCCGGAGGCGGCCGGGTACCTCAAAGAAGCCGGGTTCGACATTCTCAGCGTGGCGAACAACCACACGCTCGATATGGGCCGGGAGGGGTTTGAGAAGACCCTCGAAGGGCTTGAAGCCCGCGGCATCGCCTACGTCGGAGGGGGGAGAGGCGATGAAGAACCCCCGGGGCTGATCGTGGAGCGGAACGGGATCCGGTTCGGCTTCCTCGCATACACGACCGGAAGGTTCCGGTCGCCGCCGGGGGTCACCGTGGCCAAACTGAAGAGGAAGAGCGTCATCGAAGATATCAGGGCGCTGAAGGAACGCACCGACCACATCGTCGTCTCCCTGCACTGGGGGATCGAGAACACCTACTACCCCTCGCCCGACCAGGTCGGGCTTGCTCACGCCTTCATCGAGAACGGGGCAACCCTGGTCCTCGGGCACCACTCGCATACCATCCAGGGGCTGGAACGGTACAAAGACGGCCTGATCGCGTATTCACTCGGGAACTTCCAGTTCGATACCGAGATCTTCAAGGAGGGGATCAACAGCACCATGATCCTCTCGGTGGACTTCGACCGGCACGGCATCCGTGACTACACGACCATTCCCTGCGTCATCAACAGCGACTTCCAGCCCGAGATGGCGGAGGGGCGGACACGGGAACTGGTGGAGCGCTGGATAGCGAAGTGCTCCGAGAGGGTGTATAACGGGGGCGTCACTCGCCGGTGGTGGTTTGAAGAGATCGGCGAGGACTACCTGCTGTACAACCTGGAGAGTTACCGCTACCGGATCCGGCAGCACGGACTTCTGCCCCTTGTCGAGTGCGGGGTCTGGCTGGTGACGCCATTCTGCCTGAACTGCTACGCGGGTATGATCCGGAGACGGCTGAGACAGGAAACATAGGAGGATCTGGAATGAAGATATTACAGGTGACCCCGTTCTTCAAACCGCTCTGGGAGTCGGGTGGGGTGGCACGGGTCGCATACGACATCTCCCGGGCCTTGCACGAGAACGGGCACGAGATCACCGTCTACACGACAAACCGGAGCATCTACCCGAATGATCTGCCGACGAACCGCGTCACCTCCGTCGACGGAATGGACGTCTATTACTTTGAGAATTTACGAAAATACGCCCGCGGGACGATCGTGCCGGTGATGCCCTACCGCATGCCGGCGGTCGCAAGAAGAGAGGTTGCCGGGTTCGATCTCGTCCACATCCACGACCACCGCACCATGCTCACCGTCATCGCCTCGCACTACGCGAGGAAGTACGGCGTACCCTACGTCCTCCAGGCGCACGGGGCGCTCCCGCAGGATACAGGCTCTACGCGGATGAAGCGGCTCTTCGACCGGTTCTGGTCGGATAAGGTGATCCTCGGCGCCGCGGGGGTTATCGCGCTCAACGAGACGGAAGCGGAGCGGTACCGGGAGCTCGGTGTTGCCGACGAGAAGATCGCGATCGTCCCGAACGGCATCGACCTCGCCGAGTACCCCTCCCTTCCGGTTCGCGGCAGGTTCCGTGCGGCATGGGGGATCGACGACGCCGCGAAGGTCGTGCTCTACCTCGGGAGGCTCGACCCGACGAAGGGGATCGATCTCCTGATCCGCTCGTTTGCCGTGGTCGCGCGGGAGTTCGACGGCGCGGTTCTCATGCTGGTGGGGGGGGACATGGGCCACAACGACGAGTTCAGGCAGCGGGTCGGGTCGCTCGGTCTCGACAACCGGGTGATCTTCACCGGGTTCGTGAGCAAGGAGGAGAAGATGGCCGCGTACACCGACGCCGACGTCTTCGTGACACCGAGTTTCACCGGGTTCCCCATGACGTTCCTCGAATCGTGCCTCTGCGGGACACCCATCGTAACGACAGGCAAAGGGGATCTGCTCGGGTGGATCGACGACACCGTCGGGTTCAATACCGGGTATACGCCGGAGGCGCTTGCCGACACCATCGGACGCCTGCTTGCCGACGATGCGCTGCGGGCAAAACTCGGGGAGCAGGCGAAGGAACTCGTCCGGACCAGGTACAACTGGAAAGCAATCGTCCGCGACATCGAGGCGTTCTATGCGAAGGTTGCCGGGAGCGCGGACGGGGGCATTCCGGTGGCACTCTCAAAAGAGGCGGCCCCGAAGGCCCCGGATATGTTATAGTCGCACCCGACCGGAGGGAGGTGCATGAGCACCATTAGGAATGACTGCCCGTAGGACAGGAGTTCGAGCACCGAAGGTGGGAGTTGCGATGGGCGTTCGGAAGGGCGAAACGAGGAAAAAGCCCGAAACAGTGGACCGTGGTGGCTATCGCCATACGGGGGGAGGCGGCTCGCGGGGAGGGGGGAGCATTCCCCCCT
>DAIRGM010000004.1:0-84511 GCA_036794525.1 Methanoculleus sp.
AGGTCGTGATGGCGCTCTCCGGCGGCGTTGACTCGTCGGTCTGCGCGGCGCTCGCGACCCGTGCGATAGGCGACCGCCTCGTTCCGATATACGTGGATACCGGCCTCATGCGGAAGGGAGAGACCGATCGCATCCGGTCGCTCTTTGCCGATGCGAACCTCCGTGTCGTGGATGCCGCGGACGAGTTCTTCGAGGCTCTCGCGGGCATCGTCGATCCCGAGGAGAAGCGCAAGGCCATCGGCGAGAAGTTCGTCCGGATCTTCGAGCGGGAAGCGAAGCGGACCGGCGCGACGATGCTCCTGCAGGGGACGATCTACCCCGACCGGATCGAGAGCGAAGGGGGCATCAAGAGCCACCACAACGTCGGCGGCATGCCCCTCGATATCGAGTTCAAGGGCGTCATCGAGCCGCTCGCCGACCTCTACAAGGACGAGGTCCGCGAGGTCGCCGGCGGGCTCGGCCTCCCGGCGGAGATCCAGCACCGGATGCCCTTCCCGGGCCCGGGGCTCGCCGTCCGGGTGCTCGGTGAGGTGACGAAGGAGAAGGTTGCGATCGCCCGGGAGGCGAACGCCATCGTCGAGGAGTGCCTGGTGGAGGAGTTCGGCCCCTGGCAGTGTTTCGCGGCCCTCATCGGGCTTGGGACCGGGGTGAAGGGAGACGTCCGGCTCCACGGCTGGATCGTCGCCGTCCGGGCGGTCCAGTCCCGGGACGGGATGACCGCCGAACCCCTGCTCCTCCCCTACGAGACGCTTTCGCGGATGGCGGCCCGGATCACCGGCGAGATCCCCGGCGTCGCCCGGGTCGTCTACGACGTCACCCCCAAACCCCCCGCGACGATCGAATACGAGTGATATCATGGCAGAAGACTCACGCGTGCTGGATGCACGCTACTACATGCCCGCGTTCTCCCGGACGATGAAGATCGTCCGGGGCGCGGGATCGCACGTCTGGGATGACCAGGGGCGCGAGTATATCGACTGCGTGGCGGGTATTGCGGTCTGCAGCACCGGCCACTGCCACCCGTTGGTCGTCAAGGCGATCTGCGACCAGGCCCACGAACTGATCCACTGCTCGAACCTCTATTACATCCCGAACCAGGCGGAACTCGCGGAGAAACTCGTCGGGATCTCGGGACTTGCGAAGGCGTTCTTCTCGAACTCCGGCGCGGAGGCGAACGACGGCGCGATCAAACTCGCCCGCGTCCGGACGGGGAGGAAGAAGTTCGTCGCGTTCACCCACGGGTTCCACGGCCGGACCTGCGGGTCGCTTGCGGTCACCCACAAGCCTGCGATCCGGGAGCCGTTCGAGCCGCTCTCGGTTCCCTGCAGATTCGTCGACTACGGCGACCTCGACGCGCTCGCGGGCGCGGTCGATAAGGAGACCGCCGCGGTCTTCGTCGAGCCGATCCAGGGCGAGGCCGGGGTGCTGATACCGCCCGACGAGTTCCTCCGGGGCATCCGGGATATCTGCGACGATACTGGCGCGCTGATGATCGTCGACGAGGTGCAGACGGGGATGGGGCGGACGGGCGAATGGTTCGCCTTCCAGCACGCGGGCGTCACCCCCGACATCGTCACGACCGCAAAGGGGCTTGCGAGCGGATTTCCCATCGGCGCGCTCGTCGCCCGCGAGGGGCTCGAGTTCAAGAAGAGCGAGCACGGGAGCACGTTTGCCGGGGGCCCGCTCGCCTGCGCGGCGGCGCTCGCGACGATCGGCGTCATCGAGGAGATCCTCCCCGACGTTCTCCGGAAGGGCGAGCGGTTCATGAAGGGCCTCGCGCGCCACAACCCCCGCGGCCGCGGCCTGATCATCGGCATATCGGTCGGCGACCGGTGCCCGGAGGTGCAGCAGACCTGCGCCGAGAACGGAGTGCTCGTCAACTGCGCCGCCGACGGGAACCTCCGGCTGATCCCGCCGCTGGTGATCACGGACGAGGAGATCGACGCGGCTGTCGGTGTCATCGATGCGGCGCTTGATTAGAGCGTTTTATACGGGTGCGGGCGGCTACTCCTACGCGAAGAAAGCCGGGGACGTCGCACGAGAGCACGGGTTTGACCGGGTGGCCCGGCTCGCGAGTAACGAGAACCCCCGGCCGCCCTCGCCCACCGCGCTGGAGGCGGCGATAGCGGCTCTCCGGGAGGGGAACCGTTACCCCGACGAGCGGATGTCTGCCCTCGTCGAGGCCCTCCGCCGCTACCACGGCGACTACCGGTTCGTCACCGGCGCCGGGATGGACGGAGTCATCGAGACGGTGATCCGGACGGTCGTCGAGCCCGGAGAGAGGGTGGCCGTCTCGACCCCGACCTTCTCCTTCTACGGGATCGCGGCCGCGGCGCACGGCGCAGAGGTCGTGAACGTCCCGCGGGAGGAAGACTTCTCGGTCGACCCGGGGAAGTTCGTCGAGGGGTCGCGGGGCGCAAAACTCGCCTTCCTCTGCACCCCGAACAACCCCACGGGGAACTCAGTCCCGCCGGAGGATGTCGAGGCGATCCTGGAAGGAATGGACGGGCTGCTCTTCCTCGACAACGCTTACGTCGATTTTGCGGATATCGATTACCGGCCGCTGATGCGGCGCTACGAGAACCTGGTCATCGGGCGGACGATGTCGAAGATATTTGCCCTCGCGGGGTTCCGGGTCGGCTACGCGTTCGTCCCCGCATGGCTTGAGCCGTTCTACAACCGGGCCGCGACACCGTTCGCGCTGAACTCCGTCTCGGCGGCCGCGGCCGCAGGGGCGCTCGCCGACACCGACCGGGTGAGGGAGACCCGCGACCATGTGCAGGAGTGGCGGCGGCGGTTCATCGAGGAGGTGCCGTTCAGAGGATACCCCTCGGACGCGAACTTCGTCATGATCGACGTCGCGCCCCACACCGGCGACGACGTGACGGAACGCCTCGCGGAGAAGGGCGTCCTCGTCCGGTCGTGCACCAGTTTCCCCGGACTCGGGAACCATTTCATCAGGGTCAGCATCGGTGAAGACTGGGAGAACATCCGATTCCTCGAGGCGGTAAAGAAGATATGATGACGGGCATCACCGGCACGCCGGGAACCGGGAAGACATCGGTCGCCCGCGAACTCGAACGGCGAGGGCGCACCGTCGTCCGGCTGACGGATACGGTGCGGCCCTACGTCATCGAGGAGGACTCCCGCCGCCGGACGCTGGTGGTGGACGTCGACCGGTGGGTGGAGGAGTTCGAGCCCGTCGACGGGTTTGTCGAAGGCCACCTCGCCCACCTCCTCCCCTGCGACCGGGTGGTGGTGCTCCGGTGCCGCCCGGACGTCCTCCGGGAGCGCCTCGCACCGAGGAACTACCCGGAGGAGAAGATCGCGGAGAACGTCGAGGCGGAGGCGCTCGACGTCATCCTGATCGAGACGCTCGAGGAGCACCCGGACGAGCACGTCCTTGAGGTGGACACGACCGATCTCTCCGCCGGCGACTGCGCCGACCGGATCGAGCGGTTCGTCCGCGGTGAACTCCCGCCGTCCTACGGCACCATCGATTGGACGGATTACCTGGAGGCCGGGCGATGACGCTCGACCAGTTCCGGCCGCACGTGCAGGGGATCATCCAGCCCGTGGTGAACCTGATGCGGAGGATAGGGGTCACCCCGAACGCGCTGACGATAGCATCGTTCTTCGTCTCGGTACTTGCGGGTATCGCGTTCTATGCCGGGGGAGTCGTCCTCGGCACCATCATGGTCGCGTTCAACGCCGTCTTCGACGCGCTCGACGGGGCGCTCGCACGAGATATGGGGATCGCGGGCCTCCGCGGGGACTTCCTCGACCATGTCATCGACCGCTACGCCGACATATTCATCATCACCGGGATATTTGCGGGCGGGGCCGCACCCTGGCAGATCGGCGTCCTTGCGCTGACGGGCGTGCTGATGTCGTCCTACCTCGGCACCCAGGCGCAGGCCGTCGGGGTGGGCAGGATCTACGGCGGGATCCTCGGCCGGGCGGATCGCCTGGTGCTGATCATCATCGCAGGCGCCCTCACGGTTCTGATACCCGGCGACATCTACGGCCTGAACTACCTCGGGTGGCTCCTCGTCATATTCGGCTTCCTCGGGCACTACACCGCGTTCCAGCGGTTTGCCCACGTCTGGAGGCAGATAGAAAAGCAGTAAGAGATCGCCTCACCTAGTTTCACGCCCCCCATGCGAGACCGCGCCGGTGCTCTCCGGGGGTGCATCTCTGCACGGGAGCCTGCCGGTGCATCCGGTGATCCGGCTGAGAGCGTCCCCTACGGGTTGAGGACGGAGATCCCGTAGTTGAGGTAGGCCGCGAAACTCACCCAGAGGAAGTACGGGACGAGCAGAATCGCCGCGGGCACCGAGACCCGGTCGAAGGCGACTATCGTCATGAGGATCGCAACCCAGAGGAACAGGATCACGATGAACGCGAAGAAGGGCGCCTGCATCCCGAAGAAGACGAACGACCAGAGGACGTTCAAGACCAGTTGCACACCGAAGATCGCCGTCGCAACCTGCACGTTCTTATGCCCCCACCCCTTGCTCCAGACGAGGTAGAGCGCGATGCCCATGAGGATGTAGAGCACCGTCCAGACGGGGCCGAAGACCCACGCCGGGGGACTGAACTCAGGCATGGTAAGACCGGCATACCAGGTGGGGATCGCCGGCATCGTGAAGATCGAGCCGATCCACCCGGCTGCGAGACTGACCCCTACCGCCACGATGAACTGGATGATTCGGACGTAGGTTGGTGTCACGCTGGGGATGATGCTTCCCGCATCCTTAAGCCTTTTGATCCGGGTAGCGATCGTCAGCCCGGGCCCTGACGGAAAGCCGACGATGCACCGTTCTCAGCACGGAATGTTATTCGCACTCCTCGCCGTCCGGGTAATCGTCGTCACCGGCAGGGAGAACCTCACGGAGGGTGAACCGGAACGCCGTACCGAGATCCGGCCGCCCTTCCACCCGGTCTTCCACCCGGATGGTGCCGCCGTACCTCTCCACCAGCGTCCGGGCGACGAAGAGGCCGAGGCCGTCGCCGTATCCCCCGACCCACCCCCGCTCGAACCGGTGAAAGATTGCCTCCTTCGCGGGGTCGGGTATGCCCGGCCCGGTATCCTCGACCGAGACCAGCACGCTCTCGCCGTCGTAGTCCTCCACGCGGATGGCGATCCTGACCTCCGGGCCGCCGAACTTGACGGCGTTCCGGATGAGGTTCGTGAAGACTTCGGAGAGGAGGTCGTCCGCCCAGACCCGGGCGGGAGTGCCTTCCGCAACCTCGATCGCGACGTCGGGGAAGGCGGCGACCTCCTGCCTGATGACGGCGGCGAGGTCGACCGGCCCGGCGTCGGGCGAGTCGTGGTGGATGCGGCGGATCGTGGTGACGTTGCCGAGGATCTCCGCGCTTCGGTGGATGCTGCTCCGGATCTTTCTCGCATAGAGCGCGGCCTCTCCTTCCAGCATCTCGAGGAGGAGATCGGTGTAGAGGTTCGAGACGTTCTCGGCGTTCTTGATGTCGTGCGTCATGATGTCGAGGTAGAGGTTCGCCTCCCGGTTGGCCGCCTCGAGTTTCTTGTGCAGCATTCCTTTCAGGATCCCCGACCCGATCTCCTGGCCGATCGTCTCGAGGAGCGTCCGTTCGTCGCGGGAGAAGGAATCTTTCGTCCGGCTGCCGGCGTATACCGCGCCGACGACGACCGATTCCGCGACGAGGGGGATGCAGGCGAGCGCGGAGACCTCGAGTTCCCGGAGTATGCCCGCCTCGATGGAGTTCAAGTCCGCCTGCTGCTCGATGTAGCGGGGCTGGCCGGCGATGAAGATGAAGTTGAACGGCCAGTGGTGGACCTTGATCAGACGGTGCCGGGCGAGAGCAGATTCGGGGAGTCCGTTCTGGTGTTGCAGCAGCGCCCTCTTTCGCTCGGAGTCGAGCATGTAGACGATGCCGACGTCGAACCTCATCAGTTCGAGCGTCTTCTCGAGCGACTCCTCCAGGAGCCCGGCAAGAGAGAGGGAGGCGGCCGTGACGCCGATGACCTGGTTGAGCACCATGAGGTGCTCGTTCCGGGTCCGGAGTTCCTCTTCGGCGCGTTTGCGCTCGGTGATGTCCATGATGCCGGCGATCGAGCCCTGGAACCTGCCTGACTCGTCGGTGACCGGCGACGTGACGACGAGCACGTGGACGCGCCCGCCGTCGCAGTGGAGGAGATCCAGTTCGAACTCCTGCCGCTCGTCCGTCTCCCGACAGAAGAGGTTCGCGCCACGGCTGCCGGCATCGATGAACCCGGCGACCGGCAACCCGACCAGGCGATCCGCGGTGCAACCGAGGATCTCCTCCATCGCCGGGTTTGCGAAGGTGATGCGGCCGGCCTCGTCCACGGTGATGACGCCTTCGTTGAGGTTCTCGACCAGCCTCCGGTACATCGCCTCCGAGTGCCGGTGCGCGGCCTCCACCCTTGTGCGCTCGAGCGCGTGCCGGATCGCGCGGTTGAGCAGTTCCGCATCGGTCTTCTCCTTTACCAGGTAGTCCTGCGCGCCGTTCTGCATCGCGTGGAGCGCGGCGGGGTCGTCTTTCGCCGCAACGAGGACGATGACCGGGACGCCGGGGGCCGCCCGGCGCAGGCGGCCGAGGGTCGCCGTCCCCCTGCGACCGGAGAGATCGAGGAGCACCACGTCGATTCCGCCCTCCGATACCGCGGTAAACCCGTTCCCGGGGCGTTCGCAGTGGATCAACGTAGCGTCGCACCCGCACTCGCGAAGCATCTCCCCGAGATTGCCGGGACTCTTCCCGATTAACAGCACGCGTAAGGGTTCGCTCATGATCTCACTTGCACTCAGGGCCGGTACCTGCCCGTATCGGTGTAGATTCAGGTGTCCCGGCCGCAGGACGGCTCGCCGCGGGTATGGCCGCACGCGACCGGGTTCTCACTACTGTAGTACGGTTCTCCGGGAATTTATATCTCGTTCTTTGTGCGCGCCCGCCGCACCGGGCCGGGGGCTCCGGGGACGGCGGTGTCGTGCGCGGCAGAACCCGGCGCTCTCCGGCGGCTACGATCGGTGCGGTGAGGGACGAAAAAACGGCTTTGTTGGAACCCTCTCTCGGAGGACGAATCATCTCTGGATAATCCATGCCTCACCGACACACGCGAAGTGCGAGCGTAGCGAGCTTGAGCACCGAAGGTGCGAGCCGCGAAGTCGCGAAGGGAGACTGTCAATACCCATCCAGTGGGTCGTGGATGCCACCGGGACATCGGTCACCTTCACGGCAACGACCCCCGGGTTCTCCCTCTTTGCGATCACCGGGATCGAGAAAACTGGTGAAGCCGTAACGACCCCGACAGCGGCACAGACCACCGTACAGGCGGTCGCAGCACAGACCACGGCCGCTCCGGCCGGCGGGCCGGCGCCTGAGTTCCCGCTCGGGACGGTCGCCCTTGTCGGAGGGGTCATCCTGGCGCTCATAGCCGGCGGCTACCAGGTCAGGCGCTGGTGGCGGTACCGGCAGAACCCGGCGCTGTTCATGGACTACGATTAACTCAGCGAACGGTGAGAAGAAACAGAATACTCACCATTTCCCATGAAAAGGCCTCCCCCAATTTTCATCCGGTATGCCTATGGCCCCACGAGCATCATGTGATTTTTCTGAGGAGAACCCGATATGAAAGAGCAGCATCTTTCCAATTTATCAGAAGGTGCCGGATGGTTTTTGGGACATTCCACAGAACCATGAGTTTCAACCCTTGTTGTCCTGGATCAGTATCTTCGACTTTTCGAGGGGTCGGTGCTGGTCGTGAACGTCATGCAGATCGAAATGGCAGGCGAGCGGAACCAGGGAATCTGGTTGAAATACAGAACGCGTACATGCCATTCGGGTATAAGTTCAGCGATAAGTAAAATAACTGTGTGATTTGCGGCGCAAAATGAATTTTGGCTTTTCGTTACATTTTAAAATGTATCATACTCCATAAGATACAACAGCAAATTCACGATATCAGAATAGGAAAAATATTGAATTTTTATACACCTTTTTGCTACAAATTGGTAAAATATTAATACCCACTTGCCGACACGTTAAGGGAGGCAAGCGAATTGTCACCAGCCTCCACAACGGCTGAACGTCAATCGCCATCATGGTGATTTCATGGTAAAAATAAATTACAGCATAGTCGCAGCGGTTGGTGTCGCGATCCTGGTCATCGCCGCGATAGGGTTCGTCGTATACGGGAATGCGTTCGGTAAACCTGCCGAAAGCACGGAAAAATCAGGGATGACCATCACGGACATGGCCGGCAGGACGGTGACACTGAACGCTCCAGTGGAGCGAATCGTGCTGACGGAGTCCTCGAAGACTGCCGAGCTCGCGGCGATCGCAGGGGATGGTTTCGCCGAGAAGATCGTTGGCTGGGACAGCGATATCAAGCGAAATGCCGGGGACGTATACGCCGTGTTCGTGGCAAAGTATCCCCAGCTGGCCGACATACCGGACGTTGGGTGGCTGGACGACGGTACGTTCAGCATCGAAAAGGTGATCTCGCTCAAGCCGGACGTCGTCATCATGCATAACTTCCAATTCATGTGGGCCGGAGACGCGACCGCGGACGCCCTGACTAAACTGGAGCTGGCGGGAATTCCCGTGGTCTTCGTGGACTTCTACATGGACCCGATGGTGAACTCCACGAAAAGCATGCTGCTGCTGGGGAAGATCCTTGACCGAGAAGATCGGGCCGGGGAGATCGTGGATTTTTACAACGAGCAGACCGATATCGTGTACTCCCGCCTGGCTACCGTTAACGGAACCGGGCCCAGCGTATACATCGAATGTGCGAGTAAAGATCCGTCGGATTACAGCATCTCCTACGGTGACGTGAGCTGGGGCTCGGTCGTGAAGAAGGCAGGCGGGAACAACATCGCAGAACCTCTACTGGCCGGTACGAGCAAGGTGGTAAGTCCAGAGTATCTGGTCAGCCAGAACCCCGACATCATCATATTGACCGGCAGGAACTGGCCTGCCCCCGGCTCGTTAAAGCTCGGGTACACCGCCACTCAGGACACGGTCAGGAGCACCATGACCGGATTCGTTCAGCGCCCGGGGTGGGACACGATAGACGCCGTTAAAAACCACGAGGTTTACGGGATCTATCACGGCTACTGCTTCAGCATCTGCAACTTCGCGGCGCTGGAGGCTTTTGCCAGGTGGTTCTATCCCGAGGAATTCAAGGACGTCGATCCGGATGCGGTCCTCAGGGAGTACCACGACAGGTTCATGCCCGTAGACTACAACGGCACGTTTATCTATCGTTATTCCTGAAAGGGTGTGTGCGCAATCGGGCGAGGTGTGCTGCCTTGAGGGAAAGCGTTAAAAAATGAAGTCCAAGCTGAGTAAATGGATAGTGAGGTCGTGGGAAAGAAATTATCTTTCCTGCTTTTGATCGCCTCCGCAGTCGTTCTCATCGAGGTCATCCCAGTATTCTCCCGATCATGACAGTGCATCCGGTGAATCTGTTTTGGGAGTGAGTTTTCGTATCGCCCGTAGCGTGGAATGGTCTTCTTAACTACCTCGATCCTGCTGAAAAAGTGTTCCGCCGCGGTGCGCTTCCTATAAGCCTCTGGATTGAAGTTACCCGGTCTTTCCGTTTCGGATGTTTTTGGTTTCTCCGGTTGACCGGGATACTACCTCTGGTTCTTCGATTTCGGTTGTAGCCCCTGAAGGCTGATCTCAATCGTTATCGTCGGCATCGTTGATATGAACTATTGAGTAATCAATAATATTATAGGATAATATCTCTAATTATTTCTAATACTTTTTGTTATTTATACAAAAAATATTAATACTCTCCTTTTGATACACTAGGACGGGCAAGCGAATCAAGCAAATTGCCGTCAGCCCCCACAACGGCTGAATGTCAATCGCCATCATGGTGGTTTCATGGTTAAAACCAACTATAACATAGTCGTAGCGGTCGGTGTCGCGATCCTGGTCATCGCCGCGATAGGGTTCGCCGTATACGGGAATGCGTTCGATAGACCTGATGGCAGCCCGGAGAGATCCAAAATGACCGTCACGGACATGGCCGGCAGGACGGTGACGCTGAACGCCCCTGTGGAGCGAATCGTGATAATGGAGTCCTCGAAGACTGCCGAACTCGCGGCTATTGCAGGGGACGGTTTCGCCGAGAAAATCGTCGGCTGGGACAGCGACTTCAAGCGATATGCCGGGGATGAATACGCCGTGTTCGTGGAAAAATGTCCGCAGTTGGCCGACATACCAGAAGTCGGGCTACTGGACGACAACACGTTCAGTATCGAGAAGACGATCTCGCTCAAGCCGGACGTTGTCATCATGCAGAACTGGCAATTATTGCGAGCCAAGGAAGCAACCACGGATGCCCTGAACAAACTGGAGCGGGCGGGAATCCCCGTGGTCTTCTTGGACTTTTATACGGACCCGATGGCGAACTCCACGAAGAGCATGCTGCTGCTCGGGGAAATCCTTGGCAAAGAAGACCGGGCTCAGGAGATTGTCAACTTCTATAACGAGCAGACCGAACTCGTGTATTCACGTCTGGCTGCCGTTAACGGAACCAGGCCCAGCGTATACATCGAATGTGGGATCAATGGCCCATCTAGCTACGCCAATACCTACGGCGATGTGGCCTGGGGCTCAGTCGTAAAGAGGGTAGGCGGAAACAACATTGCAGAGTCCTTGCTGGCCGGTACGACCAAGGCGATAAGTCCGGAGTATCTGGTCAGCCAGAACCCTGACATCATCATATTGACCGGCAGGAACTGGGCTACCCCCGGCTCGTTAAAACTCGGGTACACCGTTACTCAGGACACGGCCAGGAACACCATGACCGGGTTCGTTCAGCGCCCGGGATGGGACACGACAAACGCCGTTAAAAATCACAAAGTTTACGGGATCTATCAGGGCTACTGCTACAGCATTTACAACTTCGCGGTGGTGGAGGCCTTCGCCAAGTGGTTCTATCCGGAGGAGTTCAAGGACGTCGACCCGGATGCGGTCCTCAGGGAGTACCACGACAGGTTCATGCCTATAGATTACAATGGCACGTTCTTCTATAGTTATTATTGAAGGGGCCACCTGGAGGAGATGCATTACATGACGAATGTCGAGGCAACGTCGATATACGGTGAGATCGCAGGGAAAAAATTTTTTCTCCTGCTTTTGATCGCCTCTGCGATCGTTCTCACCGTTATCGTCGACGTCATGACCGGACCGGCCCCCCTGTCTTTTGGCGAGGTTGTCTCAACGATCCTCTCCCCCTCGTCGAACGATCAGTCCTTCTATGCTATCGTCTGGACGTTCCGGCTGCCCGTTGCCCTGATGGCCGTCTTGATCGGTGCGGCGCTCGGCTTAGCGGGCGCCGTGATGCAGACCATCCTGAACAACCCGCTGGCGAGCCCGTACACGCTCGGCATTTCTTCAGCTGCGGGGTTCGGCGCGGCACTGGCGCTCGTGTTCGGCATGGGTGTGGTGCCGTTCGCGGACGCGGTGCTGGTCACGGGCAACGCCTTCGTTTTTGCGCTTCTCTGCTGCATGATGATCTACGCAGTAGCCCGGCTTAAGAGGGCGTCGTCTGAGACGCTCGTGCTCGCCGGGATCGCGGTGCTGTTTATGTTCGATTCGTTGCTGATGCTGCTACAGTACCTTGGAAATCCCGAGCAGGTGCAGGCGATCGTATTCTGGATGTTCGGTAGCCTGACGAAGGCCACCTGGACCAAGCTCGGCATCATGGCCGTGATACTACTGGCGAGCGTCCCGATAATCATGGTCGACGCATGGAAACTCACGACGCTCCGGCTGGGGGAAGACAAGGCAAAAGGCCTCGGGGTCAACGTCGAAAGGCTGCGGCTGAAGGGGTTCGTCCTGATCTCGGTCCTCACGGCCACGTCGGTTGCCTTCGTGGGCAGCATCGGCTTCGTTGGCCTCGTAGTGCCGCACATCGCCCGGATGCTCGTGGGCGAGGACCACCGGTTTTTTCTGCCGCTTTCCGCCCTTACCGGGGCTCTCATGCTCTCTGCCGCCTCGATTCTGAGCAAAAACGTCGTGCCCGGCATCATATTTCCCATCGGCGTCCTCACGTCGCTCATCGGAATACCGTTCTTTATCTGGCTGATCTTTTCGCGAAGGAGGGGATACTGGTGAAACTGGAGGTAAGACACCTTACGTTCGGCTACAGAACCGTGCCGGTCCTGAAAAATGTGTGCATCGATGCCGAGCCGATGGTCACGGCGGTCATCGGGCCGAACGCCGCGGGGAAGTCCACGCTGCTGAAGTGCCTGAGCGGGATACTGAAACCGGAAGGGTCCATACTGCTGGACGGGAAAGACCTGAAGGAGTACAAGAGCGACGATCTCCTGCAGGCCATCAGTTATCTGCCCCAGGACTCTGTCAGCAACGCGGCGCTGACCGTGTTCGAGGCGGTCCTGTTGGGGAGACTGAACTCGCTCGGCTGGACGGTCACCGACGAAGACCTTTCGCTGACGCTGGATGCGCTGGAAAAATTGGGGATCGAGGGACTGGCAAAGCGACCCCTGAACGAACTCAGCGGCGGACAGAAACAAATGGTTTCCATCGCCCAATCGATCGTCAGGAAACCAGGGGTTCTTCTCATGGACGAGCCCACGAACTCGCTGGACCTCCAGCACCAGCTCGAACTTTTCGACGTGATCAGGGCGATCACTGAAGACAACAACATGACGACGGTCGTCGCCCTGCACGACCTCAATCTGGCCGCGAGATACGCGGACAACATCATACTGCTGAACTGCGGGAAGATCGAGGCGACGGGAAGCCCGGGGTCGGTGATCACGGAAGACATGATCCGAACCGTCTACGGCGTCAATGCCCGGGTGACCATCGACAACGAAGGGATACCGCAGATCATACCGATCAATTCCACCAGGTACTGCGGTCCCGGGAAATGATGAGGCGATAGCATGGAAACAGACAAACTAGAACTGGACGAGATCAAGGACGGCGTGAGGAAATACTGGGACTACGGAAGCAGGTTCTACGACACGGCGCCGGGATATGACGGCGATGAGGAGAGGTCCCTATGGAAAGACTACTTATCGCAGGCGATCGGGCTGGAGCCGAAGGAGATACTGGACGTCGGCACGGGAACCGGCGCCATCGCGCTGCTGCTGGCGGAGCTGGGCCATAACGTCACCGGGGTCGACTTCAGTCGGGAGATGATGGAAGTCGCCAGGAAAAAGGCACTGGACAGCAGTTCGTCCATCAGGTTTCTGGAAGGTGACGTGGAGAATCTCCGGTTCGAAGATGCGACCTTCGATTGCGTCACCGGGCGGTATGTCCTGTGGACAATGACCAATCCCGAAAAGGCGGTCCGGGAATGGGTGAGAGTCGTGAAACCGGGCGCGATGATCGTCATCATAGACGGAAAGTGGGTCACGAAGGGCCTGCTTCCGATGCTCTCTGCAGGGACCTATCACATCTACCGGTTCATCAGGTGTGGTAAAAATCCCTTCGCCTATGACTACACCAGAGACATCAGCGCCGGCCTCCCGAACCCGCACGGGGTCGAGAAAGAGCAAATAGTCGCATACATGTCCGGGGCGGGCGTGACCGGCATCACCGTTACCGACCTGGAGCCGATCCGGGCGGTACAGAGAAAACGGCTGCCCAGGTACATGAAATACGCCAACGACCACCCGACGTACTTAGTGTCGGGCATTACTCCGAAAAAACCACAGGATGATGGAACATGACGTTAAGCGAGGACCAGATCAAGGGCGAGATCGCGAAACGGTGGGATTACTCATCGCAGCGGTATGACGACTATCACGGCCACGGCATCAAGAGCGATGAAGAGGTCACCTTCTGGAAGGCGTTGTTCGGGCGGATCATCCCCGGAGAGCGGCTGAACGTGCTGGATGTCGGATGCGGCACGGGGGAGATAAGTCTGCTGCTTGCCGGGATGGGCCACAGGGTGGTGGGCATCGACCTTTCTAAAAAAATGCTCGACAGGGCCGCATCGAAAGCAAAGGCGATGGCGCAGGCCGGCCACGAGGTCGACGCGAAGTTCATGATCGGTGATGCCGAGTCGCCTCCCTTCGAAAACGGCTCGTTCGACGCTATAGTGACCCGGCACGTGCTGTGGACACTGCCGAACCCCCAGAACGCGGTAACCGGCTGGAAACGGGCTTTAAAGGAGGGGGGAACGCTGGCGGTCATAGACGGTTTATGGAACGACGGCAGTCTGGAGACGCGCCTGCGCCGGAAGGTCGGGGAACTCCTGATCCTGGTCTTCGAAAGAAACGACATATCCAGGGACAGTTATTCGCCGGAGATGAACGCGACGTTGCCCCACTCGAAAGGCGTATCGGCGGATACGGTTCGGGCATACATGGAGAATGCCGGGCTGAGGGATATCGGGACAGAGAACCTGGCCGACCTGATCAAAATCCAGAGAAGGCACATGCCGTTTCGGTATAAGATCAGCTACAAGTGCGATTATTATGCAATTTACGGCACGAAATGAATTGTCGTGGCTGTGAGCTGCATACGGGAAAACAGAGCCTGAAGAATCAATTGTGAGTTCCGATAATCACCGGGAACATCATAACTCGCATCGATACGGGACAAAATTTCACGAAGAGGAGATTCCCCAGACGACGCCCGGCTCGGAAGGTGTACGGAATGGCTGACAGTTCAAAGATCGTCGAAGAATACACGAAGGTAGAATCCAGACGCGGACTCTCGGTGACGAGCGGCGCCAGCCACATGAAACTGTTCGACCCCCGGGTGCTGGCGATGGGCAGGGGGGAATACGGCAGGCTGTGGGGCGTTATTGCGCTCGGCCTCCTGATCTCGTTCAGCTACATAGCGCAGGGCATCATCATCGCGCTCATCATCGAAGACGTTTTTTCCGGCAGGTCGATGGCCGGATCGATACCCCTCTTTGTCGGGCTGGTTCTCGTCATTGCCCTCCGGTGGGTGATGATCTGGGCCAACGACCGGGTAGTAGCCAGGGCCGCGACCAACATTGCCATATCGCTCCGCCGGCGCATTTACCGCAAGTTGTACGAGCTTGGCCCCGGCTGGATGCTCACCCAGAAAAGCGGCGTCGTGCAGGCGACGATCGTCGATGGGGCGGAAGCCCTTCAGAACTATTACGGGCGGTTCCTGCCGCAGGTGGTCGTGTCGTCCCTGGCAGGCCTCTCGATCATGGCGATCCTGCTCTACGTCGACGTGATCATCGGCCTCGTCGTCGGGGCGATGATGGTCGCCTCGCTGCTCCAGCCGTTCGCCATCTACCGGGGAGTCGGGTCCGGGATCCGCATCTGGTTTGTCGCCATGCCGCGTCTCTTCGCCGAATACGTCGACAATATTCAGGGCATCGTCACGCTGAAGTCGTTCAACGCCAGCGAACGGCACGGCGAGCAACTGTACCTGAAGACAAACACCCTGTATGATGCGGAGATCGGCATACTCAAGGATGAAGTCCTCTGGGGCGTGCCCCTGGGGCTGATCGCGGCAATCGGCGGCACGGTGGCCATCGTGATCGGCGCATTGCGCATGGATGCAGGCAGCCTGTCGGCAGGAGGCCTGCTTTTCGTGCTCCTCCTGGTCAGGGAAGCGTTGCGGCCGGTGACCGACCTCCGGCAGACGATACACTTCTCGTTTGCAGGTATGGGCGCTGCCGAGGGGGTTCTCGATATCTTCGAGGCCGTCCCTCCTGCCGCCGCACCGGCCGATCCTGTCGCTCCGGGGACGCTGCGGCCGGCCATTGCCTTCGAAGGCGTTACGTTCCGGTACCGGGAAGGGGACGCTCCCGCCGCGGACAATCTCTCGTTTACCGTGCAGCCCGGCGAAAAAGTGGCCCTTGTCGGCCGCTCGGGTAGCGGTAAAACGACGGTGATTTCGCTATTGCTACGGTTTTTCGATCCTCAGGAAGGGGTGATCAGGCTCGGGGGCGAAGATATCCGGCGCATCCGGCCGGAAAACCTGCGTGCCATGTATTCCGTCGTGTCCCAGGACACCTACCTGTTTCACGGCACCGTACGCGATAACCTCCTGCTGGCAAAGCCGGGCGCCTCCCGGGAAGAACTGGAGAGCGCGGCCAGGGCTGCTTCCGCCCACGATTTCATTGCCGCGCTCCCCCGGAGCTACGATACCGTGGTGGGAGAGAGGGGTGTAAAGTTGTCCGGCGGCGAACGTCAGCGCATTGCCATAGCCCGGGCCATCTTAAAGGGCGCACCTATCCTCGTGCTGGATGAGGCGACCTCCAGCGTGGACGTCGCCAATGAATCGCTGATCAGGGAGGCTGTCAACCGGGTTTCCCGCGACAGGACAACCATCATCATCTCTCACCGGCTTTCGGCTGTACGCGACGCCGACAGGATCTACGTGATGGAAAAGGGTCGATTGGTCGAGTCGGGGTCCCACGCCGATCTCATCCGCTACAACGGCAACTACCACGCCCTGCTCATGGCCGAGGAGGAATGTGCGTGAGCCACGAACACTACGACGATCACAGTCTGCCCGTCGGCCAGGTATTCCGGAAAGTCCGGGTCATAGACCGCCTGCTGGGCACGTACCGGCTGCGCCTGCAAAAAGTACGGATTGCCAGCGTGATCATACAGACGCTCGGCATATTGGCGGCATTGGCCGGCGCATACCTGGTGGGAGCGGTGCTCACGGGAGCCGCGATCGCCGATCAGTGGATGACGATCACCCTGCTTGTCCTCTTCACCGTCATGCAGTTTATTCTCTTAAACGTCAACACCTACTGGTCCCACGTCATAGCGTTTCGATCGCTGGCTGAAATCCGCAAAGCGCTGTACAAGAAACTCGACCAACTCGCGCCCGCATACGTGATCGAGCGGCGATCGGGAGATCTGGCGAGGTCGGCGCTTTCCGACGTCAACCTGCTCGAGATTTACATCGCACATACGCTGCCGGAATTTTTACAGGCGATAGTGGTGACCCCTATCACGCTGCTTGTCATCGGGATGATCCACTGGAGCCTCATGATCGCACTGGCACCGTTCCTCGTTGCCGCGGTGACCGTGCCCGACTGGTTCGCCCGGCGGGCGGAAGAACAGGGCCGGGCGTACCGGGCGTCCGCAGGGGAGATGAGCGCGGACGTGATCGACAGCGTGCAGGGTCTCCGGGAGATCGTGACCTTCGGGGCCATGGGGCAGTCGATGGAACGGCTGGACGCCAGTCAGCAGAGATACTCGGACGCGTACGTCTCCTATGAAGGTCGCAGCGGCCTAGAGCGCGGGTCCGGCGACGTGCTGCTGGCGGCGGGGATGATCGTCACGGTCGCGCTGGGCGGGTGGCTGACGACGCAGGGGCACATGGATATGGCGTTGTATCCGGCCGCCACGGTCCTTGCGGCGATGGCGTTCATGCCTGTCATGCACCTGATGAACGTCGCCCGGCAGCTGAGCCAGACTTCTGCCGCAGCCGAACGGGTCATGGGCATAATGAATACGCAGCCCACGGTGATCGACCGGGCCGCGTCCCCGCCCGTCGGGCCGATCGTCCCGACGATTGACTTTGAGGACGTTCGTTTTCGCTATGCTCCGGAGCTGCCCGAAGTGCTGAGGGGAGTGACGTTCGGGGTGTCGCCGGGAGAGACCGTCGCCCTGGTGGGCCGCTCCGGCGCCGGGAAGTCGACGTGCACCTACCTGCTGCTGAGACTCTGGGACCCGACGGCCGGCTCCGTCAGGGTCGGTGGCCACGACCTCCGCGACTTCCCGCAGGAATATCTCCGGAACATGATCGCCTATGTCCCACAGGATGTTTATCTCTTCAACATCTCCGTCCGGGAGAACATTCGCATCGGTAGGGGCGACGCCACGGACGCCGACGTTGAAGAGGCAGCTCGCCGGGCCTTCGCCCTTGACTTTATCATGGCACTGCCTGATCAGTGGGACACAGTGCTGGGGGAGCGCGGTGCCACGCTGTCGGGGGGACAGCGGCAGCGCATCGCGATCGCGAGGGCGTTCCTGAAAGACGCCCCTGTGCTGGTGATGGACGAGGCCGTGTCCAGCCTGGATACTGAGTCGGAGGTGAACGTCCGTAAAGCCGTCAGGGAGATCAGCCGGGGAAGGACGACGCTCATTGTGGCGCACCGCCCCTCGACGATCCGATCTGCCGACCGGATTATTGTGCTGGAAGAAGGGCGGATCGCGGAGACAGGGCGCTTCGATGAGTTGGTGGAAAACGGCGGGGCACTCTCTCGCCTGATGACGGCTCAGGTCGAAATCGCGCAGCCGGTAGATGGAACACCGTAAACGGGTGCCGGCCATATCGGAAGAAATCCCAAATGGGATGCGAGCCGTTGGTATATCGTTATCGGAACACTTGCACATGAGATCCCGCCACCCGGGCCATAAACAAAGTCAGATCAAGAAAACAGGTTTTATCCTAGGGATCACGCCCTGAGGTGCGACGGGGTGTCCTCCTCCCGGCAGGGGGTGTTTCGGGAGACCGTTCCACGATCCAGGAGGTATGAGCACTCTTGCCCGGGACGGGTTCATGGGCTCCCAAAAAATTGAGATAAGTTATTTCCCCTTCCTCGCCCGCAACCGCCCGATCTCCTCGCCGCCGGGAACCTTCACCACGAACGTCCCGTGGCAGGGCTTGGTGTAGGGGAAGATGAGGTGCTCTCCGTCGACGCCGACATACAGCGGCGGAACACCGATGATGTGGACATCGAAGATCTTGTAGCCCGGCTCGACCTCGTGGTACTCCCGGACGTTCTTCTTGATGTACTCCCGCGCATCCCGAAACGTCGCCTGCGAGAGGATGATCTCGGGTTTCATCGCTTCGAGACAGCCGCCCACTGCATCACCTCGTCGAGTCTCCGCTTCAGCGGCATGGGGTTGTGGGTGGCTTTCGCCGCCACGATCTCGCAGGGGAACTCGATCTCCTCCGCGAGTTCTTCCGCGTGCTCCCCGAAGATGAGCGCATAGACCCGCGCCTTCGATATGTATGCCATCGTCCCGGCATACGCGATGCCCGAGTCGTTATGGATGAAGACGAAGCAGAGATCGAAGTCCCGCTTCTTCCCCGTGATCGCGTCGATCATCTCGTCGAGATCGTTCATCTCGTCGAGGTAGTGCCGGCCCGGGTCGGCCACCTCCATCAGTCTTCGTGCCGCCGTCGTCCCGGCAATCACCGGGCGGATGCCGTGTTCCTTCAAGCCGTGTGCCAGGTAGAGCGCCATGCTCGTCTGGACGGGGACCTGCGGGCACCCGAGCAGGAGCAGTGCGGTCTGTTCGTTCTTCTCCGTCATTTCGTGGTCTTCTCCAGTTGTTTGAGGACTTCGGGCACCCGCTCGGGGTGCGTGTAGATCGTGAACCGCTCCCCCCGCGAGAACCCGACCAGGGTGAGCCCTGCGTTCTCCGCCGTCAGGATGCCGCGGTCGGTCGTGGCGGCACGGGAGACGACGATCGGGATGCCCGCGTTCGCCGCCTTCGCGACCATCCCCGCCGGCTGCCTGCCCGTGCAGCCGAGGATGCACCTCGACCGGTCGAGCCCCCGGAGGACCGCGTAGCCCACGACCTTGTCGACGGTGTTGTGCCTCCCCACATCGCACGCACGGGTGATGAGTTCGCCGCCGCAGAAGAGGACCGAACAGTGGACGCCGCCGGTCTTCCGCCAGGTCTCGGACTCGATCGCCGCCGTGACCGCACGGATGCCGTCCGCCGTGATGGTGATCGACGACTCGACCGATCCCGGCTCGCCGAGCGCGCAGGAGCCCCCGGACGACTCCGTCGCGAGTTCGAGGTTCCGCCGGGCCGGGGCGGTGATATGGACGTCGTTTCCCGAGACGCTCACTGAGTCGACCTCATCGACGATCCCCTCGCTGATGACGAAACCCGCCCCGAGGTCGTCGAGACGATCGTGGCTCGCCACCAGGGTCGTCAGGAGGTCGCCGTTCAGGAAGAGCCGGACGCGGCCCTCGACGATGATCGCGTCACTGACCTCGTGCGCGCCCTCGCCCGTCACCTGGATGCCGGTGCGGCGGACGATCTCCATCAGGCCGTCTCCTCCCGGATCCAGTCGAGGTACGGGGCGGAGCCGCCGACGATGGGCATGGCGATGATCTCAGGGAGGTCGTAACTATGCAGTTCTCGTATCCGCTCGATGAGCGGATCGAGCAGGCTGTGCTGCGTCTTCACGACGAGGAGCCGCTCGGCCTCGTTCTGGACCGCGCCCTCCCACCGGTAGAAGGACTGCACGCCGGTGACGTTCACGCATGCGGCGAGGCGTGCATCGACCAGCGCCTGTGCTAGGTCTTCCGCCTCGCCGGCGGGGGCGGTGCAGAAGACCACGACGAGTTCCAGGAGAGCCATGATGTTACCTTCGTACCGTCCGTATTTAACCGTTCTCCGGCGTCCGACCGGAGGCAGGCGTCAACGGCGATATCTCCCGCAGCCGCCCGATCACCTCCGGCAGCACTTCGAGGACATAATCGACGTCGTCTTCCGTGTTCGCATCGCCGAGGGTGAGCCGGAGCGAGCCGTGCGCCTCCTCGTGGGAGAGCCCGATCGCGAGCAGGACGTGCGAGGGGTCAAGCGACCCCGAGGAACAGGCGCTTCCCGTGGATGCGCAGATCCCGCGTCCGTCGAGGAGCAGCAGGATCGACTCCCCCTCGACGTAGCGGAAACTGAAGTTCGCGTTGTTCGCGAGCCGCTCGACCGGGTGGCCGTTCAGGCGGGCGTCCGGGATGGAGTCGAGGACGCCGCGGACCAGCCGGTCGCGCATCGCGGCGATCCGGCGGTTGTGCCCCGCGATATCGACGGTCGCGAGTTCGATAGCCCGCCCGAGCCCCACGATACCGGGGACGTTCTCCGTCCCGGCGCGCCGTCGCCGTTCCTGCCCGCCGCCGTGGATCAGGGACTCTATCCGGGAATTCTTCCGGATATAGAGCGCCCCCGTCCCCTTCGGGCCGTAGAACTTGTGCCCGGAGAGGGAGAGGAGGTCGATATTCATCGCATCGACGTCGATCGGCACCGCCCCGATCGCCTGGACGGCGTCGGTGTGGAAGAATACACCGTGATCGTGCGCGACGCGGCCGATCTCCGCGACCGGCTGGACTGTCCCGATCTCGTTATTTGCCATCATCACCGAGACGAGGATCGTCCGATCGGTGATCGCCTCCTCGACGTCGCCCGGGTCGACCCGCCCGAACCCGTCGACGGGGAGGTAAGTGACCGAGAACCCCTGCTTCTCCAGCCACTCGCAGGTGTGGAGGACGGCGTGGTGCTCGATCGCGGAGGTGACGATATGGTTGCCGCGCTTCCGGTTCGCAAGAGCGACCCCTTTGATCGCCCAGTTGTCGGCCTCCGTGCCCCCGGCGGTGAAGAAGATCTCCGGGGATGCAGCGCCGATCGCCGCCGCCACCTGCCGCCGCGCCGTCTCGACGCCCTCCCGGGGCTCGGCGGCAAACCGGTACAGGGACGAGGGGTTGCCGAAGTGCTCCGAGAGGTACGGGGCCATCGCCGCGACGACCTCGGGCTTCATGAATGTCGTCGCCGCGTGATCCATATACACGGGGCGCTCTATCTGGTCGTTCATATCCACTAAAGCGTTGGTTTCGGGAGCGTATCAGCGTTACCGGTCGCGGGACGGCCGGGGGGTCGGAAACGTGAGTGAGAAAATACATAGGCTCCCGTGCGCAATATCTGACAATGTATTCGAGACGCATGGATCACCTTCCCCCTTACCTCTTTGCACGCATCGACGAGATGAAAGAGGAGAAACGACGTCAGGGTGTCGATGTCATCGACCTCGGGGTCGGCGACCCCGACCTCCCCACCCCGCCGCACATCGTGGAGGCGCTCTGCACCGCGGCACGCGACCCGAAGAACCACCACTACCCCTCCTACACCGGGATGCTCGCCTACCGCGAGGCGGTGGCGGAGTGGTACCGGAACCGGTTCGGGGTCGACCTCGACGCGAAGAAGGAGACCCTCGCGCTCATCGGCTCGAAAGAGGGCATCGCGCACATCGCCGAGGCCTTCGTCAACCCGGGCGAAGTCGTCCTTGCCGCCGACCCGGGCTACCCCGTCTACAAGACCTCCACGCTCTTTGCCGAAGGGAGGGTCCACGAACTGCCCATCCGCGCCGAGAACGACTTCCTCCCGGTCCTCGAGGATATCCCCGCCGACGCCGTGAAGCAGGCGAAGTTGATGTTCATCAACTACCCGAACAACCCCACGGCGGCGATAGCGCCCCTCTCGTTCTTCGAGGAGGTCGTCGAGTTTGCGCGGGAGCACAACATCGTCGTCGTCCACGACAACGCCTACTCCGAGATCACCTTCGACGGCTACAAGGCGCCCTCGTTCCTCGAGGCTGACGGCGCGATGGAGGTCGGGATCGAGATGCACTCGCTCTCGAAGACCTACAACATGACCGGGTGGCGGATCGGGATGGCCTGCGGCAACCCCGATATCGTCGCAGGGCTCGGCCGGGTCAAGACCAACGTCGACTCGGGGGCGTTCGACGCCATCCAGCATGCGGCGATCGCGGCGCTGACCGGGCCGCAGGACTGTGTCGCGAAGGCCTGCTCGATCTACCAGGAGCGCCGGGACGTACTCGTGAAAGGGCTCACCGAACTCGGGCTCGACGTCACGGCCCCGAAGGCCACTTTCTATGTCTGGGCGCCGGTCGACGACTGCATGGCGTTCTCCGCACAACTCCTCGATCAGGCCGGGATCGTCGCGACCCCGGGGGTCGGGTTCGGCAGGAACGGCGAAGGGTTCGTCCGGTTCGCGATCACCCGGTCGATCGACCGGATCAACGAGGCGGTCGACCGGATGCGGGGGATCGACCTGTGATCCTCCCCTCGCACCTCACGGTCAGGGACGGCCGTCTCCGGATCGGCGACCACGACACGGTCGACCTCGCGGAACGGTTCGGCACCCCGCTCTACGTCACGGACGAGGACCGGATCCGCGAGAACTTCCGGCGTCTCTCCGGCGCGCTCACCGCCCATTACCCGAAGGTCCGCATCCTCTACGCCGCAAAGGCAAACGGCAACCTCGCGGTCTTCAAGACCCTCGCATCCATGGGCGCCGGGGCCGACGTCTTCTCCGCCGGTGAGGTCGCGCTCGCCCTCGGTGCCGGGATGCTTCCTTCGTCGCTCCTCTTCAACGGGAGCTCGAAGACCCCCGCCGACCTCGCCCTCGCGGTCGAGAAAGGCATCCGGGTCTCGGTGGACTCGCCCGACGAACTCCGGCAACTCGATGCCGCAGCAGGCGAAGCGGGAAGAACGGTCGATATCGCCTTCCGGGTTAACCCGGCGATCGAGGTTCCCACCCACCCGAAGATCGCGACGGGGCTTGCGACGAGCAAGTTCGGCATCCCGGCGGGAGCGATCCTCGACGCCTACCGCGAAGCGCTCGCGCTTGAGCACACGAACCCCGTCGGGCTCCACTGCCACATCGGCTCGCAGATCCTCGCCGTAGAGCCGTTCGCCCGCGAGGTCGAGGTGCTGATCGACGTCGCCCGGGACCTCATCGATATCGGGGTCGAGCCCTCGTTCATCGATATCGGAGGCGGCCTCGGCATCCCCTACCAGCGGGAGACCGACCGCGCCCCGACGCCCGAAGAATACGCGGGAGCAATCATGCCGGTCTTCCTGCGCGGCATCAAAGACCTCGGGATCGAGCCCGAACTCTGGGTCGAGCCCGGCCGGTGGCTCGTCGCCGACTCGACGCTTCTCCTGACGAGGGTCAACTCCGTCAAGACCGCTCACAAGACGTTTGCGAACGTCGACGCCGGATTCAACCTCCTCGTCCGGCCGACGATGTACGACTCCTACCACGAGGTCGTCGCGGCGAACAAAGCGGACGCTCCCGCCGTGCGGGAGTACTCCGTCACGGGGCCGATCTGCGAGACCGGCGACATCCTCGCGAAAGACCGGATGCTCCCGGAACTCGCCGCCGGCGACCTCATCGCGGTGCTGGACGCCGGGGCCTACGGTTTTGCGATGTCGTCGCAGTACAACAGCCGCCCCCGGTGCGCCGAGGTCCTCCTCGCAGGAGAGAAGGCAGCCCTGATGCGCCGGGCCGAGACGATCGACGACCTGACAGCCGCGATGGTGACACCGCCCTGGCAGGAGTAGGAGCGGGGCCCCGACCGTGAAGTTCCACTACCTCCTGGTCGACGACCTCCTCGAAATGGGAGAGTTCGAGCGGCGGGTGGAGGAGAAGGTGGCGGAGTCGGGGGATCTCCTCGACGAACGGGCGGCGGCGATGCTGGTCGTCAGGGATCTCGGACGGGCGCACATCCGTATACGCGATCTCGCGGCCGCCCCGAGCCTCGCCTGCTTCTTTGCGAAGGTGCTTGCCGTCGAGGAGCCCCGGGAGTTCGAGCGGCCCGACGGCGCCCCCGGCATCGTCGCGAACGTGACGGTGGGCGACGAGACCGGCAGGGCCCGGCTGACCCTCTGGGACGAGAAGGCCGCTGCGGTCTCGGAGATCGCGGTTGGCGACGTCCTCGAGATCCTTGGGCGGCCGAAGGGCAGAGGAAAGGTTCCTGACGTCACCGCCGTCGCCGTCCAGGAAGCGGCGTGCGAGATCACCTGCGAGGAGACCGCGACCTCCGGGGGGCCCGGACCTGCGGGTGACCTCGAGGTTCGGCTGATCGCGATCGAGAGCCCGCGGACGTTCACCCGCCGTGACGGAACGGACGGCGAGATGGTCGAAGCGGTGATCGGGAACGAGGACGGCGTCTTCCGTCTCGTCGCCTGGGCGCCGGACGTCCTCCTCGGGGTGGAGTCGGGAGAGAATGTCGTCATCCGGGGGGCAGTCGCCCGCGAGAACGACGGGGCGATCGAGTACAGCCTCGGCGAGTCCGCGTCCGTCACGCCCTCCGACCACGAGATCGATCTCCCCATGAACACCATCGCCGATGTCAGGGATGGGGGGCGATACTCCCTTGCCGGGACGGTGGTCTCCGTCCAGCCCCCACACTCGTTCGTCACGCGGAACGGGCGGCAGTCCTCGGTCAGGAACCTGGTCATCGCCGATCCGACCGGCGAGACCCCGGTCGTCGTCTGGGGGGAGAAGGCGGACGAGCACCTGGTGCCCGGCGACCGACTCTCACTCTACAACGCGACCGCACGGCGGGGACGCTACGGCGATCTCGAGGTGCACCTCTCGTGGGGGAGCGCGCTCGTCGTCCACGGAGAGGAGGAGGAGATCGAGGTGACGGGGACGGTCATCGCCACCCGGCAGGGAACCGCTCTCGAGACCGACGACGCCTGCTACCTCCTCCGTGACCCGCTGCCCGTCGGGTATACCGTGCGCGTCCGGGGAACCGTGCACAGGGGCGTGATCAGCCCGGGCAATATCAAGGCCATAGAACCCGATCCCGAAGATCTACAGCGCCGCCTGGATCGGTTTTCCGGGCAACCCCGATCCTGATCTTCACTTTCACCCCGCACGGCAAGCGACCTTTATGTCTCCGGCTAAAGACTCTAGTGTATCAAACAGACCTAGAGATCAAGTGAGGAATGAGATGTCAGAGATTGATCTTGAAGATTTACCTGGCGTTGGACCAACCACCGCCGAAAAACTCCGGGAAGCCGGATACGGGACCGTCGAGAGCGTTGCGACGGCCACCACATCGGACCTCGCCGAGGCGGCGGAGATCGGTGAAGCCACTGCAAAGAAGGTGATCCTCGCCGCCCGGAAGATGGCGGATATCGGCGGGTTCAAGACCGGCAGAGATATCCTCGACAAGAGGAAGGACATCAAGAAACTCCGGACGCTGGTGCCCGAGTTCGACGAACTGGTCGGCGGCGGCCTCGAGACGCAGGCGATAACGGAGGTCTACGGCGAGTTCGGGTCGGGGAAGAGCCAGATCGTCCACCAGATGGCCGTGAACGTCCAGCTCCCTGTAGAACTCGGCGGCCTCGGCGGCTCGGCCATCTACGTCGACACCGAGAACACCTTCCGGCCGGAACGAATAGAGCAGATGCTTGCCGGCCTCCCCGAAGAGGCGGAACTCGGGGAGATCGAGGAGGTCCTCGAACGGATCCACGTCGCGCGGGCGCACAGCTCCGATCACCAGATGCTGCTCCTCGAGACCGCACGGGAACTCGCAAACGAGCTGCGGACCTCCGACTACCCGGTGAGGCTCTTCATCATCGACTCGCTGACGTCGCTCTTCCGTTCGGAGTACGCGGGACGGGGCACCCTTGCTCCCCGGCAGCAGAAACTGAACCGCCACATGCACGACCTCCTGAAACTGCTCGACGACCACAACGCCGTCGGCCTCGTGACCAACCAGGTGATGTCGAACCCCGGCATCCTCTTCGGCGACCCCACGAAACCGATCGGCGGCAACATCGTCGGGCACACCGCAACCTTCCGGATCTATCTACGGAAGAGCAAGGGCGGCAAGAGGGTTGCCCGCCTGGTGGACAGCCCGAACCTCCCCGAGGGCGAGGCGGCGTTCATGGTCGAGCAGGCAGGACTCAGGCAGTGCTGAAAGCGCTCGTAACGGACGTCGACGGCACCATCACCGACCGGCGGCGGCGGATCAACACCCCCGCCGTCGAGAGCATCCGTACCCTCGTCGAGGCCGGGATTGAGGTGGTCTTCGCGAGCGGCAACACCGTCTGCTTCATGGACGGCCTCTGCAAGATGGTCGGGACAGACGGGACGATCATCGGCGAGAACGGCGGCGTCTACCGGAGGGGGTTTTCCGGCACCCTCCGCGTCCCGGGCGATAAAAAGGCCTGCCTCGCGGCGTTCGAGGTTCTCAAAGACTCTTTTTCCAGAAAAGGCGTGGAACTCGAACTCTTCGGGGAGCAGTACCGGTTCGCCGACGTTGCCTTCGCCCGGAACATCGACCCCGACGAGGCAAGAGCGGTCATCCGCGACCACGGCCTCTCCGTCCGGGTGCTCGACACCGGGTTTGCAATCCACCTCCAGACCCCCGGCGTGAGCAAAGGGGCAGCGCTCACGGCACTTGCCCGCGAGATGGGAATCTCACCCGACGATATGATGGCCGTCGGCGACTCCGAGAACGACATCGAGATGCTTGAGGCCGCCGGTATCGGTGTTGCGGTGCGAAACGCCCCTGCCGCGGTGCAGGCGGCGGCAGACCGGGTCACCGAAGAATCCTACGGGGACGGGTTCGTAGAAGCGGTAAAAAAGTATTATCCCTATCTCTTCAGCAGGTAGCGATCGACGACGACATAATCTTTTATGTCCTTCACCGCCTCGAACGGCACGAGCATCTTGTCCCCATCCGTCCTGTAGCCTTCGGTCTTGAACGTCTCGTCCGGTTTGACGAGCAGATCGACAACCTGCCCCGTGTTGAGGTCGACGATGATATTCTTGATGGTCCCGATGAGCATGCCATCGTTACTCATCAATCTCTTCTTCGCAAGGAAACGGCAGAAGGTTTTGGTCATATAAAACCGTGGGGCGTTTGTACTATTTATAACTTCTAAATTCCATGAAATCACGGAAAAGAAGCGTTACAGGGTATTGTCGGAGATGCATGCGCCGCCGTTGCCCGCAACGGAGAGTGTGGTAGAGAAGCGTTCCGAACCGGAGGAATGCATACCAGATCGATAAGGTTCCAAAAAGAGGTTTTCGGGTTACTTCACGGTTTCAGCCGCCATCCTGACATCGGTTGCCTTGACCGTCTTCCTGCCGGCGTGGCCCGCCAGTTTGATCGCCTCTTTCGCGATCCGTGACGCGTACTGCTCCATCAGCTTCGCAAGTTCTTCGTTTGCGTCGGAACTCACGCGCTCCGCGCCGGATTTCTTCACGATCCTGCCAACCGGTGCCAGTGGTATATCAGTCATGATCCATTTTCCCCCTTTTCATTGAGTTCTGTGAAATGTACTCACACACAGAACTCGTTTGACAGAAGCACCATAGGTACCCTCATATAAATACTTATCTGTCGCCAGAGGGGTTGAAGCGCAAAATTTCGAACGGGGAGGGGATCAAAGTGAGGGAAAGACCCGAATTATATCGGTCTGGGTAACGATCCCGACGGGCTTCCCGTCCTCGACCACAATCAGCCTCCCGATCTCCCGTTCCTTGAACCGGCCCACGAGCTCATAGAGCCGGATCGACGACGGCGCCTCGACCACATCGGCCGTCATGACCCCGACAACCGGCGCATCCAGATTCAGGCCCTCGTCCAGGGCGCGGGCGACATCGCTCAGCGTCACGATGCCCGCGAGTTCGTCGCCGTCCTTCATCACCGGCGCGCCGTGGATATGGTGGGTATTGAAGAGGCGCACGGCATCGCGGAGGGTAGCGGTGGACGGCAGGGTCAGGAGCGGGGCGCTCATATAGTGCTTGATGGGCTGTTTCGGGAGGGATATCATCTCGGAGACGCTGATGAGGAGCGCCTGCAGGTTCTCGTCCATCCCGAAGACCTCGCCGCGGACGAGGAGTTTGTTCACCGGCGTGGGCCCGATCGAGACCATATCCCCGATACGGAAGAGTTTCACGCTCCCGATGAGCCGGACCATCGCCTGGCAGAGGTCGGGGTGGCACAGGGTGGTGAACCCGAGCTCCGTGACGCGGACGCCCTTCACCTTCTCGCCGTCGCGGAAGATCGGCACCTCGAACTGGTGCTCGAGATCCCCGAGATTCAGTTCCCGGTAGGCTTCTGCAGTCGGGCTGTATCCTCCTTTCGGGCCGGGGACACCCTCGACCAGCCCGAGAGCCTTCAAAGCCTGCATCTGGTTGCGGACAGTACCGGGGTTGCGCTTCAGCACATCCGCGATCTCCTCACCTTTTATAGAGTGGGAAGACTGATGATATAGGGTAATCAGGGTTATCAGGATATCCTTCTGAATCGGAGAGAGCTCCATAATTATCAGTGATTATACGTTGTTTAAATACATTAGGTTGTGCGTAGCGTGGAATTTGAAACCATCCCGACCGTTCCGACGGCAGACGAAGTGCTCGACCGCAGTCTCCGGAGAGCGGCAGCCAAAAGGAAACTGAAGATCAACATCGATACCGCGAACGAGGAGTTCGTGCGGGGAGTCGGGAGCGCCATCCACGATAAACTGAAGAGCGTGGTCACCTCGTTCCCGAGTTTCGAGCGGCTCCCCCCCTTCTACCAGGAGGCAGCCGACATCCTGGTCTCGGTCGACCGGCTGAAGAAGTCCCTCGGCGCCGTCACCTGGGCGGCCGACCAGGTCAGGGTCATCGGCTCCGGCTACGCCCGCAGCATGCGCAAGGCCGAGGAGACCGACCGGAAACGGAAGCAGGCCGTCGCCCGCATGGCCTCGATCGTTCACCAGGTGGGAGACGACCTCCTCTATCTCAACGAAGCGAGGAACATCCTGCGAAAACTCCCGCACGTGAGCGAGGACGAGTTCACCGTGGTGGTGGCGGGGTTCCCGAACGTCGGGAAGTCCTCGTTCATCAGACTCGTCTCGACGGCGGACCCCGAGATCGCCGCCTACCCCTTCACCACCAAGGGGATCATCGTCGGCCACCGCGAGATCGGGAAGCGCGACCGGATCCAGTTCATCGATACACCCGGCGTCCTCGAACGCCCGGAAGAGGAGAGGAACATCATCGAGCGGCAGGCGGTCAGCGCCATCACCAACACGGCCGACGTCGTCCTCTTCATCCTGGACGCAAGCGAACACTGCGGCTACTCGCTCGACGACCAGAAGAGGCTTCTTCTGGAGATCGAACACCTCCTCGACGTTCCGGTGGTGACGGTCGCAAACAAGGCGGATATCCGGGGGCTCGAGGGCTACCCGGCGATGTCCACGCTCACCGGCGAAGGGGTGGAGGAGGTGCTCGCCCTTCTGCTCAAACACCGAAAGGAAGCCACAAAAATGAGCCTGCGAGAGCTGCCCCAACCAGAAACCCAAGAATAGCCCCGCCGTTCAGTGACGGGAGCCCCGCCTGGGGGTTGCCCTTGTTGACGAAGTAGAGGAGCACCGCGAGCCCTGCAAGCGCTCCCGCCATCGCACCGAGTGTCGGGGCGGAGAGGGTCCAGAGGACCGCGGGCGCGTCCACGAAGACGTGCGACGAGACGACAAGGATCGAGGGCATGATCAGGTCGCCCATGCCCATGACGAACGCGCCGCGCTCCTCCCCGCCACTGATGTTGAGCCCCTCTTTTCTGAACGAGTAATTCGCCCTCTTCGGGACCACGACCATGATGGGCGCCTTCGTCTCGAGGACGCCTTCGGCGAGGGTGATCATGTGCTTTGTCCGGTATACCGATATGGCATCGTAGACTGCGAGCAGCACGAGCAGCACGATCACCGGCAGGACGGCGAGGGATATCCCGAAGATGGACGCAACCCCGGCGGAGATCAGCACGCCGAGGATATCGATGACGTACCACTCCGGGTAGAGGTAGAGGAGCGCCGTCGCCGCTACGGCGCCGATGAGCGTCCCTGCCGCGGCGGCGGCGGTCGTCCCGAACAGAAGGAGGGAGAGCGCGCCGAATATGTAGAGGAACGTCATGAAGAGCGCGAACCCGATGAAGACGGCGATGAACCGCCGCCCACCCGTCCGGAGCAGGAAGAGCAGGACCAGCGTAAAGGCGAGCAACATCCCTATGAATATCAGAGGATTCGCCACCGATTCGGGATCTTCAAACGCAACAAGCCCCGCCGCCTGCATGGGCGTGACGAGGATGACGGCGATGATCTGGACGAACAAAAGCATCAGGGCCATTCCAAGAAAAGGCAGCCAGTCACGTATCTGCATCACAACACTCCACCCACGATAGGTAGGTTAATTAATGCATCCTCATCATTTTAAATTATGGAGATTCGCGAACTCATCGGCGATATCGTTCTCACCATCGTGATGGTAGTCTCCACCGTCGTGCTGGTGATGCGGTTCTGGCAGGACCTGATCATAGCGGTTGCTGCGACGTTCATGATGCTCTCCCTCGGGGGGCTGCTCATCTCTCTCGGCATGAAGGTCGTGAGCCTCGAGCAGAGCGTCGTGCAACGGGAGCGCACCATGCGCGTGAACATGGAAGAGATGGGGAAGACGATGGCCGCCAGATACGACAACACCGTCAGCCACATCGAGGAGATCGTCGACGGCCTCTCCCGGCGGATGTACCGGTGAACCGGATCGCCATCTTAATGGCGTCTCCCTCTCTCATGACTAGATAAGCATGGGCGTTGCAATCCGGGATATCCTGGCAGACAGTAAAGAGGCGTTGACGTGGGACGATCTATCGGGCATCGCGGCACTGGACGCCCATAACGCGCTCTATCAGTTCCTCTCCATCATCCGGCAGCCGGACGGCACTCCGTTGATGAACGGCGCGGGGAGGGTCACCTCGCACCTCTCCGGCATCCTCTTCCGGACGGTGAACTTCCTGGAGAAGGGGATCCGCCCGGTCTTTGTCTTCGACGGGAAGCCCCCGGAGTTCAAGCAGGAGACGATCGATGAGCGGCGCGAGATCCGCGCCAGAGCCGATGAGGCCTGGAAGACGGCGCTCCGGGAGGGCGACATGGAGGAGGCCTACAAACAGGCGAGCGCGTCCGCCCGCATCGACAGCCACATCATCGCATCGTCCCGCGAACTCCTCGACCTGCTCGGCATTCCCTGGGTGCAGGCGCCGAGCGAGGGCGAAGCGCAGGCGGCCCATATGGCGCGGCAGGGGACGGTCACCTACGCGGTCTCCCAGGACTATGACTCGCTCCTCTTCGGCTCCCCGGTGCTGGTGCGAAACCTCACCGTCAGCGGCCGGCGCAAGATGCGGGGGCGGACGATCGCCGTGAACCCCGAGCGGATCGTCCTCTCCTCCCTCCTCGACCGCCTCGCCGTAACGAGGGAGGAACTCGTCGAGATCGGCATCCTGGTGGGCACGGACTTCAACCCGGGCATCCGGGGCGTCGGCGGCAAGACCGCCCTGAAGATCGTCCAGAAAGGTGGGTTCGAGGAGGCGATCGCCGAGAAACAGCCCGGGTTCGATCCCGCTCCCGTCCGGGAGTTCTTCCTCGACCCGCCGGTCACCGACGGCTATACCCTCGCGTGGAGGCCGCCGGACGTCGACGGGGTTATCGAGATGCTCTCCGGCCGCTACGACTTCTCCGAGGAACGGGTCAGGGCCGCTCTCGCCAAGGTCTCGGTGAAGGCGACGCAGAAGACGCTCGACGCCTGGTTCTGATACGCCGCCCCTCACAGGAAAATCTCAAATCGGCGCTCGATCCCGGAAGCCGAACATCTCCTTTTCGGAATGGCGCATCGGAAGACGACACAACAGATATATGCCAGAACGACTAAGTAAGCCAATTGACAAAGAATCCCCAGGTCTTCAAGACAGAATGGGGAGTGCAGGGACCGAAAGCGGACAGGCATAACTTCTGATCACCGTTCAGTCTCCCGACTATTATCGACCTTTCGATCTCCCGGCTCATCCGGGCTATTCCCCGGAACCTCCCCCTGTCTTCCAGCGACGCCCTATAACCACGGCGGCCCGGCCGGGCTACCGTCAAACGATACCCCAAGTGGTGATTGATATGAAAGAACTCTACGAGAAGATGATAAACGAGGCCATGGCCGCCCAGCGGGCGGACGTGGATACGGTAAAGGCGAAACGCGGCCAGAAGTTCGTGATCGAGGACACGAAACCCTACGTCGACGCGGCGAAGAAGATGACGGCGATCGGCAACCAGAGCCAGGCGGTCATCGACCTTCACAAAAACTCGGTGGTCTCGCATTACGAGATCCTGAAAGGCCTTACAACGACCGTCCGCCCCGAAGACGACCCGTTCGTCGAACACTACCAGACGCCGGTGGTGCTTGAAGTCCTGAAGGAACAGGATGAAGCGTTCGCAAAGAGCGTCGACGCCTTTGCGCAGGCTATCGCTGGCTCGGAATCTCTGATCAGCCTTGAGGCGGTGCGACACTACGGCGGATTCTACGGCCCGACCTGTGTCGTCGACTTTGCGCTGATCCCGGGGAGTACGAGCAACGTGGTGAACCGGGTGCTCCAGAAGACCGATATCCCGGTCGAGCACAAGCGGGCGATCCTCGCCGCCAAATCATGGGGCATGAACACCTCCTACGGATTTGGCGAGCACTTCTCCCATGCCCTCGAGGCAGGAGCCACCAACGCCGAGGCGACGGCAAAAGAGATCGCGACCATGCAGAAACTCTACCTCGAGCCGGTCAACGCCCAGGCGGAGCTGATGGATGATGCCGGGATGACCTCGTTTGACCAGCGGAAGTACATGAGCGAGTACCGGCGCCGCATGGAAGGGACGATCAAGGCCGCGATCGACGATGGTGTCCATTACGGCAACATCCTGACCGTTCCGGCCTACAGCGTCGGCGACGTCTCCCACCACATTGCGCAGTCGACCTTCAACATGTGCAAGGACGACGTCGTCATGGCGACGATCGAGGCGGTCACCGACGTGATGGAGTCCTCGCTACGGAACTCGCTCGACTCTTACAAGAGTTACTGGGACGTCCTCTCGGTCGCGACCGGGTCGTCTGCCGCCGCAACCGAGTACCTCCTCCAGCTCGACGGGTTCAACGCCCCCATGGTCGTCGACCTGCTCACGAAGCGGTTCCACAACTACGTCCAGATCTACCCGTCCCGGGGCGCGGCGGCGGAACTCCACAACTGCGACTTCATGGACATGATCTACCGCGGGTGGAAACTCCTCGACAAGGCAGAGCGGATGCGGAACGGTTCCGGTGAGGCGCTGGTCCCCATGGTCGGCAAGTACCCCGTCGACCTCTCGCCCATCAGCAAGAACGAGGTGCTGATGAACCCGCAACGGTATGTCTACGCGGCCTGTGCCATAACCGTCCGGTTCGCCGCCCTGATGAGCCTTGCCGACTACCCGTGCCTCCTGACGAGCGAGCCGGTGACCGCGACGATGATGACGAACATCATCGCTCTCGAGAAGGAGACGGCAGCCGCCCCGGTGCGGGCCTGCAAGAACTGCGCCACGGCGTGCCTGGTCGATATGCGGCACCAGTACTGCCAGTGGAAAGAGGCGGTATAGAGGGGGAGCGGTCATGAAGTGCTACTACTGCGCCCTTGAGGGGAAGGAGAGCGAGGCGGTGGCAATCTGCATCGTCTGCGGGATGGGGCTCTGCATGGAGCATGCCATCCGGAAGGATATCGACGTCTGGGAGGGGGGCTACCCACTCCCCAGCAAACGGGTGAAGGCTCCGCTGCCGCGGATCCTCTGTCCCGAGTGCTATAACGCCCTGTATGGAAAGTAAGAGCACTCTCAAGCCTTTTTTTGGCTGAAGTCCATTAAAATAGAGTACCTTGTGTATCTGGTGTAATCATGACCACATCTCTTGGAAAACGATGCGTCGCCGAAGCCGTCGGGACATTCATCCTGGTCTTCTTCGGTGCCGGCGCCGCGGTCGTCACGCTGATGCTCGCCGCGGGAACGACCCCGGCGACCCCCTTCAACATAGGGATCGGGGCGCTCGGGGGGCTCGGCGACTGGCTCGCCATAGGGCTTGCCTTCGGTATCGCCATCGCCGGGTCGATCTACGCGTTCGGGAGGATATCGGGCTGCCACATCAACCCGGCAGTGACGATAGCCCTCTTTGCAACCCGCCGGCTCCCCGGACGCGACGTCGCCCCGTACATCGCCGCACAGCTCGTCGGCGCGGCCGCCGCGAGCCTCCTCTTTGCCTGGGCGGTCGGCCCGGACGCCGTCACGATCGGAGGGCTCGGGGCGACGGCCCCCTTCGCCGGCATCGGCTACCTGCAGGCGATCGTCATCGAGGCGGTCGGGACGTTTCTTTTGATGCTCGTCATCATGGGAGTCGCCGTCGACGAGCGGGCCACACCGGGTTTTGCCGGGCTTATGGTGGGCCTCGCGGTCGCAGGGATCATCACGACGACCGGGAACCTGACCGGCGCGTCGTTGAATCCTGCCCGTACGTTCGGGCCCTACCTCGGGGACTGGCTGCTTGGCGGGTCGAACCTCTGGGCATTCTTCCCCATCTACATCATCGGCCCCATCGTCGGTGCGTTGCTCGCCGCGTTCCTCTACGACTACCTCTGCGGCGAATAACCCCAACCCCTCTTTTGGAGTGGCAAAAGAGTCCGGCCGATTACGGCCGCAAGAACGGTGAACCGGAGCGGATCCGGTTCGCCGCAAGCTTACCCCGGGCGCCCACTCGATTCACGGGCTCCCGGGAACCCTCAGCGTGGAGCGAAGAACGAATTACCGATGCTCCCACCCGGATCGACATCCGGAGATCCGCGCTTTCCCGGCACGGGCATCGCAGGTTGCGCAGCCCTGGCCGGGATGTTCACATCTACCCTCGGCCCTTCATTCCCCTGCATGACACTTATAGATTTCGGGTGAACTCCGTGCCGAGGCCACCCGGGTACACCGGGCCCCTACTTGAACCGCACCGGATCGGTCTCGATATCGATGACGACGGGCTTGTTCATCCGCACCGCCCGGAGGACGGCGTCTGCGAGATCCTGCGGCCGGGTCACCCGTATCCCGGCACCGCCGCATGCCTCCGCGTACGCGGCGAAGTCGGGGTTCGTAAGGTCGGTGCCGTAGGGCGGGTAGTTCGCCTCCCGCTGCTCCTCCCGGATCATGGCGAGCTCGTGGTTGTTCAGGACCACGACGACGATGGGAAGGTCGTATTTGACCGCCGTGACGAAGTCGCCCATGACCATCGAGAACCCGCCGTCCCCGGTGATGCAGACGACGTTCGCATCCGGGTAGGCCAGTTTCGCCGCAATCGCCCCGGGGAGCCCGAACCCCATCGTCCCGAGGTAGCCCGACATCGCGAACCGCTGCCGCTTCATCCGGAAGTTCCGCCCGAACCACCACTGGTTCTCCCCGACGTCAAGCGATATGACCGCGTCCTCCGGCAGGGTCTCTGAGAGGACCTTCATGATGTAGGGCGGGCGAATGGGAACGGCAGCCGGGTCGGCTTCCCGGTCGAGCCGGTCGCGCCATTCCTGCTTCTTCTCCGCGAGCCACTGCCGGGTCCCGGAGTCATCCCGCGACCGGACCCGCTCACGGATCCGGGGGAGCGCAATGGCGCAGTCCCCCCAGACCCCTACCGCAAGCGGGTGCTTCCCGAGCTGGAGCGGATCGATATCAATATGGACGGCCCGCTTACTCTCGGGGATCCCGGTGAGGTCGGAGAAACTCGCCCCGCAGGCGATCACCAGGTCTGATTTCAGGACGAGTGTCAGGGCATGCGGCGTCCCGAGCTGCCCGTGGAGCCCGGCAACCCACTCGTTATCGTCGGGGAGGATGCCCTTCGCCCGGAAGGTGGTGACAATCGGCGCCTGGATCGTCTCCGCGAGGTCGAGGACCGGACCGGCCGCACGCATGGCCCCGAACCCCGCAAGGATGACCGGTCGTGCGGCGCCGTCGATCGCCTCCACCGCGGCCGCGACAACTTCGTCGGTCGGCGCAACCCTGACCTCCGGGAGGCAGGTCTCGCGCTCGCAGTAGGTTGAATCAAGCGGTTCTCTCTGGATATCGTTTGGGAAGGAGAGCTGGGCGACGCCGCGGCCGACGACAGCGTAGCGGAGCGCCCGGGTGAGGAGTTTGACCGCCGTCGTCGGGTCGGCGACGGTGTTGTTGAAGACCGTGATAGGCCGGAAGAACGCGTCCTGGTCGATCTCCTGGATACCGCCGGGGCCGGCGTACTGCGTCTTCACCTGCCCGGAAAGCGCGAGAACACTCGCATGGTCCTCTTTTGCGTCGTACAGGCCGGTGGCAAGGTTCGTCGCACCCGGCCCGGCGATGGTCAGGCAGACCGCTATCTTTCCCGTGAATTTGTTGTAGGCGGACGCGGCCATCGCCGCGGTCTGCTCGTGCCGGACGACGATGTACCGGGCATTCGGGTTTCTCCTGACCGCATCCACGAGGGGGAGCGCCGACGCTCCGGGGATGCCGAAGTAGAGGGTGATCCCCCATGCCGCGAGTTCCGAGACCATGACGTCGGCCACCGTCGTTGGAGATTCTTCAAAGGTCGTCTTCTTCATCCGCCTTCACCTCTTCCCCTTCATCAGCCCGCACGAACGCTCCCTTTCCCACGGCACAGCGGGGACACCGCCAGCCTGCGGGGAGGTCCTCAAACAGCGTGCCAGGGGGTATACCGGCTTCCGGGTCTCCTGCCTCCTCGTTATACTCGTAATCGCAGACACTGCATACCCACCGCGCCATACTGCTCACGTCCCGATGGTGACCCTCCGGGCATACCGGATCTCAATGCTTATAAATATGCTCCAACTCACCAGCAGACAATAATAGTCCTGCCCGGATCCATGTGAAGATCATGGAGATCAACGAGACCCACCCGTTTGACCTTGCCCCGGCGGAAGCCGTTCGCCTCCAGGAGACGCTCCGGACGAGGATCAGCCTCTCCGGCGACATCGGGGAGGTCACCCTCCTCGCCGGCGCCGACGCCTCCTACGCGAAGGGCTCAAACGAGATCCATGCAGTCGTCGTTGCCCTCCGCTATCCCGGCCTCACCGTTGTCGAGCGTGTCTCTGCCTCTATCGAGACGTCGTTTCCCTACATACCGGGTCTTCTCACCTTCCGGGAAGGTCCGGCTCTCCTTGAGGCATTCCGGAGACTGCGGTCCGAGCCGGACGTCATCCTCTTCGACGGACAGGGGATCGCCCACCCCCGCGGCCTCGGCATCGCAAGCCACATGGGCATCCTGCTTGACCGACCCACCATCGGGGTCGCAAAGAGCCTCCTCGTCGGTACGGCGACGGAGCCCGGTCCGGGCAGGGGCTCGACGAGCCCCGTGCTCCGGGACGGCGAGACGATCGGGATGGCGGTGCGGACGAAAGAGCGGGTGAAACCGGTCTACGTCTCCGTAGGCCACCGGATCGATCTTCCCTCCGCGGTCGACCTCGTCCTCGCGACCGCCCGGGGCTACCGGCTCCCGGAGCCGACCCGGCAGGCCCACCTTTATGCTAATGAGGTCCGGAGAGAAGGGAAGGGCGGGCAGACCGCCCTCCTCTCCGGCAACCCGCCGGGGGGAGAGTAGACTCTCCCGCCCGCACCTCCCGGCACGGCGAAACCGTTATCACCACCCGGGCTGGATATACGCTTACCGACCGCACCGGTGCAATCGTTGTCCCGGGCAGTCAGGACTCACGGAGCGCGAACATGACGGAATTTACCCCCACACCCACGAGATCGATCGGCGTGCGAACGATGGAGGCAACTCATGCCCACGCATGAGATTGTAACAGGCGTCTACTCCGTCGGGGCCATCGACTGGGACCGCCGGCTCTTCGACGAACTGATCCCGACCCCCGACGGCACCTCCTACAACAGTTACCTCATACGGGGCAGCGAGAAGACGGCACTGATCGATACCGTCGACCCCGCGAAGTTTACCGACCTTACGGCGAACCTGGACCGGCTTGGCGTCGAGAAGATCGACTACATCATCGCCAATCACGCCGAACAGGACCATTCCGGCTCGATACCGGCGATGCTCGACCGATACCCCGGGGCGAAGGTGGTGACGAACCAGAAGTGCCGCGACTTCCTCCTCGACCTCCTGCAGATCTCCGGAGACCAGGTCCACGTCGTCGGCGACGGCGATACGCTCGCCCTCGGCGATAAGACGCTTGAGTTCATCTTAGCCCCCTGGGTCCACTGGCCGGAGACGATGCTGACCTACCTCCAGGAAGACCGGATCCTCTTCTCCTGCGACTTCTTCGGCTCGCACTACGCGACGAGTTCCCTCTACGTCCCCGATGAGGCGGTGATCTACGAGGCCGCGAAGCGCTACTACGCCGAGATCATGATGCCCTTCCGATCAAGCATCAAGGCGCACCTTGCGAAACTGGCATCGCGCGATATCGCCGTGATTGCACCGAGCCATGGCCCGGCCCACGACAGGCCGGCGTTCATCATGGATGCCTACCGGGACTGGACGGGCGACGACGTCAAGAACATGGTGGTGCTGCCTTTCGTCTCCATGCACGGGAGCACCCGGGCGATGGTCGACCACCTCGTCGACGCCCTGGTCGAGCGGGGGGTTGAGGTGCAGCCGTTCAACCTCACGAAGACCGATATCGGTGAACTTGCAAAGGGCATGGTGGACGCTGCGACGATCGTGATCGGGACCCCGACGCTCATCTTCGGTCCCCACCCGCAGGCGGTCTACGCCGCCTACCTCGCAAACCTCCTCCGCCCGAAGACCCGGTATGTCTCGGTGATCGGGTCCTACGGCTGGGGCGGGAAGACCGTCGACACCCTGGCGGGCATGCTCGGCCGGCTCAAGATCGAGGTTATCGAACCGGTCTATATCAAGGGCTACCCGAAGGAGGAGGACTTCGCGGCGCTCGACCGGCTCGCCGACGAGATCAAGAAGAAGCACGAGGAAGCGGGGATCATCCCGCCATAGACTCCCCTAAAAGGGATGAACTCCTGCCGGCCTCCCTTTTTTCCCGTCCGAAAACCCTCCGCCCGGCACCAAAATCTTAACTGTGTGGGATACCGACCAACCATTGAGCTGACCTATGTCCTCGTCCGACTTCAAGAGTGTCATTGCCGAATCGCCCTACGTCTTCATCATCGGCGTAGCGGGAGACAGCGGATCCGGAAAGACCACCTTCACCCGGGCGATCCGGGAGATCTTCGGGGACGACCTCGTCTCCACGATCACCATCGACGACTACCACCGATACGACCGCGAGGAGCGCAAAGCTCTCGGGATAACCCCGCTCGTCCCCGAGGCGAACCGGTTCGACCTGCTCGAAGAGCACCTTGTCGCCCTCAAGGCGGGGGAGACGATAAAAAAACCGGTCTACAACCACGACAACGGGCAGTTCGATCCCCCGGTGCCCTTCAGCCCCACGAAGATCCTGATCCTCGAAGGGCTGCACCCCTTCGTCACGGGGACGCTGCGTGATCTGATCGACTTCAAACTCTACGTGGACCCCGACCCCGACGTCAAGCGCGCCTGGAAGATCAAGCGCGACGTGGAGAAGCGGGGCTACGCGGTCGATACGGTCATCAAAGAGATGGAGGTGCGTAAACCCGACTACGAGCAGTACGTCGCGCCGCAGTGCCTCTTTGCGGATGCGGTCATCCGGATAGCCTTCTCGAAGTATGGCCGGGAGGTGAGCGAGGAGCGCAACGTCTACCGCGTCACCCTCTGCCAGAGCAGGCTTGAGAAGAGCATCGGCGACGTCGACCTCTCGATCGACCTCTTCGGGCTCCTCTCGCTCTCCGAGCGCGACTTCATGGTCGAGTTCACCACCGAGGACGTCGGCGGGGAGGCGATGGGGGCGCTCACGTTCGACGGGGAGTTGAACGACACGGTTGCACGAAAACTGGAGCGCAACATCGAGATCCAGACGCAGGTGGAGCCGATCGACCTCAGCCAGGGCGGTGACTACCTGACGGCCGGGGATATGGCCCAGCTCATCCTCGCCTGGCGGATCATCAACCGGCGGATCTTCATCGAGAGCGCGCCGGGGACGGACGGCGGGAGAAGAGAGATGCCGGGCGGGAGCAGCGGATGCGGATGCGGCCGGCGGTGATTCTATCGCTCGTCGGCGCCTGGAACCCCGAACGGTCGTGTGAGAGAAGATAGATAAGAGCGCCCGGAGAACGTGTAACGATGGACAGGATCGAGCGGTTCTCGACCATCGCGCCCGATATCGGCAACATCTTCCGGTATATGAGCGTCGCCACAGCGGCGCCGCTTCTCGTGGCGGTGATCTACCGGGAGTGGGATATGATCCTGCCCATGGCCTCCGTCCCGGTCGTCCTCCTCCTCCTCGGCATGCTCCTTCGCCGGGTGCCCCGCGAGGACCGCGAGGCGCCCCTCTCCGCCGCCCTCATGGCGGTCGCCCTGATCTGGCTCGTCATCGCGATGGTGAGCGCGCTCCCGTTCTGTCTCGGGCTCGGCGTCCCGTACCTCGACGCCGTCTTCGAGGCGATGTCGGGATGGACGGACACCGGGCTGACAATGATGCGGTCGGTCGAAGACCTGCCCCGGACGCTCCTCTTCTGGCGGTCGCTGATGCAGTGGCTCGGCGGTCTCGGGATCGTCGCCTTCACCATCGCGATGGCCTCGAGGACCGGGCTGACCCAGTTCCGCCTCTACCGATCGGAGGGGCGATCAGAGGCTCTGATGCCGAGCGTCGTCGCAACAGGCATGGAGATGTGGAAGATCTACCTGGTGCTGACCGCGGCGTCGATCGGACTCATCCTCCTCTCGGGGGTACCCCTCTGGGACGCGGTGAACATTGCCCTCGTCGCGATCTCTACCGGGGGGTTCACCGTCCACTCGGGCGGGATCCCGTTCTACAACAACCCGCTGCTTGAAGTCCTCATCGTCCCGGTGATGATCGCAGGCGCCCTCCCGTTCAAACTCTACTACCTCCTCTACCGGGGGAAAGGCACCCGGTTCTTTGACGACCAGCAGGCACGCCTCCTCTTCATGCTCGTCGCGCTCGGGATCGTCGTGATTGCGTGGGATCTCGTCACGCTCACCGCGGCCGATCTCCCGACAGCCATCCGTCAGGCGCTCTTCATGTCGGCGGCGGCGGTCACCACTACCGGGTTTCAGACCGGCTCCCCGAACGAGTGGGCAAGCGTGACCGTCCTCTTCCTCGCGATGCTGATGGTGATCGGCGGAGCATCCGGGAGCACCGCGGGCGGTATCAAACTCTCCCGGGTGGTTCTCGGGTTCCAGAGCCTGGTCTGGTGGTTCCGGCGGATGTTCGTCTCGGGGAACGTGCTCGTGCCCTTCAAGTACGACGGCAGGGTGATCCCGAAGAACGTCGCCGACCTCGAGGTCTCCCGGAACATGCTGACGATCATGCTCTACTTCTTGATCATATTCGTCGCCACGATACTGGTGATGCACCTGCAACCGACGGCCTTCGACTCGAGCAACGTGATCTTCGAGGTCGTCTCGGCGATGTGCAACAGCGGCATATCCACCGGGTTCGTCTCGCCCGACATGGCCGATTCGGGAAAACTCCTCTTCATCCTGATCATGTGGATCGGGCGTCTCGAGGTCATCCCGGTGATCATGCTCGTCATGGGCCTCTTCAGGAAGTCCGACTGAGAGATCGCCCACCAGAGACGGGCGGTGCCCTGCTATCTAAATCAGAGGTCATCCCGAAGAGATCCTGAACCTCTCCGGCACCCCCTGATCGGAACACGCACCTCCTGTATGTCCAGGATAGAGAACAGATGGCAGAAGCCCAGGATGAAACGGCTTCCCATCGGGTATCGCCACTCGGGGGAGGGCCGGAGTGGGACACCCCCTCCCGGCAAAAGCACCCCGGGATCACCTCAAAGACTGAAGAACCGGGACATCCAGGACCCGAGCACCGAAGAACAGCGTTTCCCGGGGTCAACCGGCCCGGTTCTCCCGGAAAAAAAGGAACCGGCCGGATCACTCCGGCTGGTGGTGCAGGTACAGGTCGTCCACTGCCGCCCTGTTCCCGCCGTTCTTGACGAGCATGTCCATGTAGGTGTGAACCTCCGGGGCATACTTCTTCAGGACCTCGGGCGAGGTGTGGTAGAGCATGAAGGCCTCGGCGAAGATCGCCGCCTCCCGCTCCTCACCGGCGGGTGCGGTTATCCGGGCCAGGTAGGTGCCCGGGTCTTCAGCAAGCGCCGCAAACGCCTTGCTCTCGTCGATCCCCATCGTGTGGTAGACGCGGTAGCCCACCTGCTGGACAAAGACTTCGTCGGCTCGCGCCGGGTCCCTGTCCGAGCGGATGTAGACGGCATTCTCCTCCGGGACGTAGACCCCGCTCACGTCCCCGCTCACATTCTCCCGCTTGAACGCATCGTTTCTGCTGTCGATATAGACGGTGAGGTTCTCGATGAACTCTTCCCGTATCTTGGTGCTCTGCTGCAGCACCAGGGCCTCTGCAAGCGCAGCTTCAGTGCCGCTCCCATCCCTGTTCTCAAGGTGGAAACCGGCGACCGGGCTGACTGAGAAGACCGAGCAGACGACGAAGATGAGGACCGTCGCCGCAACCAGCCGTGATCGGAATCGTGGATCCATAGTCTGTTTCCCCCTGCTTGACAAGAGTTTCAAATTGTTCATTATATACTTTTTCAATTTTAAAAAACGAATTATAAATGTTAGATTATTAAATCCCTCCGGGAGAAGGAAATCTCAAGGAGAAGAAGCCGCGAGCGTCGCCGATCGCCCTACAACAAAGCATATATAGTTCCGCCGGACGAACCGCATCCGACACCTAATTACCCATGCAAGCGCATAATAGATGTAATGAAACAGATCGCCCTCTACGGGAAGGGGGGAATCGGAAAATCCACCACTGCAGCAAACCTCTCGGCAGCACTCGCGGGGGAGAACCTCAATATCCTGCAGATCGGCTGCGATCCGAAGCACGACAGCACCCGGATGCTGATGCACGGGACCTGGATCCCGACCGTCCTCGACCTCATCCGGGAGCGCGGAGACGAAAACATCACCGTCGACGACGTGGTCCACCTGGGCTTTGGCGGCGTGCGCTGCGTGGAGGCGGGAGGGCCCGAGCCCGGGATCGGGTGTGCCGGCCGGGGGATCATCGCGACGTTCCAGCTCCTGGAACGCCTCGACGCCCTCAAGGGCGATGTGATCGTCTACGACGTCCTCGGCGACGTCGTCTGCGGCGGGTTTGCGATGCCGATGCGCGAGGGGTACGCGCAGGAGGTCTACCTGGTCACCTCCGGCGAACTGATGTCCATCTACGCGGCAAACAACATCGCAAAAGCCATTGCGCGCCTCTCGCGCCGGGTGCGGAGCAGGTGTACCCTCGGGGGCGTCATCTGCAACGCAAAGAACATCGAGGGCGAGCAGGAACTCGTGGAGGAGTTCGCCCGCCGGATCAACTCCCGGCTCATCGCCTACATCCCCCGCTCCCGGGTCGTCCAGGTCGCGGAACTGCAGAAGCAGACGGTCGTCGAGTACGCCCCGGAGTCCGATCAGGCCGCGGTCTACCAGGAGCTGGCACGCACGATCCAGAGAAACGAGACGACAAGCATCCCCACACCCCTCGAGATGGATGAACTCGAATCCTTCGCCCTCGAATTCGTCCAGGTTTGAGGGGTGCACCCTGACCGGGGCGCTCTCGGTACTCACGGAGGTACGGGACGCCATCGCCGTCATCCACGGCCCTGCGGGGTGCACGCACCATAACTTCTCCCTCCTGCACGCTACCCACCTCGCAAACGACCGGCTGGAGGCTCCCCGCCTCCTCTCCACCCGCCTGACAGAGAACGGCATCATCTTCGGGGGCGAAGACGCACTGGAGGAGACCCTCGCGCGGGCGGTCTCGCTCTCGCCCGCCGCCGTCTTCGTCCTCTCGACCTGCATCGTCGAGACGATCGGAGACGACGTCGCGGCGATCTGCGCGAAACACCAGGAAGTCCCGGTGATCCCTGTCCCGACCGCCGGGTTCCTCGGCGGGGTCTTCGAGACGGGGGTGAGAAACGCCCTCTCCTCGGTCGCATCGCTCGCCGGTCCCGCGGACGAAGAAACCCTCTCGGCAAACCTGGTCGGCGAGAAGAACCTTGAATACGGCGTCGAGGAGAACGCAACCGAGATCGTGCGCCTTCTCTCCCGGCTCGGCATAGGGGTCAACCTCCGGTTCGTGCGGGGGATCGAGACGCGGGATATCGGGCGGCTCGGATCGGCCGCCGTCAACATCCTCCGGGAGCCGGCGCTCCGCCCGGTCGGCGAAGACCTCCAGCGGAGGTTCGGTACGCCGTACGTGGACTCGTTCCCGGCGGGCCTCGCCGGGACGTGCCGCTTCCTCGAAGAGGTCGGCCGGAACTGCGGCATCGACGCCGACGCCGCCGTCGAGGAGGAGCGGGCCTACCAGGCGGAGATGCTCGGGGCGTTCGACGACATCGCCGGGAGCCGGGTATCGTTCCAGTCGCCCCACCCGATGCTCAGGGGCGATCCGGGCGCGGAAGCCATCTGCACCGAATGCGCCGGGGCTCTCGATCTTGCGGTCGAAGAGGACGGGGCGGCGATCCCGCTCCCCTACCCGGCGCCCGTCGGGACCGCCGGCCTGCGGCGGATGCTGAACCGGTGGCGGGTGCTGATCCGGGAGAAGCAGCGCGGGTGAAGGGGCACCGGGCAGCTTCGGCACCCGCACAATCTCATTTATATCCTCTCCGCAGAAAGGACTCATCGGAGTGAGTGTCAGAATGTTCAAACGCATCCTGGTTCCAACGGACTTCTCGGAGCCGTCCATGAAGGTGCTGGACTATATCCCCGTGCTGCACGAGGCGGGAACCCGGGAGGTGGTCCTCGTCCACGTCCTCGATCCCAGGGAGACCCCGCTCGCCGCTTCAGGCGGGCAGGGATTCCTCGGAACCGTGCCAGACCGGGAGAGCGAGGTCCAGCGGCAATACCGCGAAAAGGCCCGGCACCGGATCATCGATATCCGCCGGACGCTCGAGAAACAGGGCATGCAGGTGATCGTCCGCACACCCGTCGGAACGCCGGGAGCGGGGATCGTGGCCGCGGCGGATGCAGATGGGGTCTCGCTCATCGTCATCGGCTCCCACGGCAGCTCGAACCTCCGCGACCGCCTGCTCGGGACGGTCTCGGAGTACGTGATCAAGAACGCCCGCCAGCCGGTCCTGGTCATCAAGCGCGACACGGTCATCGGAGGGTGAAGGCTCCCCCGACAGACCAGACGAACCCCCTTATTTTTCCTGTCGGCTCTCCAGCAGGACCCGGATCGCCCGTAACTCTTCCACGACCGCATCGGCGGTCAGCGGTTCTTCCGGCGCACCCTCGACCGCAACCGGCCCGGTCCTCCGCACGAAGTTCATGATCTTCTCCTGGAGATCCCTTGGGTCGGCTATCCCGTTGATGACGATCTCCGCCTGCGCCTGGGCGGAGTAGCCCGCGGTCTGCACCCTGACCGCCGAGAAGGAGAAGAACCGCATCAGGGGCCCCTGGGAGATATCGACGTTCGTGATCCGGTTGTAGGGGACGATCCCCGTCTGCCGGAACCAGACCCCGCGCTGCCAGGTCACCTCGGTGACGCTGAGCCGGTAGACGATGCTCTCGTGGTAGAGCGGTATCCAGTAGGCGACGAAGGCGATGACGGCGAGCGACGGGATGGCGATGGCGAGAGCGACGGGCGGCGGGCTGAAGATGACGGCGGGAGCAAGCCACGGCAGAACGAGGAAGACGACGGCCAGGACCAGGGACGCGTAGAGGTACGACCGGAACTGCGGCACCGGTTTGAACGCTTCTCCTATGCGAAAGGTGATGAGGGGCATGGTATCGCATCATTCTCTACCGGAGCAGATTAAATCTTCCCGGTCGGTGAGGTCTCTTCGGAGGATGCAGCGATCGCCTCCCTCGCCGAAGTAGGCCGGGCAGAACTCCGTCCCCAGAAAACCGTGCCGCACGTAGAGCGCCCGGGCGGCGCGGTTCTCCGGCGCGACCGAGAGATAGACCTCATACGCGCCCCGCTCCCGGAGAGCGGCGATGACGGCGAGAACGAGCCTCTCGCCGAACCCCCTGCGCCGGTACCGCTCCGCCACCACCAGCCGGACGATCCATCCCGTTGTCTGCCGGTGCTGGACGAACGCCCCGATGGTGTAGCCGGCGACCTCCCCGCCGGACTCCGCGACGAGGAAGGTCCCGGCGAAGAGGACGCCGGCCTGCCGGATGAAGACCTCGGGTTTGCACCCACTCGGGCTGTTCTCCCGCTCCAGATCACAGACCGCCAAAAAATCCGTATCACGGTATCCCCTGATCGTCGGTTCCATGCCGATATATATGCCGTGAGGTAAAAAAGAGGAGACGATCCCCGGCGAAAGGCCATCCCGGGGTGCTCACTTCTTCATGCCCTTCTGGAGCATGTCGCGTACCATCTTGTAGGTCTCGATCTTGTACTGCATCATCTCGACGCGCTGCTCCTTCATCTTGATGCGGGACTCGAGCATCCGCACCATCAACTGCCGCATCTCGTCCTCGTCGAGGAGATCGTACATCTTCCCGAGAAGCATATCGTGGGCGCCGTATCCGCCGTGATGTGTCATACCATAACCCCCCCTGTACCGGCCCGCCCTGCGGGCGAACCGGCTCCCCGGTAGGAGCCGGGTTATAAATATCTTGCGGCGGGCCGGGTTACCGGGAAGACGTAAAGAGACCGCCGCGCTCTGCCCGGTTCCGGTCGATGCAGGCGTTGAGGACCTCTTCCATCAGCCGGAGCGCCCCTTCCACCCCGGCGACCGCGTGGGAGGAGAGGGCGACCCTGTTCCGGAGCGGCAGCGTCAACCCGACGAATGCGGCGCCGGGGGCGATCGACGCTTCGTAGGAGGAACCGAGGATCAGGTCGGGTTCGGCGCCCCGGATCATATCCCGGATGACGGAGAAGTCGGTCGTATGCGTGGCGCCGGGCGCGCTGTTCCGGGCGGTGACGCAGGCGATATCGGCGCCGAGGTAGCGGTCGAGGAGGTCGGCGGCGAACGAGGCGTATGCGGCACCGCCGGCGATCGCGACCCGTGGAGGGTCAAACCTCCTGAGGTATTTGTCGCAGGCCTTCCGGATCCGGGCATCGGCCCACGCGACCTCTTCTGCGATTGGCCGGGGGTCCACGCCGTCGATCTCGACGGTAAGCCGCTCGAAGGTCTCGGTGACACCATCGAGGCCGAGGATCGAGCCGCAGGAGATCCCGACGCCGCTTGCGATGTCCGGGTTCGTCCCGACGGTGAACGGCGCCGCCCGGCGGGTCGCGGCGTAACGGTCGAGGCAGAAGGTAGTGGCGACCGGCGCCCCGGCTAGGTTGAGCAGACGCCGCGCCTCGAGGGCGTTTCCCCGGCAGAAAGGGTCGGTGCGGCAGATGCCGTCGATGTTGACGCCGGGGGCGCCAGGGTCGACCTCCGGCGCGATCGTCTCGAGCGCACGGCGGTAGCCGGCCTCGAGGTCGCCGAGGAACCCGGGGCTGTCGACGACGAGGATCTGCCCGTCGCGGGCGAAGTCGCCGATATCCTCCCCCATGATCGCGGGGACGCAGGTGTTGACCACGGCTATCCGGGCGTAGCGGCCGTCGAGTTCCCGGATCACCTCCGCGAGACGGGACTCCGTCCCGAAGATGACCTCGTTCTCGACGAGAAACGTCCCGTAAATGGGAACCCCAACGAGCGACGCGGGGTAGAAGTAGCACCCGCTCGAACCGTGGACGACGACGGCGATATCCTCGAACCCCGAGAGACAGGCGACCGCCCCGGTCATCGCACAGGGCCAGAGGGGGTTCTCGCACGGTGTATGCTGGTCGTTTTGCATCGATCTAGAAGATCATGGCGGTGCGGGGATATAAAAGACGGGGAATGACCGGGTCGTCGGGTGCACCCGAGGGGGAAATATGAGGGGGGAAATATATGCGTTGAGATGTCTCTCTTCCTACGCACCCCACCCCAATAACGATCCGGTGAGGTGGGCGTCGATCAGGGTTTCGCCTTGTTCATCGTCGACGAGGAGGCGCTCGAGGGGGAGCGGCTCTACGTGCTCCAGGCGATGCGGGACCTCTGCCGGATAAGGACTTGATTCTCCCGCCATCGATTTTCACAGAGCGGTCTTGAAAAAAAGGGAACGCAGGTCACCGGCCGTAGACTGTGGCGACCGGGTTCAGGGGTTCCCGGTGGTCTCGTTGAGCACCAGCGAGCCGGGATCCGGTATGACGAAGGGTGTATCACCCATGCCCGCCAGATCGGCGTCTCTCAGGTTGTTGTCCAGCGTCAGGCTCAGAGAATGGTACTGCATTGCAAACCGCGGATTCCAGGCCGGGCTCTGCCCGTGGGAGATCCTGACATCCACCTCGTCCGACTGCGGGAACGGAACGGTGATCTCGAACATCTGGCCGTTGCCCGGGGGCACCTGCGAGGCGGTGCCCGCGAAGACCTGCTGGCCGTTCACCTCGATGGTCATCCACCGTCCGCCGGGTACCGTCGATGCCGTCAGGAGGCCGGTGAACGTGAGGGTATTCCACCCGGTCCCCGAAGCGTCCGTGAACTGCCGCTCGACACGGGCAGTCGTCGAACCGGCGCGAAGGTTTACATCGATCCCGTGCTCGCCGTGGTCGTCGACCATCATAGGTCCGTATTCGGAGCAGGGTCCGACCACTGTTCCCGACCATGTTGCCTCGTGTGACCATCCGTCCCATCCGTCCCTCGACCAGATCCATTCACCGGGGTCGGCCGATCTGATGACGTAATGCACGAGACCGTTGGTGTGCTTTGTCGTCTCGATGAGGCTGTCTATTGTGATGTCGCGGATCACTGGGTCCTCCTCAAGATGGAATGTCTCGTTGTGAGCGAAATAGTTCTCGGTGACCCGGAGAATGAGGGGCTCGCGGGCCCACTGGGTCTTCCAGCCGAGGAGCCGCGTCGAATAATCGGGGTTACTCCAGACCTCCGTCTCTACCGTGTCGTAGACGGTCGCGTTGAACCCGAGGGTTTCCCAGTTGGTATCGTCATTCACGTAGTCCTCATACGCACCGTGAATATTCCACCCCATGACAGTCAGGGAGCCCTGCACGAAAAGATCTCCCGTATGCATCGGGTTGCCGATATCGGTCATGAAGTGACCCGAATGCCCGAGCGACGCGAAAGCGTCGTCGAGGCGGTTATTGTAGTAGGCGGTCGTCGCATCCGTCGCGTTCATCTGGCAATTCTCGGGGGCTCTGCCGAAACCCACCGGGACACCGGGAACAGGAGGGAGAGGTGTGGGAGGGACGTAACCGTGGTTGTAGCAGCGCTGGAGAATTATCTCAAGATCCGAACCTTCATACCACCTGTCTGGATCAGGTGCATGGCCTTCTGCTATACCTGCATTTGTCTCATTAACTGAGTTATGCACGCATGCTGCCTTGATTATCCGCCCATGAGTATTTGCATTCCACCGCACGCCGACTTCACCGTCCATGCTCGATGCCATCGCACGGCCGATCTCCTCGTCGAGCTCCCGGAGTGCCGAGTTTTCAGACACTGCAAGCCGCACATCGCTCTTCTCGGGGACGATGGTCAGCGCAAGGCCGTCCTCCGTCTCTACGGCCCGGACCGGATACTTCTTCCAGAGCTCTTCGAGGCTCGATCGCCAGGCGGCCTTCTCCTCCTCCGAGGCATCGAGCCCGTCGACGAACTTCAGGATGTTTTCCTGCTGTTTCGTCGAACCGAGCATGATCAGCGTCCATTGCGGCGAGAATTCCCAGACAGCGGGGTCGATGTAGACGCCTTTCGCCATCGTGGCCCTGTCGCATTCGATCCCGAAGGCGTCGCAGAGGGCGGAGGAGACAACTGTCATATCCGGCCTCTCGATGGCTTTAACAGTCGTTGCGCTCGCCGGGGCGGGTAATTCGAACCCCGCTGCGAGGGCCGGCGATACCGGCATGAGCATGAACGTCAGGATCATGCCAAGACCAATGATTCGTACAAGAGATCTGTTCTTCATAGTCCGATTCCCTCCAGAGTCTGTGAGAGAAGTTCTGCAGGTTAAAGGGCCGTTCCAAATGGCTTATTTATTGTTATGATGAATATTCGCCGATGTGGTGAATATCCCTCGCTTCGAAGAGACCCGAAAAGATCATCGAATGCAGGGAGAGCTCGACCACGCTCAACGGCCTGAACGATCTGCCCTATGTTCGGGATCTGGCCCGAAGTGAACCGATGACCATACAGGGAACGTCTCCGGGGAAATGAATGTATACCAGGAAGGAACAGATTCCTGCATGCGTTGCCGGCTCCTCGTCGTCCTCCTCGCTCTCGTCGTTGCCCAGGTCTTCCTGAGCGGCTGTCTATCGGGGGAACCTCAAGATCTTTATACATATTTCAGATACGAACTCTCCATCAGGACAGCCACGCCCATCGAGAACGTGACCCTCCTTGTGCCCATCCCGACCCGCGGCGACCAGCCGGCCATCGGTCCCGAACAGATTTCTGGTGAACTTTACACCGATCCCGGCAACCTCCGAAAAGGCCCCTCCGATCCCTCGACTCTTCCGGAGCACTACGATTTCGCGATCATCCCGGTCGACGGCCAGTACTACCTCCGGCTGACCACTCCCTACATGAATCCCGCAGAACCGATCGGTGTTCGCTACTCTAATCGCACCTCTCTTGGTGACAAATTACGCCCTGTGGTCATCCCGCAGTTGATCGATACACGGCACCCGTTCGGCAACGAGTCCCTCTTCTCCCCGAAGCAGAACCTCACGCTGACAGCAAGTTCCTCTGGAACGCCCAACGAGCGCGGTTATTACAACCCCGAAGGATACCGGTACTCCTACACCATCCCCGTCTACGCGCACTACGAGAATGGGACGCAGGTCTCAATCTCGTCGGAAATTGAGGGGTCAAACCGGTGGCTTGAAGGGTTCGATTTTGCCGGGCAAAACCGATACTCCGATGCTTACTCTCTCACGATCACCGGCGAGCCACAGGGCTGGATGCCTGCTGAAGGAAAAGTGACGGTGGGGCAGGGAGACTACCGGGAGTGGCAACTCAACCTCTCCGCCACTTCCGGTTCAGGGGGATAGAATGGATTCCTTGGTCTGATGCAGGCACAGGTGGCTGAAAATCAACCGATAACTGTACAGGGGCCTCTATCGGGGAAATGAATGTATACCAGGAAGGAACAGATTCCTGCATGCGTTGCCGGCTCCCCGTTGTCCTCCTCGCTCTCCTCGTTGCCCTGGTCCTCCTCTGCGGCTGTCTCTCGGGGGGGCCTCAAGATCTCAGTATGTCCTCATCATATACTCTCCGCATTACGACGGATACCCATATCGAGAACGTGACCCTCCTCGTCCCCATCCCGACCTGCGGCGACCGGCCTGCCATCGGCCATGACCCGATCTCCGACGCGTTTTATTCCGAAAAACTCCGGAGATACCCCCCCTATCCCTCGACGATTCCGGAGCACTTCGCCCTCGCAGTCGTTCCGGTCGACGATCAATATTACCTCCGGTTAACCGCCCCGTTCATGGACCCCGCAGAACCAGTGTGGGTGAACTATGAAAACTATACCCCTCTTGCAGGTGATTTCCGGCCTGAAGTCGTCTCGCAGATGGTTAATACGTTGCACCCGCTTGGCAACGAGTCTCTCTTCCCCCCCAAGCAGAACCTCACCCTGACCGCAGGCTCCCCGGAGGCGGTTGAAACACGCGGTATCAATCCTGGATGCCGGTACTCCTACACCATCCCCGTCTACGCGCACTATGAAAATGGAAGCCGAGTCGAGATCTCTTCGAATATTATGGGTGGGAACGGATGGGCTGAACAGTTTGATGCATGGATGCTAAATCGATATTATGATCGTTATCATCTTGTCATCACCGGCGACCCCCAGGGCTGGACACCTGCTGAAGGAGAAGTGACAGCAGGGTACGGAAGCTACCGGGAGTGGCAACTCAACTCCTCCACCACTTCCGGTGCAGAGAAGTAGAACGGATGCACCGGCCCGATTTTCCGGAAAAAGAGATGGGAACCCTACACCGTCTTCACGAGCGAGGCAAGGTACCGCCCGACCTCGCTCGTCTTCCTCGCGCCGCCCATGTCCCGGGTGACGTATCCGTCGAGGATACTCCTCTCGATCGCCCGGAGAACCGCCGCCGCTGCCTCGTGCTCGCCGAGGTGGTCGAGGAGCATCGAGCCCGCCCAGACGGTTGCAAGCGGGTTTGCAACGTCCTGGCCGCGGTACTTCGGCGCGGAGCCGTGGATCGGCTCGAACATCGAGGTCCCGGTCGGGTTGATGTTCCCGCCGGGGGCGAGCCCGAGCCCGCCCTGGATCATCGCCCCGAGATCGGTGATGATGTCGCCGAACATGTTCGGGGTGACGACGACGTCGAACCACTCGGGGTTCTTGACGAACCACATCGTGACGGCGTCGACGAAGTTGAACTCCGTCGTGACGTCCGGGTAGCCGGCGGCGACTTCGGTGAAGACGTCCCGCCAGAGGCCGTAGACGTCGGAGAGGACGTTTGCCTTGTCGACCGACGTGACCTTCTTCTCCCGTCTCACGGCGAGGTCGAAGGCGTAGCGGATCGCCCGCTCGGCACCCGGCCGGGTGATGATACCGATCTGGTAGGCGAGCTCGTCGGCGTCGGTCTCGACGTCGAGGCCGAATTTGACGTTGTAGAGGTCGCGGACGACCTCGAGGGTCTTCTCCTCGCGCCGGCCGGCAAATCGCGAGCCGATCCCAACGTAGAAGTCCTCGGTGTTCTCCCTGACGACGACGAAGTCGATATCCTCGGGACGCTTGTTTGCGAGCGGCGTCGCAACCCCGTCGAGGAGTTTGATCGGTCTGAGATTGATGAACTGGTCGAAGTGGAACCGGATGGCAAGGAGGATGCCCTTCTCCAGGATCCCGGGCTTCACCCGGTCGTCGCCGATGGCGCCGAAGTAGATCGCGGAGAACTTCGAGAGTTCCCGGATATCCTCCTCGGTCAGGAGTTCGCCTGTCTCAAGATAGCGTTCCGCTCCGATATCGAACTCAGTCCACGCGATATCGAATCCATACCGCTCTCCCGCGGCGTCGATGACCTCTCTTCCTGCCGCGACGATCTCGGGGCCGATCCCGTCTCCGCCGATCGCGGCTACTCTGTGTTGCATGTCTTCACCTCATCCAGGTCTTTCGCGTAGGCCACAAGCCCGCCGGCATCAACGATCTCCTTCATGAACCCGGGGACCGGCTCGACGGGGAACCGCTTCCCGTTCACATCGATATAGCCTCCGGCGACATTCACGGTCACGGCATCCCCGTCACGGACAGAGTCCGTCCCGGCAGAGATCAGGGGCAGGAGTCCCGTGTTGACGGCGTTCCGGTAGAAGATCCGCGCAAACGACTTCGCGACCACGACCTTCACCCCGGCGCCGAGGAGCGCGAGCGGCGCGTGCTCGCGGGAGGAGCCGCACCCGAAGTTGGTGCCGCCGACGACGACGTCGCCGTCCCGCACCTCCTTCGCGAACTCATCTCTCGTTCCCTCGAACGCGTGCTTCGCGAGTTCCGCCGGGTCGTAGATCGTGAGGAACCTGCCCGGTATGATTGCATCCGTATCGATATCGTTGCCGAACTTCCAGACTCGCATGATTCACACCTCCCTCGGGTCGGTGATCTCACCGTAGAGGGCGCTCGCCGCCGCCGTCGCCGGCGAGGAGAGGTAGACCGATGCCTGAGCGCTCCCCTGCCTCCCCCGGAAGTTCCGGTTCGACGTCGAGAGCGAGACCTCTCCCGGAGCGAGGAGGCCGAACGCCCCGCCCATGCAGGGGCCGCAGCAGGGCGCTTCCACGAGCGCGCCCGCCTCGACGAACCGCTCGATCAGCCCCGCCCGGAGGGCCTTGAGGTACTCCGTCCGCGAGGCGGGGATGACGATCACCCTTACACCGTCCGCGAAACGGTCGGCGTTCCCGAGCACCTCGGCCGCCTCGGCGAGATCCTCGTAGCGGCCGTTCGTGCAGGAGCCGATGAAGATCTGGTCGACCTTCGTCCCGGCGACATCCGTCACGTCCACGACGTTGTCGACGTTGTGCGGGACGGCGACCTGCGGGGCGAGGTCGGTGACGTCGTAGTGCCGGCGCTCCCGATAGCTCGCGTCCGCATCGCCCTCGAGGGCGAACGGCTCGATATCGCGCCGGGCGGTGACGTAGTCCCAGGTGGCCGCATCGGGCGCCACGATCCCCGCCTTTGCCCCCATCTCGATCGCCATGTTCGCGCAGGTCATCCGGCCCGCCATATTCATCTCGCGCATCGCCCGGCCGGCGAACTCAAGCGCCATGTAGGTCGCCCCATCCGCGCCGATATCCCCGGCGAGGGAGAGGATCAGGTCTTTTGCTCCCACCCTCCTACCGAACGTGCCCTCGACCTCGACCAGAATGCTCTCGGGCACCCGGAAGTAGAGCGCCCCGAACTTCAGGACGAATCCCATATCGGTCGAACCGATCCCGGTCGCGAACGCCCCCGCCGCGCCGTAGGTGCAGGTGTGGGAGTCGGTGCCGACGACGATCTCGCCCGGCGCCGCCCGCCCCTTCTCCATCACGACCTGGTGGCAGACGCCCTCCAGGAGGTCGTAATTGTGGATCCCCTGCTCTTTTGCGAACTCCCGCATGAAGACGTGGTTCTCGGCGGCGGGAATCGAGTCGGCGGGAATCTGGTGGTCGAAGAGCATGATGATCCGCTCCGGATCGAATACGCGTTCTCCACCCATCGCGCGAAAGACCCTGACCGCAAGCGGGCCGGTGATGTCGTGGATCATCGCTGCATCCACGGGTGCCATCACTACCTCTCCTGCGCGGACGGATCTTCCGCACCGTTGCGAAAATATCTTCTCTGCGATAGTCGCCGACATACAGTATCGTGTTCTGTTACGCGTTCCGGACGTATCTAACTTGTCCGGGCGCGCCACATGGTGCAGTGAATCAGAGCCTGTTTCGGTCGATTCCAGAGGACATCATCCTTATGTGACTCCGTGCGGATTCTATAAGGAGAAGCGATGACCGATGGACCGACTCCGGCAATGCGGCAGTATTACTCAGCGAAAGCCCAATACCCCGATGCCGTCATCTTCTTCCGGATGGGGGACTTCTTCGAGACCTTCGGCGAGGACGCCAGCGTGGTGGCCCGGGAACTCGACATCACCCTGACGGCCCGGGGCAAGGACAAGAACGGCGACCGGATGCCGCTCGCGGGCGTTCCCCACCACGCCGCCGACGGCTACATCGCCCGCCTGGTGGCGAGAGGCTACAAGGTGGTGATCTGCGACCAGGTGGAGGACCCCAAGACCGCGAAAGGCGTCGTGAAGCGGGAGGTGACGAGGGTGATCACCCCGGGAACCCTGATCGACTCATCGATGCTCGCCTCGGCCGGCGCCCACTACCTGATGGCGGTCGCCCCCGACCGGAAAGATGCCTTCGGCCTCGCGTTCCTGGACGTCTCTACCGGCGATTTCTTCGTCTCCTCCGGGAGCGGCGGGCGCGACTACGCCGATCTCGTCTCGGAGGTCGTGCGCTACCGCCCGACGGAGGCGATCGTCCCCGAAAGCCTTGCAGATGCGCTCCCCGCCCGGCTCGAATCTCTCGGGGTGACGGTGAGCCGCTACCGCGACGACGCCTTCGAGACCGACGCGGCATATGAGCACCTCCGCGGGCAGTTCGGGACGGCGACGCTCGACGGCTACGGGTGCGCGGGGATACCCGGCGCGATCGCCGCGGCCGGAGCGGCCCTCCTCTACGCCCAGGAGACCCAGCAGTCGCCGCTCTCCCACATCTCGGGGCTCGCGACACGGGTGCCGTCGGGGAACATGGCGCTCGACGCGATCACCCTCAGAAACCTCGAGATCACGGCGGGCATCCGGGGCGAGGGCGACGCAACCACCCTGCTGTCCGCGCTCGACGTCACGGAGACGTCGATGGGGAGCCGGACGATGCGGTCATTCCTGATCGCCCCCCTGCTCGGGAAGGAGGCGATCGAGGCGCGGCTCGATGCCGTTGAGTGGTTCGTTCTGCACGCGATCGAGAGGCAGGCGCTCCGCGCGACCCTCGGCGACTTCGCCGACATCGAGCGTATAGCAGGAAGGATCGCCTACGGGAACGCCGGCCCCCGGGACCTCGCGACGCTCGGGGACTCGCTCGCCGCCGTTCCGGACGTAAAGGAACTCTTCGGCGCCGATGCCCCGGCCCTGGTTCGCGAGGCCCTCGACGCAATGAGCGACCACGCCGCCGTCGTCGACCTCATCGGCCGGGCGATCGTCGACGAGCCGCCGGCACGCGCGGCGGCCGGCGGGATGATCCGGGAAGGGTTCAACGCGAAACTCGACGAACTCCGGCACCTCGCGACGTCCGGGAAGGACTGGATCGCGGAGTTCCAGCAGCAGGAGCGGGAGAGAACCGGGATAAAGTCGCTCAAGGTCGGCTACAACCGGGTCTTCGGCTACTACATCGAGGTGACGAGACCGAACCTCCCCCTGGTGCCGCCGGAGTACGAGCGGCGGCAGACGACCGCGAACGGCGAGCGCTACACGATACCCGAGCTCCGGGAGAAGGAGGCGATGATCGCGACCGCCGAAGAGCGCCTTACTGCCCTCGAAGCGGAGATCTACGCCGAACTCATCCGGACGCTCACGGCGGAGGTCGCCGGCCTCCAGACGACCGCCCGGGCGGTGGGGCTCCTCGACGTCTATGCGGCGCTCGCCGAGGTCGCCGCCCGCTACGGCTACACCCGCCCGGTGATCGAGGAGAACGGCCGGATCGTCATCCGCGACGGCCGCCACCCGGTGGTGGAGCGGCACCTCCCGGTCCCGTTTGTCCCGAACGACACGGAACTCGACTCCGCCGGCGACCAGATCATGATCATCACCGGGGCGAACATGGCGGGCAAGTCCACCTACATGCGGGCGGTGGCGCTCTGCTGCATCATGGCCCAGATGGGGAGTTTCGTCCCGGCCCGGCACGCGACCGTCGGGATCGTGGACCGCGTCTTCACCCGGGTGGGAGCGTTCGACGACCTCGCCTCCGGGCAGTCGACGTTCATGGTCGAGATGCTCGAACTCGCGAACATCTTAAACAACGCGACGGCACGAAGCCTCGTCATCCTCGACGAGATCGGGCGGGGGACGAGCACCCTCGACGGGTGCTCGATCGCCCGGGCGGTGGTGGAGTTCCTGCACGGGAAGGCGGTCGCGGGGCCGAGGACACTCTTTGCGACCCACTTCCACGACCTGGTCGACCTCGAAGGAACGCTCAAACGGGTGAAGAACTTCCACTTCGCGGTGAAGGATACCGGAACCGATGTCGTCTTCCTCAGAAAAATCATCCCCGGCGCGACCGACCGGAGCTACGGCGTCCACGTCGCCCACCTTGCCGGCATCCCGAAGAAGGTGACCGACCGGGCGATGGAACTCCTGAAGGAGGCGTCGACCCGGGAACTCCCGGCCGGGGTGCGGGCGCCCCGCTACACCCAGATGCTCCTCGTCGACCCGGGCGAGGGGGTTGTAGAGGAGAACCCGGCGGTCGGGGAACTCAAGAGGCTCAACCCCGACGAGATGACGCCCATCGAGGCGCTGAACGCCCTCTGCAGGCTCCAGAGGCTCGCGAACGGAGAGCGGGAGCGATGACGAAGATCCGCGTCCTCGACACCGGGACCGTGAACCAGATCGCCGCCGGCGAGGTCGTGGAGCGGCCGGCATCGGTGGTGAAGGAACTCCTGGAGAACGCTATCGATGCGGGGGCGACGAGCATCCTCCTCGACGTCGGATCAGACATGGCGGGGATCACGAAGATCCGGGTGACCGACAACGGCGAGGGGATGACGGCGGACGAGGCGATCCTCGCGTTCCACCCCCACGCGACGAGCAAGATCCGGGATATCGCCGACCTCTCGGCGATCAGGACACTCGGGTTCCGGGGGGAGGCGCTCGCGAGCATCGCCGCCGTCGCGGAGGTGACCATCGTCACCCGCCCCCGGGGAGGGGAAGCCCTCGCCGGGACGCGGATTGTCGTCAGGGGCGGCGAGGTCGTGGAGAAGAGCGAGGTCGGGGCGCCGGAGGGGACGACGATCGTGGTGGAGCGCCTCTTCTACAACACCCCCGCCCGCAGGAAGTTCTTAAAAAGCAGGAACACCGAGCTCGCCCACATCTACGCGGTCGCAGAAAGTCTCGCCCTCGCCCACGGCGAGGTCGCCTTCCGGGTGGTGCAGAACGGCAAAGAGCGGATGGCGACCCAGCGGTCGGGCGGGGTCCTGACCACCGTCGCAGGGCTCTACGGCGCCGACCTCGCCCGGTCGCTCATCCCGGTCGAGGGACGGCTCCCGTTCATCCGTATCGGGGGCTACATCTCCCGGCCGTCGGAGAACCGGGGGAACCTCTCGCAGATCTCCGTCAGCATCAACGGGCGGAGCATCTCCTCCCGGCCGATCGCCGCCGCCGTCCGGGAGGGCTACGGCACCCTCCTCCCGAAGGACCGCTACCCGGTGGCGTTCCTCGAACTCTCGATCGATACCGGTCTCGTGGACGTCAACGTCCACCCGACCAAACGGGAGGTCCGCCTCTCCCGGGAGCGGGAGATCACGGGGGCGATCGCGGCCGCGGTGGAGGAGGCGCTCGCCGGGCACGACCTCGCGCGCGAGACCCCGGCCGAGCCGGTGCAGCAGCAGATCGTCCCGGGCGAGGCCGAACCGTCCCCGCCGCCGGTCGCCGAGGCCGGGGCGGCCTACACGGCCGGCCACCGGGAACTCATCCTCTCCGAGAGGCAGCTCCGCCGGACGGAGGCAGAGGGCAAAGAGAACCTCCTCCCCGTGATGGAGCCGATCGGGCAGGTGGCCGCGACCTACATCGTGGCGGAGGGAGACGACGGCACCCTCTACCTCGTCGACCAGCACGCGGCCCACGAGCGGGTTCTCTACGACCAGGTCGTGGAGAGGCGCGATAAGGCGGCCGGGTCACAGGAACTGATCGTGCCCGTCACTCTCTCGCTCCCCCCGAAAGAGTTCGCCGCGCTCCGGGACGCGATCCCCCTCCTCACGGATGAGGGGTTCGCCGTCGAGGAGTTCGGCCGGGACACCTTCGCCGTCCGTGCGGTGCCGGCCGCCCTCGGCGCGGTCGAGAACCCCGAAACCATCCGGGAGACGATCGCCGACCTCCTCGCCGATGAGTCCCGGACCGCCCCGGACCGGCGCGAGGCGGTCACCTGCATCGTCGCCTGCCGGGGAGCGGTGAAGGCCGGCGCCCTCCTCACGCACGACCAGCAGAAGCGCCTCCTTGCCCAGCTCGCCCGGACGAAGACCCCCTGGACGTGCCCGCATGGGAGGCCGACGGTCGTGGCGTTTGATAAGCGCAAACTTGATGTGATGTTCAGGCGGGGGTGAGAACGCCCGACCACCGATACCTATAGAATAACGATTTTTCCCGGAATAACTGATTTAGAACAGCCGATACAGCAAAATACAGTATCATAATGGCTTTATTCAGGGAAGTCGGACAATTATATGTCGCAGCGGTATCCCGTTGCAGACGAAATGGATTGAACGATACAAGATCAGTCCGGCAGATCCGCCTCCGCAGGAGAGGAACCGGGGACCCGGGTCTCGAACTGCACATCAAGACCCTCGCTCCAGGCCATCCCTGCGGTCACCCGCGATCGTCTGCCGGGAAAGAACAGGTGACGGGGAAACACCCCTCTAAACGTCCTGCCGGAGATGATTGTCTCTCGACAACTCCATCTCCCCGCCACCTTTTTTTCGATGCAATTTTTCCGATACGCCCCCCCCGGATACGAGAGGCGGTCGTCCCCAGTGTTTCGCTAAGAACAGCCTCTGCAATCGACCCATGCAGCCTCGCAGAGCGACCTACACCGGGATCGGCAGCACCGGACTTTGCGGCTTCGCGTGAGAGCATATTGTTATCTTCGCCCATGAACTCACGCGGAAGCACGCGAAGAGAGGTCGATGGGTTGACCTCTTGAAGATACGAGGTCATCCCAAAAAGATCTCCGAACCCCGGTACACCCTGATCGGAGCCCTTAATTCTCAGGTATCCGCCATCTGAGCCACATCCTGAGCCAGGGGGGTGAAACGGCTTTCCACTGGATATCGCCACGCGGGGGAGGGTCCGGGAGGGGGACACCCCCTCCCGGTAACAGCGTTTTAGGATAACTTCTACCTCAACCGTTTTAGCGAAGTACTGGCCCCCAAGATGAAGGCTCTCCACCGGATATCGCCACGCGGGGGGTTCGGGAGATTCAAAAAAAGTTAGAGGAACCGGAACGACTCCGCCGTCGGGGCCGCGTCGACGTTGTAGACGTCGTACTCGGGCGGGAAGACCGTGTGCATGACCGAGTAGATGACGTCGTCTTTGACGGCGTAACGGACGACGAAGGTGTAGCGGTCCTCCTCAACGATAGGGACGGAGAAGACTGACTCATACCCAGGAACACCGTCGAGGGAGATCCTCTCCGTCGAGACCCATTCGGCACCGATCCCGGCGCGAAGATCCTCGGCGTAGGTCGCGTTCAGCGCTTCGAGAACCTTCTCCGTATCAACCTCCCCCTGGGCCGAGAGCGGGTTCGTGTTCACGCGGACCTCCTCGTGTTTGTCCGGCGAGGAGAACCAGACGCTCTCGCCGGACTCGGTGTAAAACCACCCCTCGGGGCTGGTGACGGCATACCCGTAGGTGGTGTTGACGTAGGTGCCGTTCCCGGGAATGGGCGCCGGGGTCGGGGTCGGAGCAGGGGTGGGCGGTTGGGTCGAGCCGGGGTCGGGCGGCTCTGGCGCCAAGAGCCCCGGGAGCGTGACCGCGAGGACCGCGATCAGCGCGACCGCAAGAACCCCGGTGAGCAGGAGTCTCTGTGACTTCATGGTTATCCGGGTAGGTGGCTCGGGCGATCATAAATACTCTTCAGTCACGCCGCGTTGACGATCGCCATCCCTCTCTCGACCACCGGGCCCCGGCCCCTCTTCTGTATGCCCATACGCTGCTCGCATTAGCATCCAGCCTGACAAATCTTTCGAAGCAGAATGCCCGTACCTCGATGTGGCCAGCGCGGCGTTCCGGATCCGGCGCTCGCATGAGTCCCCTCACCAGCCCGACCGAGGACGGCCGGAGGTTTCCAGACCCGGGCAGGAGATGAAAGGGGAGGGGGGCGATACAATCATTGTAATCATTTTCGATCCATTCTCAACAATGATAAGCCAAATTAACTTATTTCTATTAACCCAGACCCGGAAAGCAATGATTTTCTCCATGAGGATGAAATTTCTCAATAATTCGGCGGGCCGTCCAGAAGAACGACTTGTTCCGCCGAACGCTAGCATACAGGTGTAATGATGACGAAGACCAGTTACGTGCTCTGTGCACTCATCATCGCAGCCGGCATTCTCTGTTGTGGCTGCACGACGACAACACCGGCCTCCACGGCCGAAACACGGACGATCACCGATATGGCAGGGAACCAGATCACACTCCCCGCCAGCGGAGCAACCTTTGGTATCTTCGGCGGCCCCATCAGCCAGGTGCCCTACCTCCTTGGAGCGAACGAGAGCGTCACTGCAGTCACGAAAGGGCCGCAGATGATGGAGATGATGCAGCAGATGGACCCGGGCATTGCCAGCAAACCAGCGCCGCGGACGACAAACGGCAACGTGAACATCGAGCAACTCCTGGTCACCAACCCCGACTGCGTCATTGCCTTCGACGTCGACGGCGAGATAGTGGAGTCGCAAACAGACATCCCGGTCATCTACCTCTCCGGGACCATGAGCGACGGGTTCAAAGAGATGCGGCAGGAGATCGTCTTCATGGGCGAGGTCTTCCAGAGACCTGAACGGGCACAGGCCTACATCGATTACCTGGATGAGACTCTCGCGTTCCTCGAGAACCGTACCGCGGACATCCCCGACGACGAGCGGGTCACCGTCTTCCTGGGCGAAGGCGTGAGCCACCTCCAGACGCTCGGGGGCGACACGTTCTTCACCGAGTGGACCGAGGCCGCGGGATGCAGAAACGCCGTCGCCGCAATCGAGACCACCCAGGGACAGCAGGAAGGGATGCACACCGGCATCAATGAGGTCTCGATGGAGCAGGTCCTTGCCGTCGACCCCGGCCTCATCATCATCGATACCGGCGGCCCCGCCGATCTCGCGAAGGACAACCGCTGGAAGGAACTCACCGCCGTCAAAGAAGGCAGGGTCTACAAGCAGCCCACCGGGCTCTTCCTCTGGAGCCGTCCGTCCGCCGAGTCTGCCGTCCTCTACCCGGTCTGGATTGCATATATGGCCTATCCCGACCGCTTCGCCGACGTCCCGCTCACCGACCGGGTGAAGGACTTCTACACCGAGATCTTCGATTTCCCCATCACTGATGCGCAGGCGCAGAAGGTCATCGACGGTGCGTACGGAAGCGTGACGTTCGGTCAGGTGCAGCAGTCCGGATGAGACCGAAGACAATAGGCACCAAAAGTGCGTATGCTGACGTTGGAGGAGCACCGGTGACCGGGACGGCAACGACCGAACCAGGTCAGGTTGACGGCCGGGGTTGGGGAGAGCGGCACCCGGGGACCGTCCTGGTGCTTCTCCTCGCCGTGCTCGGGATCGTTGCGTTTGCCGCCCTGATGCTCGGGCGGTATATCATCCAGCCAGAGACGGTGGTAGCGGTGATCCTGAGTTCGGTCCTCCCGATCGAGGAGACCTGGTCCTCGACGGCGGCCAGTGCCGTCGTGAACGTCCGGATCCCCCGGATCATCGCCGGACTGCTCGTCGGAGCCGGCCTCGCTATCAGCGGAGCCTCGTTCCAGGGGATGTTCCGAAACCCCCTTGTTTCTTCGCAGATCCTTGGCGTGGCCGCCGGAGCGGGTTTCGGGGCGGCGATCGGCATCCTCCTCTTCGACAGCCTTGTCGTCGTCCAGATCCTCTCGTTCGCCTTCGGTCTCCTCGCCGTGGGGATGGCCTACGGCCTCAGCCGGGTCAGGAGCTCGACTCCGATCCTGATGCTGGTTCTCTCAGGCATCGTGATCGCGTCACTCTTCTCGGCTCTCACCTCAATGGTGAAGTACGTGGCTGACCCGATGAACAAGATGCCAGCGATCGTCTTCTGGCTGCTGGGGTCGCTCAACCACGTCTCGACACCGGACCTGCTGGTCCTCGGCCCGATCATAGCGGTCTCGGTCCTGGGACTACTTGCCGTCCGGTGGCGGATAAACGTCCTCACCATGGGCGATGAAGAGGCGCGGGCGCTCGGGGTGAACACCGAGCGCCTGAAAGTCATTATCATCCTCCTCGCAACGATAATCACCGCTGCGGCGGTCTGCATGAGCGGGATCATAGGGTGGATCGGGCTCGTCATCCCGCATATGGGCCGGATGCTTGTCGGGCCGGACAACCGCTACCTCCTGCCGGTCTCAGTGCTCCTTGGCGGAGCATTCCTGATCGCCGTCGACACCGTTGCGAGGACGGCAGCCCCCGCCGAGATACCCATCGGCATCCTGACCGCGATCATTGGAGCGCCGATCTTCGCGCTACTCCTCCGGCGCAACAACCCGGGGTGGTGAGCATGAGCCGTATCAGCGTAGAAGGTATAACATTCAATTATCCAGGCAGAAGAGCAGTCTTTACGGAGATCACGCTTGCGGTGGAGGAGGGGGACGTATACTCCCTCCTCGGCCCGAACGGCACCGGGAAGTCCACGCTTCTCAAGTGCATGGCCGGGCTCATCTCCCCCTCACACGGCCGCATCCTCCTCGATGGGAGGGAGATCAACGGGATGCAGCCATACGAGATCGCCCGGCGGGTTGGGTTTGTTCCCCAGACACAGGTCTCGCCGTTCCCGTTCCGGGTCAGGGATATCGTCCTGATGGGCAGGGCATCGCACCTCAATGCTTTTGCAACCCCATCGGCAAAAGACGATGCCATCGCTGCCGACGCCCTTGCGCACGTCGGGATCTCTCACCTTGCCGACCGGGCATGCACCGCGATCAGCGGGGGCGAGTGGCAACTGGTCCTGATCGCCCGGGCAATTGCACAGCGCCCGGGGACCCTTCTCCTCGATGAACCGACGTCGCACCTGGACCTCGGCAACCAGATGCGGGTGCTCGACGTCATCAGGGGGCTCGCAGAAGGAGGGATGACCATTGTTGTTGCGACGCATTTCCCCGATCATGCGCTTTTGACATCAAGCAAGGTCGCAATCCTGAAAGATCAAAGAATCATCGCCACAGGGCCTCCAGAAGAGGTTATCCGCGAAGACACCATGCGCCAGGCCTATGGGACGGACGTCAGGATCATGCACCTTGGCGACCCGATCAACCGGCGGGTCTGCGTGCCGGTGGCTGAGACGTTCCGGAGAGGAGTATTATGACAGAACAACCACATGAACCGTTTACCGGCAGAGGAGCCGGAAGAATGGATGCCATTGCGAAAGGGCCGTTTGCACCGATATATCCGGTCATCGCCCAGCAGGTCATCGATACCTGCAACATCACCGAGGGCAGATGTGTCGATATCGGGTGCGGGCCCGGACACCTCGCAATGGCGCTCGGCGCCGCAAGCAACCTCAGTATCGACGCTCTTGACTCATCAAACGATATGCTTGCCATTGCACGGCAGAATATCCAGGAAGCCGGGCTCACCGACCGGGTACACACGGTCTGTGGCGATGTTCACGACCTCCCCTACGATGACAACTCCATCGACCTGGTCGTGAGCCGTGGCTCGTTCTTCTTCTGGGATGACCGGGTCCGGGCACTCCAGGAGATCTACCGGGTGCTCAGGCCGGGAGGGAGGACGTTCGTCGGCGGCGGGTTCGGGACTCCGGCTCTGAAGGCGGAGATTACGGAGAAGATGCGGGTCATCGACCCCGAGTGGGAGGTAAAGGCCGCAGAACGGCTTGCCCCGAAGAACAGGGACGCCATCCGCCGTGACCTGGAGAAGACAGGAATCCCGGTCTATGAGATCCACGAGGGCGAGGCCGGATTCTGGGTCATCATGCGGAAGTGATCGAAGGATGCGATGTACCATATGTGAGGTGGGGTGCGAGATCTCACCCGGAGGAACGGGGAGATGCCGGATGTACCGAAACGACGGGACCACAATCGTCGAACGGTTCCCGGATGCCTTTCTCGCCGCCTTCCCCGTCGCCGTCGAGACGCTCCCGGTGCTCCATTTCTTCCCCGGCGCGAAGCTCCTACAGGTCTGCACGGTCGGATGCAACCTCGCATGCGGTGGGTGCGTCTCTGAGATCCTCGTCGGGCATGCCGATTCGCTTGCAGCCACCGGAGAGGCCCTCGGCCCCGATGACCTGCTCCGCCTCGCGACCGAGAACGCCTGTACCGGGATTGCCTTCGCCCTGAACGACCCGATCGCCTCCTTACCGACCTTCTGCCGTCTCGCAGAGAGGGCAAGGGAAGAAGGCCTCCTCGTCGGCTGCTCCACGAACGGCTACATGACCGAATCGTCCGCCCTGCGCCTCCGCGACCGGGTGGACTTCGTCAATATCGGGCTCAAGGGGGCGACCGACGCGAGTTACCATGCTTGCGGGGCAAAGAGCGCAGCACCGGTATTCCGGACGGTCCGGCTGCTTCACGAGGGAGGGGTGCACGTCGAGGCCTCCGTCGTCTACCGGCGGGGTGGTGAGGACGAGGTTATCGACGCAGCACGGATGCTCGCAGCAATCTCCCCCGATATCCCCCTGCAGGTGATGCGGTTCGTCCCCTTCGGCGATGCGGGGCTCGGTGAGGAGCCGACGATCTACGCGAGCGAGGAACTCTGCGACCGCCTCCGCGATATCCTCCCCTGGGTCTACCTCTTCAACTCACCGGGAACAACGCACCTGACGACCTTCTGCCCGGCATGCGGGATGCCCTGCATCGAGCGTGAGTTCTTCGGCCCGATGGGGTCGCACCTCGTCAGTCGGGCGCAGACGGTCTGTGAATGCGGCCACGCTCTCCCGATTCGGGGTGCCGTGAGCCCCACGGTCTTTTACGAACCCGGGATGATGGGTGGATACCGGGTCACCCGGGGGCTCGAGATGGTCTGGGCAATTCTCGCCTGCCTCGGTGTGGAGGAACAGGCGATCCTCGCCCGTGTCTGGGGCGAAGTCCTCCGGACCGGGATGCTCGGAAAGGAGTTGCATGACCGGATGAACAACATCGACGCCTACCTCGACCTCGTCATGGACTTCGCTCGCCGGACCGGCCGCGAGGAGGCGGGGAGGGACCTCGCCACCTACATCCAGGAACGGCTGGAGTTCATCAGGGAACGGGTGACGGTTGCGCCGCGGCCTCGAGTCTACTACGCCATGGGCCACCCGCTCTTCGCCCTCAATCCCGGCCGGTTCGAGGGGAAACTTGTGGAGGCGGCCGGCGGCACCTACGTCAACCGGGCGATAGACAGGGAGGGGAAACCGGGGGTTTCCCTATCCCGGGAGGAGTTCGTCGCACTCGCGCCGGAGTACCTCTTCACGTCAGGTTTTCTCACCTCCACGGTCGAAGATACCCTCCGCTACTGCGCGGAGCACGACCTCAACGTGCCGGCAGTCCGAGACGGTCAGGTCTACTCGATGCGCCCATCGTGGGACTTCGGGAGCCCCCGATGGATCCTTGGCCTGATGACGATCACAAACACGCTCCACCCCGATCTCTTCGCCTTCGATATCGAGGAGGAGGCAGACAGGTTCTATCGTCGGTTCTATGGGGTGCCGTATCGGGCGGCCGATGCCAACCGTTCGTTTGCGCATCCCGGGATGGAGTGGCGGTAACGGGGCGTCTGACCTCGACTCTCCCCGCTACCGGCCGAGAGAGCAATCCCGGTTGTGAAGCGGTCAGGAAACCGCCGCGGAGAGACGGACATAAGCGAGCAGATCGTCGAGAGTATCCGCGTACTCAACCTCGATACCGTAGTTCTCCTCGATGTACTCCTTTGAGTCCACGAACGGCGGCCATTGCCGCGAGATTCTCAGCCGCCCGAGCGACCGGGACTCTTCAGGCTGATCGAGGATCTGGTCGTTTCCAGCGGGGAGGATGAGAAGCGTCTTTTCTCCGTGGCGAGCGGCCTCGGCTTTCTCAAGGATCCCGCCGACCGGCCCAATCTTCCCGTCCTCGCCGATGGTTCCCGTCACGGTCACGCTCTCGTTGAGCGGGATATCCTCCAGCACCGAGAGGAGGAGCACGGCCATCAGCGCCCCCGCACTGGGGCCGTCGATCTCGGAAATGTCCTCCGGGCCCTGGATGCTGAAGATGATGTCGCTCCCCGTGAGGTCGACATGGGAGTGGTTGGCGGCTACGACGACCGCGAGGTTCGCAGCGTCCTGAAACGCTATCCCCATCAGGGGCGTCGTCTGGACGAGCACCCTCCCCCTCCCATCCACGACCTCGACCGAGACGTTCACCATCGCCCCCTCTTCGGTCACCTCCTCGTAGGCGAACGGGCCGCCCCGGTCGACCTCGATCTTCTGGAGGATGACCGGGGCCTGCAACGATGCGGCGCTCCCGTTTTCGCCCGCCTCCATAGCGAGGAGAGGAGCGGCGGTCGCAGCCGGAAGAGTCTCAGTATCCCCGGGTTCGGAGAGCGACGGAGAGAGGTCGCTTTCCGGCACGAGGACGAAGGCCAGGAGGAAGACGTTTGCAACAAGCGAGAGAACAAGCAGAATTGTCAGGGTCCTCTCCCGTATCCACATATGGTGCCCGAATACCCTGCACCCGGATATATACCTTTCCGAGAGCGATGTACGGAGCGTCCGGAGATCAAAGACCGCAGGGTGCGAACGGATGCCGAGGGTCCGGCTCCCTGAGGATCGCATCGGCCGGTAAAAAAAAGATCTCAGGCCGGCCCCGGTTCCTCCCCGCCGAGGTTCAGTTTCTTCATCTTCCAGGCTCCCCGCCGGTAGAAGAACAGGTCAACCAGGAAGACCACCACGGAGCCGCAGACCACCGCGTACCAGATGTACTGTAGCGGCATACCCATCAGAACAAAGATCGCGGCAAGACCCACCTGCACGATCAGCTGTCCTATGATCGCCGCGTACATGCCGGGTTTTGTCATCCCCGCGCCGTTCATCGCAAACCCCATCGTCATCGCCATGGCTATTACGAAGTACGACGTCGGGACGATCTGCATGAACGGGATGCCGTCCGCAAGCGACTCGCCTGTCGCGCCGAAGAACGCCAGGAGGTGCTCCGCAAACCGCAGGTAGAAGAGACCCACGATCACCATGAACGACGCGTTCGCGACGAGCGCAATCCTGACCGCCTTCTCCGCTCGCTCCACCTTCTGCGCCCCCAGGTTCTGCCCGACCATCACCGCGACTCCCGTGCAGAGACCCATCACGACGATCAGGCCCAGCATATCCAGACGCTGGCAGATACCGTATGCCGCCACCGCCGCCGTGCCATACAGCGCTACGATCGCGGTCATCCCCAGGAACGCAAAACTCCGAACGCCGCTCTGTACCGCCGATGGGATCGTGACCCTCAGGATATCCATGACCAGTCGCGGTTCAAACGTCCACTTCTTCGGGAACCTGACCGGCCCGTCCTTTTTGGACGGGAGGAGGTACATCGCCCCGATCAGGAGGAACACGCCGATCGTACGCGACGTAAGGGACGCATACGCAGATCCGGCTATTCCCAATACCGGAAGACCGCCAAGGCCCTGGATCAGCGTCGGGTTCAGGATGATGTTCACGATGTTCACCACGACCATCACAAACATCGGTGTCCGGGAATCTCCCGTACTCTGGAAGACGGTCGTCAGGATCATCAGGGTGACAAAGACGAACATTCCCATCAGCATCGGGGAGAGAAAGCGCCCCCCCTCCGCTGCAACCGCGGGATCCGCTCCAAGGAGGAGGAGAAGATCCTGCGACCAGAAGAGGCCGATGACCGCAAGGACCGCCGAGAAGGAGAGCGCCAGATAGAGCGAGTGCGAGAGGATCACCTGGATCCGCTCAAATCGCTCCGATCCGTACGCACGCGAGACGAATGCAGCAGTCGCCGTCACGACCCCGAAGATCACGGTCGTGAGCACCATGATGATGGATATGCTCATCGCTCCCCCGGCGATCGATACGTCGCCAAGTTTGCCGATGAAATACATATCCACCACCTCCAGAACGCTCGCGAGGAAATTGCTGACGATGATCGGAAGAGCGACCATCAAGAGGCCTTTTCCGACCGGTCCCTCGGTAATGAAATTATTGGAAGAGCTCATTTCAAGTGATCATATATAAATGGGGTGAGAGAAGATAAAGGTTCACCGGTTGTTCAGTGCAATTTATCCGCAAATTATCCAGGGGCAGCCAATTCGGCGTTAAACCGGGGTGCTGGATGGATCCGGATCTCCGGAGGGAGGCAGGGAATAATTTCATCTGTTTGTTGGTCAGGGCGGGTGGAAGATTCGGTAGTGCCCCGGTATGCAAGAGGCCACCCAAAAAAGATCTACGAACCTCCCGTACACCCTGATCGGAACACTCCCCTCCGAGGTTTCTCTCCTCTGAACTATATCCGGGGCAGAAAGGATGAAACGGTTTCCCATCGAGTATACGCCTGGACGGGGGAGGGATCGAGAGGGGGTGTCCCCCTCCCGGCAACCAACTGATGACCGAACTCGGTGGATCCAACCAGAATTTTTCCCCATTACTGACCTCCGGTTAAGCCTTATTCAAGGCGCCATTCTTCCCTGACGAGGTTCGTGCCCGACCGGGTCGTTCTCGCGCAAGTACCTCTTCACGCTGTGGACCGTGGCGGCTCGCGGGGAGGAGGGGGGCCTTCCTCCCCCGTTCACCTCCGATGATACCTGTAGCCCCACCCCACCCCACCCGCGCTTCGCGCTCCTCCCCCGCCCACAAGGGGCGGGGGCAGTCATGGTGATACCCCGGGAAAAGCCGTATCCCGGGACCGGCATGCGAGCGGGAAGGCCCGGGGATCTCAGACTACCCGTAGTATCGTAGAGTGTTACTGCAACATCTCCCCTTCATTCAAATAGGTTCATCCACTAACGGTGATCGGGAAGAGGTGTCCCCTGTCATTTGAATGCAGCCAGTGCGGCGAATGCTGCAGTCACCTGGGCCTGGTCCATACGATCCATACCGATTATGGGAATGGCCGCTTCCTGATCCGCAACCGGTACACGGGTGAGACGACGGAAGTCTCGATCGATCCGGACAAGATCGCCCTCTTTGCCGACACGAGTATCTTCTCCGAACGGCCGGAGGCGTGCCCGTTCTTCAGGTACGATACGACGGCGGCGAAGGGATACTGCACCGTCCACCTGACACGCCCTGAGATCTGCCGGGACTACGGCTGCTGGCGCCTGCTCATCCTCGATGGCTCGGGGAGAAGAGTCGGAAGGATCATGGGCCAGCGTCACCTGGCCTCAGAGGACGCTCAACTGATCCGGCTCTTTGAAGAACGGATCAACCACCGGGCCGAACCCGACGACGCCGCATGGGACCGGCGTGTGATCGAGGTGCTGACCAGGGCAGGCTACACGGTACGGACCTGAACCCGGGTGTGTGCGGCGGGAAGAATCATCCCATCCGGCAGAGATCCCGCATCGCCCGGATCACATAGAGGGTCTCGTCCTCGACCCTCTCCTCGTCAACGACGAACGATATGAACCCCGCCCGGGCGAAGAGTTCCCGGACTTCGTCAGGATCGGTCAGGGACGAAACAAGAAGCAGAACCCGCCCATAGGGTGAGAGCACCCTCCCGGCATCCACGACGAACCGTTCTATGACGACCCTTCCCGTCGGCCCGCCGTCGAGGGCATACTCCAGCCAGTCATCCATCCGCTCCTCCGGAGCCGTCGGGAGATAGGGCGGGTTGAAGAGGATGAGGTCGAACGGGCCACAGAGTCCCGCGGCGAGGTCGGTCCAGACCGCCGCCACGCCCCGGGCGCGGGCGCACCCCACCGCGAAGGGGTTGATATCGGTCGCGGTCACGCTCGCCGCCCGGCCGAGCATCCCGGCCGCGACGTAGCCGCTCCCGGTCCCAACCTCGAGCACCCGGTCGGTCTCCCGGACCTCGGCGAGCGCCGCCCGGAGGAGGAGGTGCGAGTCCTCGGCGGGAGAATAGACCTGGTCGGGGAGCATCCTCAGCACCCGGCGAGCCGGTTCGCGATCAGCGCGAACTCTTCGAGCGCCAGGTCCTCAGGCCGGCGCTGCAGGAGATCGTCCGGGAGCCCCGCGATCGCCCGCTCGATCGACCCGGGCGAAAACGTGTCTTTGCCGCTCCGAATGCCCTTCCGTATGGTCTTACGCCGGTGGGAGAAAAGCACCCGGACGACGTCGGCGTAGACCTGCCTGTCCGCTATCGGATACGGCGGGTCGCGCGGCGTGATCCGGACGACCCAGGAGCGGACCTGGGGCCTCGGGCGGAACGAAGCGGGCGAGAGGTCAAGCAGCGGCTTCACCGATGCATACGTCTGCACCATCACCGAGAGCCGCCCGACGTTCGACGTCCCCGGCGGCGCGATCATCCGCTGGGCGAACTCCTTCTGGTACATCAGAACGGCGACCTCGAAGCCGATCGCAAGCAGCCGGAACGTCAACTGCGAAGAAACAGAGTAGGGAAGGTTCGCGACGACGATATCGAACGGCGGGATATCCACCTTCTTCGCGTCACCCGGGACGATCTCGAGGCGCCCTTCATCGATCTCGTCGGCGAAGGCGATCTCGAGCTCCTCCACGAGAGCCGGATCGATCTCTACCGCGATGACGGTTGCGCCCCGGTCGAGGAGGGCGCGGGTGAGGATCCCCTCGCCGGGCCCGATCTCAAGCACCCTCCTGCCGGAGACCTCGACAAAACCGGCAATCTTCTCGACGGCCCAGTGGTCGACAAGGAAATGCTGATCCCGCGGAGCGCTCATCTCGATGTAAAGACGTGATACTTCTCGTCCGGGTCCTCGATCTCGCGCAGGATCCGGCTGATGATCATCCGGCTCGGGTGCGGAAGCGACCTGATCCGCCCTGAGATGTCGGCAAAACTCTCGAACGGCTTCTTTTCCCGCTGTTCGAGGACCTCCCAGAGCAGTTTCTTCCCGATGCCAGGGAGCAGGTGCAGCATGTGGAACTTCGGCGTGATGGAGACGGACTTGTTGAAGAACTCGACGAACCGCTGCTCGTTCTCGCCGACGATCTGCTCGACCACGAACGGCAACTCGAGTTTCGCGGTCGCCGTCAGGTCCTCGTAACCGATCCGCCGCTTGACACGCTCGACCTTCTCTCGCTCCGCATCGCCGATATAGACGCGATCGTAGATCTGAATGTCCGCACCCTGCTTCGGGATGAGCTCGAGCAACTTGAACTGGTCCACGCCGACCGCCTGGACGATCGGTTCGCGCTTGTAGGCCTGACGCTGCTCGCTCATGTAGCCCATGGGAAGGACATCGATGACTATCGCGTTCTCCTCTTTCCTTTCGGTCTTCATTGGCACCACCCCTTCGATCAGAAGTGGGTCATTACCAGGTCGAGGATCTCGTCAAGCTCTTCCGTTGTAAGATTGAACCGTTCTTTGGCGTAGATTGCCCGCAGTTCGTCCCGGGTTCGCGGCATCAGGTTCGCGATGCGGTAGGCGATCTCCTCTTTCATCTTCTCGAGTTTCAGGAGCTCGTCGACAAGGGCGCGACCCTTCTCCGAAGACGCCTTTGTAAGCTGGTTGGCATGCTCGATACTCTTACGAAACTCATACGACATCTCCTCTCCGGACTCAAGCCGGGCTGCCTCCACCGAGAGAAGGGTATCCCGCAACTCGGGGAGCAGCATCCGCTCTTCACTCACAATTCGTTTTACCGTCATGCCAACCACTACCTGTTGAGGATTATACTTTCTGCGCTTTTAGATGTTGCGGTCTCGCAATCACCTGCTTTACCGAATCGCCATCGCTGACCTCGACCACCCATGCGCGTCCGCGCTGTCCGATGACCGTGCCGGTCTTCCCGTGGAACCTCCGGTGGGGCATGCCCTTCTGGACACTCGGCTCGACCACGACGTGCACCTTCTGCCCGATCTCGTAGTTCTGAATCACCGAGGTGACCGGGACGATACCGCGTTTTCTGAGGTCCTTCTTGAACTTATACCGCGTCTTCTTGCGTGGTCCATTGTGATGTGCCATTGATTACTCACCATACTCATTCGCTGTTTTGACCAGCACCACATCGAGGCTGACAACACTTGCGGTGCGCCCCAGGATCTGGGCAAGGCTGGGCTGGGTTCTCCCGCCGTCTCCCGATACCAGTTCTTTGATGTAGAGGCCCGCTTCGCCGACGACTTCAACCCAGTATCTGTCGCCTTCCGTGCCCGTGCATCCGATATCGAGGACACGCCGTTCCCGAACTTTATCTGCCCGTCGGTGTGACACCCGCAGGGGGGTGCGCTGTCGTATCGTTACACCTTTTAACTGATCGAGGGCTGTCCTGAACTCATCTGGGGTTGCAGAACTGTCTATCTCGACCAGGATCCTGTATTTTTTATGCGCTTTGTCGGATTTAAGGCTTTGCACCATCTTCCGATCCGTCCATCCGTCGAGATGGACCGCCACCCGGCCGTCGGCCGCCTGGTTGATCTCCGCCTCAAGCGCCGCGAGATCCAGCGACCGCTTCCGCGGTGCCTCGATCTCCATCACGAAGGGGCGGCCCGATCCGAGCATCCGGGCATCGATATCCTCTCTTCCGGCACCGTGCAAGACGGCGTTCTCCGCGTCGAAGGCCTCGATCGCCGGCCTCCCGATCAGTTCCTCGACGGAGTCGGCGTACTGCTTGCCCGTGAAGTCGCACTTCTCGCACCCGGCCCCCCTGCACGCCCGGCAATCCCAGTGGGTCTGGGGGATGCCGCGCTCGTACTTCATGTAGCGGCCGGAGAAGAAGACGGGGTTCACCTGCACCTCGACAGTGCCTTCCCCGAGATCGAGGATCGCGACGACGTCGGGTTTCTTCAGGTCGGCCGTCTTCCCCGTGAGGGCCGAGACGGCTTTTCCGACCTCCCGGTTCATCTCGGCCTTCAGCGGTTCGGGATCGTGGAGCGAGAGATCGCTCCAGACCATCTCCTCGCTCTCCGCGACGATCGGCGGCACCTTCGTCCCGATGAGGAACGTCTCGAACTCGATGCCGGCGAGCGCCTCGACGACCTTCTCCGCCCATTCTTCGGTGCGGGAGAGTTCGCCGGCGCATATCCAGCAGGAGTCCGGGTCGGGTTCGCAGTGCGGCTCGTTTGCCGTAAGCTCGCGGGTGATCCGGAGCGCCCTGCCCCGCTCCTCGTTCGTCAGCCCAAACGACCGCTTCCCGTAAAATCGCCCGAGACAGTGGTCGCAGGTCTCGCCATATCCAAGGATCGCTTCTATCTCTTGTATGATATCCATCAGGATTCCCTCCGGTCCATCTCGTTTTGGAGAACGGTGATGGCATGATCGCCGTGCAGCGACCGCGGGCCGACCGAGTAGCGCTGAGAGCCCGCGATCAAAGCTTCCTCCTCGGGGGCGAAGTTGTGGTGATCCGAGAGGAGATAGTTCTCCGGGAGCGCCGGGGCCGTCCTGACGTCCTCCCCCGCCTCGTCGAGCACCGCGAACGGTATCTCGGTGAGCAGCCGGGCAAGCCCGCCGCGGCGGACGTAAACGCCCGGGGTCGACTCCCGAAACTCAGTCCCGCAGGGGATCGAGAGCGCCTTCTTGATCAGGGCACCGCTGCTCCGCTCGTCCGGCGAGAGGTGACGCACCTCGGCGCCGCGAAAGAGGACGGTCTTCTCGGGCCCTGGTTCTCCAAGGAGAACGAGGTAGCACTCCACGTCGCGCCGGAGATCGTGCGAGAGGAAGAATGACGAGTTGACGGCGCGGCAGAGGACGTCCATCCTCCCGCCGCTCCCGGGCAGATCGTTGAGGCTGAAGGTGCCGCTCGTTGCGGCAAGGTGGCCCACGACGGCAAACCGCCTCATTTGCTGGGTCCGCCGAACTTCTTCATCATGCGCTGCATGTTGAACTTGCCGCCGCCCATGCCCCGCATGCCCTTTAAGGCACGCTGCATGATCTTGTAGTACTTGATGAGGTCGCGGACGTCGTCGGGCGTCACGCCGGCGCCCCGGGCGATCCGCTGGATCCGGGAGCTCCCGATCATCGACGGGTCGTCGAGCTCGGGAGACGTCATCGAGTCCATGATCACCTTGTAGCGCTGCATCTTCGTGCTGGTGATGTCGTAGGCGTCGTCGGGGATCTGCATCCCGCCGAGAGGGAGCATGCTCATGATCTGCTTCAGGGGCCCCATCTTGTTGAGCGCCTCGAGCTGCTTGTACATGTCCCGGAGCGTGAACTTCCCCTTGAGCATCGCGTTGACGTCGAGATCCTCGGTCGAGACCGCTTCCTCCGCCCGCTCGACGAGCGCTTTTAAGTCGCCCATCCCGAGCAGCCGGGATATGAACCCGTCCGGGTCGAACCTCTCAAGGTCCTCGATCGTCTCGCCGCTCCCGATGAAGACGATTCCGCTCTGCGTCTCGGCTACCGCCGAGAGAGCGCCGCCGCCCTTCGCCGTGCCATCCATCTTCGTGACCAGGACACCGTCGATCCCGATCGCCTCGTGGAATCTCCGGGCCTGCTCGCTCGCCTGCTGACCGAGCGCCGCGTCGATGACGAGCCACCGGTGGTCCGGGTGCGCGATCTCGTTGATGTTGACGATCTCCTCGATCAGGTTCTCCTCGAGGGCGTGCCGTCCCTGGGTGTCGATGATGATGACTTCGTACTGTTTGCGGTACTTCGGGAGGCCTTCGCGGACGATCTTGAGGGCATCGGCCTCCTTCGGGTCGCCGAAGCACGGGACGGCTATCCGGTCGCAGAGGGTCTTCAACTGCTCGTAGGCGCCCGGCCGGAAGGTATCGGCGCAGATCACCCCGACCCGCAGCCCCTTGCGCTGGAAGTAGCGGGCGAGTTTCGCGGTCGTCGTGGTCTTCCCGCTCCCCTGCAGCCCCGCCATCAGGATCGTCTGGGGCCCGAGAGCCACCTCGCCGGGCGTTCCCATCAGCCGGACGAGTTCCTGGTAGACGATCCGGAGAACGTGCTCCCGGACACCCATCCCCTTCAGGGGCTCCTCATCGAGAGCGCGCTGCTTGATCGCCTGGGAGAGGTGCATCACGAGTTTGACGTTGACGTCCGACTGGAGGAGCGCACGCTGCAGGTCGCGCACCAGTTCGTCGACCGCCGCACGGTCGATCACCGTCTTGCCGGCGAGCTTCTTGACGGCGTCTTTCAAGGACGTGCCGAGGTTATCGAGCATCAGGCATCATCTCCAAGGAGTTCGTTCACCACGGCGCGGGGTTCAAACGGCATGATGTCGTCGTAGCCCTGGCCGGTACCGAGGAAGAGGATCGGTTTTCCAACGGTGTGAGCGACCGATATCGCCGCGCCTCCCTTCGGATCCATATCCGCCTTCGTCAGAACGACCGCATCGGTGCCGACGGCCTTGTTGAACTCGTCGGCCCGGATGACCGCGTCGTTTCCTGCGACCGCCTCGTCGACGTAGACGACGAGATCGGGCTTCATGACCCGCCGGATCTTATCGAGCTGGTTCATGAGGTTCGCCCGGTTGTGGAACCTTCCCGCCGTATCGGCGAGGACGACGTCGATATCGTGCGCCTTCGCGTACTGGACGGCGTCGAAGAGGACCGCAGAGGGGTCGGCGCCCGCCTGGTGCTGGATCGTCTTGATCCCGAGGCGGTCGGCGTGAACCCGTATCTGCTCGATCGCACCCGCACGGAAGGTGTCGCCTGCACCGATCACGACCGTAAAACCGTTCTTCTGCAGGTATTGCCCGACCTTCGCGACGGTCGTCGTCTTGCCGGTCCCGTTCACGCCCGTAAAGAGGATCTTCACCGGTCGCTCATGCTCGCGGATGTAGGTGGCAAGGTCAAGACCGTCGCCCAGCACCCCGCAGAGCGCGGAGCGCAGGGTCGATACGACCAGGTCGTCGACCGATGCGCCGATCTTACGGCGCCTGCCCACCAGATCGCGGCGCATGCGGGCGATGATCTCGTCCGTGACCGGGAGCGCGACGTCGTTTTCAAGAAGAACCATCTCGAGTTCGAAGAGCGGCTCCTCGACGTCCTTCTCCTGGAGGAGGACCTCCCGGTCCCGGACAAGGACTTTCACCTTCTCAAAAAACGTAGGGTTCTCCCGGGCCTCCTGCACCTTCTTTTCCGTGATGGAAGGTTCGGATCGGGTGGTCGGGGTGGGGACAGGTGCTTGAACCTCCGCGGCCTCCGGCAGTTCTGCAACCTGCGGCTCCGGTTCCGGCCCGGCAGCCTCCTCGATATTCGAGGCGAATTTCGTCCTGATATTCTGAAGTTTTTTCTTTAAGGAATCAAACATTATGAACTTCCGCCCTGGCCTGCCTGAGCCTGCCGGGCCCCCCGATACGCCGCCTCGAGACGCCGGGAGATCTCCGTTGCCTGGCCCTGAAGGTGTTCGACCGAGCCCGAGACCTTCTTTGCCACGGCCTCAAGTTCGGTTAGCCGATCCCCCAGATACTCCACCGCGTCTGCGGTGGCCCTCTCGACGGAGACATCTGAACCGATGTTCACGAGAACGTGGCCGGCGTCGAGCACCTTCACCCGGAGGTACGCGCCTCCCCCGACAGGGAGAAGGACGACTCCGTCCGCGTTCTCCTGGATCGCGCGGAGGGTCTCGATGGCGGCGGTGCCCTCAAGCCGCTGCTGCTCGATCATCGCGAGTTGCTGCGTCATGAGTTCGATCTGCTGCCCGTACTCGTTCAGGTACATCTGGAGGGTCTGTATCTCGCGGGGATCTGCCTGGTTCACGTCATTCACCAGCTACTACGTTAACCGATTCGATCGAGATATAACTTCTCTTCAGGCGGTGTTTGCTCCCGATATCGGCAAGAACCTTCTCTTTTGCCAGGTTCTCGTTCAGAGCGCCGATGACCTTGCGGTACGGTTTCCACTCGTTGTTGATCTTGCACGCGCCTACAACTTCAAACATCTGGTTCTCCATGTTGTATCACTCCAAAAATCCAAAGACTTCTTCTATCCGTCCCAGCTCGAACCCGGTCGTGGCGGATCCTGCGACATAACCCTTGCTGTTTGCAAGGAGCCCGGTACCCACGAGACCGCCGCCCATGTTGACCGACCCGAGGCCGATCGGGAGATCGACCACCCGCTCGAGGTTCGCGATCTCCGTATCGTTGGCCCTCGGGTGGACAAGGATACCCTTGTTCGTCGCAAACCCGGCCATGCCGACGGTCTTGATGCCGCCGAGCGTCAGCCGGACCACCGGCACCCCGAGGAACGATCCGATCTCTTCGGCAACATCGAACTCCATCTCGGGGTGGACGGCGGCAACGTAATCGTTTGCAAGAATGACGTTGCCGGCCGCGTTCATGGCTCCCTCGAGCAGGAAAATGTCCCGGTACTCGCTCAGGACCGAGAGCTCAGCGTCGGTGGCAAGGCCGCTGACGACCAGGCCCCGGCTGTTACCGGCAACGAGCGAACCGATGATGCTACTTCCCTGGATGAAGGTGCTCACGATCTCGATATCGAGCTCCTGTGCAAGGGTCGCGGTGAACCCCTCGGGCGCCCCCGGGTAGACGATCGCTATATCCTCAAATACCCGGGCATAAACGCCGATGTTCGGATCGCCGGTGAGATCGATCGTCCCTGTCATTTCACTCCTCGGCGAGCTCGGCCTGGACCTGCCCGTCCTCGAACTTCATCGCGCGGACGCGAATCTTTCTCGGGGGCTTGGAACTGCCGTTCTCCCAGACCTTCTCGTTGATGCTTTGGTCGAGTTTGACGTCCTCGCTCTTCATGTGCCGCTCGAGAAACGCCCTGATGTCCTTGATCGCAGTGTTCCCCCGCTTCCACCGGGGAGAACGCTTCACCTCACGCAGAGGGATGATATAGATATGCTCCTTCAATGCTTCTGCCATAGCCTTACACCTTCAGGGAACTCCGGCGCCAGTTGCGCCGCCTCGGATGGGACGCAACCGCACGGTTGGTCTTGATCATCACCCATGCCGGCACGCGGCGGTTCTGCTCGCATGCCTTTGCCAGCCGGATCTTCCGGCCCTTCATCAATTTACTCATAGTTTCCACACTCGTAATATTCAGGTATCTCTCAGAGCAACCACCAGCGATTGCAGGTGGCCGGAGGGAAAGAACGACGTCGGGTCGATACCGCGGGCGCAAAGGGCGCTCCTGATCTCCCCTTCGTAGTCGCCGTTCCCGATGCTGCCCGTCTCAGCGTAGCGCACGACCAGCAACCGCCCGGTCAGCCGCTCCACCTCGGTCTTCCCGTAGCCGAGAAGCGGCCGGACGTAGGAGCAGCCGGTGGTCATCTCCAGGTGCTGGACCTCGGGGCGTTCGAGCCGGGGGACCCGGTCCTCCCGGCGGGTGCCGTCGCCGACCACCGCATACTCGGCCGCAAGGGTCTCGACCGCCGTCCGGTGAACCAGGTCGATCGCGTCGTTTGGATATCCGCACGAGAGGAGCAGGTCGACGGCCTCAGAAAGCAGGTCCCTTCCGAGCACCCTTCTCCTGAAGGGAAGGCCCAGGGCAGCCGCTGCGGCCCGCACCTCCGGGACCTCACGGTCGGGATCGAATACACAGGTATTCAGTTCCACGCCGTAATCGCGCGCGAGCATGATCGCCGCGAGCGCGCTGTCTTTCCCACCCGAGAAGAGCACACCTGCTTCCATTATTTCCGCGTAATCCTGAACTCTCTCTTCGCCGGCGTCACCTGGGCAAGCAGGGCTTTCAGCTGCTCGTCGGTGATCCGCTGCCGGACACGGCCGCTCTGGGCCAGCATCACCAGCTGCTGCTCAACCGCTTTTGCAAACTCCGGCCGGGTCAACTTGATGGTATTGAGCCGCTCCCTCGCTTCAGGTTCCAGGATCTCCAGGAGCGCGGCGCGGATCTGTGCATCCATCTGCTGCTGGCGTGCGGCCTCTTCCTCCAGAGCCTGCTGATCCATCCCCTGCTGCCGCTGCATCTGTTCCAGTCTGCGGCGGCGCAGTTCAGCGAGTTCGTCGTCTACCATCAGTCATGCCTCCGGAGATCAGTACTTCGCAAGGCCGGGGGCAGCTTTCGCGGCCTCGGATTTGAGGCCGTTTGCTACGTTGTCGAGGAAGGATCTGCCTGCCGGGGTCACCGTCCGTCCCCCAACACCGTGAGCGACGTATCCGGCCGCTTCGAGCTGCTGGAAGATCTTCCTGACGATCGACCCGCCTCCACGTTTGAACCGGTTCGGAGCCGAACCGCGGTTGGCACTGCCGCCGTAGGCGGAACGCATCCTCTGGATGCCGACAGGGCCGTCGGTGTAGATTCTCCGGAAGACCGCCGCCGTACGCACGTACCACCAGTCGTCATTCTCGGGGGGCATCTCTTTGTATACCCCCGTCTTTGCAAAAGCGGCCCAGTCGGGGGGCTGAATCTGCGAATTTTTCTTGAGTTCTTCTGCCACCTGCCGGATGAGCATATCGGCAGGGATGTCATATACAGTCGTCATAGATGAACCTCACTCTCGCTAACAGTCTTTACATATTCGTCCAGTGATGTTTTATATATTTCGAGGATTGTGCCCGGGCGATCGGTTCCGCCGCTCCGCAAGGACGAGCGTCCGCCCCCTGACCTCGACCAGAACCGCCCCGGCCGATGCCGCTATCTCCTCGGGATCGACCTCGGTGTTCCTGAGCCATCTCACCTTGACGACCTTCCGGTCCTTGAGCTGCCGCCGGATCTCGTCGATCATGACGTTCGTGATGCCGCGTTTTCCGACCCAGATGGTGGGCTTGAGATCCTGGTATGACTCTCTGCTCATTCTTGCGGCCTCCCGACCGGGAACCGTGACCGGTGCCCGCAGGCAAGACAGGTGACGACCACACGGCCCCGGTGAACCCGGACACGCGCGTTCGACCCCGGGACGAGGTAGGCGTAACACCGGCGGCAGAAACGGCGCTTCAGCGGCCGCTCTATCCGGACCCGGTGGCGCATGCCGATCCTGCGGGCCAGCTCCACGCACCGGTTGCTCCAGCCGGGATTCTCCGGGTAGAACTCCGCGGCACGCGCAAAGAGGACGGCGATCCTCTCGCGAGCAAGTCTCCGGGAGCCTGATCTTCGTGTAGTGTCTGCCATGGTGCGATCCGTCTCAGTGGTGGGTCTTGAGATTGGAGGCGCGAGAATATATAGCAGGTAGATAGTCGCGGTCAGCGGACCCGCACCCGGCGGCCATCGACTTCGAGGCGCCCCTCGCAGAAGAGTTTCACCGCAAGCGGGAGGGCTTCGTGCTCCTCGGCGAGGATCCGGTCGGCGAGCGCCGTCTCGTCGTCGTCCGGGAGGACCGGCACGCACCGCTGAACGACGATGGGGCCGGTATCCAGCCCCTCGTCGACCAGGTGGACAGTGCAGCCCGCGACCTTCACCCCGTACTCGATCGCCTGCCGCTGCGCGTGCAGGCCGGAGAACGCCGGGAGCAGGGCGGGATGGATGTTCATCATCCGGCTCGAGAACTCGCGGACGATACCGGGGCCGAGGATCCGCATGTAGCCCGCGAGGACGAAGAGGTCGGCCCGGCAACCCCGCATCGCGGAGAGGAGCGCCTCCTCGTAGGCGGCCTTCGTCGGGAACCGCGCGTAGTCGACGATCGTCACCGGGACACCGGCACGTCTCGCCCGCTCTATCGCGTAGGCCTCCGGGTTGTCGGTGACGAGCCCCGCGCAGATCCCGGGGATATCCCCGGCCGCGACGGCATCGGCCACCGCCTGAAAGTTTGATCCTCTCCCCGAGACGAGGAACGCAATCCGTTTCTTATCAACAGACATCTCTCGACGCATACGTATCGACTCCTTACGGGACCTCGCCCGGCACGTTCCGGGGGGCGACGATCAGTTTCACCTTGACGAGCCGCCGGCCCCGCATCTGCATCACCACCAGCGTGATGTTGCTCTCCTCGATCTTGACCACCTCGCCGCGTCGGGGGATGTGGCCCAGCCGGTCGATGACGAGGCCGCCGATGCTCTCGTAGGCGTCCGTCAGCGGGAGGGATAACTCCAGGTCGTCGTTGAGGTGCCCCACCCATGTCCGCGCATCGACCAGGTAGACGCCGTCCTCGATCTGCTGCACCTCGGGATCCTCCTCGTCGAACTCGTCCATGATCTCGCCGACCAACTCCTCGAGCATGTCTTCGACCGTCACGATCCCGGCAAACGACCCGTACTCGTCGAGGACGACCGCCATGTGCTGCTTCTTCACCTGGAGCTCCTTCAAGAGCTCGTCGATCTTCTTGCTCTCGGGGATGAAGTAGGGTTCGTACATCAGGTTCGCGATCGTCGCGCTCGTCTGCTGCCGGAAGACCGCCGAGAAGGCGTCTTTCACGTTCAGGAGCCCGACGATGTTGTCGATATGTTCGTGGTAGACAGGGATCCGGGAGAACCCCGTCTCATTGAGGATGGCGAGGGCGCTTTCAAGCGTGGCGACGTCCTCAACCATGACGACGTCCACCCGGGGCGTCATCACCTCGCGAACCGTCGTGTCCCCAAAGCGCAGCACCGAGTAGAGCATGTCCCGCTCCTCCTCTTCGATCGTCCCCTCCTCCTCGCCGACGTCGATCCACTCCTTGATCTCCGCCTCGGTGACGACCGGTTCGGTCACGCCGGGTCTGAAGGCGAACTGCTGGTTGATCCGGTCAGAGACCCAGAGCACCGGGTAGAGCACCTTCGAGAAGTAGAGGATCGGCCGGGCGACACGGAGCGCGACGTCTTCGGTGTGGCGGGACGCGTACATCTTCGGCCCGACCTCACCGAAGATCAGGAGCAGGAGCACCGTGACGACGACCGCTATCGCGATGCCGGCGGCGGTGCCGTAGAGACTGACGGCGATCGCGGTCGCGAGCACCGCTACCGCGACGTTAGTAGCGGTGTTCCCGATCAGGGTGGTGAGGGTTATAGTATCGTTCGATCGTTTCAGCGCATCGAGTGCTTCCGCTCCTTTTCGACCCTGGTTTACGAGAGCGCGGACTTTCGTCCGGGTTATCGACATGAGGGCGACTTCCGAACTCGAGAAGAAGCCCGAAAGGAGCAGACAAACAATGAATAAAATGATCCCTGTGGTGAGAAAGTCTACGACTACCATTGACTCCACGCCGCATCAAGCGGCAACATCCGGGATTGATTGATCGCCGGGATTATATGAACTATTTCGTAGGCAGATGATATAAAACCAGCGCATCACGAGAACGCCTCTCGTAACGCCTCTGATTCCCGGGAAAGCAGCACAACCTTCTCTTCGGACGAGAGCGCCCCGGGAAAGACCAGGTCCTCGATCTCCAGGGTGAGGTGTCCGTCGTAGCCCCGGTCGGCGAGGTCTTCAAGTACCCGGGTCGCGGGCAGGTCGCCGTGGATGGGGTGGTGGGGACGCCCGTTGCCGCCGATCGCACTGACGTGGACGTTCACCATCCGTTCGATGCAGAGATCGATGAACCGGGTCGCCTCCAGCGATGACGCCATCATGGCGTGCCCCATATCCAGCGTGAACCAGAGCCAGGGTTCCCGCTCGAGCACCTCGGCCGCATCCTCCGCCGTGGAGAGGAGAGCGTTGACCCGGGGCTCCAGGTTCTCGATCGCCACCTTCACCCGCGCCCCCTCGGCGGCTTCGCGGAGCCGGGAGATGTACGCCTCGAACCGCCGGTAGTCGTAGGCGCTCGGGTGCCGTTTTGCCGTTCTCTTCCCGGGGTGGACGGTGACGACCGCGGCACCCATCCGTTCCGCCATCTGGATGGCCTCGATGGTGTATTCGACCGATATATCGGCGACTCGCGGGTTGATGGAGCAGGGGTTCAGGTCCAGCGTCGGGGCGTGGACGGTGATCGGCGAGAGTTCCGGGTGGGCGCCGATACACCCGGCGAGTTCGCCTTCAGGGCGGTCGCGGAGCCAGAAGTGGGGCGTCTCGACCCAGAATTCGAGGCCGTCGAGGCCGGATTCGACGATGTAGTCGAAGATATGGTCGCAGGGATACTCGTGGAAGAACATGGTCGAGACGGCGAAACGGCCCATAACACTACTTGATATAACCCATCGGTCTAATAGATTGTGATGAT
>DAIRGM010000036.1:0-23207 GCA_036794525.1 Methanoculleus sp.
AAACGGCCCATAACACTACTTGATATAACCCATCGGTCTAATAGATTGTGATGATGATCGGCGGTCATTCCACCGGCCCGGAACAGTTTGGAACCCCTATCTTCGGGGTCTCGGAGGTCTCGGGGCTCATCTGCGACCTCCTCGACGACGCCCGACTGCGCCAGATCTGGGTGCGAGGGGAGGTGACCAACTACAAGAACCACGCCTCCGGCCACCGCTACTTCTCGCTCTCGGAGCGAAGCGGGAGGAACGCCGCGGTGATCAACTGCGTCATGTGGCGCACCTCCGCGTCGGCGCTCGCGTTCGCGCCGAAAGACGGCATGGACGTCCTCGCCTGGGGATCCGTGGAGGTCTACGAGCCGCACGGCAGGTACCAGTTCATCGTCCGCGAGATGCTCCCGGCAGGGCTCGGCGAACGCCACCTCATGGTCGAGCGCTGGAAGCAGGAGCTCGACGCGGAGGGCCTCTTTGCTCCGGAGCGGAAGCGTCCTCTGCCCACCTTCCCGCAGCGGATCGGCGTGGTCACATCCCCGACAGGTGCGGCGCTCGCGGATATCCTCTCGATCATCTCCCGACGCTACCCGGCAGAGGTGATCCTCTCCCCGACGGCCGTCCAGGGGGAGGGGGCGCACACCGAGATCGCGGAGGCGATCCGGAGGATAGACGGGCTGGTGGACGTGATCATCGTCGGGCGCGGCGGAGGGAGTTTCGAGGACCTCTTCCCCTTCAACCACCCCGACGTCGTGCGGGCGGTCGCGGGGTGCGGGACGCCGGTGATCAGCGCCGTCGGGCACGAGGTGGACACCGCCCTCTGCGACTTCGCCGCGGATCTCCGGGCGCCGACGCCCTCCGCGGCGGCGGAGCACGCGGTGCCGGAACGCCGGGAGGTGCTCCGGGAACTCGCCGGGTTCGAGGAGAGGATGCGCTCGCTCCTCATCCACCGCCTCGCCGCCGCGGGAACCGAGGTCGAGGATCTCCGGGAGCGCATGCGCCCCGGACGGCTTTCGCGCCGCATCAACGAACGGATGCAGCGCCTCGCCGAGCACGAGGAACTGCTCAGGCGGGCGGCGACCGGACGAGTGCAGCGGGAACGCGCGGCCCTCGCGGAGCTCCGCGCTACCCTCGGAGGAAAGAACCCGCTCGCGATCCTGGAGCGGGGATACTGCATCATCGAGGCGGGCGGCAGGATAGCGAGGAGTGCCGCGAGCCTCGCACCGGGCGAGCGGGTGACGATCAGGATGGTGGACGGCCGGGCAAACGCCGTCGTGGAGGAGATAACGTATGACGAAGACCTTTGAAGAGAACCTGGAAGAACTGCGGGGGATTGTCCGGAAACTCGAGGGCGGCGAGACGAGCCTTGAGGAGAGCATCGCCATCTACGAGCGGGGCGCGCTCCTCGTCAAACAGTGCGAGGACCTCCTCGAAACAGCCGAGATGAAACTCACCGAACTCGGCCGCGACCGGTGAAGCGGTAGACCGCCGGCGGCAGGCGGCAGGGCGGGTTTTACGCTGAGGAGCCCATCACGAGGGGAATTTGGTGGTAGAACCCACCGTGCAGCCGGTGGAGAGTTGTATCCCGGAGTACACGCTGTTTTTCCCAACATCTCCGGTAGGCCGCGGCGGATATCGCCATTCGGGGAGGGGCTGACAGGGAGGGGATCCGGGGAGTTCGCCCCCGACAGAACACCCGAAAACCCGGGTGTTACATTCTGCCGGCGGCGCTCACGCTCCTGCCCAACTCCCCGTCATCCTCCGGCACCTCCGCCTCGAGTTCGACGACCAGTTCCTCTCCCCGGCGGAGCGCCTCGATGAACTCCCGGGGGAGGGTCGCCGCGGTGCGGTCGGAGCGGATGCCCACCGTCCGGTCGGAGACGAAGTCGCTCCGACGCCAGACGAGGTCGGCGGGGTGATCCAGGGTGAACGCCGCGCTGCCCCGTGAGTGGACCAGAACGGTCTCGCCCCCCGCGGTAAGACGGGTCGTCAGCACCGCCCGGTCGTCGCAGAGCAGCGCCCTGAGGCCGGAATCGAGATCGGCGGAACCTTTGTCGGCCCCGACGGCGATGATGCAGTCCCCGGTCTCGGTCAGCGTCTCGTCTCTTGTCACCTCAAACGTCGTCCGGTGGCTACCCCTGACGAGCGGGTGTCCCCGCGCCCGCACTACATCCCGTGCCTTCATGCTTAATTAGGAGAGGGACGCTATTGCTAATGAATGATCAGCATCGTTTGCCCCGTCTGTAAAGAGGAGAGCGAACACCAGGTTCTCCGGGAAGCCGCCGAACTGGTGGTGCAGTGCAGCGAGTGCGGCCAGGTCCACCGGGTACCGAGGCCGCCCGAACCCGAGATCCTTACCATTAAGGCTATCGTGAGCCAGGAGACGGAGTCGACGGTCTGCAACGTCGAGATGTTCGACGACGAGAGCGTCTCCCTCGGCGACCGGATCGCCGCGGAGTGCGGCGACGAGGTCTTCGGCGTCGAGGTCACCGGCATCGAGGTCGGAGCAAAACGGGTCCGCAAAGCGGCGGCCCGCGAGGTGACGACGCTCTGGACGCGGGGGATCGAGCAGGTCGTGGTGAAGGCGTCGATCCATACCGGGCGCACGACCATCCCGCTCTACCAGACCGCCGACGGCGAGGACGAGTTCATCGTCGGGGAGACCTACACCTTCGGCGGCCGGCGGATCAGGATCTCGCACATCAAACTTCGCGACGGCCCGGTCATACGAAAAGAAGGGTGGAAGACATTTGCCCGCAGGGTGAAGCGGATCTACGGGTACCTCGAGGGGCGCACCCGGGGGCGCTGACCCTCACCGGGGCAGGGGCTCGGGAAGGTGGCGCCGGACCGCGGTCTCGAGGTCTTCGCGGTGGACGAGCCCCTCCATCCGTTCTCTGACCTCGTCGCCGTCGAGGACGATGATCGTCGGCGTCACCCGGAGACTGTACTTCTGGATATACTCCGGGTTCTTCACGGCATCGATCTCTTCTATCTTGATTCCGAGTTCCTTCTCGGCCTCGCGGAGGATCGGGGTCTGCTCCTCGCACCCCATGCATCCTTCCTGGTAAAAACTGATCACCTTTACCGCCATGTAAGGCAGGTCACAGGGAGATTATAAAAAACTGTGGGGGGGTGCCGTCACCCGGTTATTGCGCCGAGCGTGATCCGGGCGCTGCCGTAGCGGTGCGCGATCGTCATCGAGTCGGGGCTCTTGGCGGTGACCTTGCCGAAACGCAGCGCAGGGGTCTCGTTGAGCTCGCCGCCGATGGCGATATCCGGCGTCGTCGTCAGCCCGAGCGGAACGAGGTCGCCCACGGCCGTCTCCGTGAAGTTGAGGCCGATGCCGGCGGCATCCTCTTCACTCAGGTTCATGGCGAGGTCGTTTTCCCCGTAGGAGAAACTGATCGTCTTCGTCTCGCCGGCCCGCATCCCGACAAGCCCGACAGAGATTGCATTGGTTTCGAATCCGAGCAGACCGAATCCCGAGAAACCGCTGATCTGTGGGTGCAGGACCGGGATGACGGCGATATTCTCGCCCGAGACCTGCCCGCCGACGGGCATCTCCAGGCGCTGGGTCAGGAGGACAACATTCCCCTTCTGGTACTCGCTCTCAAGGAGGCTCTGGTCGGTCGTGATGAGAGGGCGCCCGTCCTCGCCGAGAACCGTATAGTCGATCACCGCCGTATTTCCTACCTGGGCAGCCGGTTTACTCTCGAACATCGGGGCGAGGTAGGTGCCAACCATGGCAACCGCAACCAGAAGGGCAATACCCACGTAGGCCCATTTCATCCACGGGGAGTTGTCGTCCTTCGAGGTATTCTGCTGTGTCTTTTTCATTATGAGTACAATCGCCGTTTGGTGAAATAAAATGGTATCTTCCGGGAGGGGATCGGGGGATCATCAGATATATTTATAGTACAGTAACACTACCTAAAGGTTAGCCCAGGACGACCCGGTCATCCGGGGCGATCCAGGTCTACAGGAGTGATTACAATGGCAAGAATAGACCGAGGACCATACCGCACAATATGGCAGGACTTCGACGACCTGATGGCCGAGATGGAGGGGAGGTTCCAGTCCATGATCGGCGGGATCGGCGCGCGGGGAGAAGAGGTCCGGGGCCGGATCGTCCCGGCGGTCCGCGACTTCCGCGTGGACGTCCGCGACCATGAGGACGAGGTGATCGTCGTTGCCGATCTCCCCGGCGTCGAGAAGGAGAACGTCGCCGTCCGGCTCGCCGATCCCCATCACCTGGAGATCAGCAGCAGGCGGACGGAAGAGACCGGGGATGAGGGGCGCGATTTCTTCATGCGGGAGCGCATCTATGGCCAGATGAGCCGCACGGTGCTGCTTCCGGCGGAAGTGACCGAGGAAGGCTCCGCCGCATCGTTCAAGAACGGGGTTCTCGAGGTCCGGCTGAAGAAAGCGCCGACCGAGACCGGGACCACGATCCCCATTGAGTAACCAATTTTTGATGTACGCTCCAGGTTCGACCGAACATTTCATCTCAGACCAACGTGACACTATCATGATGGATAGGAAGCGGGTCAAGGATTACATGACCTACGACGTTGTCACCGTCAACGCCCGCGGGACGGTCCGGGACGTCATCGAGACCATAAAGCGGACGCACCACGACGGTTTTCCGGTCGTGGGGGATTCAAAAGAGGTGGTGGGCTACATATCGGCACGGGACCTCCTCTTTGCCCATCCGTCGACGCCGGTGGAGCAGGTGATGTCCCGCCACCTCATCGTCGCCGACCCGGAGATGAGCGTGAACGACGCCGCCCGGGTCATCTTCCGCTCCGGCATCCAGAAACTCCCGGTCGTCAACGAGAAGAACGAGCTCATCGGGATCATGTCGAACGCCGACGTCATCCGGTCGCAGATCGAGCACGTCTCGCCGGAGAAGGTCTTCAAGTTCATCGAGACCCTGAAAAAACTCTACGGGGTCGAGCCGACTCTGAAGCGGGGCTCGGTCCCGATCAACGACCTCCTGCCCACCCAGTCGAAGATCTACGAGGACGAACTCGAGGGACGGATGTACGAGATCAAGAAGGGACTCGCCGAACCCCTGATCGTGGTCCGGCGGCCGGGCCGCTGGATCCTGGTCGACGGGCACCACCGTGCGATCGCGGCGAAACGGCTCGGGATCGCGAACCTCGACGCCTACATCATCGAGGTCAGGGAGAACATCGAGCTCGGGATGGAGCGGACGGCAAAGACGCTGAACTTGAAAACGCTCGACGATATCAAGGTGCTCGACTACGCCCGCCATCCCCTCGTCGCGCTGACGCACCGGCTCGTGCGGCACGGTTGAGGAACCCCTCCGCCGGGGGGAGGGGATTTCAGTCTTTTTTCAGCCCGGAGATTCTGCCCGGACATCTCCGGTATGGTACCCATAGGTGCCGGCATCGTCGAAGACGGATCTCGCCCCGACGTCCCGGCTGCACCCCGGATCAGCATGAAGTCTACTTAACCTGCTTGAATGCATCAGAAAGTATATCTAACATTAAACAGCATTTCGAACCATCAGAAACGGCCGCCCTTAATTCAGGGGGGTGACGAGCCTCAGTAGTCCTGAAGGCATCTTCAGAGGGCCGTTTCGCAGCCGATACGGCTCTTCGTGGACGAGAACAGGCATGAAATCAGACTGATCGGGGCGTTGAGATGAGAAGGATTAGAGAGACCATCACCCGCCGGACGGAAGAACACACCTGGTCGCCGCACCCGGCGGCGATCATCGGGCTCCACCTGCTCTGCATCTCGCTCGTCTGGTTCCTCCCGGGCTTCCTCGCGCCGGAACTCTTCGGCGGGGGCAGCATCCATCCGGTCTTCGTCTTTGGATACGGCGGCGTATACCTTCTTATGGCCATCCTCTTCGGGTGCTCCACGGCACTTCTGCTCGCACTGGCGAGGAGGATGAGCGGGCCGGGCGTGCGGGCATTCACCCTGCCCACCCTGGCCGTCGCGCTCCTCCTGCTCTACCTGATCCCCACCTATCTCGCAGGATCGATGCAGATGATACTGCCGTTTTACGTTCCCGGGTGGAATTACTTCGGCCTATCGCCCGCCGTCGATGTCCTGATGAGCGCCGTCATCTTCCTCCCGGGAATCACTCTCCTTGCTCTCGCGACGATCGTACCCATCCTCCTCATCGGCCGGTACGCCCCGATGAAACGGCCGTACGCCGCCGCGGCTGTGCTCGGCACCCTCCTCTTCCCCTGCCTGGCGGCGGCGATCTTTATGGTCGATCCTGTTCCGTCCCTCATCCCCTGGCTCTCCCTCTCCCTCTCGACCCTCTCCGTCCTCTGCCTCGGTGTTGCCGGGGCGGCGGTGCTCTCCGTTCCCCTGGTCGTCCGCCATCTCCTGAAGGGGAGCGGCAGTCCGCCGCGGCAGGCCCGGGTCTTCGGGCTGTTCCTCCTCTGTCTCCTCCTCGTCTGGTTCGTCCCGGGATACCTCGACCCCGGATGTTTTCTTACGGGCTACGACCACTCCAGCCCCAATCCCTGGTTGAAGCGGTGCTGGTTTGTTCCCCAGGGACCCGGGGATCTTGAATACCCGTGGTCCACCGTCCCCACGATCGAAGGCAACTATCTCATCGACGAACCCTGTCTTGGGGGTAGCCCTCTTTCGCTCTCATCTCTCTCCGGAAAGGTATATCGCACAGTATACACTCGGGAACACACGGAGGAGAGATACATCGCCGAACAGTGGTGGTACGAGAACGAACGGACGTTCAGAAGCGATAAGAAAGCAGCACTTGAATCCCTGAACAGTTTCGGAGAAATTTCGGAGGCGACGCTCGATCTCGGCGACCACCTCCTTGCCGCCGGGTTCGAACGCTCCGATGCAGAACGGGAATACCCCGCCTGGCTCTTTGTCGGCAAGACCACGAGGGGCTACATCCTCACCTACGAGAGGCCGTTTGACGACGGAAGGAGCAACGACTTCTTCATCGTCTACTACGGGACATACGGGAACACCGTGGGCCCCGACCCGGACAGGTCCCTCAAAGCGCTGATCGCACAGCGGCTCTCCCCGTCGGCGGTCCGGGCTCCCGGCGAGGGGCTCTACGAGGGAGTACATCTGATCCGGATGCCGGAGACGGAACCGTTCCTCTACATCTCCAAGATGATCCGGTATGCCGGCATCCTCCTCCTGACGCCCTTCCTCTTCGGGTGCTCCGCCGCCCTCCTCTTTACGGGTGCTCGGACCGAACTGCAGACCCGAAGATGGCGGCCTGCGGTTGCGATTCCGCTCATCGCCGCCGTCCTCCTGCTCTTCCCCCTCATCCCCGTCAGCCTGGCAGGTTCGACCCGGATATACCCCCCGTTTTACATCCCCGGGTGGGAGCATTTCGGTGTATCGCCTCTCGCTGATGCACTGATGAGCCTCATGGTATTCCTGCCGGCCCTCACGCTCACCGGTCTCGGGGTGATCGCGCCGTACCTTCTTCTCAGGCGATACCTGCCCCTTAAGCGGCCGGTCCGTGCCGCTCTCGTCTCGGGAACCCTCCTCTTTCCGCTCCTGATGATACTCTCCGTCTGGGAGAACCCCTACCTGCCTTCCGCCCCCTGGCTCTCCCTCCTCGTCCTGATGCTCCGGGGATTCTGCCTCGCTGCCGCCGGGGCGGTGATTATCTACGTGGTGTGGGCGACAGTCGGACAGAAGACCTGAATCGCCGTGAACGTTATTGTCCGCAGGTGAATTCCGGAAGGGTAAAGGTGGCTATCGGCAACCATAAGTTCAGTGTGAATCCAGGACACCCGACCGCCAGACGACCCTGCAGAATCTCAAGCGCCTCCTCCCCTCCTCGCTCTTCGCCGGGCTGGTCGGCGGCGGACTGCTGGCGCTCCTGACCCACGCCCATACATGGTACTGGGGCGGTATCGTCTGCTACAACCACGGACTCTTCGACGCCATCGGCACGTTCCAGAACCTGCTGCTCGGCATTCTCTCCCTCCTCCTTACCGGGATGCTCGCGGTCGCTCTGCAGCGGGAGGCCAGGATGAAGAGGGATTTTGCCGTCCTTGCGGGAGGGGTCGCCGGGTTTACGGCTTTCTTCGTCTTCGAACTCCATTCTATGATAACATCGGTCTTCGGTCATGGATACGCCGCCGGGCTCTCCGACGTCCTCTCTCTGGCCTGCGACACCCTCGCGAACCACCTACTCCCCCTCCTCGTCATCGGCCTCGCTATGGCAGCCCTCGCCGCCCTCGGGGCCTTCGTCGTCTCGTTCTTCCGGGAGAGAGCGGCCGGGCCGGACGACGGTGCCGCGGCATCCCGGCTCATCCTCTGCTCCGCGGCCGCCGTCATCCTCGTCGTTGTGGTTCTTCCCCCGCTTGCCGCTCACGCGATGCTCGGTGCAGGGATGGTCGACGTGAACCCCGGAACAGCGCTGATGACGACAGCCGTCTCCGCAGAACGCACCGCGCCCGACACCCTCGTCATCACCGTCGAGGAGGTGCCTCCCGCCTCCGTGCTCGACCCCGGGGCGCCGTTCTCGGTCTTCATGAACGGAGTCGACGTCTCGAACGCCTCCGCGTGCGCTGCAAGCGGTTTTTCCGCGACGGTCGAACCGCTCGGAGGAGTTCCGGCCGTTAAAGGATCGGGGACCGCCTGGACGGGGGACGGGGTCTCAAACAACGGCACGCCGGTGGACGTCGTGGTCGTGGTCCACGGAGCCGACGGCTCGGAGGTCATCGTCCTGAGTCTCATGGTCTAAAGCGGGTTGCCGGCACGTTGAGGAGAAAGACGCCCGCGGGAGAGTCCTTGCGGGTAAAAAGAGAACCGGGTATGCCGGGGTCCTACGACCCCTCGGTCCGGGTATCGTAGTCCTCGTTCAGGACGTGCTCTTTGACGACCGTCCCCTCCGGGATGATCACCTCCGGCCAGAGCCGGGTTCCCGAGTGGACGACGACGTTGCTCTTCAGGACCGCGTGCGGCCCGATGACCGTGTCGTGCTCGATGTTGCACCCGCTGCCGATGACGGTGTCGTTGTCGATGATGCTCCCGCTGACGGTGCTGTCGCTGCCGACGATCACCCGGTTGTAGATCGACGAGGAGAAGATCTTCGCGCTCTTCTTGATGATGCAGCCCTCCCCGATGCTCGTATACGGCCCGATGATGACGTTCTCCTCGATGATCGTCCCGGCGCCGATCGAGACCGGCCCGATCACCCGGGAGTTCGCTGCAACCGAGACGCAGCTCCCCACCTGCACCGGGCCGAGAACCCGGGCGCCCTTGATGTAGAGGTCGCCGGAGATGTTCGTGAACCCGATATCCTGGAGTTTCCACCGTTCCGCTTCGCGAAGCGATCGGGGGCTTCCCACGTCCGACCAGTTTCCGCGGGCAAGCCATGCTTTGAGGGTGTAGCCCTTCTCCATCAGTTCGGGGAAGAGGTTGCGGGCGAAGTCGAACTTCTCGCCGGTCGGTATATGATCGAAGATCTCCGGGTCGCAGACGTACATCCCGGTGCTCGCGAGGTTTGAGAAGATCTCGCCCGGGCTCGGCTTCTCCTTGAACCGTTTGATCTGGTAACTTGCGTCGATCTCGGCGATCCCATACTCGGTCGGGTCGTCGATGCTGATGAGGCCGATGGTGGTGATCGAGTCGTTGTTGAGGTGCTCGCGGTAGAACTCAAGCAGGTCGAGGCCCACCACGTGGTCGCCGCCGACGACCAGGAACGGCTGCTCCTCAAGGTATTTCTGGGCGTTCTTGACGCTCCCCGCCGTCCCGAGTTTCGTCTTCTCGTGGACGTAGGTGACGTTGACCCCAAAGAGCGACCCGTCCCCGAGGGCCGCCTCGATGGACTCGCTCATGTAGCCGAGCGTGATCACCACGTCGTTGAACCCGAGGTTCGCGAGGTGTGAGACCAGGTGCTGGATCGAGGGTTTGTTGACGATCGGAATACACGGCTTAGGACGCCCGAATGTGAGGGGGCGGAGCCGTGTGCCCTCCCCTCCGCACATAATGCACACCTTCATGCCACTCCATTGTATGCGTATCGATTTAACCCTATTGGGGCGGCAAAGCACTCGTTCGCGAACCTTTATCCATCGTTATGCAAAGAATCTACAGGATGACGGCGTTCGAATGTAACCTCTGCGGAAAGTGCTGCATGCATGCAGGCGATGCGCTCATCGAGGTCGAGAAGAGGCTCACGAGCCGCGACTTCCTCTGCCGGCAGAAGATCGTCGGCGGCACGTTCCGTGCCCGGGTGGAGGAGCGGTTCCTCGACGCCTTCAGGGATGCCTCCGAGAACGAGAGACACCGCTCCTGGTGCCCGTTCCTCCGGCCCCTCCCGGAGGAGAGGGGGAAGTACGTCTGCACCATCCACAACAGCCGCCCGCTGATCTGCCGGTCGTACTCCTGCTGCACCATGCGGATCTTTGACTCCGGCGGCCAGGAGATCGGGAGGGTGAAGGGGAGGAGGAGCCTCGACACCACCGATGCCGCCCTCCGCCAATGCTGGGAAGAGGGGGTCGCAGGGCTCACGACCGACGACGATACCGCCTGGAAGGGCGAGGTCGATGCGGTCCTCGGCCGTGCGGGATACCGGGTCGAAGCCTATGAGTGAACCGCGGCGTCTTACGGTCGTCCGGGGCCGGGTCAGGTGCACGGAACAGGAGAGCGTTCCCGTCGACCAGTGCCGGCTCTGCGTCCACTCCTCCCGCGTCGTGGTCAGAGGAAAGGAACTGCCGTCGCCGGCGCGGGCCTACTGCAGTCGATGCCGGGACGCACCCGATATCGATATGGCGAAGGTCGAGGCGGTTCTCTGCGACGATCTCTCCGGCGAGGGGTTTCGGAGCATCGCAACCATCATCAGCTGACCGGGCTACTTTCGCCAGAACTCCCAGGGGTGTTTCGTCTGGAACGGAACGCCCTTCGCCTCGTTGTTCCAGTCGGTCTCGATCGTGTGGTGGACCAGCCGGACTTCGTTCCTGAGCTCGGTAAGGACTTCTTTGACGTCCTCAAGCTCCCGCTGGAGCCGGTTCAACTCCTCGAACGGCCGCGGCTGCCGGACCGTCGCCGTCCCGGCCTCCCTGGAGGCAAGGCCGGCCTCGATCAACTCGAGGATCGCCTCGTTTCTGTCGAACGCGTGATCCCTGGCAAACTGATCGACCTGCTCCATCAGGTCGGGATCGAGCGCAAACGAACATCTCATCACCATAGATCGTCCACCTCCTGTATTGTACCTGTCCGCTGATTATAGTGTCTCCCGCCCGGAGAAGGGGTTGCCTCATCCGGTGCAGTGTCTTTCAAAAAAAAGTGTCCGGATCCTCTGCCGAGGAGAGCCCGGTCAACTGATATTTTCCATGTTGTATCCTTTCTGGGCGAGCAGGTCCTTCACCCGTTCGCGATGGTTGCCCTGCAGTTCGATCGAGGAGTCTTTGACCGTGCCGCCGCAGGCCAGTTTCGCCTTCAGGAACTTGGAGAGGTCTTCGAGATCGATGTCGTAGGGGTCGAGACCCTCGATGACCGTGACTTCCTTCCCATACCGGCGTCTGTTTATCTTTACGCTGATTCTCTGCTGTTCTTTTGCTACTTCTTCACAGATACACAGTTCTTTTGGCAGTCCGCAAGTCGGACATATCCCACCGTTCATTGCATGTACCTTTCAGCTCTCGTTATATATTGTTTGGCATGTCACTCGTCAATCCGGCAGAGATCGCACCCTAGCGAGTATATCTGGTCGGGTCTGCTCCGGTAGCGGTAGACGGTTGTGCCCTTGCACCCGAGGTCGTGGGCGAGGGAGAAGACGCGGGCGATCTCGTCGACGGTTGCACCCTCCGGAAGGTTCACGGTCTTCGAGACGGCATTGTCCACGTGTTTCTGAAACGCCGCCTGCATCCGGACGTGGTGCTCCGGCGTGATCTCGGTCGCCGTCCTGAAGAGGTCGCGGGCATGGTCGTCGAGGGGGAGGCTGGCGACCGTGCCGTGGCGGCGGACGTGATCCGCCACGTCTCTCCCACCGATCCTCTTCGGGAGGAACCCGGCGACGAGGTCGCTCGCGACGCTGACCGGCCGGCCGTCGATCGTCCGGTCGTAGGCAAGCGAGAAGACCGGTTCGATGCCGCTCGTTGTGCCGGCGATGATGTGGATCGAGCCTGTGGGGGCAATGGTGGTGACGGTGGCGTTTCGCATCTCTCCCGAGAAGACCGAGCCCTCGATCGCTGGAAACGATCCCAACTCCTTCCCGAGCTCCTCCGACCGCTCCCGGGCCGTCTCCTCTATACGCTCCATCAGGCTCCCCGCAAACCGGAGCGCCTCATCCGACTCGTAGGGTATCCCGAGGCGTATGAGTGTCTCGGCAAACCCCATGACCCCGAGGCCGATCTTACGGGTCGCAAGGGTTCTCTCCCGGATCTCGGGGAGAGGAAACCGGTTCGCGTCGATGACCGCATCGAGGAAGTCGACGCCGCACCGGACGACCCTCACGAGCAGGTCGTCGTCGAGGTCATTCTTTCTCACGCACCGGGCGAGGTTGACGCTCCCGAGGTTGCAGCTCTCGTAGGGATGGAGCGGCTGCTCGCCGCAGGGGTTCGTCGCCTCGATGCGGCCGAGGTGCGGGGTGGTGCTTCTGCGGTTGATCTCGTCGAGGAAGAGCACCCCGGGCTCGCCGGAGGCCCAGGCGGACGCGGCGATGAGATGCCAGAGCGATCGGGCGTCGATGCTCCGCGAGACCGTGCCGTCGCGGGGGTTCGTGAGGTCATACTCCTTCCCCGCCGCAAGGCACGAGAAGAACCGCTCGTCGACGCCGACCGAGATGTTGAAGTTCGAGAGCCCCCCTTCCTGCTTTGAGGTGACGAACTCCTCGATGTCGGGGTGGGAGGCCGCGAGCACCCCCATGTTCGCCCCCCGTCGCCGGCCGCCCTGCCTGACCGCCCCGGTCGCCGCATCGAAGACCCGCATGAACGAGACCGGCCCGGTTGCGGCGCCCATGACCCCGTCCACGATATCGCCGCGAGGCCGCAGAAGGGAGAACGAGAACCCGGTTCCTCCCCCGGACTGGTGGATGAGCGCCATCTGGCCGAGGGTTCCGAATATCCCTTCGAGCGTGTCCTCCACGGGGAGGACGAAGCAGGCCGAGAGCTGCCCGGCGGGGGTGCCCGCGTTCATCAGGGTCGGGGAGTTCGGGAGGAAGAGAAGGGACGAGAGGAGCGAGAAAAACTCACGCGACCGCTCCGTCCCGCCCACGGCGCCGGCGACCCGGGAGAAGAGATCGTGCGGCGTCTCGCCGGGGAGGAGGTAGCGGCTCTCCAGGAGGAGACGGCCTTGCGGGGAGATCTCCATACGATACCTGATGGAACCCCGCCCTTAATAACCCGTCGTGCCCAACTCTTCTGCCGGTAATGTCTCTCATTGTGCTTGGAACTGCATCCCATGTCGGCAAGAGCGTGACCGTTGCAGCGCTCTGCCGTGCGCTCTACCGCCGCGGGATCCCGGTTGCGCCGTTCAAATCCCAGAACATGAGCCTCAACTCCTACGTCACGGCCGACGGGAGCGAGATCGGGATCGCCCAGGCCGTCCAGGCCTTCGCGGCCGGAATCGAGCCGGAGGCCGATATGAACCCGATCCTCCTCAAACCCAGGGGTGATTCGGTCTCGCAGGTGGTGCTGCTCGGCCGGCCGTATAAGGATGTGCAGATCCGGGACTACTACAGAGAGACCGATACGCTTCTCACCGAGTCCGTCGCCGCGTTCGAGCGGTTGCAGCGGCGATTCGGGAACGTGGTGGTGGAAGGTGCCGGGGGAGCGGCGGAGGTGAACCTCTACGACCGCGATATCGCGAACATCAGGCTCGCCCGCTCGCTCCGCCTCCCCATCCTCCTGGTCGCCGATATCGAGCGGGGCGGGGTCTTCGCCCAGGTCTACGGGACGCTCGCCCTCCTCCCGGAGGATATCCGGCCGCTCGTCGCCGGGGTGATCGTCAACAAGTTTCGGGGAGATCCCGGCCTCTTCGCCTCGGGCGTCACAAAACTCGAGGAACTCACGGGCGTCCCGGTGCTCGGGGTGGTTCCTTTCGCCGATATCCCCCTCCCGAGCGAGGACTCGCTCTCGATCGCCGATAAAGGCGGGCGGGGAGGTGTCAGCCAGGTCAGGATCGCCGTCCTCCGCCTCCCCCGGATATCAAACTTCACCGACTTCGAGCTCCTCGAAGAGCACGCGACGGTGGATTACGTCCTGCCCGGCGCGCCGCTCTCCGGCTACGACTGCATCATCCTTCCCGGGACGAAGAACACCATCGAGGATCTCGCCGTGCTGAACCGCCATGGCGTCGGGGAAGAACTCCGGGGCGCCCGGGAGCGGGGTATCCCGATCATCGGGATCTGCGGCGGTTACCAGATGCTCGGGGACCGGATCGTTGATTCCGGGATCGAGTCGGAGAGCCCCGCGGAGTACCGTGGGTTTGGGCTCCTCGACGTTGTGACGGCGTTTACCGGCTACCGCAAGACGACGGTGCAGGTCCGGCGGCGGGCGACCGGCCCCGGCCCCATCCTCCCGGCGATGGGTGAGGTGGACGGCTACGAGATCCACATGGGCGAGACGGAACGGGGAGATCTCCCCGAGGCGTTCGCCGGGGAGGGGGCCGCAACCCCCGACGGCCTTGTCTTCGGGACTTACATGCACGGTCTCTTCCGGAACCCGGGAGCGGTAAACGCCCTCCTTACCTACCTCTCAGAGCAGCGGGGCGTAGCCTTCGACCCGATGACGGACGCAAGCGGCGGCGCCCTCGGGGCCGCGGATGCGTACGACGAACTTGCCCGCCATTTCGAGGAGCACGTGGATATGGAGGCGATTCTGGCGTGGTTTCGGGATGGCGAGCGGGGGGTATAGGGCGGGGGCAGTGCCCGGGCATTGTCGGGGAAAAAACGGGTCTGAGTGATCTCCGGGAGATCATATGGTCTCCGGAGCGAGTACGGATACCCGCAACGCCTTTCCTCCCCTCCCGGTGGAAGGCTGCAACTCAAACGCCGGCAACCCGGCCATCAAAAAAGAGAAAAACCGCTCCGACCCTTTCAGATGAAGAACCGGAACGCAATCCAGGCAATGAGCACCATGATCGCCGAGTACTTCAGCCCCGCGATCAACCGGCCTTCGCCCATGATACCCGCTGCAAGCCCCGAGAAGAACCCCTGGATCAGCGCCGAGTGGCTGAAGATCCGGTTGTAGAGGAAGAGGTCGACGTTGCCCATGAACGACTGGGCCGAGCTTGAGCCCGACGCGGCCACCGCCTCGCCCGCCTCCGCCATCGTGGTGAGGAATGTGCCCGAGAGCACCCCGATGACGAAGAGGAAGACGAAGAACGACATCACGACGATGATCATGTAGATCATCATCCCGCTCTTGCGCTCCGACTGCAGGTTAAAGAACTCGTAGGCGTCGTGTGCCGCCGCCCGCAACACCTCGCTCACGTCGCCGCCGGCGGAACTCGCGTGGGCGATCAGGTCGACGCTCCGTTCCGCGAGCGGGGTCTTCACAGTCTTCCCGAACCGCTTGATGGCCTCCACGAACGGGACGCCCCAGGACATCTCGGTATCCAGTTTGCGGATATGCGGCGTGAGCGCCCCATACTCGCCTTCCGAGACGATATGGATGGCATGCGGGAGCGTCATGCCCGAATCGTTCATCCCGGCAACATCGCGGAAGAAGTTCGGGAGCGACGCTTCGACGCTCGATATGCGCCACGCCTCCTTGAAATCGAGGAGGGCAAGCGGCACGATGGCGATGAGGAGCGCGAAGACGAAGAAGTCGTCGATGATCGTCGTCGTGAAGAGGGCGCCGATGCCATAGGATGACACTATGCTCACGAACCCGCCGATGAAGAGGAGAAGCGCGGCCGGAATGGATAGGAAGAGGACGGTGTAGGGCTCCTCCATCATCACCTTGAGCGGGTGTTTGAGGAACCGGTAAAACCCTTCCTGGTACTTCCGCCGGTTCTCAACCCTGCCGAAGATCTCCTGGTCCTGCTCTACGAACCGCTCGGAGTCCGGGCCGTCCACCGGAGCCACCTCTCCATCCGTGGGTTTCCGGTTCAAGAAATCGTTGAAAAGGTCTTTAAATCCCATATCACACCTCCGGGGTCATAGAACTGATCAGAACGATGAACATCATGCTCCCGAACGGGACGATCAGGTAGATGATGATGTAGAGGAAGAACGGATTCGAGTCGCCGGAGATGAGCGTCATGATCGACTGCAGGATGATCAAGAAGAGCATACCGGCAACCATCGCAGTGACGTAGGACTCCGCGATCAGCCCGAGCGTCTCTAAAAACGTCTTCTGCTGCTGATTGTTCTCGAGCGTGTACTGGTGAGCCTTGGTGCGGAAGTACTCCGTGAGGTTGCTCCCGCTGGAGATGCTCGCAATCGCCCCCTGCAGGAACTCCCGCATCCGTTCGCTCGGCGTCGCCTGCGAGACCGAACGCAGGGCCTCAAGGAGATCCTTCCCGAAGAAGTCGGTCTCCCGGGAGACGTAGCGCGCTTCGACAGCACTCTCGCCGTAGATCGTGCTCTGGCCGAGCAGCCGGAAGACCTCGTCGGGGGTGATCCCGGCCGAAGACATGGCGGTGACGTAGTTGATGGCGTACGGGAGGGTGGCGTCGATGTTGCGGCGGCGCTCTCCCGCCTGTATGCCGGGATAGAGGAGGAAGATCAGGCAGGTTGCCCCGCCGAAGATCAGGAGCGAGATGGCCGTGATGGCGACGGTGCCGAGCAGCATCTTGTGGTCGTTTAACGCGTACAGGAACTGCGGAACCGCTCCGCGGTAGACGATCATCTCCGGGACCCGCAGGAGGAAGGTCAGAAGCCCGATCAGTACGGCGGCGACCAGCCCCACGACGATCGAGGAGACGTACGCAGTCGCAAGATACGCCTCGAACGGGGTTGTCATCCGGGCTCCCATCATATCATTTCTGAGGCTGATGTAGTCCCCCCGCTTCTTCTTCAGGTTGTGTCCGATCAGGTTGAAGCAGAACCGTTCGTAACCGTTCATGCGGAACCACCCTCCCCGTAGAGGTCGACACGCACCCGCTGGACGACCGTCTCCGGATCGCGGAAGTAGGAGACCAGGATCTTGCTCACATCCTTGAAGTAGCGGATCTTCTTGATACGCATCCATTCCAGGACTTCCTGCCGGCGCTTCAGCTCTTCTCGCATCCGCTCCTCGCTCCAGCCCCGGTCTTCCATGATCTGTTCGAGGATGTAGGATTTGCCGGAATACCGGATCTCATCGGTTGCCGGGTGCCACCGAAAGACCTCGTTCGTGATCAGTTCGTTCGTCCGGGGATCGATGTCCAGGATCTCGATGAGCTGCTTGTTGCGCCGGATCCGCTGACCGCCGATACGGGCCTGCACCTGGATGGACATCAGGGAGAGGGCAGAGAGCATGTTCCTCGGCACGTCGATCGGCGGATTCTCCAGACGGTGGACGGCGCTCGCCACCGAGTCGGCGTGCATCGTCGCGTAGGTGACGTGGCCGGTGCTCATCGCCTGGAAGAGGGTCAGGGCCTCCTTGCCACGGACCTCACCGACCAGGATGTACTCCGGACGCTGCCGGAGTGCGGCACGCAGGAGTTCGTACATATCGATCTCGCCCCGCCCGTCCTGCGAGAACGAGTCGCGGGTGATGCTCGGGATCCAGTTCGGGTGGGGGAGCTTTAACTCACGGGTATCCTCGAGGGTGACGATCTTCGCGAGCGGCGGGATGAAGAGCGATATGGCGTTCAGGGTCGTCGTCTTCCCGGACGCCGTCCCGCCGGCAAAGATGCAGGACTTGGCGTTCTCGACCGCAAGCCAGATGAACGCGATCCCGAGCGGCGAGAAGGTGTGCCACTCGATGAGGTCCGTCGGCGTGATCGGCTCCTCCCGGAACTTACGGATCGTGAACGTCGAACCGTGTGCGGTCACTTCCGCCCCGAGCGTCATCTGGATACGCGATCCGTCGCTCATCGTGGCATCCAGCATCGGCTCGGCGATGGAGATGTACTTCCCGGCCCGCTGGGCAAGTTTCGTGACGAACGAGTCGAGTTCCACATGATCGTGATAGACAAGGCTCGTCTTCATCGATTCGTAGGTCGTGTGATAGACGAATATGGGACTCCCCACACCGTCGCAGGAGATATCCTCGATGTACTTGTCGTGCATCACCGGGTCGATCAGCCCGTCGCCGAGGAACTCCTTCTCGACGTGATAGAGAACCTTCTCGCGCCCGAGAGGGTCGAGCCGGATCCCGTAGTCGGCGATGATCGTGTTCGCCGCATCGCGGAGCGCGACGCGGGCTTCTGCGCGGGTGAGGTCACGGGAAGTGATGGTGAGCGTCTCAAAGAGCCGTTCTTTGATCTCCGCGAAGAGCACCTGCTCCCCGGGTGTGAGTATGGGCTCAATGACGTGGTAGGTGTACTCGTGCGTCGTGCCGTCATAGGTCACCCGGACGTAGGCATATGGTTCGTTCACCGGGTAGAGTTCGATCTCCTCAAGCCCGGGTGACGGCCGCATCACGAGATCGACGAGCGGACCGTGGAGCGCGGGGTTGTATTCCTCGACCACGACGCCGGCTTTCGGCATCTGAAGTTTGCTGAGGAACCCGAACCGCGACTGGGGAACCTCCGGGGTCGGGGTCACCACCTGTGCGGCGGCCGCAGCAAGCGAAGTGGAGGAGAAGGACTGGGAGAAGATGTCGTCAAATTCCGATACGACCCGGGCATTATCGACAAAATCAAACCGGTTTTCGCCACGGTTGATGCTCAGTTCTTCGATCGTGAACGTCGCGCTCTTCGGGAGGATCAGGTCCGCCAGGGTCCCGAGCTCCTCGACCGTAACCACGCCGTCGGAGATCTCTCCTCCGGGATCGTCGGCCGTCCCCACGATAGGGGGGTTCTCTTTCGGGGTGCCGGATTCACCGCCTTCGCGCCACCCTTTCACCCGCTCGAGGATTCCCGCGGGGATATCAGACCACGGGGCGGAACCCGGCGCGTCCGGCTTCGCAGCGGGCACCTCGGCCGCCGCCGGCGGATCGGCTGGCATCTCCGGCCTTAGAGGGAGATCGTCCGTCTCCAACGTCGGGGTGGAGACGGCTTCTTCGGCGCCGCCCGGATCGCTCAGGCCGATCCGTTCGAGGAGCGCCCGGACCGGGTCTTTCTTGGCGGACGCACGGGATTCGGCGGAATTGCCCGAGATCGCTACCTCGTCGATGAGCGAACGGATATCCGCGCTCTGTTGCACGGGAGACGGCTCCGATTGCTCAGCAGTGATGGACCTTTGAATCTCCGGGGTCGTTTCATCCCGCACTCCCTCCCCTGGAGACCGGGACGGCAAGCCCGCATCGACGGTCTCCGTCGTGGTTCTTCCGTCGCCAACCCCCAGGTTCCCGGGTTGTGAGAAAAGACTCCTGACCGCTGCTATCAATTCACGTTCTTCATCTTCACCTGAACTCATCCTCTGTGCCCCCAATATCAACGTATGCTTCTACCTGAGGTTCATAGATCTCAACGATGCGCCGTGCCCGCTCTCCAATCCTATCCGAGACCACGCACATGTAGCGTCCATTGAGCAGTCGAAAACAGACCTTCCCTTCGGAATCCGTCACATCGCTCGTCATGACGAGCTTTCCCTTCCGGATCGCGACGTGGGCGCCGGCAAGAGGCATCCGGCCGTTGCGCACGATCAGATAGAGCATTCCTATCCGCTGCTGGGTAGCGGTGCCGACGGTCGGGATCTCGAGGCGCCCGTTCTTCTTCAGGTGGCTTTTGTCGAAGATCCTGCACCTTGAGACCAGCGCATCGACGATCGACGGCGCCACCGTGAAGAGCTCGAACTCCTCCTCCCCGGCCAGGCGCAGGATGGCCGAGTCTCCAAAGAGCGTTCCCTTCGCATCGACAAACATGGCACCGTCCGGTTCGCCCCCGGAGAAAAACAGGAAGAACGAGCCTTCCTTCTCCTCGAAAACCCCTATTCCGGTCATGGGATTGCTGCCGGTGTAGCGCAACAGCTCATCAAGCGTGAAGTATCCTTCGCTCGTCGACTGTCGAAGGATCTCGCCCATAAGGTCGTGTATTTCCATGCAGATCTTCAGGTACGGTATTTTGTAGGTAATATGCCGGAAAGGGGTTTTTTTACCCCCTACCACAATATATCACATCAGTATGCTATTATTAATACCTTGTGATAATGGAATTGAGATTCTAACAGATATCCTTGAGAAAGGAGCGTATCCGGAAGATGGAATGAGACCGTTTGGGCTCAGCCACCTCCGGTGGATCTCCGACCATAAAGAACGCCGGACTGAAGAACCGAAGCCCCGGGGCCGCCCCGGCGGGTGAGAATGCCGTAGCGCGCCTTATCCGCCGGGAAAATGCATCGAAACGGCAGCGATCCCCTGCAAAGAAAGATCGCCAGAAATAAGAGATAACAGGTGAATACGGTACCCGCCCATGATTCTTCCGCTCATGATAAGCGCCCCCCTCATGATTGCAGCGGCTGCAATAGGGATTACGCTCATATACGCGTCCATCCTGGACGCAAAGGAGCGGCGGGTGCCCCACAAGACCTGGCGTCCCGCACTCGCGATAGCGATCCCGGCGGCCCTCTGGGTGTACGGACTGACCATCCTCGCGGACTGGCGGGTGGCGGCGGGGTACCTCATCCTGGTCGCGGTCTTCTGCGGATTTTTTTACCTCTTCCAGGCGGTAAACCTCTTCGGGGGGGCGGACGCATACGCCCTCATCATCATCACCGCATGCATCCCGTTCTACCCGATCGAGCCGTACTTCGGCGCATCGCCGCTCGGGTTCTTCCCGTTCAGCGTGCTGACGAACGCCGTGCTCATCAATATCGCGGCACCCGTCGCAATCTTCGCGAAGAACATCCTGGAGGGGAACCGGGGCCCGCTGCCCTGCCTCTTCCTCGGCTTTCCCGTCGATGGAAAGAGCATCCAGAACGAATTCGGTTTCGTCATGGAAGATATCGAGGAGGAAGACGGCAGACTGGTCAGGCGGTTCGTCGGGTTTACGGAATCGCTCAGGCGCATCGTGCGGGGGGAGCGGCGGCTGTATACAAAAGATCTCAGGCTGCACCCCGAAGACTACCGGAGGGAACTTGCCCTCTACCGGAAGGCCGGCAAGGTCTGGATATCCTACGGCATTCCATTCATCATACCGATCGCAGCGGGGTTCCTGACCGCACTGTTCATGGGAGATATCCTCTTTGTGATCATGAAGGCAATCGCGGGAATGTGAATACTATGGAGATACAGTTCAAGGACGGATTGGTGCCTGTCATCGTGCAGGAACGACGGACTCGTGATGTCCTGATGCTCGCCTACGCGAACGCGGAGGCGCTGGAACTCACCAGGACCACAGGATATGCACACTATTACAGCAGGAGCAGAAAAAAACTCTGGAAGAAAGGGGAGGAGAGCGGGCACGTTCAACGGGTCTGTCGCGTCCTCGTCGACTGCGACGAGGATGCCGTCCTCTACGAGGTAGAGCAGACCGGTGCCGCCTGCCATACCGGCCACGCATCGTGTTTCTACCGGACGGCCGAGGGTGAGGAGATCGCTGGAACGGTCTTCGATCCGGAGAAGGTATACGCTAATAAGGGTGAGTAACCTCATTACTATGGTGATTTTTTATGAAAATTGTACCCGATACGAGCGTCGTAATAGACGGACGCATAACATCGCTGATAAAAACCGGAGAATATAAGGGCGCAACAATAATCATACCGGAAGCCGTCGTCGCCGAACTGGAGGCCCAGGCGAACCAGGGGCGGGAGATAGGGTTTTCCGGTCTGAACGAACTCCAGGAACTCTTCCGGATGTCGGGGGAGAACGTCATCGAACTCCAGTATTCCGGAGAGCGCCCGAGTCTCGACCAGGTGAAACTCTCCAGCGGAGGCGAGATCGACGCCCTGATCCGGAACGTTGCGATCGACCACGACGCACGGTTCATCACGAGCGATCTCGTGCAGGCGGAGGTGGCGAAGGCAAAAGGGCTCGACGTCACCTACCTGCGGCCGCAGATCGGCGATTTCTCGCCGCTCTCGATCGACCAGTACCTCGATGAGGAGACGATCGCGATCACGCTTAAAGAGCGGGCGCCGCCGGTGGCAAAGATCGGAAAACTCCAGGAGACCCGCCTGGTCACCCTCCGGGATGCGCCGATGACCGAGTACGAGCTCAAGGCTATGGCGCAGGAACTCCTCGAGCGGGCGAAACGCGACCCGGACGGCTTCATCGAACTCGAGAAGCGGGGGATCACGGTCGTCCAGATCGGGTCGCTCCGGATCTCGATTGCCCGGCGGCCGTTCTCGGACGGGATGGAGATCACGGCCGTCCGGCCGCTTGTGGATCTCGCGCTTGACGACTACGCCATGGCGCCGGAGATCAAGCAGCGGATCCTCGGGAACCGCCGCGGCGTCCTGATCGCGGGACCCCCCGGAGCGGGGAAGACCACCCTCGCCCAGAGCCTTGCAACGTTCCTCGCCGACAACAACTTCATCGTGAAGACGATGGAGGCCCCGCGCGACCTGCAGGTGCCCGACCACATCACCCAGTACACGGCGCTCGAGGGGAGCATGGCGAACACCGCCGAAGCCCTCCTGCTCGTCCGGCCGGACTACGTGATCTTCGATGAAGTCCGCAAGAACGAGGACTTCACCGTCTATGCGGATATGCGCCTCGCCGGGATGGGCATGGTCGGCGTGGTCCACGCGATGGAGGTGCACGACTGCCTCCGGCGGTTCTGCGACCGCGTGGACTACAGCATCCTGCCGCAGATCATCAACACCGTCATCTACGTCGTCAAGGGCGCTATCGCGAAGATTTACGACCTCGAACTGACGATCAAGGCACCGGAGGGCATGCCCGGCGACGTGCATATCCGCCCGGTGATCGTCGTCCGCGAGCACGACCGGCAGGAACCCGAGATCGAGATCTTCCGCTACGAGGGGGAGACCCTGGTGATGCCGCTCGCTAAAAAGAGGAACGCCGGAGAGCCGATCGCGGCACCGGCGGAGCCTCCGGTCGTCGCGCCGAAGACAGCGGCGGAGCCCGAGGAGAACGTCACCTGGAAGGTTGCGGGAAAAGAGGTCCAGCGCGAGATCGGGCGGTACACGAGCGGCCCGGTCGAAGTCAGGATCATCAGCGACAACAAGGCGGTCGTCTACATCGAGGACAAGGACGTCCCGGCGGCGATCGGGAAGGGCGGCAAGA